>NZ_CYSB01000023.1 GCF_001458255.1 Thalassovita autumnalis
CACAAAAATCACAAAAAAGATCAAAAAATAAATGAATTCAATAACATAGAAGGAGGTGAAGTTGGCACATCAATGCAAAACAGACCAAAACATGCTGCACAGCGGCAAGAGACACAGCCGGCTGCATGGTTATCCACAAGATTACCCCCAGACTCGGGATATAGAACGCCGAGTCGGAAGGTAAAGAGCCCCCGAGTCGGGGATGATCCGCGACTCGGGGGCTCTTTCAATCACTGTGAACGAGAGGGGTTACTCGCCAGATCAGGCTGCGACTCGCGCTTTCCGCCGCTTTGGCAACCGTAGGGCAAAGAGGAACAGAATCGCCGCCAGATAGATCAGGGGCTCCAACTGCCAGCCTTTCACCAGCCAGACATAATGGATGCCGCCGAGCAAAACCGCCGGGTAGGTCAGCTTGTGCAATTTGCGCCAGCCTGCCCCAAGCGCCCGAACCGATCTGTTGTTTGAAGTCACAGCCAGCGGCAGCAACAGGGCAAAGCCCGCCATGCCAATGGTGATATAGGGGCGTTTGACAATGTCGGCCCAGACCGCCCCCAGTGTCTGCACATCCAGCACGGCCCAGACCAGAAGATGCGCCAGCACATAGAAGAAGGACAGGAGGCCTATCGCCCGGCGGAACTTCAGCAGGTTGAGACCCAGATGACGGCGGGCGGGGGTGATCGCCAAGCCAAGGATCAGCAGCTGCAGCGCCAGTTCGCCATATTCATGTTCCAGCGCTTTCACCGGATCAGCGCCCAGCGCCCCAGTGATGCCCTGCCAGAACAGAAGGGGCATCGGCAGGAAACCGATCAGGTAAACCACCCAGGTGGGCAGCTTGCGCGCCTGCCGATTGATGAGATCTACCATCACTCCCCCTTAGAAGTATTTCGAGAGGTCCATGCCTTTATACAGGCTGGCCACCTCACTCTCATAGCCATTGAACTTGAGGGTCGGGATTCGCTTGGCAAACAGACCGCCACCAATGCGCCGCTCCGAGGCCTGCGACCAGCGTGGGTGGTCCACCTCTGGGTTCACATTACTATAGAAGCCATACTCGCGCCCATTGGCCCGGTTCCAACTGGTCGGTGGTTCTTTGTCGGTCAGGGTAATCCGCACCACTGATTTGATCGACTTGAAGCCATATTTCCACGGCACCACCAAACGCAGCGGCGCGCCGTTCTGGTTAGGGATGTCTTTGCCATAGATACCCGTGGCCATAATGGTCAGCGGATGCATCGCCTCATCCAGGCGCAGCCCCTCCACATAGGGCCATTTCAACACGCGGGTTTTCTGGCCCGGCATTTCGTCAGGACGATAGAGCGTTTCAAAAGCCACATATTTGGCCCGTGACTGAACGCCCGCCATATTCAACAGATCGGCCAGTTCAAACCCGTTCCACGGCACCACCATCGACCAGGCCTCAACACAGCGGAAACGGTAGAGCCGTTCCTCAATGGTCATATTGGCCATGATGTCTTCGAACTGATAATCGCCGGGTTTATCGACCATGCCATCGATCTTGACTGTCCAGGGGCTGGTGGTCAGGGCGCTGGCATATTTCGCCGGATCATCCTTGCCGGTGCCGAATTCATAGAAGTTGTTGTAGCTAGTGATCTCTTCAAAGGTGTTGGCTTTCAGCGCCTCGGCCCGCGCGGCGGTGGGCAGACCCGCAACGCCAGCCAGCCCGACACCGGCCATGCCCGCCAGCAGACTACGCCGCGACAGATATGCGCCCTCAGGGGTCACGTCATTTTCACTCAGGTCGTTTTTCCAGCGTCCGGCCATAGGAAGTCCTTTCTATTCGTTGCAGGAAACCTAAGCCTTGCGGCCAGCGACACCAAACCACATCCTCTCACATTGGCGTGGCGGCATTGAAACATTCGAACATATAGAAGATCGCTAATATGTCTTGACCTATGTCAGTGTGAATGGTCTCAAAGGCGTTAACCTCAGCCTGCCGGGGTGAACCGGCTGCACGACGCCACAGGAGGAGAGCGCCCCAATGAGAAACATCCTGAACCGTAAATTCACCCTATCCCTTGCCGCCGTTTGCCTCAGCGCAACAACAGCCCTTGCGGGGGAAATGATCAGCTACACCACCAATCAAGACATCGACGATGTGATCTTTGGTCTGGAAAACGCGATCCTAGACGAAGGTCTGGTGATCGACAGCACCAGCCATGTAGGCGATATGCTGGAACGCACCCGCGCTGATGTCGGCTCAGACGTCATCCTGTTTGACAAGGCTGAGGTCTACAGCTTCTGTTCAGCTAAACTGTCCCGCAAGGTGATGGAGGCCGATCCGATGAATATCGTCTTCTGCCCCTATGACATCTTTGTCGCCACATTGGCTGGCAAAGAAGATGAAACCATCATCGGCTACCGCAGCTTCCCCGATGGCCCGATGAAAGAGGTTGAGGTGCTGCTGGACAGTATCGTGCAGTCCGCCATTGGCGAATGATCGGCGCGATCTGTAGCGCGGCATATATATAAAGTGTGAAACGCCCGGGCAGTGGACTGCACCGGGCGTTCTTATATCAGAGGTGATGTTTGGATTGCCTCAGGTGCCGGACAGCAGTTCCGCCACCTCAACCGCATAGCGATCCGTCATACCGGACACGAAATCGGTCATCGCATGCAGCGCCTCATAGTTGCTGCGCACATCGCGCAGGTCCAAGGCCACCGCGCGCACCAGCTGGCGTTCATAATCCGGCAGTTGGCTTTCATCCCAACCGGCGCGTTCCAGTGCTTCGAACACCGGCAGGATCCCATCCAGAACAACGCGGATCACATTGCGGCCGCGCACCTCCAGTTTGGTTTTGCGGGGGGCGGTGAACAGCTGCTGTTTTGCGGCGGATTTGATCTGGGCAAATTCCGGACCCAAACGCGAATCTGCGATCAGCTCGCCCGAATACCGCCCGGCCATGATGTCATCATAGTTATGCTGGAACGCTTCAACACAGGCGTCAATCGCCTTACCGATGGCGCGGGCGCGCAGGTAGCAAACCTTTTCATAGTCGCTATAGCTGGACTGATCCCGTGCGTTTTCATCTTTGATCAGGTCCTCCAGCAGGGTGGCGACCCTTTCAAACGGCAGATCGCCAGCGGAAAACCCGTCTTCAAGATCGACAATATTGTAGCAAATGTCATCCGCCGCCTCGACCAAGAAGACCAGCGGGTGACGCCGCCACCAACGCTGACCACCCTCCCCCTGCTCTTCTTTCAGGCCCAGCGCTGCTGCGACCTCCGAAAAAAGCGGTGCCTCAGCCTCAAACACACCAAATTTCTTGGCCCCCACATAGGCCTCATCCGTCAGAGAGGCCTGAACCGCCGCCGTCATCGGGTATTTGGTGAAGGCGCCCAATACCGCATTTGACAAGCGCATGCCGCCATCGCCGCGATACATCTCCAACCGGGTCAGGATGCGAAAGCCCTGCGCGTTGCCTTCGAACTTGATGAACTCTTCCCAGCGGGCGCTGTCGATGCCTTTAAACACGCTGCGCGGCTCTTCGAACTTTTCAGCAAACCAGCGCCCGATGGAGGCTTCGCCGGAATGGCCAAACGGCGGGTTGCCGATATCATGCGCCAAAGCCGCCGCATGTACGGTGCCGGCCACTTTATAGGCCTCACCCTGTGCGATGTGGCCTTCGGTTTCCAGCCAATGGCCAACCAGCATGCCCAGGTTGCGGCCCACGCTGGCCACCTCCTGCGAATGGATCATGCGATGGCGCAGATGATCGATATCATAAAGCGGATGCACCTGCGTCTTGTTGGCCAAACGCCGGTAGGGCGCGGAGAAGATGATGCGATCAGCATCCTGCACGTGGTTGGGGCGATCCGGCCGTTCCGCACCGCCGCTGCCATTATACCGCGCCGTGTTCAGCAGCTGTTGCCAGTTCATCGCTCATCCTCGTTCTTCATTATAAATGGGCCCGCCCCATAGGGCAGGCCCGTCATCTTTTACGCAAGCAATGGATGCTAGTGAACCACCGCGTCATCCGGGCGCGGTTTGTTGCTGGCGCTGACCCGATCACCGATAATCAGACCCTCAGTTCCAGCGCCGACTGTGACCGTGTCACCGTCTTTGACATCGCCACCCAACAGCATCTCCGCCAGTGGGTTTTGCAGCGCCCGTTGGATCACGCGCTTCAGGGGCCGCGCACCAAACACCGGATCATAGCCAGCATCCGCCAGCCAGGTCTGCGCGGCACTGTCCAGATCCAGCGTAATCTTGCGGGCCGCCAGCCGTTTGGCCAGACGGCGCAGCTGGATATCGACGATCCCGTCCATGTCCTGACGTCCCAGACGGTCAAAGATGATGGTTTCATCCAGGCGGTTCAGGAACTCAGGCCGGAAATGGGCCCGCACAGCATCCATCACATCGCGCTTGGCATCTGCAGCATCCGCCCCATCGGGCAGCTGACTGAGCGCCTGCGCCCCAAGGTTTGAGGTCAGGATGATCAGCGTCTGCTTGAAGTCCACGGTGCGACCCTGACCATCGGTCAGCACACCGTCATCCAGCACCTGCAGCAGCACGTTGAAGACATCCGGGTGGGCCTTTTCGACCTCATCAAACAGAACCACCTGATAGGGACGGCGACGCACCGCTTCGGTCAGCACGCCCCCTTCATCATAACCCACATAGCCCGGAGGGGCACCGATCAGACGGGCCACCGCGTGTTTCTCCATGAACTCAGACATATCGATGCGCACCATGGCGCTGTCATCGTCAAACAGGAACTCAGCCACGGCTTTGGTCAGCTCGGTTTTACCAACACCGGTCGGGCCAAGGAACAGGAATGAACCAAGCGGCCGGTTCTCATCGTTAAGGCCCGCACGTGCACGACGTACCGCATTGGCGACAGCGGTGACCGCCGCGTCTTGTCCGATTACACGGGCATGGAGGTCCTCCTCCATCCGCAGCAGCTTCTCACGTTCACCTTCCAGCATCTTGGCCGTCGGGATGCCTGTCCAGCGCTCAACGACCGAGGCGATCTGTTCCGGGCGGACGGTCTCTTCGACCATCATACCCGAGCCTTCTTGTGCCTCAGCATCTGCCAGTTTCTTTTCGAGATCCGGAATGATGCCGTAAGACAGCTCCCCTGCGCGGGCCAGATTGCCCTCACGTTTGGCGATCTCCAGCTGTGCACGGGCCTGATCCAGCAGTTCCTTCACCTCTCGGGCCGATTCCAGCTTGTCCCGGCCCGCCTGCCAGGTGGCGGTCAGTTCGGCGCTGCGTTCTTGCAGCTCAGCCAGGGTTTTCTCACGGGTTTCCAGACGGTCCTTTGAGGCAACGTCATCTTCCAGCTTCAGCGCCTCCACCTCGATCTGCATCTGCAGGATCTGACGATCCAGCTGATCCAGCTCTTCGGGCTTGCTGTCGACCTCCATGCGCAGACGGCTAGAGGCCTCATCGACAAGATCGATCGCCTTATCCGGCAGGAAACGGTCGGTGATATAGCGGTGTGACAGGGTTGCCGCTGCCACCAGCGCCGAATCCGAGACCCGCACGCCGTGATGGACCTCATATTTCTCTTTGATGCCGCGCAGGATCGAGATGGTGTCTTCCACCGTCGGCTCCTCCACCATCACTGGCTGGAACCGGCGGGCAAGGGCCGCATCTTTTTCGACGTATTTGCGGTATTCATCCAGCGTGGTCGCGCCAACGCAGTGCAACTCACCGCGCGCCAAAGCAGGCTTGATCAGGTTCGCCGCATCCATTGCGCCATCGGATTTGCCCGCCCCCACAAGGGTGTGCATTTCATCAATGAAAAGGATGATTTCTCCTGCAGCTTCAGTCACTTCGGTCAGAACGGCCTTCAGGCGTTCCTCAAACTCACCACGGTATTTCGCCCCGGCGATCAGCGCGCCCATATCAAGGGCCATCAGCTTCTTGTCGCGCAGGGATTCCGGCACATCGCCATTGATGATGCGCAGCGCCAGCCCTTCGGCGATGGCGGTTTTACCCACACCAGGCTCGCCGATCAGAACCGGGTTGTTTTTGGTCCGGCGTGACAGCACCTGCATCGAGCGGCGGATCTCTTCGTCGCGGCCGATAATCGGGTCAATCTTGCCTTGCTCAGCACGTTCGGTCAGGTCCTGGGCGTATTTCTTCAGTGCGTCATAGCCTTCTTCGGCGGATGCGCTGTCAGCCGTGCGCCCTTTGCGAATATCATTGATCGCGCTGTTGAGCGTCTGCGGCGACACGGCACCGGCAGTCAGGGCATCCTTGGCTTTGGATTTCACCAAAGCCAGCGCCATCAACAGCCGTTCGACCGGCACAAAACTGTCACCCGCCTTTTTAGCGATGCTCTCAGCCTCAGCCAGCACTTTGCCGGTGGCATTGTCCATGTAAATCTGGCCTGCATCGCCTGAGATCGTCGGCTGTTTCGCAACCGCGGCGTCCACGGCTTCGATCACCCGTTCAGGTGCGCCGCCGGCGCGGCGGATCAGGTTGGCGGCAAGCCCCTGATCATCGTCCATCAAGGCTTTCAACAGATGTTCGGGCACCAGACGCTGGTGGTTTTCCCGCATCGCAATTGTCTGCGCAGCCTGAATAAAGCCACGCGCACGTTCCGTGAACTTGTTCAAGTCCATCGTTCTCTCCTTTTTGCAAGCGCCCGGTCAGGTGTGGCGCCCGCTTTGCGGCACGCCCCGGTATCGGGCCTCAATCTCAAGGTGGGGGGAGTCCCTAATGCGTTCAAGACCCATACTTCAGAAGGTCTCAAATTTCTGCAATTGCTGCCGTATTTTCAACGCAAGAGGTTCTTAACACACGTGAGGTAGGCTGCCCCAAACCCCGCCAAGAACCGCAAACGGTAGCCATGTAAAACAGTGAGGCGAAAATGCATATTACTCAGATTGAGGTTTCTGACCTGAACACCGCCAAGGGCGAGGCACGCGGTTTTGTGTCCTTTCATTGCGATCAGGGCAACGTTCAGATGCATTGTTCCATCCCCAAGGAGGGGCTGAAAAACCCGCGCCTGGCGCTGATTTCTGAGGCACTGCGCCAATTGGCCCGCATGCCTGAGTATCGCACCGGTCGTCGCACCTTCTCCTTTGACACCAGCATTCGTGACGCGGATCCGATGCTGGCCTAAGGCCAACAGAATTCCTCTGGTGAATTTCCCAACAAAGGAAGGGCGCGCGGCGGCCTTCCTTACCTTGACCAAACCGGTCTATCCCGGCAAAAGGGCGCAGTTTTACCTGCCGTAGGAGCGCCCAAATGTCCGACGATCGCCTCATTGTAGCCCTTGATGTTCCCAACGCCCTGGCGGGCTTGAACCTGGCCGAACAGCTGGGGGATGCCGTATCGTTCTACAAAATCGGTCTGGGCATGCTGACCGGCGGCGGTCTGGCGCTGGCCAATGAGCTGAAGCAGGATCACGGCAAGAAGATCTTCCTCGACATGAAACTGTTCGATATCGGCGCCACCGTGGAAAACGCGGTGCGCGGTCTGGCGCAGTTTGATCTGGATTTCCTGACCGTGCATGGCGACCCCTATGTGGTCAAAGCCGCCAAAGAAGGTGCCGCGGGCAAGGATATGAAGATCCTCGCCGTCACCATCCTGACCTCACTGGACCGCGCGGATCTGGACGGCGCGCTGATCAAACCTGGTGACATCCGCGATCTGGTGCAGGAACGGGCAGCCAAAGCCTTTGAAGCGTGCGCAGACGGCATCATCGCCTCCCCGCAGGAGGCCGCATTGATCCGCGCCCTGCCTGAGGCCGAAGGTCGCCTGATCGTGACCCCCGGTGTCCGCCCGACGGGCGCAGCCCTTGGCGATCAGAAACGCGTCGCTACCCCGGCGCAGGCTGTCAAAGACGGCGTCGACCACATCGTTGTTGGCCGCCCGGTCTGGCAGGCCGAAAACCCGCGCGCCGCAGCCGAGGCCATTCTGGCCGAAATGGCCGCGGTCTAAACGCCGCGCTCTTTCAGATACATCGCCAGCCGTTCCGCAAAATGCGGGATGGCTTTGGGGTGGGTGATATACTCCTCTGGCGCCATCAGCGCCCAGCCCTGCCCCTCATCCCCCAACACAATCTCCTTGCCCCGCTCCTCGGGCAGATGTGCAGCAAAGAACCATTCCGGCACACCTGTCGACGATGGAAATTGCCGCGACCACTCCAAGGCGCTGAGCCGCACCTCCAGCCCCAGCTCCTCGACGGTTTCGCGCAGAACGCAGGCCTCGGGGGTTTCGCCCGGTTCCGCCTCGCCGCCCGGAAAATCCCAGTAATCGGGCCAGGGAATGTCTGGTTTGTCATCCCGCAGCAACACCGCCAGACGCTCCCCAATAAAGAGGAACAGCTTGGTACCCCTGAACGCAGGCTGCGCGTCCGTCTTGGTTTCTGTCTTGGTTTCTGACTTCTCCACCGTCATTGCCTTTCCTCGCCCGGCAGCATCGCTTATGTTCACCACCTGTTCACGCCAAACACCTAGGCACCATGCCCGCGCTCTGTAAATCCTGTCTGACCCAGTTCGACCCGCCCAAATCCGGCGGAATCCTGCGCTGCCCCAGTTGCGGGTTGCCGCGCGTGGTGGCCCATGACGAACTGTTTGACCTGTCGATCGCTCATATGGATTGCGATGCCTTCTACGCCTCGGTTGAAAAGCGCGACAATCCGGAGCTGGCCGACAAGCCCGTGATCATTGGCGGTGGCAGGCGGGGGGTGGTGTCCACCGCCTGTTACGTGGCCCGTATTCGCGGTGTGCGTTCTGCGATGCCGATGTTCCAAGCCCTAAAGCTGTGCCCCGATGCCGTCGTGATCAAGCCCCGGATGCAGGTTTATGTGGAGGTTTCCCGTCAAATTCGCACGATGATGGAGGAGCTGACCCCCGCCATCCAACCGCTGTCCCTGGACGAAGCCTTCATGGACCTCAGCGGCACCGCCCGGCTGCACGGCGCCCCGCCTGCGGTGATGCTGGCGCGTCTGGTCAAGCGGATGCAGGAGGAGCTGGGTGTCACCGGCTCCATCGGGCTGAGCCACAACAAGTTTCTGGCCAAAGTGGCCTCGGACCTGGAAAAGCCACGCGGGTTTTCGGTGATCGGCAAGGCTGAAACCGCCGATTTCCTGCATGATAAACCCGTGCGCATGATCTGGGGGGTTGGTGCGGCGACGCAGGGCGCCTTGGACCGGGCCGGTATTCGCACCTTTACCGACCTGCTGCGCTGGGACCGTGACGATCTGTTCAAACGCTTCGGCCAGATGGGTGATCGCCTGTATCATCTGGCGCGGGGGCAAGACCGGCGGTCGGTGAACGCGCGTGAGCCGATCAAATCGATTTCGAATGAGACCACCTTTTTCGAAGACACCTCAAACCGGGACATTCTGGATGGCCACATCTGGCGCCTGTCCGAGAAAGTGGCAGACCGCGCCAAGGCGCGCGATCTGGCCGGTCGTGTGGTCACCTTGAAACTGAAGACCGATGATTTCAAAACCATCAGCCGCCGCCACACCCTGCGGGATGCCACCCAATTGGCGGATGTCCTTTATCATGAGGCGCGCGCGCTGTTTGATGCAGTGCCGGGGCCGGGCCCCTACCGGTTGATCGGTGTTGGTCTGTCCAATCTGGTGCCCGAGTCGCAGGCGGGGCTGGCGGGCGATCTGCTGGATCCGGAGGCCGCAACCCGCAGCAAGGCGGAACGCGCCACCGATGCAATCCGCGAACGCTTTGGCAAAGACGCCATCAAAAAGGGCCGCGCCCTGCGGTGATCCCCTATTTCAAAGTTCCAGTTGAACGCTCTTGCGGTCAGCCTTAATCATGGATAAATTTTATCCACGAATCATCCGCAAGGATCTGGCCACAAGCGCTGCACCAGAAAGGGACCGCCATGAAGCTAAGTGATGGGGTAGAAACCGCGATCCACTGCACCGCAGCCGTTGCCGGCCTGCCGCAGGGGGCCGTGATGGCAGCGGCCGATCTGGCTGAGTTTCACGGTGTGTCCGCCAGCTACCTGCTGAAACACCTGAAAGCGCTGGTGAAAGCCGACCTGTTGGTTTCGGTGCCCGGCCCAACAGGCGGCTACCGGTTGGCCCGCCCGGCCAATGAGATCACGCTGCTGGATGTTGTTCTGGCGGTTGAGGGGCCGGAGCCCGCGTTTCGCTGCAAGGAAATCCGCCGCAACGGCCCCTGTGCGCCCGGCCCCTCGGCCTTTCCGCGGCCCTGCAACATCAACCGCGCCATGTTGAAGGCTGAACAGGCCTATCGCGCCGCCCTGTCGCAAACCACCATCGCCGATCTCAACTCGGAATTTCTGGCTACCAGCGACCCACGGGTCGTGGAGCGGGCCGACAACTATTTCACGGCGCAGATGCGCCCACAGAAGACCTAGCACCAAACGGAAAAGGAGATTTCCATGCAACCGCGTCTAAATCACTGGGCTGCGGCCCCTGACCTTATGCAAGCTTTCCTGGCTCTGAACACCGCAATTGAATCCGCTGGTTTGGAAAAGAGCCTGATGCATCTGGTGAAACTACGTGCCTCACAGATCAATGGCTGCGCCTTCTGCGTTGACATGCATACCCGTGAGGCCCGCAAAGACGGCGAAAGCGAACAGCGCCTTTACCTGACCTCTGCCTGGCATGACAGTTTTCTCTACTCAGACCGGGAACGGCTGGCCCTTGGCTGGACCGAAGCTTTGACCCGCCTTGGGGCCGAGACCCCGGATGACGCAAGCTATGAGGCGATGAAAGCCCTGTTCAGCGAACAGGAGCTGATCCAGCTGACTGCGGTGATCACCATGATCAACACGTGGAACCGCCTGTCGATTGCATTCCGCGCGGTTCACGCCGGCGCGGATGCTGCAGCGGCCTAACCCAAGCCCCGGATCACTCCGCCGCCAGTCGTTGTTCCCCCCGCATGCCGATCTCGGCGATACGGGCAATGACACCGCGCAGCAGGCTGCGGAAGGCATTGAAGTCCGCATTGGGCTTAATCAGCCGCTCGTTCATATAGAGCGAGCGGTCGATCTCAATCTGGACCGCATGCTGGCGACGTGAGGGCCGGCCGTAATGCGACGTGGTATAGGCACCGGCAAAGGGGCTGTTGCGCGCCACCTTCAGGCCAGCATCCAGAAATGCGGTTTCGATCTGGTCCACGATCTCACCATCCGCCGCAGCCCCGAACCGGTCGCCCAGCACGATCTCAGGCCGTGGTTTACCGGCGCGCACCACGCCATCCACCGCCTCATGCGGCATGGAGTGGCAATCTATCAGAATCGCCTCACCAAAGCGGGCGTGCGATTCGTCCAAAAGCTTCTGAAGCGCAGTGTGGTATGGCCGGTAATAGTCCGAGATTCGCGCCTGCGCCTCAGCCAGACTCATTTTGCCGCTGTAAATGATCCGACCGTTGGCGACCACACGCGGGATGATTCCCAAGCCGGAGGCAATTCGCGGGTTATGCCCGCCGCCCCGCACCCCTTCGATCAGGGCCGGATCCAACTCTTCGGCGCTGCGGTTCATATCAATAAAGGCACGCGGCGCACCGGCCTTCAGGAAAGGGGCACCAAAACGGGTTGAACTGTCAAAGAGCCTGTCTACAAAGGCATCTTCCGAACTGCGGATGGTATGTTGATCCAGAATCGTGCGAGAGAGGAAGCTGTGCGGATAGTCCCGGCCGGAATGGGGGGAGGCAAAAACAACACTTGTCACGCGTTTGTCTGGATGGACAATCTCATAGGCAGCTCGGGGGGCAGATCGGGGCACTGGCGTCTCCTTGTTCGAGAAATATCATAGCCGGAAAAATCTTCTGCTCGAAAGCCCTTGAAACCCCCAACGACTCCTTTTATAGAACCGCAACCGGCGCGGAATTCCGCGCCCCTTTCATTGAGAGGGGACGGCCTGCACGGTTTAGATATGGGCGGTTAGCTCAGCGGTAGAGCACTTCGTTGACATCGAAGGGGTCACAAGTTCGATCCTTGTACCGCCCACCATTTACTTCGCTCCTTATGGGGCGACCCGCAACCCAGGCGCAAGACGCGCCGCGAAGAAGGAGAAGACCCATGAAGGTCAAGAACTCGCTCCGCTCGCTGAAGCAGCGTCATCGCGACTGCCGTATCGTGCGCCGTAAGGGCCGCGTCTACGTCATCAACAAGACGCAGCGTCGCTTCAAAGCTCGTCAGGGCTAAACTGACGCGCTCCTGTGAGCATGAAAAAGACCGCTTCGAGTTTTCGAAGCGGTCTTTTCTTTTGTCCTGAGCCACCAGCCGCAGCTAGCGCAGGCTGGCGGCGGTCAGACGCGCCATTGTATCACGGCTGACATAGCCGGTGCGGGGCAGTTTGGCGCTGCGCTGAAACGCCTTGATGGCGCGGCGGCTGCGCTGGTCAAAACGGCCATCCACCGGCCCGGGATTATGCCCCACCTTTTCCAGCGCCCGCTCAATCAGCAAACGCGCCACAGGGTTTGAGGCAACCACCCGTTCCTCAGCCTTGTCCTTGGCAACCTGGGTGTCGGTGGCCGTCTGTCCTGTGCCTGTGTTCTGCAGGATATCAATGCGTGAGCGGGCCTGCTCAGCCAGCGGCCCATTGGGATAGCGGCGCAGGAAGTCCTGATAGGCCACTACGGTGTCCAGCTGCTGCGCCTCGCGAAAGGCGACCTCAGCCTCTTCGGCAAGGATCACCGCCAGCTGGTCGCGGGCATCTTCGGAAAACACGCCGTTGGGATATCGCTCCAGATAGGCCTCAAGATCCTCTTTCACCCCGGTAATGCCGGTGCGCTGCCAATAGGCGCGATCCTCTGCCTCAACCTCTTTGCGGCGGGCATCAGCATCGCGCACCAGACGGGTGACCATGGCACGGGTCAGATAGCCTGTGTCGCGAAACCCACGGCTGCGCTGAAAGGCACGGATCGCACCACGGGTGCCCGGCCCGAAGACACCATCGACGCCACGAGTGTCAAACCCCAGCAGCGTCAGATCACGCTGTACGGACCGACGGTCATTGCGGCTGAGGTTCAGCGCTTTTTCCTCGGCGGCGGCCTGTTGCTGCGGGGTGTCTTGCGCACCCTGCAACAACCGCTGAGCCTCGGTCACAAACAGACCATTGGGAAACCGTCTGAGGTAGGCCTGATAGCCGGCGGCGGTGTTGATATCGCGCACCGCACTCCAGTAGGCCCTGTCACTGTTGTCGACTGGATCCGGCTCAGAGGCGCTGAAGCCTGCATTGCGCGGCAGGTAGCCCCTAAGGTTCACACCATGCGGGGCCCGCGCGGCAGCATCGGCCAAAGGCTCCGCCCCCTGCAGCACCTCCCGCAGGGCCGCCTGCACATCCGCGCCATACCCTGACATCAGGGTCACCCCCTGCCCCGGCTGATGCCCCCCAGGCCAACTCGCAGGCCCTGACCGGGTG
Source organism: Thalassovita autumnalis (assembly GCF_001458255.1). Classification (GTDB taxonomy): domain Bacteria; phylum Pseudomonadota; class Alphaproteobacteria; order Rhodobacterales; family Rhodobacteraceae; genus Thalassobius; species Thalassobius autumnalis. The sequence continues at coordinate 13,344 of NZ_CYSB01000023.1, forward strand.
CTTTGCGGCTGCGCCATGCCGGTGCAACCGCCATCAAGCTTTGCCCGGGATAGTCCGCCAAGAGATCATCCAGAACGGCAAGCGACAGACCCTGCTGTGCGGCAGTCAGGTCTGAAACCTCGCCCGCCTCACGTCCCAGAAACCAGCTGTCCCCCTCGCCTGCAAAAACCCGCCCTGACAGGACGATCAGGGCGCGCTCCAGCTCCGCATCGTCGGCCAGGGCGTCACGGAACTCAGCCGCGCGGTCAGCCATCACACGGGCCACCAGATTGTCACCGCCGATCACCTGAAACCCGGCATCGCGCAATTGTCGGCTGATCTGGTCAAACCGCAGCGCCGCTGTTTCCTGACCATCGGCATAGACCCGGTTGGTCAACACCAGGGCGATATCCGCAGCCCACAAAGGCCCGGCCGCCCCGGCCGCGGCTACTAAGGCAGTGATCATGGTGCGCAGGATCTTCATCTCAGACCTCCCATCGTTTGCCCCAGCCTAACCCGGTGGCCAAAACAAGCGTATGGTTTTTACCAAGTGCCTCTGATTTCGGCCAAATCCCGCAGGCCAGAGGTCACGACAAAAGAAAAGGCCGGGACATGCCCGGCCTCAGATCAGTTCTGACAGGGGAAAACACCCTCACTCGTAAACGCGTTGATCGTCGATAACCTTGCCATCATTGGGCAGGCTGCCCTTGGCAACCACTTCAATCTTGCCCTTCAGCTTCAGCGTATCGACCACAGTCTGCATATAGTGGTCGGCGCTGCCGCCTTCGGCTTCGATCTGGACGGTCATCACATCCATTTCGCCTTCGCGCCCGGCAATCACGCGGGCCTTGGCGATTTCATCATGTTTGGCCACCAATGCGGCAACCTGCTCGGGCCGGACGAACATGCCTTTGATCTTGGTGGTCTGGTCCGCACGGCCCATCCAGCCCTTGATCCGCATGTTGGAGCGGCCGCAGGGGCTCTCGCCTTCCAGAACCGCGGACATGTCACCCGTGGCAAATCGGATCAGCGGATAGTCGGGGTTGAGGGTGGTCACAACAACCTCGCCCACTTCACCCGGGGCAACGGGATCACCGGTGCCGGGGCGGACGATTTCAACAATCACGTTCTCATCCACGATCATGCCGTCCATCGCCTCAGATTCATAGGCGATGTTACCCAGATCCGCGGTGGCATAGCACTGCAGGCAGGAAATCCCGCGATCCGCATATTCCTGACGCAGCGAGGGGAACAGCGCACCGCCACCAACGGCGGCTTTGGTGATGTTCAGCTTCAGGCCCATGGTGTCGGCCTTATCAAGGATCACCTTCAGGTAATCCGGTGTCCCGGCATAGGCGGTGACGCCTACGTCATGGGCCGCACGGGCCTGCAATTCGGTTTGGCCGGTGCCGGCAGGCAGCACCGCCGCGCCAACAGCACGCGCGCCGCTTTCAAAGATCATGCCCGCAGGCGTCAGGTGATAACCAAAACAGTTCTGCACGATGTCGCCCTGACCAATGCCACAGGCATTCAGGAAGCGGCCCATGCGCCACCAGTCATGTTCGCCGCCACCCGGTTCATAGATCGGGCCGGGCGACTGAAAGATATGGGTGAAGCCGCTGGGGGCACGGGTGGTCAGGCCACCAAACGGGCAGGAGGTGCTTTGCGCCTCAACCAGAGCGGACTTGCGCAAGACCGGCAGGCTCGCCAGATCCGCAACCGAGGTCACCACCGCCGCATCAACAGCGCTGAGGCTGCCCCCATAACCCGGCAAAGCCTGCGCACGGGCCACCTGCTGAGGCAGCGCGCTGGCATAGGCCTCTTCGCGGGCCTCCGGCTTACGGGTTTCAAGTTCGTCAAAGAAACGGCTCATATCTGGTTACTCCGGGTCGGGTGCCTGCACCCTATTTGGGGACTATTTGGGGGAGTTTGGGGAACCGGGCAGCTGCAGCCGCCCGGCAGGAGTGCTATTAGCTCAGCCAACGCTTCCGGCGGCGGTAGGAACGCACATCACGGAAGCTCTTGCGGCCTTCGTCGGACATGCCGAGGTAGAACTCCTTGACGTCCGGGTTTTCGCGCAGATCTGCGGCAGGGCCATCCATCACAACACGGCCCGATTCCAGGATGTAGCCGTAATGGGCAAACCGCAGGGCCACGTTGGTGTTCTGTTCCGCCAGCAGGAAAGTTGCGCCTTCTTTTTCGTTAAGGTTCTTCACGATGTTGAAGATCTCTTCCACCAGCTGCGGCGCCAGACCCATCGAGGGTTCATCCAGCAGGATGGTCTCAGGGCGGCTCATGATGGCGCGGCCAATGGCCACCATCTGCTGCTCACCACCCGAGGTGTAGCCGGCCTGGCTTTTGCGGCGTTCTTTCAGGCGGGGGAAATAGTTGTAGACCATCTCAAGATCGGCATCGACTGCACCTTTGCCGTCTTTGCGGGTATAGGCGCCGGTCATCAGGTTTTCTTCGACGGTCAGGTGTTCAAAGCAGTGACGGCCTTCCATCACCTGAATAACACCTTTGTCCACCAGCGCTGCCGGGCTAAGGTCCGCCACGCCTTCACCGCGATAGGTGATGGTGCCTTTGGTCACCTCGCCGCGTTCGGAATGCAGCAGGTTGGAAATCGCTTTCAGTGTGGTGGTCTTGCCCGCCCCGTTGCCACCCAGAAGCGCGGTGATACCGCCTTTGGGCACCTTCAGGGACACGCCCTTAAGCACCAGGATCACGTGGTTATAGATCACCTCGATGTTGTTGACCTCTAGAAGGGTCTCTTGGGGGCGTCCTGCGTCCAGCATCTCGTGTCTACTTTCCGATTAACTCTTGTTCAGGGGTCCGGCCGCACCCGCAGATGCAGCCGGACAGGGAGGAGCGCTTAGTTGCAGCGCGCTTCGATGTTGTTTTCGGCGGCGTAGGCTTCGGAATCTTCCTTAACCAGCGCGTCGATCACGTCTTTGTCCGACGGTTCAAAGCCCGAGATCAGGCTCCATTCACCGGCCGAGGCATCCCACTGCTGTACCGCGCCGAGGCCCGGACCACCGTGGTTTTCACAGGTCACAGTGAAGTCAGGGCCGAAGCCTGCCAGACCGTGCTTGTCCATCAGCTCCTGAGTGACCTCGAGGGCTTCCATGCCCTTGATCATGTCACCCTGAGAAATGTCGGACTTGCCGGCAATTTCCTGAGCTTTCTCAGCGGCCATATGCGCCAGATAGGCAGCGTAGAGACCACGGTTGTAGAGAACGGTGCCAACCTGATCGCCAGCGCCGGCCGCTTTGCCTGCGTCGACAACATATTTCTGAATGTCGTCAAACACCGGGAAGTCGGACCCAACGTTGTGGAAGGTTACAGCCTTGTAGCCGTTCGCCGCGTCGCCAGCCGGCTTCACGTCGTTTTCCGAACCCGACCACCAAACGCCGATGAAGTTTTCCATCGGGAAGCGGATGTTCACAGCTTCCTGGATCGCGACCTGGTTCATAACGCCCCAGCCCCACATGATCACATAGTCAGGACGCTCACGGCGGATCTGCAGCCACTGCGATTTCTGTTCCTGACCGGGGTGGTCAACGGCCAGCAGGCTCAGGTCGAAACCGTGCTTGCCCGACAGCTCTTCCAGGGTACGGATCGGTTCCTTACCGTAGGCCGAGTTGTGATAGACCAGCGCCACTTTCTTGCCGCTCAGGTCACCACCGTTGACGTCCAGCAGGTGGTTGATCGCAACCGAGGCACCATCCCAGTAGTTGATCGGGTAGTTGAACACGTTCGAGAAGATCGAACCGTTCTTCGCCGAGGTCCGGCCGTAACCCATGGTGTGCATGGCGATGCCGTCTGCGGTCACTTTGGGGATCAGCTGGTAGGTGATACCGGTCGACAGCGGCTGATACACTAGGGTGCCTTCGCCTTTGGTCGACTCGTAGCATTCCACACCTTTTTCGGTGTTATAGCCGGTCTCACATTCCAGGAAGTTGATCTTTTCACCGCCGATACCGCCGTCACGCTCGTTCAGCAGGGTGAAATAGTCGGCGTAGCCATCTGCGAACGGGATGCCGTTTGCAGCATAGGGGCCGGTCCGGTAGCTGAGCGAGGTAAAGGTCAGGTCCGCAATTGCGGGGCTGGCCGCCACCATTGCAGCAACGGCTGCGGTGATCAGTTTGGTCTTCATCGGTAACACTCCTCCCTTGGTTTAGTCCGATGTTCGTCGGTCGCCAGACACTCCTCTCATCTGGCGGTGGATGTGGCCCCGCGCTTAGTGCGGGAAGGGCCACAGCCGTAGTTTTTCCTTGGCCACGCGCCACAACTGGGCAAGGCCATGGGGTTCCGCGATCAGGAAGATGATAATCAGAGCCCCCACGATCATGAATTCGAGATGCGCCGCCAGATCGGTCGGCCAGCCCAGCATGCCCACCAGCACGTTCTTCAGCAGTACCGGAAGCAAGACCAGGAAGGCCGCGCCAGCGAAGGAGCCAAAGATCGAGCCCAGACCACCAATGATGATCATGAACAGAACCAGGAACGATTTATTGATGCCGAAAACCTCACCCACTTCAACCGCGCCCAGATAGACCGAGAAGAACAGGGCGCCAGAGACACCGATGAAGAACGAGCTGACAGCAAAGGCCGACAGTTTCGATTTCAGCGGGTCCACACCGATGATTTCGGCGGCGATGTCCATGTCACGAATGGCCATCCACTTACGGCCCGTGGTGCCGCGTGTCAGGTTCCGTGCGATGAGCGCACAGATCGTCACAAAGATCAGGCAGAACAGATAGGTGGCCCATGCAGCGGTGTTCGGGCCTGTCACGGCAATGCCGAACACCGTCCGCTCGGGCGCCGAGATCTGACCAGAAGCCGAGTAGTTATAGAACCACGGCACCTTGTTGAACAGCCACACCAGGAAGAACTGCGCCGCCAGTGTTGCCACGGCAAGGTAGAACCCTTTGATCCGCAGCGACGGCAGGCCAAACGCAACCCCCACCAAAGAGGTGACACCACCTGCCAGCAGGATATGGATGAAGATGCTGACCTCGGGGAAGGCTGTCATAAGCTTGTAGACCGCATAAGCGCCCACTGCCATGAAGCCCCCGGTGCCCAGCGACACCTGACCACAATAGCCCACCAGGATGTTCAGGCCGATCGCCGCGATCGAGTAGATCAGGAACGGCATGAAGACGGCGTTCACCCAGTAGTCATTGATGACAAAGGGAACGATCAGGAAGGCAAAGAACAGGACAGCGTAGTACCGGTACCGATCAAATTTGATCGGGAAGGTCTGGTTGTCATCGGCATAGGTGGTCTTAAAGTCACCCGCTTCACGATAAAACATGGTCCTTTACCCTTCCTGAGGCGCGTGGCGGAAATTCAGCGCGGTATTGTTGATGGTTTGTCCTTTGGACAGGGCCAGATAGGCCCCAATCCCGGTCAAGAAGCCCAGTCCAGCCAGGCTGGTGGCGGTCAGGATCTGCTGATCTGTCAGGTTAGTCGCCGTCAAGGCGATGTAACCGAAGGACCAGAACCCCGACCAGGACACCACAGTTATGATGGCGATCAGCTTCTGCATCAGACCCTCTCGATGATCTTTTCGCCGAAGAGGCCCTGCGGACGGAACACCAGGAAGACCAGCGCCAGCACATAGGCGAACCAGTTCTCGGTTGCGCCGCCGACCATCGGGCCGACGATGAACTCAAACATCTTTTCACCCACACCGATGATCAGACCGCCGACAATCGCCCCGGGGATCGAGGTGAAGCCACCCAGCATCAGAACCGGCAGTGCCTTCAGCGCGATCAGCGACAGTGAGAACTGCACGCCCGATTTGGCGCCCCACATGATACCGGCAACCAGCGCGACAAAGCCCGCAAGCGACCAGACCATCACCCAGATGAAGTTCAGCGAGATACCGACAGACAGCGCGGCCTGGTGGTCATCTGCCACCGCACGCATCGCACGGCCCTGTTTGGTGTACTGGCTGAACAGCACCAGCGCGGCCACCAGAACAACGGCGATGCCGGTTGCGATAATGTCCAACTGATCCAGGAAGAAGCCGTAGAACCGTTCGTTGCCGAAGCCCAGCCACTGGGTGTTTTCTTCGATCCAGAAGCTACCGCCCTGCGGCAGACCAACGTCCAGCTTCTTAATGTCCGAGCCCCACATGATATCGCCGAGGCCTTCCATGAAGTAGGCCAGACCAATAGTGGCCATGAACAGGATGATCGGTTCCTGCCCCACCAGATGGCGGAACACGTAACGCTGCACACACCAGGCCAAGGCAACCATCACAGCCATCGTGATGATGATGCCGAAGAAGGCGTTCACATGCCAGCCGAAGTGATGCACCTCAGTGCCAAGGATGGCGTTGATCAGATGCGCGAAGGGGATCTGCCCCTCCATGATGCCCACCAGCGTCAGCGCCGCAAACAGGGCCATAACACCCTGCGCGTAGTTGAAGATGCCGGACGCCTTGTAGATCAAGACGAAGCCCAGCGCGACGAGAGCATAGAGAACGCCTGCCATCAGGCCGTTCAGGAAAACCTCTGCCCCAAAGAGTAGCTGTTCAGGCATCGTTACGCCCCCTTAAACAGTTGAATACGTTGTGCGGTACGATCAGTCATGGCTCACCCCCAGATAGGCGTCGATCACGTCCTGATTGTTGCGCACTTCGTCCGGGGTGCCGTCCCCAATCTTTTTGCCGTAATCCATCACGACCACGCGGTCGCTGAGGTCCATCACAACGCCCATATCGTGTTCGATCAGGGCGATGGTGGTGCCGAATTCGTCGTTCACGTCGAGGATGAAGCGGCTCATGTCCTCTTTCTCTTCGACGTTCATGCCCGCCATCGGTTCGTCCAGCAGCAACAGATGCGGCTCAACGGCCAGCGCACGGGCCAGTTCCACACGTTTCTTCAGACCATAAGGCAGACGGCCCACCGGGGTTTTCCGGATCGACTGGATTTCCAGGAAGTCGATGATCTTCTCAACAACTTCGCGGTTCTCCACCTCTTCCTTCTCGGCCTTACCTTTCCAGATCGCTTGCTGGAACATGTTGGTCTTCATGTGGTTGAGGCGACCAGTCATCACGTTGTCCAGCACGGACATGCCTTCAAACAGCGCGATGTTCTGGAAAGTCCGGGCGATGCCCTGCTGGGCCACCTGGTAAGGTTTCATCTGCGGGCGTTTTGCGCCCTTGTACCAAACCTCACCTTCCTGCGGTACGTAGAAGCCCGAGATCACGTTCAGCATCGAGGATTTACCAGCGCCGTTCGGGCCGATGATGGCGCGGATCTCGCCTTCCTTGATGTCAAAGCTGATGTCGGTGATTGCCTTCACCCCGCCAAAGCGCAGCGTGATGTTTTTCATCTCCATCAAGGTGCCGCCGATTTTGCGGCCGTCCTCGGTGATGTAGCCTTCTGTCATCTGATCGCTCATTCTGCTGCCACCTTCCCGCTGGTCACGGCAACCACAGGGGCGTCAATCAACGTCAGGTTGGCGCTGATCGACCCTTTGCGGCCGTCTTCATAGGTCACTTCGGTGGTGGTGTAGATCTCATCCTTGCCGCCATAGAGCGCGTCGATCAGATCCGAGAATTTGTCCTCAACAATCCGACGGCGCACCTTACGGGTCCGGGTCATTTCGCCATCGTCAGCGTCCAGTTCTTTGTGCAGAACCAGGAAGCGGTGGATCTGACAGCCCGAAAGCATCTCATCCTGCGCGACCGATTTGTTGACCTCCTCGACGTGCGATTTGATGGTTTCCAGAACCTGCGGATGCCCCGCCAGTTCCTGATAGGAGGAATAGGCGATGTTGTTGCGTTCGGCCCAGTTGCCAACAGCGGTCAGGTCGATGTTCACAAAGGCCATACATTTGTCACGGCCATTGCCAAACAGCACTGCTTCCAGCACGTTGGGGAAGAACTTCAGCTTGTTCTCAACGTATTTCGGCGCAAACAGGCTGCCATCGGCCATTTTACCAACGTCCTTGGCGCGGTCGATGATACGCAGATGACCGGTGTCTTTCTCGATGAAACCCGCATCACCAGTGGCCACCCAGCCTTCGGCGTCTTTGGTGCCTTTGGTGCTTTCTTCGTTCTTGTAATAATACTCGAACACACCGGGGCTGCGGTAGTGAACCTCACCATTGTCATCGATCTTCAACTCAACACCCGGCGACGGCACACCAACGGTGTCCGAACGCACCTGACCATCGGGCTGCGCGGTGATGAACACCGTTGCCTCAGTCTGGCCGTAAAGCTGTTTCAGGTTGATGCCCAGCGAACGGTAAAACGCAAAGATTTCCGGACCGATCGCTTCACCGGCGGTGTAACCCACCCGCACACGGCTGAAGCCAAGGGTGTTTTTCAGCGGGCCGTAAACCATCAGGTTGCCCAGCGCGTATTTCATCCGGTCGCCAAACCCAACAGGGTTGCCATCCAGAATGTCGCCGCCCACTTTCTTGGCGTGCTCCATGAAGTAATGGAACATCTTGCGCTTCATCGGACTGGCGTCTTCCATCCGGATCATCACGCTGGTCAGCTGAGTTTCAAACACACGTGGCGGCGCGAAGTAGTAGGTCGGACCAATTTCACGCAGGTCGACGTTCAGCGTCTCGGCGCTTTCAGGGCAGTTCACGCAGAAACCACACCAGTAGGCCTGACCAACCGAGAAGATGAAATCACCCACCCATGCCATCGGCAGGTAGGCCAGAATTTCTTCGTCCGGGCGCAGATTGTCGAACTCGGAGGAGTTCTTGGCGCTTTCGATCACGTTGCGGTTCGACAGAACCACACCTTTGGGTTTGCCAGTGGTGCCCGAGGTATAAAGCATCACACAGGTGGAGCTGTAATCCAGCTTGGAACGACGACGCTCCAGCTCGGGGGTCAGCTCATCACGGGCGGCAAAGCCCTGTTCCTGAATGTGGCTGAATTCATGCAGCTGAGTATGATCGTATTTCCGCATACCGCGCGGATCGAGATAGATCATATGCTCAAACTGATGCAGGTCTTCTTGGATATCGATGACCTTATCGACCTGTTCCTGATCTTCTGCGATCACAAAGCGCGCGCCGCAGTGATCCAGCACATAGGCCATCTCTTCTGCTGCCGCATCCTGGTAAAGCGGAACCGGAATTGCGCCAACGGATTGGGCGGCAACCATCGACCAGTACATGTAGGGACGGTTGCGGCCAATGATGGCGATGAAATCGCCTTCTTTGACGCCGAGGTTCAACAGGCCACGGGCCAGGTTATTGATCTGATGTTCGGTCTCACGCCAGGTCCAGCTCTGCCAGATCCCGAATTCCTTCTCCCGATAGGCGGGGCGATCCGCCATCTCGGTGGCGTTGCGGTGCAACAGCGCCGGAATGGACTGAAGTCCACCCGCCGCCTGTGACGACTGTGCCAATTCTGTTCCTCCCAAATGCTCGGTCTTCATCGAGCGCACGGCCTCCACAGCCGCGATTCTCCCTTTCTCAAGGGTGCGTAATTAGATTACGCGGTCAACTTTTTCCTGATCATTTCCCAATCCTAACGAATTGTAACAGCTCTAAATCTGACGCTTTTCCCCCGCCGCGCGGAATGCTAGCCAATGGGTGGGAGGAGCTGATGGCCTTGGCAAAAAACGATACAGCCGCAATGACCAGCGCCGGTCTGAATCTGATTCAGCAGGGTCTGTCGATCTATGATGAACACCTGAAACTGGTGATTTGTAACCGCCCGTTTCTGGAGATGTTTGATCTGCCAGAAAACCACGGCAAGCCCGGGGCCCGCTTTCAGGACACCATCCGCCTGCTTGTGGAACGTGGCGAATACGGGCCGGTGGATGACGTGGCTGAGGCGGTGGCGATGCGTGTGGAACAGGCCCGCGCCTTTACCCCCCACTACATGGAACGCGAACGCGCTAACGGCCGCTGGGTTTCGGTGGAGGGATCGCCCCTGCCCCAAGGCGGCTGGGTCGCCGTTTACACCGACATCACCCGTGCCAAACGCCAGGAGGCCTTGCTGCGCACCCGGTCAGAGGCGCTATCAGACAAGGTGCTGGGCTACGCCGAAGAACTGGCCGCGGCCAACCGTGAGCTTGAGGCAACCATCACCGCCCTGGAAGAAGCTAAACGCCAACTGGCCGAGACAGAGGCCCGCACCCGCCAAACGACCGAGATGATGCCGGCCCATATCGCCCATGTGGACCGCAACCGGCGTTACACGTTTTCCAACCGCAAGCTGTCCTCGGTAATGCCCGGCCGCCCGTCAGAAATCACCGGCCTTGATATCGAAGAGGCGCTTGGCGAAGAGATCTACACAGCCATCGCGCCGCATCTGGATAAGGCGTTTGCCGGTGAGGCGTCGGTCTTTGAGTTCTTCATCGAAAGCAGCTCGCGCCGGATCCGCGCAGCCTTCACCCCGGCGCAGGATCTGGACGGGCCCAGCGGACCAGACAGTGGCGGCGTCTATATCCTGTCGATGGACATCACCCGCGAAGCACAGGCACGCACGGCCCTGCAACAGACCCGCCGCCGCGAAATGGCGGCGCAGCTGACCAGCGGCATGGCGCATGATTTTTCCAATCTGCTGACCATCATCCTTGGCAGCCAATCCCGGCTGCAGCGCATGGATCTGCCGGGGTCGGCCCAGCAGCAGGTTGAGGCAACCCTGTCTGCGGCTCATCGCGGCGGGTCACTGTTGAACCGGATTGCCGATATCACCGGCGCACGCGAATGGAACCCGGCCCCGGCCGATGTGGCGCTCTTGCTGGATGACATGAAGATCCTCGCCACGCCCGCGCTGCCCAACGGCTTTACGCTGCACATCTCGAACCTGTTGCATGACAATATGCTAATGCTCGACACCGGGATGCTGCAGGATTCCCTGTTGAATTTGATCCTCAACGCCCGTGACGCCTGTGGTAAATCGGGTGAGATTTCCCTGACAGTGGCCCCGGTGCAAAACCTCTGGGCCGAATTCATCGTCGAAGACACCGGTCCGGGGTTTTCTGACGCAGCACTCAGCCGTGCGATGGAACCGTTTTACACGACCAAGGGCGGTGAGGGGTCAGGACTGGGCCTGTCGATGGTCTATGACATGGCCAAACTTGCAGGCGGCAGGCTGCGCGTCGCCAATGGCGAAAAAGGCGCCCGGATCACCCTGCGCCTGCCGCTCCGCCCGGCCCCGCCCCCCTTGGCACCGGGTCTGGTCCTGCTGGTCGAGGACAGCGCGGACATCCGCGAAGTTCTGCGCCCGATGCTGACGGCCATGGGCAACACCGTGGTCGAAGCCACCTCATTTGACGAAGCATTGACTTTGATCGAAGGCCTGCCTGAAATCAAACGCATCCTTTCTGACATCTCGCTCATTGGGGAAAAAACCGGTATCGATCTGCGCAACGCCTTGCCTGAAAACGCACCGCCCATTCACCTGATGACATCGCGCCCCCCTGATGATGCGCTGCACAAAACCGCCGCCGCCGATGGCCCGGTACTGCGCAAGCCCTTCACGCAGTCGCAACTGACTTCCTTCCTGCAACAGGACCCGAACAGCCCATGAATACCGCCGCGCCCCTTGTGACCATCCTGGATGACGAACCCGCAATCCGCTCGATGCTTTCGGACGCACTGGAAGAGGCCGGGTTCCGCACCTTAAGCTTTGGCCGCGCCACTGAATTTGAGGCCGCGTTGCAATCGGCCACGCCGGATGTTTGCCTTGTGGACCTGTCACTGCCGGACAAAGACGGACTGACACTGGTGCACCGTCTGGCGCTGGAACAGGGCGCAACGGTCATCATCATTTCCGGCCGCGCACAGGTGCAGGACCGGGTCACCGGGCTGGAGTTGGGGGCGGATGACTACATCATCAAACCCTTTGACCCAGCTGAGGTGGTCGCACGCATCCGCGCCCGGTTGCGCCGCGGCCAGGCGCAGCCACAATCCGGCAACACGGCGCGGTTTTCCGGCTGGGTGGCGCATTTTGACAGCTATGTTCTTGAGGATGAGAACGGCGAAAAAACACCGTTTTCCCATGCCGAAGGCGAGGTGCTGCGCCTGTTCCTTGAACGGCCGAAACGGCTGATTTCCCGCGCTGTCATGCAGGAAAGCCTTGGTGGTGCCGCTGGCGAAAGCTTTGACCGGGCGATGGATGTACGGATTTCACGGCTGCGCACCAAACTGCGTGAGGATCCCAAAAACCCCCATCTAATCAAGACGATCTATGGCGCGGGCTATATCTTTCTTGGGGACGTGCACTGGGGCTGAACCCCTGCGCGACGGCAGTTTATGGCAGGCGATTCGCTAGCCCTTGCGTGCGCCGAATCGCCGTCCTAGAATCACCGCATGACTTGCTGCCTGCTGTACCGCTCTTCCGAGCAGAACTTCCGCCCCCGGTTTTACCGGGTGGAAATCGCCATGAACCTTTTTGAAGAGGTTTCAGTTCTGCGCGAATGGGGCATCTCGGGCGGCAAAGGCACGTCAAAGATCGATATCTTCGGCAATCTGCGCCACGCCTCTGAAGCGGCGGACAAGGCGCGCCGCTCGGCCATGCGCCGGGGATATCGCCGCAGCGACGCAGCATAAGTCCCCAACGTCAAAGCCAGCCCTCGCCCAATCCGCGCAGCCCGCGACGGTTTTTCTTGCAAACCCCATTGCGTCCTCCGCATCCATTGCCTACCCAGATGGCAACCGGATAAAGGGATCCAATGTCCAACATTACACTTGTCCGCCACGGTCAGGCCAACACCGCCGCCCGTGACGAAGCCAACTATGACGCGCTCAGCGATCTTGGCCACCAGCAAGCCAGCTGGCTGGGTGATCATATGCGTTCCAGTGGCGAACACTATGAACGCATCTATTGCGGCACCCTGATCCGCCATCGCCAAACCGCGGACGCTATGGCGCTGTGCGACGGCGCTGAGGTCATCGTGGATGACCGGCTGAATGAGATGGAGTTTTTCACCCTCGCCAATCTGCTGCTGGACCAACAGGAGATCCAGATCCCGCGTGAGCGCGAAGACTTTGTCAGCTACCTACCGATGCTGATGGGCAAATGGCAGGCGGGCGAAATCCTGAACCCGCCGGAAAGCTATCAGGACTTTGAGTATCGCACCGCCTCGGTCATTGCCGAAATCGCCCAGGGCCGGGGATCGGCACTGGCTGTGACCTCTGGCGGGCTGATCGCAATGGCCCTGCGCGGCGTGCTGAAACTGGACACGCACGGGTTTTCCCGTCTGGCGCTGGCGATCATGAACAGCTCCGTCCACCGTCTGCATCACGTCGGCGGTGACTTTATGATGACCCAATTCAACGCCGTGCCGCATCTGGATCGATCCGACCGGCAGCACGCGCAAACACATCTGTAACATCCCACGCCCCGGTGACGCCCAAAGCGGCAGGCAGGGGCCAAGAAAAGGCAACCAGAATGACACATCTTTGGGTTCGCGCCGAACAGCGCCAGAACGAAGACCGCGTTGGCCTGACCCCCGAAGGCGTCAAGGCCCTGATCGCAGCGGGCATCCGCGTCACCGTCGAAGAGAGCAGCACCCGGGCGCTGCCAATTGATGGCTACCGCGAGGCCGGTGCGGACATTGCACCGGAAAACGCCTGGCCCGAGGCCCCGCTGGACGCGATCATCTTTGGCCTGAAGGAACTGCCCGAAGATGGCTCCCCCCTGCCCCATAAACACATCATGTTCGGTCATGCCTATAAGGGCCAGCATTCGGGCAAGGCCCTGCTGGAACGGTTCAAAGCGGGCGGCGGCACGCTTTATGATCTGGAATATCTCGTCGATGAAACCGGTCGCCGTGTTGCGGCCTTTGGCTATTGGGCGGGCTATGCCGGGGCGGCCGTGACCCTGAAAACCTGGGCGGCGCAGCAACGGGGTGAGGTCTGCCCGCCCGTCGGCGTCTACAAAGACAAAGATGCGCTAAACGCCGAATTGCTGGCCGAGGTTGAAGCCACCGGCAAACCGCTGCCCAAGGCCATCGTGATCGGCGCCCTGGGTCGGGTTGGCACCGGCGCAGCGGATCTGTGCGAAGCCATGGGTGTTGCGGTCACCAAATGGGATATGGCCGAAACCGCCAGCGGCGGCCCCTTCCCGGAAATTCTGGAACATGACCTGTTCCTGAACTGCATCTTTGCCCGTCCCGGCACGCCGGTCTTTGTCCCGCGTGAGGCGCTGGCGCAGGACCGCAACCTGACCGCCATTGGCGATGTCGCCTGTGACCCCGACAGCGATTATAACCCGATCCCCGTCTATGACCGTGCCACCACCTGGGCCGAACCCGCCCTGCGCGTCGCCGATGCCCCGGTGATGGACGTCATGGCGATTGATAACCTGCCCTCGATGCTGCCTGCCGAAAGCTCCGAGGATTATGCAGCCCAACTCTTGCCCTCCCTCTTGACGCTGACCGAGCTGGACAGCGGCGTATGGGGTCGGGCCGAAGCAACCTTTGCCGAACATGTGGCCAAGGTCTGAGAATTAGGAGGATATACGATATGACTATTCACTGGTGTGGCACCGGCCTCTCCGCCATTCCCGGCCTGCGTCGCCTGCTGGAAAACGGCCATGACGTCACTGTTTGGAACCGGACCGTCGCCAAGGCTGAGGAAGCGGTTGGCGATCTGACCAAAAACATCCGCGCCTTCTCGATGGAGGCTGTGGCCGAAGCGGTCAGCGCGGGCGACGTTGTCGTCTCAATGCTGCCGGCAGATCAACACGTGCCGCTGGCCGAGATGTGCCTTGGCAAAGACGCGCATTTCGTCTCCTCCTCCTATATCGCGCCGGAAATGGCGGCCCTGGATGCGGCGGCCAAGAACAAAGACCTGTGCTTTGTGAATGAGGTTGGTCTGGACCCGGGCATCGACCACCTGATGGCCCATTGGCTGATGGCGGATTACAAAGCCTCCGATGCCTTTGACGCGGAAAATGAGCTATCGTTCATTTCCTACTGCGGTGGCGTGCCCAAGCACGAAAACCCCTTCCGCTACAAATTCAGCTGGTCGCCGTTGGGCGTGCTGAAGGCGCTGCGCTCGCCTTCAAAATCCATCCTGGACGGCAAAGAGTTCAACGCCGCACGGCCCTGGGACGCGCTGTCCAGCTACACTGCGCCGCTGCCCACCCCGGAAGCGTTTGAAGTCTATCCGAACCGCGACTCCCTGCCCTTCATGGCGGAATACGGCTTTGAAAAAGACTGGAACGTCAAACAGTTCGTCCGTGGCACCCTGCGTCTGAACGGCTGGGCCGAGGCCTGGGGCGATGTCTTCAAAGAGATCGAAACGCTGGAAGGCGCGGCGGGCGATGCCCGGCTGAAGGAAATGTCCGATCAGTTCTGGGCCGAAAACTCCTATGATGAGGGCGAACCGGACCGCGTGATCATGTGCGTGGGCTTCAAGGCTGAAAAAGACGGCCAGCCGGTCTGGCACAAGACCTACACGATGGATGCCTGGGGCGATGAGCGCGGCACCGCGATGGCGCGTCTGGTTTCGATCCCGGTCTCGCTGGCGATTGAGGCGGTGCTGGATGAGCGCATCCCCACCGGCGTGTCCGCCGCGCCCAGCCAGGCGGATCTGGTCAATGACTGGCTGGATGTTGTTGACGATCTGGCACAGCACCTGGGTGTGGTCACCCACTAAGCCAGGTGTGAAACACCCCACATAGAAACGCCAAAGCGCCCCATTTGGGGCGCTTTTCTTTTTCGATCAAGGCGTTGCCATTTTAGCCGCCGCGCATCAGCTCATCTTCTTCATCGGACGCCGATAGGCCCAAAGCCTCCAACCCGTTTTCCAGATGGTCCGACAGATGCGGCGTGCCAATCAGATAATCCGCCGTCGGGGTTGTGGCCTCAGCCACTGCTGTGCCGCGGGCTTCGTCCCATTCCTCGGCTTCAAAGCTGCCACGACCCACCCACATCAGCGCCACCATATCGGTCTGCTCTTCCTCGGTCAGCCGATCGATGAAGGCGCGCAATTCACCCTCAGCGCGGCCCAATTCACGGGACATCAATATGACATTGGCAACTTTCTCAATAGAAACGTTCAGCATGGGGTCAGCTCCTCTTCGCGCGTGGTTTCGCGAAGGATATTGCCCGGTGCAGACCTGACTTGCTTTGATCTGGGGCAAATGCGGGTGGCGCCCGCAATTCGACATGTTGTGCATTTGAGTATTTTTGAAACAGTGAAAGCGCCTTTCAGTGTTCCCCAAATACTCACTGCACCGCGCCCTTAGCTTTTGTCAGCTTCCAGAAGGTCGCGCTGGACCTCTGGCCCGGTCGGTTCCGGCTCGGGTGCGAGTTCTTCGAAATCGAAATTATCCAGCTTATGGGCGCGTTTGTTGGCGCGGGTTGCAGCGGTCAGAATGCCGGCCACATCGTCACCCGCCTGGCGCAAATGGGTTTCCAGCTTGCCAGCGCGTTCGCCGACAATTTCAACATCGCGGTGCAGGTTGCGCAGGGCTTTGCGGATCTCGCCCGCCTGTTCGCGCATCCGCGCATCTTTCAAGATGGCCCGCATGGTGTTGAGCGTCGCCATACAGGTGGTTGGGGAAACGATCCAAACCCGTTTCTCAAACCCTTCCCGGACCAGATCGGGAAACTTGGAGTGCAACTCGGCATAAATCGCCTCGGACGGCAGAAACATCAGCGCCCCATCTGCGGTTTCGCCTTCGATCACATAGCGCTCGGCGATGTCTTTGATGTGTTTGCGAACTGAGGTTTTGAACAGCTGAATACCCGCCTTCAACTCAGCCTCGGTTTGCGAGGCCAGCATCGCTTCATAGGCCTCCAGCGGGAATTTGCTGTCGATCACAATCGGGCCCGGCGGGTTCGGCAGATGGATCAGACAGTCCGCGCGTTTGCCATTCGACAGCGTATGCTGCAGCGCGTAGCTGTCACGTGGCAGCGCCTTACCCACGATATCATTCAGTTGAATTTCCCCAAAGGCGCCGCGCGTCTGTTTGTTCGACAGGATATCCTGCAACGACAGCACATCGCCGGACAGTTTGGTGATGTTTTCCTGCGCCTTGTCGATGGTGGCCAGACGTTCCTGTAACTGGGTCAGTGAGGTGGCCGTCTGCTTGGCGTTCCCCATCAGCGAGGTGTTGAGTTTTTCCTGCAGATCAGTCAGCGCGTGATTGGTCCGCAGCTGCATATTGGCCAGGTTTTCCTGCATCTGCAGCTGCTGCGCCGCCATCGTGTCCGACATTTTCTGCTGCATCATCGCTAGGTTTTCACCGGTGCCCCGCTGCACCTTGGCCAGGTTTTCATGCAGGTTGACCTGCACCTCACCCAGGCGTTGCTCCATCAGCGTGGCGATCTGCCCCTGCGTCTGTGCCTGCGCCCGCAAGCCCCCATCTAACTGCGCCTGTCCGGCTGAAAGCGCCTCCACCCGTTGGGCCATCTGGCCCATGTGCTGGACGATCAGCGCCTCGGTCCGCTCCGCCCGTTTCTGCGCGCCGCTGCGCAGGATCAAGGCCAGCACAAATAGCGCGACTAGCCCCAGCCCAGTCAGGACCGTCGGGTTTTGCAGGAGGGTATTCAGATCAGTCATCAGGTGCGTCCAAACAGGCGTTCAATATCGCTGAGTTTCAATTCCACATAGGTGGGGCGGCCGTGGTTGCATTGGCCGGAATGCGGTGTCGCCTCCATCTCCCGCAGGAGGGCGTTCATCTCCTCGGCGCGCATCCGGCGGCCCGAGCGAATGGAACCATGACAGGCCACCCGGCTGAGGATCGCTTCAATCCGCGCTTGCAGGGTCTGGCTGTCGCCCAGTTCGGCCAGTTCATCCAGAATATCCAGCACCATCTGGCGGGCGTTGACCTCACCCAGGATGGCGGGGGTTTCGCGCACGGCAATGGCACCGCCACCGAAGGGTTCCAGCCCAAGACCCAGCTTTTGCAGATCCTCGGCATGTTCCATCAGCCGTGCGCAGTCCCCTTCGGAAAGCTCCACAATCTCAGGGATCAACAGGGCCTGCGCCGCCACGCCGTTTTCGGCCATCTGGTGCTTCAGCTTTTCATAGACCAGCCGTTCATGGGCCGCGTGTTGATCGACGATCACCATGCCGGTTTCGGTCTGCGCAACAATGTAGTTTTCATGCACCTGCGCCCGGGCAGCGCCCAGCGGCAGCGCCTCAAGCGGCGGCGCATCGGCGGTGTGTGGCTGGTCCACCACCTCCTCCACCCGCGCGGAATAGCTACCTTCAAGTTCGGCAAAACCACTGGGCTGCGGGGCCTCATAGCGGGGCGCGTCATAAAGCGGTGTCTCAATCGGGGCCTGCCCCTGATAGCTGCTGCGCAACGCGCCCGCTGAGGGCCGGTCCATCTGATAGACCCGTGGACCACCCGTGGCTGTTGTTGTCGGCTCAGGCCGGAAGGCCCCCAAGGTCGCCCCCGCCACAGTGGTTGAGGCACGATGCCCCGCCTCCGCCAAAGCATGGCGCAGGGATGAGACGATCAGCCCACGTACGATGCCCGGATCACGGAACCGCACCTCGGACTTTGCCGGGTGCACGTTCACATCGACCAGATGCGGATCACATTCGATAAACAGCGCCGCCGCCGGATGACGATCCCGGCTGAGGAAATCAAAATAGGCCCCGCGCAGCGCGCCAACCAGCAGTTTGTCCCGCACTGGGCGACCGTTCACAAACAGGAACTGCGCCACCGCAGAGCCGCGCGAATAGGTCGGCAGGGCGGCATAGCCGGTCAGCAGAAATCCTTCGCGTTCGGCATCGATCTTCAGCGCGTTTTCGGCAAACTCATTGCCCAGGATACGGCCCAGCCGGCCATGCAGCGCGTCAAACAGATCACCGGTTTCGGGATCAGCGCGGAAGGTCACCCGCCCGTCGCCACCGCCCGAAACATCGCGCAGGGTAAAGCCGATGAAGGGTTCAGCCATCGCCAGCCGTTTGACCACATCGTTGATCGCCTGTGTCTCAGCCCGGTCAGTGCGCATGAACTTCAACCGCGCCGGTGTGGCAAAGAACAGATCCCGCAGCTCGACAATCGTACCGCCGTTCAGCGCGGCCGGTTTCACGGGATCCATCACCCCGCCAGAGACGGCGATCTGCGCCGCCTCATGCCCTTCGGCGCGGCTGGTGATCGTCAGACGCCCCACCGCCCCAAGGGATGGCAGCGCCTCACCACGGAAGCCAAAGCTGTGAATGTCCAGCAGATCGGTGCCGTCAATCTTGGAGGTGGCATGGCGCGACAGTGCCAAAGGCAGCTGATCCGGCGTGATCCCACAGCCGTCATCGGTCACACGGATCAGTGTCTTGCCGCCATCCGCAATTGCGATCTCAATCCGGCGCGCACCAGCATCGATGGCGTTTTCCACCAATTCCTTCACGGCCGAAGCCGGGCGTTCCACCACTTCACCAGCAGCAATCCGGTTGATCGCCGCATCATCCAGCTGACGGATGACGGGTTGGTTTTCGCTCATATTGGGGGCTGCGTTGGACATACAACAAGACCTAGCACATCTGGGCACGATTCGACCATGTGGGAATTCCGGCCCGTTGTTCCTGATTATCCGCTTTACGCGCCGCGCCTCAGGGCAGCGGCGCCGTTTGGTAAAGCTTCACCTTCAGGCCGCCATGCGGCACCGGGGGACCGGGCGGCAGGAACGGCAATCCGGTGGCTTTGGCCAGGGAACCATCGGAGGTCACGATGCCAACACGCCAGCCGCTGAACCGCTCTTTCAGCACCTCACCCAACGCGCCGTGCAGGGCAAACAACAGCTTTTTGTTGCCGATCCGGGTGCCATAGGGCGGGTTCACAATGACCAGCCCCGGCGGACCTTCGGGCCGCTGCAGATCGCTGACGGCAGCCTTGGTGAACCGGGTCAGCACCGCGACACCAGCCCGATCGGCATTGGCGGTGGAGTTGGCAATCGCCCCTTCGTTGCGGTCTGATCCGTGAAAGGTCAGATCGCCAAGGTTTTCAGACGGTGTTAGCACCTCCGCCTTCACCCGCGAATATTGGCTGTTGTCAAAGGTAGCGAGCTGCTGAAACGCAAAGTCCCGCGCGCGCCCGGCCGCCAGGCCCATCGCCTGCTCAGCCGCCTCAATAACAAAGGTGCCAGAACCGCACATCGGGTCCAGCACCGGCTCGGCCCCGTCATACCCCGCCGCCCGCAGAAACAGCGAGGCCAGCGTTTCGCGCATCGGTGCTTTGCCGACCGCCTCTTTATGGCCGCGTTTGTGCAGTGACTCGCCCGAGGTGTCGACGCTAAAGGTGACCAGATTGTCATCAATCCGCGCCTTCACCTGCACCACACCTTTGTCAGAAACCTCTGCCCCCAGCGTTTCGGCGATGGCCTTTTCAATCCGCTGTTTCGCGGCCCCGGCGTGGTAGATCTTGGACTTCTTACAGGTCACTTCGACCCGCACCGAAACATCCGGTCGCAAAACCTCCGACCAGGGAAATTTGCGCGACCGCTTGTCCAACTGGGCCAGATGAAACGCCCGGAAGGAGCCGATCCGCGCCAGAACCCGTGTGGCGCCGCGCAGATACATATTGGCGCGCCAAACGTCGGACCAGTCACCATCAAAGCTGACGCCGCCGGGTTCGGTACGCACTTTGGCAAAACCCAGATCGCTGGCCTCATCACGCAGCATCGGTTCCAACCCCGGCGGGGCCACGAGGAAGATTTCAAAAGGTGTATCCATCCCCGTTCCTTAGCTGGGAACGCCGAGCGGCGCGACAAGAAAGTCCCGCGGGGATCGAGCGGTAGGAAGCGATTGCCTATAAGATTGACGCCGCAAACCACTTGAAAGGATGCAACCTGTGATCCGGCACGCTAGACCCAAGCGAAGGGGAATAAAGTGCCAAAAATCTAGCAATAGTGATCTTACATTTAAATTAATTGCATCTTCTCAGCATTAAAACTCCCGGAAAACGAACACCCGGCAATCAACTAAAGAGTGTTTTTTGGGCGGTCGACTTACAAAAATACATACTTTCGTATGTAATTTGCACGCACCCCCGCTCTCTTTCGTATGTAAGCAAGACTCTGGAAAGAGTTCGCCCGCTACGGTGAAACGCAATTGGTTCGCAGATTTAAAAAAACATAAAGCTCTGACGCAGATCAGAGAGTGGACTGGAACGCGTAGGAGTTTCAAACCACGGAGGGAAGAAAGAGGTCGTATGAAAGCGATTTCCTATACGCCGAAGGGCGATGTTAACGTCGTCAGCTTTGGCTATGAACAGAAAGAAAATCGCGGCGGGAAGAGCGCCGAACCACTACGTACGCCCTCCAGACCCCATAGGTTTAAACTTAGGAGGCCACGATGAGCAGACGTCGTCGCCTACTTAACGGATCCGTCTACCTGCTGGCGATCATCGCCCTGGTCGCGGGTTATCTGGTGGTGTCTGACATTTTACGCCGCCACTACGCTGATAGCCTGTCAGCCCTGTTGCAGAGCAATCTACAAAACAGTGAACGGGCGGTTGAGCGTTGGGTAGATACCCGCACGTCAGAGGTGCTGGCCCATGCCAATGACCCGATGTTGTTAGCCGCGGTGGAAGAACTAATGCCACTGAAGGGCGATATAGACGCCCTGCTATATTCAGATGCGCAGCGGCGCCTTAGAACCTTCTTCGGCTCATTTCTCTATCTGCAGCACGTTAACGGCTATTTCTTGATCGCGCCGGATGGCACCAGTCTCGCTTCCTCACGCGATGGAAACATCGGCACCCCGAACCTGCTGCTGGAACAGCCCAAAATGTTTGAGCGGTTGCTACAGGGTGAGACGCTGCTGACCCGGATGACCCGCTCAGATGTGCAGCTCTCAGGGAGTGACGACATCCGCGAAAACGTCACCAATTTCGCCGCCACTCCGTTGCGCAATTACGACGGGTCTGTCGTGGCTATCCTCGCCTTGCGCCTATTTCCCCAACAAGAGCTGTTCCAGCTGCTGAACTTCGTCGAAAGCTCGGCCCATCTGCACACTTATGCCTTTGGCGCGCAGGGTGCACTCTTATCTCATGTGAATGAAATCGAGGCCTTGGAGGCAGCAGGGCACTGGCAAAAGGGCCGTGACCACCTGCTTCTTGAGCCTCCCGGCACGCAATCAGACAGTGCCCTCCCCGAACGGATGATCCTGCCCGTCCGACGTGCACTCCAGGGAAGCAACGGCTCTGATATTCACGGATACACCAATTACGCCGGCGACAAGGTCGTTGGGGCCTGGCACTATTTTGAGGATCTGGGCTTTGGCATCGTCATTGAGCAGCCTTATGAGGACGCCTACGGCCTGGCGAACACCTTCCAGACTCTGACAATTGTTGCCTTTTCGATCGGGCTGATCGTCGTGACGTTAATCTTTCTCTGGATGCTAGAGGCAGGCAAGCGAATTGACGCGCATCGTAAGCGGCTGCTGGCCACGATGAAAGCCACGCGCGACGTCAATTTTCAAGTCAACAGCGATGGCATCATCCACAACGTGAACGATGCGCTTCGTCCTGTCTTTGGCCTGGAGCGTCGATCTGGCATCGGGCATTCAGTGTCCCGTTTTCTGGATCTTGGTGAGAATGAATTGCTGCAGCTGACTGGATCCGGTCTGCGCAAACTCGCCAACCAAACTCAGGAGCAGGTGCTGCGCTGCACGGGCATCCGTGACGATGGCAGCATGTTCCCCATCGGCATTCGCGTTGAACCGCTGTCCACGATCGGCAAAGCCCCGGTCGAGTTTCTGATCGTTGCGCATGACTATAGCGATATCGACCGGCGTGAGAATGAGCTGCGCGAGGCGCTGCAACGCGCGGAATCGGGCAGCCGCACCAAATCTTCGTTCCTGTCGACCATCAGCCACGAACTGCGCTCACCGCTGATCTCGGTTATTGCAGCGCTGGAACTGCTGACCGAACGTGCCAGCAGCACCGAAGATCGCAATTTGCTGGATTCGTCACAACGTTCCGCCCAGCTGCTGCTGGGGATTATTGACGATATCTTGGACTTCTCGCGGATGGAGGCCGACAAGCTGGAACTGTCGCGTCAGCCCATCTCGCTAGAGGCGGTGCAGTCTGATGTGATTGAAATGCTGCGCTGGCAGGCCTGGAACAATGACGTTGACCTGATCCCCTACTGCGATCCTGCCCTGCCGCTGGTACAGGCCGATGGGTTGCGGTTGCGCCAGATCCTGCTGAACCTCACCTCGAACGCGATCAAGTTCAGTGCGCAGATGCGCCATCCAGGCCGCGTGTCCGTCGCCATCCGGGCCCGCGAAAGCAGCACTGACATGCTGGATGTCACGCTGACCGTGCGCGACAATGGCATCGGCATGACCCAGGACACGATGGAGCAGATCTTCCAGCCATTCACCCAAGCCGATGGATCGATCCGGCGCAAATATGGTGGGACCGGTCTGGGGCTGACGATTTCGGATCGGCTGATCAAGATGATGGATGGCCACATCTCCGTCATGAGTGACCCGGGTGACGGCACCCGCTTCGAGGTAAAACTGCAGCTGCGGCGGGCGGAAAAACTGGCCGAGCCTGTACCCAGCCTCGCAGGGTGCAACATCCTGATCAGTGCCGCCGATAGTGAGGTTGCCGACACCTTGGCGCGCTATGCCCGCGCGGCAGGGGCCAAGGTGGCGCTGGCCGATGATCCTTCGGTCGGCACCCAAGGCTTTGACGCCAACCTGCTGGTTCTGCAATCCGTTGGTGCGGCAGAGGCGGCGCGATTGTTGGACAGTCTGGGGCCGATCCCGGTTCTGCAGATTCGCAGCAATGGGCGGGAGTTGCCACCGGCAGTGCAGGGGCAGAGCACCATCGCGATGACCTCCCTCCTGCCGGCTGATGTGGTGAATGAACTGGCAGCCCTGCATCGCGGCACCACAGCGCCTGCGGATAGCGCCAGCATCCCGCAAAGCCGCGTGCTTCTGATCGAAGATGATGAAATGACCCGCGAAATCACCCTGCGCATGCTCAAGCAATTGGGGATTGTCGCCGATGCGGTGATCAACGGCCAAGAGGGGCTGGAACTGTGGCGGTCTGGCCAATATGCGCTGCTGCTGTCGGATTGCCATATGCCGATCATGGATGGGTTCCAGATGGCCGCCCGCATCCGCGATGAAGAAGGTGAGCGTAACCTGCCGAAAACGCCGATCATTGCGGTTTCCGCCGACCTGACGATGGAGGTGGAGCGCCTCTGCGTGGATTGTGAGATTGACGAATATGTGCCGAAACCGCTGACCCCGGCCAAGTTACGGGCGATCCTGCAAACCCATATCCGCAATGGCAAAGGTCAGGGACAACTCGATTCTTAAGCGGTGACGCCAAACCAGACACCGCCCCCAAGAAGCAAAAGCCCGGACCGGATGGAGACATATCCGGCCCGGGCTTTGCCCTTCTAAAGAAGGCAGTTCTTAAAAGAAGATGTCATCCAGATCATCCACGTCATCCGACGCCGCGGTCGGCTCGGGTGCGGCGGCAACCTCCTCTTTGGTTTCTTCCGATTCATCCCCTTTCAGCTGCGAGAACATGACATCCTGAATGTCGCGCTCTGCCTGCATGGTGTAGCACTTGTGGATCTCGGCCAGATGGGTGGTGAACTCTTCACTGATGATCGCATCTTCCAGCGGCAAAGGCGCCAGGGCGACCTTTTCCACCTGATCCAGCAGTTCCAACTCTTCCACGAAGCTCTCGAACGCGTCCGCACTTGAGGTGATCGCATTGGCGATCTGGGGTGCGTCGTTTTCCAGGCTAGGCAGCAGCTTTTCCAGAACCTCACGGGCCTGCTGCAGCGCAGGGTCTTCCCCTTCCATGCTGCTCAGGTCGTGACCTTCGCCACCTTCTGCTTCGCGGGCCGACCAGGCCTGCATCTTGGTCTTGGTCAGCTCCATGGTCTCAGCGAACTTTTCAAAGGTCACCGGGGCCTCGGAAATCACCTCATTGATCTGCTGCGAGATCATGATCATGTCCATCGCCTGCTTAAAGCCACGGGCACAGGTGATGATGGTGTTAAGCGCCGCCAACTGCATCTGGAACGCATTGTCCGACAGGGTCTTGGACCGCACCGCCAAAGCGCCATCAGCTTCCTGCAGACGGGCCTGAACACGCTCTTCAGCTTCAGCATTGGCCGCAAAATCAAACGCCTTGCTGTCAATGGGTCGGGCTGCTGCGGCCAGCGCCAGGGCGCTGTCCTCAAACGAACCGGCAATTTCACGGCACCGCGCCAGGAAGTCATGCTGGCGGTTCGACAGACTGGCAAACAACTGACGCGCTTTGCGGGTGTCGGTGATGGTTTCGGTCACCGTTTCCTGCATCTGCGCCCGCGCCAGCAACATCAGGCTGGTCGCTTCGGTCGAATGCGGATGATAAAGCGCCGCACGTTCCGAGATGAAACGCACATGTTCAGCACGCTGGCGAGACCGGTCACCGACCTGCAACGCCGAGATCACTTCGGACACGTCTTTTTCAGCAACCGCTACATATTCCGACAGCCACGACGACGCGGTTGAGGCCGCTTTCATGCCTTTTTCCAGCGCGGTCAGAGCCGCTTCCAGCGCCTTGGCCTTGGGTTTCAGGGTTGAGAACAGCGCGCGGGCGCGCTCTTCTACGTTCTGGCCCATTTCCTCGGTGGTGGTGACGATGGTGTCGATCACCTCAAACATTTCCGACACCAGATTGGTGGCGTCACCGGAAATGTCCGAAATGCTCTCAGCCAGACGCACCAGTTGCGCACCCAGCGCACGGTGGCGGTGGCTTTGCGCAATGATGCGGGCGTTCAATGACACGATGTTGGACGACTGAATGATCTTTGACAGTTCTTTCAGCGTCGAAGACATCTTGCGGCCATTGTCACGCAGATCCTGCACGAAGGCTTTCGCGTCTTTGCTGTTGGCATCAATCTGATCCATCAGCTGAGCGATCGTCGCCTGTTTCTCATTGATGCGAACCAGGTTCTCAGGCTCAAGCAGGCGGTCCAGATCCGCCACACCTGCGCGCAGGGTCTTGGTCGCATCGAAAGCGAAGAACAGCTTATCTAGGATATCACTGAGGACGCTTTCCATGCGCAGGAAGGGACCGTCGTTCAGCCCCTGCGCTGCTGCTGGTACACTACGAAAATGCTGCATTATTTGGCGCCTTTCACCGCGAGTCTTGCCAGGTGACCACGGTCAAACGACGTGATGTTTTCGGCGATTTTTGTCAGCGGCACGGCGCGCTCAGCCGCGCCACGCTCCATAGCTTCGCGGGGCATCCCGTAGACCACACAGGACGCTTCGTCCTGGGCAATGGTCGGCGAGCCTGCCTGGCGCATTTCCAACATGCACTGCGCCCCATCATCACCCATGCCGGTCATGATCACGCCCATGGCGTTGGCACCAGCCTGGATCGAAAGCGAACGGAACAGCACATCCACCGACGGGCGGTGACGGCTGACCGGCGGGCCATCGATCACACGGCAGGTGTAGTCGCGGCCGGTCCGCTCCACGATGATGTGGTGGCTGCCGGGGGCCACAACCGCCATACCGCGGGTCAGCTTGTCACCGTCGCGGGCTTCCTTGACGGTGATGTCGCACAGTTTGTTCAACCGGTTGGCAAAGGCCTCGGTGAATTTTTCCGGCATGTGCTGCACGATGGCGATCGGCGGGCTGTCAGCCGGCAGCATCTTCAGCATTTTGGCCAGCGCTTCGGTCCCACCCGTGGAGGCACCAATGCCCACAATCGGCGGTGTTTTCAGCACGGCAGGCGCATTGGGATGGCGCGCCGCCATGATCACATCTGCCGACTGTTTCTTCAGCGGCTTCAGCTCACGTGCCGGTGGTTTGCGCTTCTTGGCCTTCGGGTTCACCCGCGCATGTGCTGCTGCACGAACAGCATCACAGACCCGGTTCATACCCTCATCATCGCTCGACAGGGCGCCGATTGATGACTTGGCCAAGACCTCAACAGCGCCCATTTCCAGCGCCTTCATCGACGCCGAGGAGCCCTTTTCGGTATGGTTCGAACAGATCACCACAGGCATCGGATGCTGGGCCATGATCCGACGCAGGAAGGTCAGACCATCCATGCGCGGCATTTCCACATCCAGCAACATCACGTCCGGCAGCCCTTTACGCATCTTGTCGGCGGCGTCAAAGGGATCCTTGGCCATGTCCACGACCTTCAGGTCGGGCTGGGTTTCGATCATATTCTTGAGCATGGTGCGCGCGGTGAGGCTGTCCTCAACGATCATCACCTTAATTTGCTCATCACTCGTTACTGCATTCATCACTAGGCCTCCTTGCGGAAGACAGCCGCGGATTTCTGGACCAAACGGGGGTCCGACGCGACCGAGGTTTCTGAGTGGCCCACAAACAGATAACCACCAGGTTTCAAATGGTCTGTGACCGAAGACACGACCTGGCGCTGAGTGACCTCATCAAAGTAAATCAGCACGTTACGCAGGAAGACCACGTCCAAGTTCTTCTCTACCGGATAGACCTTGTCCATCAGGTTCATCTGGGCAAAGCCCACCCGATCCCGCAGCTGCTTGACCACCCGCGACAGGGGGCGACCAACGCTGTCATGGCCTTGTTCCAGGTAGAGCGCCTGCATGTCGTCAGGCACATCAACGATCTCTTCCGGCGTGTAGATGCCTTTGCGCGCTTTGCGCACCACCTCGGTCGACAGATCCGTGCCGATGATCGAGTAGGTGAAACCGGGTTTGCGCTTGGCATGTTCGTTCAGCACCATTGCGGTGGTGTAGGCCTCTTCACCCGAAGAACTTGCCGCCGACCAGACCTTGAACGGTCTGCCTGCAGCATGTTCCGGCAGGACGTTGCGCACCAGATAGTCAAAATGCGCGTCTTCCCGGAAGAAGTCGGTTTTGTTCGTGGTCATGACGTTGATGATATGGGGCAGTTCTGTTTCCAGCATGCCGTCATTCATCACCATCGACAGATACGTCCGAAGGTCGCGTACACCTAATGCCCGAACCCGCTTACGTAAGCGGCCCTCGATCATGGTGCGTTTATTCTCTGGTAACTGGATCCCTGTTTTACTGGTTACAATCTCGCAGAGTTTCTTCTGCAGTACGCGATCAGCCTCGAGCGTTCCTGTAGTCATCCCGCCTCCCGATACTCTTTACTGTCCGTGTCCACTTGATCGTGGAATTCGGAAATTACACCAGAGCTGAGCATCCCATCGAGATCCAGCACGGTCACAAACTCACCATCACGACGGCCTACACCGGCAACCATGCGGTTGTCCCAGTTCAGCAGGCCTTCACGGGCGAACTCCTCCAGTCGGTCGTCGTCCAGACGGGTCACCTCAAACACGCGATCCGCGCGCAGGCCCACCGAATGTTCCTGACCATTGATGTTCACCAGCAGCACGATGATGCGGGTGTCCGGTTCGTTTTCGCGGTACGGGCGCGCCAGAAGCAGGCGCAGGTCCGCAACCAGGATGCTTTCGCCACGCAGATCGATATATCCCAGCAGGAAATCGGGCGTATGCGGCAGCGGGGTGACCGGTTTGGGGTCGAGGATTTCTTTGACGCGCACAACAGGCAGCGCCACTTTCTCTTCGCCCAGACCACAGGTCAGGTAGGTTTTTTGGACTTCGTCCACAGTTGTCGTCGTATCAAACACCTTGGGCCTCCTGCGGCAGCGGATTACGGCAGAGGCGGGGCGGAGGCCCGGCGGCTGCCATCAGTTCAAGTTTGGTTTGTTCGCGCATGTTTCGGGTCGCCCTTAGTGAAGGCTTTCGTCCGTGGGGACAGCACCAAGATAGGTCTCGGCGATCTTCTCCACGTCGATCAGGTTGACAAAACGGTCCTTCCAGCGGCCGATGCCTTTGATGGCACCCTGCGGCCAGCGGGTTCCGACCGACGGCACCTTCTGGATGCTCTCAGGATCCAGCGCCAGCACCGCATGAACCTTCTCGGCGATCACGCCGATGGTCATGGTGCCTTCTTCCAGCGCCAGTTCCAGAACCAGAACACGGGTGTCGATGTCGAAGGGCTTCTGCTCCATCTCAAAGAGGGGGCGCAGATCGGTGACCGGCAGAACCACGCCACGCACGTTGATCAGACCTGCCGAATAGGGGCCTGCCAGCGGCACACGGGTCAGCTTCGGCGGTTCCAGCACTTCGCGCAGGATCCGGGTGGGCACGACCAGCAGTTCGCCGCCCATTTCGAAGGCCACCATGTCCTTCAGATCGTCTTCGCTTGCAGTTACCAGTTCAAGGGTCATGCTGCCTGCTCCTTATTGTCGTGATCCAGACCTTCGGCCTTGACCAGTTGGGCCACGTCTACGATCAGCGCCACATCGCCATCGCCCAGGATGGTTGCGCCGGAGAAGACGTTGAGGCGGCTGTGCATAGGCGACAGCTGTTTGATCACGGTCTGGTAGGACCCGATGATACGGTCCACGGCCAGGCCGATCTGCTGATCGCCGGTACGGACCAGAACCACTTTGGGGTGATCCGCGCGGGTGCCGCCGGTTTCAAAGATCTCACGCAGGCGCATGATCGAAATCAGCTTCTCACGCAGTTCAACAGTGGTGGTCGACTCGGTGCCGTCGCGGATCTCTTCAGGCTCTTCTACGATGCCCTCAACTGCTGCCAGCGGCACGGTGTAACGCTCTTCGCCAACCTGCAGCAGCAGGCCGTCGATGATCGCCAGAGTGAGCGGCAAGCGCAGGGTGAACGAGCTGCCCTGACCCAGTTCCGATTCAATCTCAACCGAGCCACGCAGCGCCTCAACGGTGGATTTCACCACATCGGTGCCAACCCCGCGACCCGACAGATCGGTGACCTGTTCCGCGGTCGAGAAACCGGGCGCCATCAGCAGATGGAAGATCTCATTGCGCGACAGGTTTGCATCTGCCGAGATCATGCCGCGATCAACCGCACGGTTGAAGATGAACTCAGGATCCAGACCTTTACCGTCGTCCTGAACCGAGATCAGAACATCAGCACCCGAGTAGGAGGCTTTCAGGCGCACCGTACCACGGGCGGGTTTGCCGGCGGCGACGCGGGTGTCGTTATCTTCCAGACCGTGGTCCACAGCGTTCCGCAGGATGTGCACCAGCGGATCCGACAGTTTCTCGATAACGGTCTTGTCCAGTTCGGTCTCTTCGCCTTCGATGACGAAATCGAAGTCCTTGCCGGTTTTGCCCGCCAAGTCATGGGCCAGACGCTGGAAGCGGCCGGTGATCGAGGACATCGGGGTCAGGCGGATCGCCATGGTGGTGTCCCGCAGACCCAGCGCCAGACGCTGAATGTCTTCGACAACCTCGGTCAGGTTCGGATCGTTCAGCTTCTGCGCCAGATCCGACAGACGGGCCTCGGCAATCACCAGTTCGCCAACGCGGTCCATGATGTCATCCAGACGCTCGGCCGAAACACGCATCTGCACGTTGGCAGAGCCGGATTTCTTACCGCCCGACTTCTTGGCCTCAGCTTTAGGTGCCTCAGTCTTGACCGCTTCTGCCGGGGCAGCTTCGGCGTCTACCGGGACGGCTTCGGCTTCAACGGGGGCCGCTTCGACAACCGGGGCAGCGCCACGGATTGCGGTCAGCTCCAGCTCCATCGAGTCTTCGTGGAACATGAAGACATCGCGGATGTCACCTTCGTCAGCCGACGGCGGCAGGATCATTTCCCACGCGGTGTGCAGCTCATTCGGCTTCAGCTCCGCCAGCGCAGGCAGACCGTCCAGCAGCGCTTCAACCTTGGTGTCCGGGCCGCCGATTTCCATCAGCTCTTCCAGGATGGCCACCGGGTTGCCCCCGATTTCCATGAACTCAGGCGGCAGTTTGAAGCGCAGCTTCCAGCCTTCCAGTTCACCTTCGGCGGCAGGGGCCTCTTCAGCGGCGTCGCCGGCTGCTGCGGCTGCCGCGGGGGCCGCGCCACCCGAGGTTACAGCGCCCAGGGCGGCCTTCAGTTCGGCGTCCTGTTCGGTCGGCGGCTCTTCACCTTCCAGCAGGGCGACGATCAGGTCATAGGCCTTCAGCGACACCGCGATCAGATCGGGGGTCACAACGGCATTGCCCGAACGCACCTGTTCAAAAGCGGCTTCGAAATCGTGAATGAACTCAGCCAGACGGGCAAAGCCGAACATGGCGCCGGTGCCTTTGAGGGTATGCAGGTCACGGAAAACCTGTGTCACCAGCTCCATATCATCCGGAGTTGAGTTCAGCTGCAGGAGGCATTCCTGCAAGCTCTCAATCAGCGCTTCCGTCTCCTGGCGGAAGATTTCCTGGGTTTCTTCATCAATCATGCGCCCACCACCTTTTTGACAACGGCAAGCAGCTTGGCCTGCTCAAAGGGTTTCATCACCCAGCCCAGGGCACCGGCGGCCTTGGCCTGGTTCTTCAGGTCACCTTCGCTTTCCGTCGACAGGAAGATGATCGGCACGCCCGAGGACGAGGGATCATTGCGATAGGCTTCGATGAATTCGATTCCAGTCATGTTCGGCATGTTCTGGTCGGTGATGACCATGTCGAACCGTTTGGCTTTGGCGGTGTCGAGCCCCTGTGCGCCGTCTTCACACTGGGTAACCTCATAGCCTTCCTGCTGTAGGGTCATTGCGACCATTCGCCGGACGGAGGGCGAGTCGTCGATAATCAGGATTTCTTTACTCATTGAGATACTACCTTCAGCAATTTGGGTCTTAGGCCGCTTGGGCCAGGGCATTGTCAAAGCCCGTGGTGGCGCACATCGCGCCAAAGGGGGCTAATTCTTTCAACGTCAGGACGGCGTCGGATTTAACCTTTCCTTCGCGGACAGCCGCACAAAGCAGCTGACCAAGGCCGAAAATCACGGCGCTGGGGGTGTCCTCCGCCAGATCCGCTTCAAAGGTGGCGTCATCCCCACCCGCCGCGGCCAGTTGATCGCGAAGCGACACCAGAGCGTCAAAGGTGCTGGTGCTGTCCAGCGAGATCTGAAGAACGGTCTCAGACATTGGTTTCTTCCTTTTTCTGCGACCCCAATTTCAGGGTCTTGGGGTCTGCGGTTTTGGCGACCGGAGAGGAGCGTCGCCCTGCGGGCTGCGGGCGCGGACGCCCGCAGTGCATGTCTTACGAAGCGAGTTTGAAATCGCCTGCGTCTTCATCGTCGGATCCAAGATCCAGCATCGGACCGGTCTCTTCTTCGGCAGCGGGGGCCGGGGTGGCTGCCCCATCCACGCGGAAGAAGGAGATCACATCGGCCAGTTGCTCAGCTTGGCTCGACAGCTCGGTCGCTGCCGAAGACATCTCTTCTGCGGCCGAGGTGTTTTCCTGGGTCACGCTGTCCAGACGCTGCACCGACTCGTTGATCTGGGTCGAACCGATGGCCAACTCACGCGAGGCGCCGGTGATGTCGCTCACCAGCGAGGAGGTTTTTTCAATGTTGGGCACCAGGGTCTCCAGCATTTCACCTGCCAGAGCCGCGCTCTTCACGGTGTCGCCGGACAGTTTGGAGATTTCAGCCGCCGCCTGCTGGCTGTTTTCAGCCAGTTTGCGCACCTCGGAGGCCACCACAGCAAAGCCACGACCATGTTCACCCGCACGGGCCGCTTCTACCGCTGCGTTCAGCGCCAGGAGGTCGGTCTGACGGGCGATTTCCTGCAGAACGTTGATCCGCTCACCGATGGTTTTCATCGCTTTCACGGCGTCAGCTACGGCGGTGCCGGAACGCTGCGCCTCATCTGCGGCACGGCGCGCCATGTCTTCGGTGGCAATCGCATTTTCCGAGCTGGCCGAGATATTGGCCGACATCTGTTCAACAGCCGAAGATACCTCTTCGGTCGAACCGGCCTGAACCGATGCACCTTCGGACAGCGATTCCGAGGTACCTGCCATCTGATCCGCACCTGCGGCCAGATTGCGCACTGCGGTCGCGACATTGTCTACGGTTTCGCGCAGTTTCAGAACCATGCCGTTCTGGGCGTTCAGCAGATCCGCAATCTCATGGTTGCCTTTGACGTCAACGGTGTTGGTCAGATCGCCATCCGCCACCTGACGCGCCATCGCGATCGACTGGGTCAGACCACGCGACAGGGTGCGCAGGATCATCGCGGCGGAAACCAGCGCGATCACACCGGCAATCACCGCTGCGGTCAGCAGATTGGTCCGGGTGTTTGCATACTGCACCGCCGACTGTTCGATCGAGGCATTCAGCTCAGCCGAGAAAGAGGTCTGCAGATCACGGGCAATGATTGCGGCCTCACCGATCGCGGTTGCAGCATCGTGGTGATAGATCTCATTGGCCTGGCTGTCGCCTTCCAGCTCAAACTCGATGGCAAATTCGCTCTGCTCGATGAACTCACCTATTTTCAGCACCAGCTGATCCAGCTTGGCCTTTTCTTCCGCGTTAGCCAGTTTGCGCAGCTCGTCGATCACTGCCATCAGTTGGTAGTTCTGCGTTTCAATCTCACCCTGCAGCTTTTCGATGCGGTTCGGGTCTTCCTCGCCACCTTCCCAGCCAATCAAAATGTCGGCGGT
Source organism: Thalassovita autumnalis (assembly GCF_001458255.1). Classification (GTDB taxonomy): domain Bacteria; phylum Pseudomonadota; class Alphaproteobacteria; order Rhodobacterales; family Rhodobacteraceae; genus Thalassobius; species Thalassobius autumnalis. The sequence goes on from NZ_CYSB01000023.1 coordinate 46,698, forward strand.
GTCCAGACGGATGCCTTGCCCCAGAATGAAAATCTGCTGAGCAAAAAGAAGCTTCGAGGCATCTTCTTTGGCCACTCGGTTCAACGAGTCATTGGCAGCGCTAAGCTGCTGAAGCGCGACAAAGACGCTGCCCGCAAAGATGAGCAACAGCGCGGCAAAAGTCATCGCCAGTCGGGCTTTGATGGTTATACGCATTGGGGGGTATCCTTCTGGGGCCTGCAGAGGCACTGGAATTAGGGTAGGGAGCAGACACGATCAATCAGCGCACGCTGGCCGGCGGCGCTGAGACGCGAAGGAGCAAAACGGTTGCTCAGATCTTTGGGAAATACCGAAACCACGGACAGACACCCAACTGCACTAAATCACTACACACACGGCACATCGCGCGCCGTGACATTAACAACGGCAGGAGACCCGGCCATTTTCCGTGATTCTCTGGTTTTTTTGGGTCAACTAGGAATGAGTCTAGTTTTGGGGGCATACTTTTGGGCAGTCGAAACGCCCCAAGGCATTGGTTTTGAGGGATCAGACCAAGACAAAAGCCCGGGTCATGCCCGTTCCAAGTGCACCAAAGGTATTGGAAACGCTCAGCCCGATGCTTGAGCCAGTTGTGGTCCCGTCAGACGTTCGATCTGACGTTGCAGATCCGGCATCGACACGGGTTTGAGCATATAGTCGTTCATGCCCGACCGCAGGAAGCGCTTGTCACTGCCCTGCGCAATATCGGCCGTCAGCGCCAGAATGGGCACATGCGACACGCCTTTTTCGCGCTCTTCCTCACGAATGGCGCGGGTCATTGCATAGCCTGAAAGATCTGGCATCTCACAATCCGTGATCACCATATCCACGCGTTCAGACCGCCAGGTCTGCAGCGCCTCGCGCCCGCCAGAGGCGGTCACCGCAAGATGGCCCAGCAGTTCCAGCTGCGCCTTCAACACATGCAGGTTGATCGCGTTGTCATCGACAATCAGGATCCGTTTGCCGCGCACCGGGTTTTGCCCCATTGCCGCCAGCGCCGGGCGCAATTCCTCAACGTTGGCGCCCCCCATATCAGCGACCTCATCCTGCCCGGACAGTTCCGCCAGCGCCGTGAACAGATCGCTGCGCATCATCGGATGAACCGGCAGCACGTAGAGCTTATCGTCCAGTTTCTCCAACAGCTGGCTACGGTCCGGGGTACAGCGCAGCAGGGCCGCATCGGGGTAATCAGCCAGAACCGCCTGATGCACCTCTTCCTGCTTTTCTGGATCGGTCGGCAACAGCAGGAACACCACACGTTCACCCAGCTTTACATGTGACCGCGCCAGATCCTCATAGCGGCTGAGGTAGGTCATGCGAACGCCACCCTTGCCCAGAACCCCGTTTAGGCCCTGTTGTAGGTTCTGGTTCACCTGACCGATGCAGACCACATGCAGCCCGTCAAGGTTCGGCAGGTCCGCCGTCCCCCCCACGGCCTCATAGGGCAGTTGGATCGTTATCGTGGTCCCCTTGCCCTTAGTGCTGCTGACGTGGAGCTTGCCCTTCATCAGAGATAGCAAACGGGTGGTGATGGACATACCAAGCCCGGTGCCACTGACCTTGGAACTGGCCGCTTCTTTGCCCTGCACAAAGGGATCACAGAAGGTATCCACCAGGTCCTGATCCATCCCGATCCCGTTGTCGGTCACCACGATCTCAAGGCTGGGGGCGTCATCCTCATTCAGCAAAGGTGCCGGACGGATAAAAACACCCACCTCACCCGCGCGATCTGTAAGCCCGCTTGCCGAATACTTGATCGCATTGCTGATCACATTCAACAGGATCTGCCGAACGCGCCCCCCATCCAGATTGACCCAAACCGGTACGTCATAGTCAATAAACAGGCGCTGGCGCACCCCGTGGGTCGAACAAAGCGGCACCAAAGTCAGCGCGACCTGTTCCACCAGCTCTGGCAGTTCGGTGCGGCTGGGCACCACCTCCAGCTTGTCCGCTTCGATCTTTGAGGCATCCAGCACATCATCAATGATGCGCAGCAGCGAAAAGGCCGATTCCCGAATGGTGGACATCGGTTGCTGCTGGTTTGCCTTGATGCCCGAGTGTTCCAGAATATCCAGCGTGCCGATAATACCGTTCATCGGCGTGCGGATCTCATGGCTCATATTCGCAAGGAACCGGCTCTTGGCTTGATAGGCATCACGGGCCTCCTGCATGGCGCGGGTCACCTCATATGACGTGCGCTCCGCGTGATAGGCAAAATACCCAAGCTGCATCATCACCAGCATGCCGACGGTGACCACGATGCCCAGACGGATACCTGGCAGCACCTCATAACCACCAGAATTGGGCCAACCAAAGTGGTTGGCGAGGCTCCAGCTGAAATCAACGAAAGCAATGCTGGCAAAAAGCGACAGCACCAAGACAGTGCCGATCATCGCCCGCTGCTCTTCCCGCCAGGACAGCAACAGGAAAGGCATGCCGAGGTAAACAAGGAAGATCAGTTCCGGCGGCGCATCGCCCACAAAATGAACGCTGTAGATCAACGCCCAAAACGTTGTTGCAACCATCCAGCCCACCCGGGCCAGCAGATCATAGCCGCGATTGTAAAGCACGATGACAGCTAGGCCGACGGGCACAAAGGCCGCCGCATAACTCAGGCCCAGCCAGTCCTGGAAGATAAGGAAAAAGCCAATCCAAGGGATCGTTAGAACCAAAGTGAGATAGGCCACAAACCGCCCCAACGCGATTCGCCGCCGCCGCTCCTCCCGCATGCGGAAGGACATGACGTCTTCTTCTAACTCACTCATGCCGTACCGTCGTCCATCTTCCCGACGCTATCAGTAACGGCGCAAAATTGAAAAAGAATAATAAGATTCACCACTTACGCGCCCATTGCGCGCAGGATCAGCAAACACACAATCCAGAGTCATGTTATAAGTCCCGATAAATAAGACATGAATCCGCCCCCCCCCCGGCAAAAACCCATGATGCCAAAAAACCGCATATTTCCGCGAGGCGCGGGCCGGTTTACGTTTCGATGTGAGGGGAATGGTAGCGGAGGAGGGACTTGAACCCCCGACACGCGGATTATGATTCCGCTGCTCTAACCAACTGAGCTACTCCGCCGAAGTGAGCGTGGAATTACGGCGAAGGGCGCGGGGGGTCAAGGGCGAAAATGACAAAATGCAGCAGAATTTTCGCAAGCCCTTATTTTGTTCCCTCTGCAACGCTCCGGCTGCTGTGCATGACGGGCGTCTGACAGGGATCCCGAAAACCCATTCCGCAATCGCCCGCCAATTGGTCAAATCGACAACTTAACGCCCAAAAAAACAGCAACTACCAAGCAGCCCCCACGCTCTGCCCAAAATTCAGGCAGCGCCTCTTGTTCCCGTCCCCGGCCAAGCGCCTGATGCCGTCCGGATTGTACTCAGCACGCAAGAGGCAGCGCCATCACACTGGCCACACATATCGCAACACAGGGTGCCACCCCTGCAGATACGGCACAGCAACCCCGCGCGCGTGGGCAGGCGGAGCTTGCTGTGAAATGCCGTGCGCCGAAAACGGCGATTGCCGGGCTGAAAACTTCGGGCTGCATGAAGCTGCTGTTCCCCCAGGTGCAGGAAGTCGCGATGACCGCGGTCACCCTGAACACGGCGGGGGGCATCACCGGGGGCGATCAGCTGAAGCTTAACGTCTTTGTCGGTGAAGCCGCCCATCTGCGGCTGACCACCCAGGCCGCTGAACGGGTCTACCGCGCCCACCCCGGTGAGGTTGGCAGCGTCAACACTCAGCTGCAGATCGCGGCAGGGGCCCGTCTGGATTGGCTGCCGCAGGAAACCATCCTGTTTGATCATGGTGCGCTCAACCGGCGACTGACCATCGACATGGCCGGGGATGCCCGGCTGTTGCTGGTCGAACCCCTGGTGTTCGGACGCGCCGCCATGGGTGAGGTGATCACCCAGATCACCCTGCGCGATCACCTGAGGGTCCACCGTGACGGCACACTGATCTTCGCCGATACCCTGCGGTTTGACGGGGATCTGCATCAGCAGATGCAGCGCATGGCCCTCGGTGGCGCTGCTGGCGCAATGGCCTCGGCGCTGCTGGCCAGCACAGAAGCAGAATGTGAGGCCCTGTTGCCGCAATTGCGGGCGATGCTGCCCGACAATGCCGGCGTCAGCCTGCTGCGGCCGGATCTGCTGTTCCTGCGCGCCGTTGCCACAGACAGCTTTGATTTGCGGCGCGTCCTGATCCCGGCCCTGACCCTAATGAACGGCGCGGCGTTGCCACGCACCTGGACGATCTAACGAGAGTAACCCGATGCAACTGACACCCAGAGAAAAAGACAAGCTGCTGATCGCCATGGCGGCCGAGGTGGCCCGCAAACGTCTGGCCCGTGGCGTGAAGCTCAATCATCCCGAAGCCATCGCCCTGATCACCGAAGCCGTGGTTGAGGGCGCCAGAGATGGGCGCTCGGTCGCGGATCTGATGCAGGCCGGGGCCGAGGTGATCAGCCGCGACGACTGCATGGAGGGCATCGCCGAGATGATCCACGAGGTGCAGGTTGAGGCCACATTCCCCGATGGCACCAAACTGGTGACCGTGCACGCGCCGATCCGCTGAGCGCCATGAGCATTTTTGGAACACTGAAAGAGGAGGCCCCGACATGATCCCAGGAGAAGTTTTCCCGGCTGAGGGCGTGCTGGAGTTGAACGCCGGCCAGCCTGTTGTCACCTTGATGGTGGCCAATACCGGCGATCGTCCGGTGCAGGTGGGCAGCCACTACCACTTTGCCGAGGCCAACCCGGGCCTGGAGTTTGACCGCGCCGCCGCGCGCGGGCTGCGGCTGGACATTGCCGCCGGCACCGCCGTGCGGTTTGAACCGGGACAGAGGCGTGAGGTTTCGCTGGTGCCACTGTCTGGCGCCCGGCAGGTCTATGGCTTCAACCAGCAGATTATGGGGGCGCTGGACTGATCGGCAACGGGGCAGAATACCATCTGCGCAAGGCCCAGCGTGCCTGGCTGATCTGAAAGAAAAGCGAACCGAAGACTTAAAAGACTTAGCGCAGACGCTGCGCTTCTAGCGACAACAGGAGAGGCCCATGCCTGCCACGATTTCCCGCGCGGATTATGCCGCGATGTTTGGCCCCACCACCGGCGACCGGCTGCGGCTGGCAGACACTGATCTGATCATCGAGGTGGAGAAAGACTTCACCAGCTACGGCGAAGAGGTGAAATTCGGCGGTGGTAAAGTGATCCGCGATGGCATGGGCCAGTCGCAGGCCACCCGCGCCGACGGGGCGGTGGACACGGTGATCACCAATGCCTTGGTCGTGGACTGGACCGGCATCTACAAGGCGGACGTGGGCCTGAAATCAGGCCGCATTCACCAGATCGGCAAGGCCGGCAACCCTGACACCCAGCCCGGGGTGGACGTGATCGTCGGCCCCGGCACCGAGGTAATCGCCGGCGAAGGGAAAATCCTGACGGCGGGCGGCTTTGACAGCCACATCCATTACATTTGCCCGCAACAGATTGAGGATGCGCTGCATTCGGGCCTGACCACCATGCTGGGCGGCGGCACTGGCCCCGCGCATGGAACGCTGGCCACCACCTGCACGCCGGGGCCTTGGCACATCGGGCGGATGCTGCAATCCGCTGATGCCTTCCCGATGAACCTGGCCTTTGCAGGGAAAGGCAATGCCTCCCTGCCCGCCGCATTGGAAGAGCAGGTCAAAGGTGGCGCTTGTGCGCTGAAACTGCATGAAGATTGGGGCACCACACCGGCGGCGATCGATTGCTGTCTGTCGGTCGCCGATGCAATGGATGTTCAGGTGATGATCCACACCGACACGCTGAATGAATCGGGGTTTGTCGAACACACTGTGAAGGCGATGAAGGGCCGCACCATTCATGCCTTCCACACCGAAGGGGCCGGTGGCGGCCATGCGCCCGATATTATCAAGATCTGCGGCGAAGAGCATGTGCTGCCCTCCTCCACCAATCCCACACGGCCTTTCACCGTGAACACGGTGGATGAGCATCTGGACATGTTGATGGTCTGTCACCACCTCGACAAATCGATCCCCGAGGATGTGGCCTTTGCCGAAAGCCGGATCCGCCGTGAAACCATCGCGGCGGAGGATATCCTGCACGACATGGGGGCGTTTTCGATCATCGCATCTGACAGTCAGGCGATGGGGCGTGTCGGTGAGGTGCTGATCCGCACTTGGCAAACCGCCGACAAGATGAAGAAACAACGTGGCCGCCTGGCCGAGGAAACCGGTGACAATGACAATTTCCGGGTCCGCCGCTACATCGCCAAATACACCATCAACCCCGCCATCGCCCATGGGATCAGCCATGAGATCGGCTCTATCGAGGCAGGCAAACGCGCGGATCTGGTGCTGTGGGACCCGGCCTTCTTTGGGGTGAAGCCCGAAATGGTGCTGATCGGTGGCTCAATCGTCTGCGCCCAGATGGGCGATCCCAATGCCTCGATCCCGACGCCGCAACCGGTCTATTCGCGCCCGATGTTTGGCGCCTATGGCCGCGCGGTGGAAAACGCGGCTGTCACCTTTGTTTCAGCCGCCGCAGCGGCCGAGGGGATCGGCGATACGCTGGGGCTGGCGAAGCAGGTGGTGGCGGTTGAGAACACCCGCAACATCGGCAAAAGCGCCCTGAAGCTGAACCATGCGACCCCGCATGTGGAGGTGAACCCGGAAACCTATGAGGTGCGCGCCGATGGCGAATTGCTGACCTGCGAACCAGCTGAAAGCCTGCCTATGGCGCAGCGCTACTTCATGTTCTGAGGCAGCGCGAGGGTATTTGGATCAATGCTGCAGCGGATCGGCAAACAGACGATGGATTGGCCAGCCGGGGCGGGTGCCACGGCCCTCAATCGGGGTGCATTCCACCCGAACGTTGATCTGTTCGCGCCAGTAACGGGGATTGTCGCGCACTTCGCGCGGCAGCAGCGCCGGGTCAAAATCTGTCTGGCGACGGGTCACAACCGCCACCCGGCTGGTCCGTCCGTCTGGCACCGTGCCTTCGCTGGCGTGTACCGCCGCTTCCAATGCGGCTTCGCGGTCTTTCAGGCGGGCAATCTCTGCCCGGATTTCCGCCAGTTCATCTGCCAGTCCAATTTTGTGCATCATCTTAAGTACCCCAATTACCCTTGTTTCCACCGGAGCGGCCCCGGTTTGAGAGTGTTCAAACACCCGGCCGCTCAAGGAATTTTCTGCAAGGGCCGCGCCAACCCTCATGAGTTGAACGAAGACTCCCAAAAGAATCGCATGGATCGGCAAAAATGACACAACGCAAGCTTGCTCAGACCTATATCGCCCGCCCGGATAGCCCGGTTTCCGACACGCTAACCCTCACCTATGAGGCGCGGTTCCTGCGGCGCAAGCTGTTGGTGACGGATGCTGGTGAAACGGTGCTGGTGGATCTGGGTCAGGTCACTTCACTGGATCACGAAGGCGCGCTGCAATGTGGGGATGGCACCCTGATCGGTGTGCGCGCCGCGCCGGAACCCCTACTGCAGGTTACAGGTGAGGCCCTGCCGCGTCTGGCTTGGCATATCGGCAACCGCCACACCCCCTGTCAGATTGAGGCGGAACGTCTGTTGATCCAGCAGGACCCTGTGATCCGCACCATGCTGGCCCATCTGGGCGCTGACGTGAGCGAGGTTGAGGAGCCCTTCACCCCAGAGGGCGGTGCCTATGGCCACGGTCGCACCCATGCGCATGAACATGGCCACAGCGCCCATTCTCACGCGCCGGACCAGCCACACGGGCACGACCATGCTCACTGATCCCAAGCTGCTGACGCTGACGCAATGGCTGTCGCCCGCCTACCCGGTGGGGGCATTCAGCTATAGTCACGGGCTGGAATGGGCGGTGGAGGCGGGCCATGTCACGGATGCCGCCAGCTTTGCCGAGTGGCTGCGCGATATTCTGGAACAGGGCACGGGGCGCAACGATACCATCCTGATGGCCGCGGCCTATCGATCAACGCCGGAGGCTTTGACGAAGGTCGACGCACTTGCCTGCGCTTTTGCCTCCAGCAAGGAGCGGCTACTGGAAACCCAGGCGCAGGGCGCAGCCTTCTGCAAGGTGACCGCAGCGATCTGGGGGCACATGCCACCTGCATTGACTTATCCCGTGGCCCTTGGCCATGCGGCGGCGACCCAAGGCATTCCGCTGGATCAGACCGCGGTGATGTATCTGCACGCTTTTGCCTCAAACCTCTGCGCGGCCGCAATGCGTCTGGTACCGCTGGGCCAGACCGAGGGCAACCAAGTGCTGCATCAGCTGGCCCCGATCTGCGAAGCGGTGGTCGCCGCGGCGCTGCCCCTCACCACAGACGATCTGGGCGGCGCCTGCGTCCTGGCCGAAATCGCATCGATGAAACATGAAACCCAATACACAAGGCTGTTTCGCACATGAGCAAATTGAACGGACCCCTGCGCGTCGGAATCGGCGGCCCGGTGGGCGCTGGCAAAACGACCCTGACCGCCAACCTCTGCAAAACCCTGGGGGCGAAATACTCCATCGGGGCGATCACCAATGACATCTACACGCAAGAGGATGCCGAGGCCCTGATGCGACTGCAGGTGCTGGCGCAGGACCGGATCATCGGCGTAGAAACCGGCGGTTGCCCACATACCGCCATCCGCGAAGACGCCTCTATCAATCTGGCCGCCGTGGAGGAAATGCAGAAACGCCACCCTGACGTTGAGGTGGTGCTGATCGAAAGCGGCGGGGACAACCTCTCGGCCACTTTCAGCCCGGAACTGGCGGATCTGACACTCTATGTCATCGATGTGGCCGCCGGCGAAGAGATCCCCCGCAAGGGCGGGCCGGCGATCACCAAATCAGATCTGCTGATCATCAACAAAACCGACCTCGCCCCACATGTTGGCGCATCGCTTGAGGTGATGGAACGGGACGCAACCCGCATGCGCGCCGGCCGGCCCTTCATCTTCGCCGCCCTACGCCATGGCCAGGGCGTGGAAGACATCGTCGCCAAGATCGAAGAGATCGGCGGGCTGGGGTAGTTGGAGAGGCAGGCGCGGGTTGGCAGGAACAGCAGCGCTACTCTGGTGTTGCGGCGGCGCAGAGGAAGTCTGCTTTGAGCCCAATTGAACTCTAGTACTTCAGCATAATGCAGAATTTGACTGCAACCGTCGTACAACTAAGAATAAGGGATTGGGTGAAAGCCAAACCTCTTCATTAGGTACTTCTGATATTGTTTAGGCATGACATAGATGAGGTCTAGCCGTTCTTCATTCGAAATGTCTCTTTTTTCCATAAGAGCTTGTACAAAAAAGTACATTGCACCTTCATCCTGCGTCAGGACCGAAGAATGTTCTGTGCCAAGCAATGCTATTTCGTATCCGTCCGGTATCGGGGCGGTTTCAGGCTTTTTCGGGGCGCCAGTTCCAT
>NZ_CYSB01000024.1 GCF_001458255.1 Thalassovita autumnalis
ACAACGCCGAGGCTATCGCCACGGTCGCGGCCTCGATCCAAGAGTTTGGCTGGCGCCAACCCATCGTCGTGGACGAGGCAATGGTCGTGTTAGCCGGGCACACCCGTCTTGAAGCGGCCCGCAAGCTCGGTTTCAAAACCGCGCCGGTGCATGTCGCCAAGGGGCTGACGGCATCCCAGGCGCGGGCCTTCCGGATCATGGACAACCGCTCCAGCGAAAACGCGGAGTGGGACAAGGACCTGCTTAACCTTGAGATGGCTGACCTGCTGGAGGCGGAGTTCGACCTTGGCCTGACGGGCTTCACCGACGATGAACTCAACGCACTGATGTCCAGCCTTGAGGACGGCGCCGGTCCCCAAGAGGGTGAGGAAGATGTGCCGGAAACTCCCGAGGATCCGATCAGCCGCCCCGGCGATCTCTGGATCCTCGGCAACCACCGGCTGCTCTGCGGCGACAGCACCGTCGCCACGGATGTAGAGCGCGTCTTGAACGGGATAACACCCCTCCTTATGGCGACAGATCCTCCATACGGTGTTGAATATGACCCGAGCTGGCGCAACCAAGCGGGCGCCGCCAAGACTAAGCGCACCGGCAAGGTGCTGAATGATGACCGGGCCGACTGGCGCGAAGCCTGGGGGCTGTTTCCCGGCGACGTCGCCTACGTCTGGCATGGCGCCTTGCATGCAGCCACAGTCGCCGAAAGCCTCGAAGTCGCAGGCTTCAGCATCCGGTCGCAGATCATCTGGGCCAAAGAACGGTTGGTTCTGAGCCGTGGAGATTATCACTGGCAGCATGAACCGGCCTGGTACGCTGTCAAAAAGACCGGCAAAGGCCATTGGGCGGGGGATCGCAAGCAGACAACGCTCTGGCAGATTGCCAACAAGGATCAGGACGAAAAAACAGTCCACGGGACGCAGAAGCCGGTCGAGTGCATGCGACGGCCTATCCTAAACAACTCGAGCCCCGGGCAGGCGGTCTATGAACCCTTCATGGGATCAGGAACGACGCTGATCGCAGCCGAGACCACGGGCCGCGTTTGTCTCGGGATCGAGCTGAACCCGGCTTATATCGATGTAGCCGTCCAACGCTGGCAGAAATTCACGGGCAAAGAGGCAGTGCTTGAGGGTGGCGAGATGACCTTCGATGCCCTGAAACCTGAGCGCGCGGCTGCATGAACCAGTCCCGCCTCATGTCTCTGGTCGAGGCGATCACCAACGTGATCGTCGGCTATGGCGTCGCGGTTGTGACGCAGATCCTGATCTTTCCGATCTTTGGGCTGCAAACAACGTTGGGACAAAATCTTGCTATGGGCGGGATCTTCACGATCGTCAGCCTGTTGCGATCGTTCGCTCTGCGGCGGCTATTTAACCAGCTTGCTGCGCGTCGTGGAGTCGGCGATAGTTTGCCTTATGTCCAAAACGCAGTCGCAAGATACACCGCTTTTAGATGCCGCCAAGGCGGCCGCTAATGTAGAGGATACACGCTCTCCTGAGCGGCGTATGTTGCCCCATGATCTTGATGTGGCGCTCAAATATCTCTCCGATGGGGAGCTTTCAGCGCTTTCGCGTGCTGTGACGGCTGAGTTGGATCGCCGGAATTCTTTGATGGCAAAGCCTCTAATGGAGCCCGCACAGCCCAAGCGGAAGCCAGCTCAAAAAGTTGAGGGCTTAACGCAATCCCAGATCAACCTGATCCAAGCTTCTGTAAAGGCCGGGGTTAAGCCAGCTGTTTTGTCGCGCCAATTTGGGCTCAGCCAAGCGCAAATCCGCGCTGCTTTAAAGGCGGGCGGATAAAAAAGGGCCAGCACATGGCTGGCCCAGTTGTGAGGCACATGACGCCGAGCAGAGAGGCGTCATGGAGCGAGGGTTCATACAGGCGAATCCTCGTGAATAAGCTTTGATGTTTGGCTTTCCGGGGGCAAGGCGTGGGGTTGACGTCCGCGTCAAGAGTCACCGCAATGACACATGTTTTTCCTCTGGGTGTCATCGTGTTGAGGGGAGGGGGGAGCGCACTATGTCAAACGCCACCCAACCCATCAGCGTCATCTCGCGACTCCTCGATCTCTCGGAACGGCGGGTGCAGCAACTGAGCCGCGAGGGTGTGATCCCAAAGGCCGAGCGTGGGCAGTATGACCTGATCGGCTCTGTGCGCGGCTATGTCCGCTATCTGCGCGACCAGGCCGTCAAGGCGCAGGCCGGTGCGCCAGACTATGCCGCCGAACGTGCCCGGTTCATCCGAGCGCGGGCGAACCTCGCTGAAATGGAAGCCGAGGAAAAGCGCCACTCGCTGATCGCAGCGGACCAGATTGAGGCAGCCTGGATCGCCGTGCTTGCGCTTCTGAGAACCCGCCTGTTGGCGCTGCCGGATCGGCTGGCGCCACAGGCCTTTGACCAACCCACCGTCGGAGATACCCGGACCCTGATCCGCACTGCGATCCGCGAGGTGCTCGATGATCTCGCGCAGCCAGACATTGAACTTGAAGCCGACATTGATCTTGAAGGGGTCGCCAATCCTGAAACGGACAGTGGCGAAGGCACTGGCAGTTCTGAAGCCGCCGCCGGACCTGACGATCAGCGATTGGGCAGACCAGAACCGCCGTCTGAGCTCTGAGGCCAGCGCCGAGCCGGGCCAGTGGCGCACGAGCCGCGCGGAATACCAGCGTGGGATCATGGAAGCGGTCTCTGATGCCGCCACCGAAACCGTCGTGATCATGTCCAGTTCACAGGTGGGCAAGGCGCTGGCGCTCGATACGCCGCTAGCGACGCCTACCGGCTGGACCACGATGGCCGACGTACAGGTGGGCGACATCCTTTTTGACGAAACTGGCGCGCCGTGCCGCGTCACGGGCGCCACGGATGTGATGCTCAATCGGCGCTGCTACCGCGTGCGGTTTTCAGACGGCAGTTCGATCATCGCCGATGCCGATCACCTCTGGGCGGTTGACAGCGACACACCAGTGCGCGCGCAGGACGCGATGAGGGACCTGTTCCATGACGATCCACCGGGCGGTCCTGACGACGAAGGAGATTGCTGAAACCGCGCATTACTACGGCGCGAAAAAGCGGAACCGATATGCCATCCCTGTGGCCGGTGCGCTGCAGCTGCCCGAACAGGCCTTACCGATTCCACCCTATGCCCTTGGTGTCTGGCTTGGGGACGGCCACAGCTACGGCTCGCAGATCACCTGTCATCGTGATGATCTGGAAATCGCCGACCATCTGCACGCATGCGGCATGGAGGTTGAGGTGACGTCGAAGGACAGGCGGTTTCCGCACATCCTGACACTGAAGCCGACGTTGCCTTGGCCAGCGCATATCTGCCGCCGCGGGCATGACATGAATGTGCTGGGTCGCCACGGAAATGGAAAGTGCGCGGAATGTGGGCGGCAGTTCTCGATGCAATGGAAGCACGGTTCTGCGGTTGATCCTGTTCTAGAGGAGGGCAAGCCGTTCAGCCTGCGCTTGCGGGAGATGGGGCTGGCGAAGGATCGGAAGACGCCAGAAACCGGCAAACACATACCGCCCGCCTACCTGCGCGCGTCGATAGATCAGCGCATGGCCCTTCTGCAAGGGCTGATGGATACCGACGGCTACATCGCGGAATGCGGCCGCTGCGAGTTCATCACCATTCACCGACGCCTGGCGGATGGCTTTGGCGAATTGTTGGCCTCCTTGGGCATCAAGTTTACTGCCGTCGACAAACAGCCGACGGTGGTGGTTGACGGCGAACGACGTCTTGGAAACCCTGCGACGCGGTTCTCCTTCATGATCTATGACGACACGCAGGTGTTCCGACTGTCTAGGAAGCGGGCGCGCCAGGTCTCCCGTGAGGGACGGCGGACAACGGAAACCGAGCGGCGCCGTATTGTCGCTGTCGAGCCGGTTGAGAGCGTGCCTGTGCGCTGCATTCAGGTCGATAGCCCAAACCGGCTCTATCTGGCGGGGCGGACCATGATCCCGACGCATAATACGGAGATGGTCAACAACGCCGTCGGCTACCACATCGATCAGGACCCGGCACCGATCATGGTGGTGATGCCGACCGAGCGCGACGCGGAAACCTGGTCGAAGGACCGCTTCTCACCGATGGCGCGGGATACGCCGTGTTTGCAGGATAAGATCGCTAATCCGAAGTCGCGAGACGGCAACAACAAGATCCTGCACAAGCGGTTCCCGGGCGGGCATCTGACCATCGTGGGCGCAAATGCGCCCTCTGGCCTTGCGAGCCGGCCGATCCGCTTGCTGCTGTGCGATGAGGTCGATCGCTATCCGTTCAGCGCAGGGGCTGAGGGGGACCCGGTCAACCTCGCGAAAAAGCGGACAGTGACGTTTTGGAACCGCAAGATCGTGCTGGTGTCCACGCCGACGAACAAGGGCGCGAGCCGGATCGAGGCGGCATTCGAGGAGAGCGACCAGAGGCGGTTCTGGGTGCCATGCCCGGCCTGTGGCCACGACCAAATCCTGACCTGGGGACAGGTCAAATGGGACAAGGACGAGAATGGCGGCCATCGTCCAGAAACCGCGCGCTACCATTGCGCCGAGTGCGATGCCGCGTGGAAGGATGAGACCCGCTGGGCAGCCATCTCGAAGGGCCGCTGGATCGCAGACGCGCCATTCAATGGGACTGCAGGCTTCCATCTGAACGAGATCTATTCGCCCTGGGTGCGGCTTGAAGCCATGGCCAAGGCGTTTCTCTCGGCGCGCGCGGGCGGCGACGAGACCATGAAGACCTTCGTCAACACCTCGCTCGGCGAGACCTGGATGGAAAGTGGCGAGGCGCCGGACTGGCAGCGACTGCAGGGTCTGAAGGAAGATTGGCGCGCGGGCATGGTGCCGGCGGGCGGGTTGTTCCTGACCGCTGGGGTCGACGTGCAGAAAGACCGGATTGAGATCGATGTCTGGGCATGGGGCAGGGGCCTGCAAAGCTGGCTCATCGATCACATCGTGATTGAGGGTGGCCCGGGGGATCCGGCGTGCTGGCAGCAACTCTCTGATCTGCTTGGCCGGACATGGCAGCATGAGTGTGGTATCTCGATGACCCTCGCCAAACTGGCGATCGATACGGGCTATGAGACCAGCGCTGTCTATGCTTGGGCGCGGCAGGTGGGGTTTGGACAGGTGGCGCCGATCAAAGGCCTTGAGGGCTTTAATCGGGCAAGCCCAGTGACAGGGCCGACGTTTGTCGACGCGACGATCGCGGGCAAGCGTCTGCGAAGAGGGGCACGTCTGTGGACGATCGCGACCTCGACCTTCAAGGCCGAGACCTATCGCTTCCTGCGGCTCGATCCGCCGGAGGTCAGCAGCCCGGCGGCGGAGGAGAGGTTTCCTCCCGGCTTTCTCCATCTACCGGGCTGGGTCGACGCCGAATGGCTCAAGCAGTTGACGGCCGAGCAACTGGTCACGATCAAGAACAAGCGCGGCTTTGCGAAGCTCGAATGGCAGAAGCTGCGGGAACGCAACGAAGCCCTCGACTGTCGGGTTTATGCCCGAGCTGCGGCTTGGATTCTCGGGGCTGACCGCTGGTCTGATGCGCGGTGGGAGGAATTGGCCGAACAGTTCGCTGTCGCTGAGGCAAAGGGCAGGGCCGTTACCAAAGCACAGAATCCGACGCGCAAAGCAAAGGTCCGCTACGTCGCGCGGTCAACATACATGGGCTAAGAAAGAAATGGGTTTATTGGTGGCATCACTGCAGGCAGCATTTTTTGAACTTTTTGCCGCTATCACAGGGACAAGGGTCATTACGACCGACTTTATCTGCGGCGTTCACAAAAGCCTCGGTCCATGGCGAAACCCGCAATAGATTATCGGCTTTGCGCCGATTTTGTTCTGCGAGGTATTCTGCGGAATAACTGTGCCATTTCGAAAGTTCGTCGATCGCATCTGAGATCAGAGCTTTCTGGTAACGCTGGCCCACTAGCGTGCCATTGGCAGCTAGCGTGGCTTCGTAATCCTCAAGAAAATGCTCGACGTTGCAGTATTCTTTTGGGATCAAACCTTGGTCGAACACATCGCGTACAGGTTGCGACATGTTAGGGATGCCGAGAGCAGCAATGGCTTCCATCCAACCGGTGAGCACATCAGTCTGTGCCTTGGGGCAGCGTTGACGAAACGTCCGGAAGTAATCCTCAATGCCCGCGCGTTGTTCGGAGTGCTGTTGCGCAATCAAGACTAGGGCATCGAGGAGAGAACTTCTGGAAAAGTCATCAGCTTTATCGTCTTCGACTGCCTCAAAGATTGGCTGCAAGTCACCATCGAATGTGCCTGCGATGACGCGAAAGCTGGTCTCGGTCACTGCATCTCCGAGGAGGTGCTCGAGAGCGTGGGTGGGGCGTCGGAGCAGTTGTAGCAATGGCCGATAGGCGCTCGGTTCACGCCATTCACCAAGCAAGTGGAAGATGGGAATGAGCGCCATCACGTCATCAGCCTGCATATCGCGAATGCGTTGCCGCGTGAGACGGTCGATGAGATTGATGAAAACAGGCGCCATATCATCACGCTTGTCGCTGGCCTCGGCCATTGCGGCTTTGGGGAAAATGTCGTCGCGCGCAAGATCGCGCATGATCTCATCTGGGGTCATGGTGTCGGCTGAACTCTCAATTGTTGCGCCTATTGAAGCAATTTAATGAGGGAGGTCAATTCGGATGCCGACAATTACCGATCTTCGTCTACGCCGCGAGGTACTTTCAACGCAGCGCGCCTCTGGTGTGGCGCGAGTGAGCTACGACGGTAAGAAGGTCGACTATCGCTCTGTCGCCGAGATCGACCGGGCCATCGAAGCGCTGGATCGTGAGATTGCCTTGGCAGAGGGGCGGCGGATCGTGCGCCATGTCCGCGTGACAGCGACCAAAGGCCTCTGAGCGAAATGGCAATTTTTGACCTGTTCCGCCGCCCCAAGCCGGGCGACCCTGAAGCCATGCGCGCGCGGCTTGAAGGGGCGATGGCCAAGCGCCGGCTGCGCGGTTGGAACCCGCCGCTGGAAAACATCAACGCGTTGGTCGCCTCCGGCGGCCCCCGCCTCTTGGCCCGCTCGCGGGAACTGGTGGTGACCAATGGCTATGCGGCGAACGCCTGTGAAGCCTTCGCGGCCAATCTCGTCGGAGACGGCATCAAACCGTCTTCGTTGATTGGTGATGCCGATCTTCGTGATCAGGTGCAAAAGCTCTGGCTCGCCTGGACCGACGAGGCGGATGCCGATGGGCTGACCGACTTCTACGGCCTGCAAGCCATGATCGCGCGCGAGATGTTTGTCGCAGGCGAGTGCTTCGTGCGCTTGCGCCCGCGTCGCGCGGAGGACGGTCTGCTGGTTCCACTGCAATTGCAACTTCTCCAATCCGAGATGTTGCCCTTCGAGAAAACCGAGACGGACCCAAACGGGAACCGCATTCGCTGCGGGATCGAGTTTGACCTGATCGGACGCCGGGTGGCCTATCACTTTCGCAGGCGGCATCCCGGCGATAGCACGGACCAACGCGTGGCAGTACCCGAGACGGTCCGCGTGCCGGCCGAGGAGGTGCTGCACATCTACCGCCCCATTGATGCGGGGCAAATCCGGGGTCTGCCGCATGTGGCGCCTGCCATGGTGCGGCTGTTCCTTCTCGACCAATACGACGACGCAGAACTCGACCGGAAGAAAACCGCGGCGATGTTCGCAGGCTTCATCACCAAGACAGCGCCAGAAGACCCAATGATGGGGGAGGGGGAGGCGGACCTTGATGGCGCGGCGCTGGCAGCTGCCGTCGAACAAGATCTTGACGTCAAATCCGGATTTGATCTGGTGCGTTTCAATGCCGGAGTTTCGGCGCCACCTCAGGGAAGGAACCAATCCGATTCCGCTGAAGGCGTACAAAGAAATCGAGGAGGCGAAACGAAATGGGCACCTTTATTGATTCTGGGCCCAATATCCGATCGCGCTTAGCAGAACGGACGAATCAGTTTGGGATCCGTAACCAAAAGATATCTGCGAGTTCCATTCGGTCTACTCAGGACTCTCTTATTTCGACCAATCCTCCGTTTTCTAACTATAGGGCCGGACCACTCAAGTGGGGCGGATCACGATGTAGTGCGTGAATGTTTTCATCAGCCATGGCTGTGGTTTCCTTCCTTCTCAATTGCCGACAAATCGATCACGTCGGCACCACTCTCATCAAGGCAATGCGTCTCGATCTGAAGCGTGACGAAGAAGAACCCGTAGGTTTCGCGAAGCTGGGAATGCGCTTCTTCTAGTATGGTCTGTTGAGGGGCGCCTTCCGTGATACGCAAATGCGCTGAAAACACGTGCCGCCCGCTCGTCAGCGCCCAGGCATGGGCGTGATGGACGTCTTCGACTCCTGAGAGCGCTTCCAGCGCACGTGAAACCTCTGGCAAGCTGACATCGGGCGGTGCGCCCTCCATTAACAGATGCGCCGCTTCCCTGAGAATCCCCCAACTGGCCCAGATCAGGACAAACCCGAATCCCATGCCCAGAAGCGGGTCGATCAGCAAGAAACCGGTATAGCGGATCACCAGCGCGGTCACGATGATCAGAAGGCTGCCGACGAAGGTCTGGATGACATGCCAGAGCGCGCCCTTGGTGTTGAGATCGTCCTTGCTCTGCTTCCAGATCAGGCCTAGCGATATGAACTCAGTGATGAGCCCGCCGGCGGCTGCGATCAGCATTGGGCCTGTCGGAAGATCGATCGGTGAGGAGAGACGCATAGCGGCCATGGCGATGACGACGAGCGCCATGGCCAACAGAAACCCACCATTGACGAGCGCCCCGATGATCTCGGCGCGATACCAGCCGAAGCTGCGCTCCTCATCCGCGGGTCGCCGCGCCAGCTTTGCAGCCACGATAGCGACCAACACGCCTCCGACCGCCGAGAAAGTGTGAAAGGCGTCCGAGATCACGGCGATGGAACCGGTCCAGAGGCCTATCCCAAGCTCGATGACAAAATACACACCCGTCAGCCAAGCCGAAATCGCCAATCCGCGACCGCTGGTGGGCATGTGTCCCTGATGTCCGTTTGCCATGGGTTTTCCTCCTAAGCCACTATCAAAGCCGCACCCGCCGCAGCCGCAGCGCATTCGAGATGACCGAGACAGATGACAGGCTCATCGCCGCGGCGGCGATCATTGGGGACAACAAAAGGCCGAAAACCGGGTAGAGAATACCGGCCGCGACCGGGACGCCGGCGGCGTTGTACGCGAAGGCAAAAAACAGGTTCTGCTTGATGTTGCGCAACGTCGCCGTGGCGAGTTTGCGCGCCCGCACGATACCCACCAAGTCACCGCCGAGAAGGGTGATCCCGGCACTTTCGACGGCCACGTCAGCCCCGGTTCCCATGGCAATGCCGACATCGGCTGCCGCGAGGGCAGGGGCATCGTTCACCCCGTCGCCGGCCATGGCGATATGGGCCCCGTTGCTGCGCAGTTCCTCGACCAAGGCCTTCTTGTCCTCTGGCAAAACGCCGGCGCGCACCTCGTCGATGCCAAGTTTTCCAGCTACGGCCTCCGCGGTGCGCTGGTTGTCGCCTGTCGCCATGATGACGCGTAGACCCAGCGTGTGCAGGTCCCGGATGGCACCTGCGGTCGTCTCCTTGATCGGATCGGCGACGGCAACAATTCCGGAGAGCGCGTCGTCGACCGCGATATACATCGCCGTTTTCCCGTCGCTGCGCAGACCGTTGGCGGTCTCGTCAGTCGATGTCGTGTCGAGGCCCAGTTGCTGCATCATGGCCGGGTTCCCGAGCGCGACCTTGCGTCCATCCACGACGCCTTGGACACCCTTGCCAGTGACGGCCTCGAATTGCTCGGCCAGCGACAAAGCTATGCCACGCTCCTGTGCCCCTTCGACAATGGCTTCGGCCAGCGGGTGTTCTGACCCGCGTTCAAGTGCCGCGGCAAGCGCCAGGACCTCTTTTTCATCCCAGTCCGCAAAAGCTATTACATCGGTCAGCTTCGGTTTGCCGAGGGTCAGGGTGCCGGTCTTGTCAACGATTACGGTATCGACGCGCGCCATTCTCTCCAAGGCTTCGGCATCCTTGATGAGAACGCCGGCCTGCGCTCCGCGCCCGGCGGCGGTTGTAATCGAAATCGGCGTTGCCAGACCGAGGGCGCAAGGGCAGGCGATGATCAGAACCGACACCGAAGCGGCAATTGCAAAGACCAGCGCCGGGCTCGGGCCAAATGCCAACCAGAAAAGGAATGCGGCAATCGAAATGACCACAACAGTGGGCACGAAGATTGAGGAGACCTTGTCGGCGAGACCCTGAATCGGAGCGCGGGAGCGTCGCGCGCCGGCGACCATGTCCACGATCTGGGCCAGAACGGTGTCTGCGCCAACCTGGGTGGCGCGGATGGCGATGGTGCCGTTCTTGTTGATAGTGCCGCCGGTGACCCGGTCATGTTCGGTCTTTTCGACCGGCACTGGCTCGCCGGTGAGCATGCTTTCGTCGATCGACGTCCGGCCATCGACAACCGCGCCATCGACCGGAACGCTGTCACCAGGACGGACGCGGAGCAGATCGCCTTCGACGATGTTTTCAAGCGGTGCGTCATATTCCGTACCATCGGGCAGGATTCGGCGCGCCGTTTTGGGCGCCAGATCGAGAAGAGCGCGAATGGCATCGCCCGTTCGTTCCCGCGCCCGCAATTCCAGCACCTGGCCGACGAAGATCAGCGCCACGATGACCACGGCGGCTTCGAAATACGTACCCACGGATTCGCCTGCGCGGTACTCATCGGGAAAGAGGCCGGGGAGAAACGTTGCAAAGAGCGAGTAGATATAGGCCGCACCCACCCCGAGCGAGATCAGCGTCCACATGTTCGGCGACATGTTCCCGATCGACTCCCAGCCGCGCTGGAAGAAAGGCCGCGCTGCCCAGAAAATGATGGGCGTTGCCAGGAGAAACTCCACATAGGTTGCAACCTGGTGCCCGATCCAGTCTCGCACTGGCAGGTCGACCAGTTCGCCCATTGTCAGGATGACCAGGGGAACCGCTGCCGCAGCGCTGATCCACATGCGCCGGGTGAAATCGGTGAGTTCCTCGCTCGGCTCGTCCGAAGGCACCATCGGCTCCAGCGCCATGCCGCAGATCGGGCAGGCGCCAGGTTCGTCGCGGATAACTTCGGGGTGCATCGGGCAGGTCCATTGCGCGCCCGGCTGAACCTGTTGGCCCACTTTCTCAGCGTTGCCCGATGCAAAGAACCAGGGATCGGTCTCAAACTTGATCTGGCAACTATCCGAGCAAAAGAAGTACTCTAGATCGTTGAATTCCGCTCTTTTGGTCTCGGCGGAAATCTCGATCTCCATGCCGCAAACGGGATCAAGGACGGTGTCAGCGCCAGGTTGCCTTTTGTCCGAACCGTGTTCGTGCCCATGGTGGTGGTGATGGTTCATATGGTCGGCCATCGATTTCTCCTGTCTTTCCGAAAAGGTGGCGCCTCCAGTCACTGGAAGGTCAACGGGAGAACTGTAACAATTGGTATCGAGCGGCTTCCCAGAGCGCATTATTCTTTTAATTCAGTTGTTTATGATCAGGCCTGGTGGCGATCATCTGATCGGCTGCGTCTGAGTGCGATGATTAGAAGAGGCATTGCGGTGAGAAAACCAAGCCCGAGCGTCAGCCATTCCGCCGCACCAAAATCGCCGGACATGGCCTCGCTGCCAAAATGAGCCAGCACGAAACTGGCGGGAATGATCCCTGCGAATGTCGCAAGCATGAACCGCCAGAGATGAAGGCCACTCAGCCCCGCCGCGTAACTCATCGCATCGAAAGAAATGAATGGAAGCAACCGGCTTGAAAACACGATCACGGTGAGTGCGTTTTGCGAGCCGAGCAGCCCGTAGTCTGCCTTGCTCCCAAGCACCTTCACAACAGCGTCTCTTCCCAGATGGCGCGTGACCAAAAACGCGATCATCGCTCCCAGTTCGGAACCGATTGCGACATAGGCGGCGCCGGCGTAGTGACCGTAGGCTGCTCCAGCGGCCAATGCGATCGGGGCGCTCGGAATCGGGCTGGCGACCACTGCAACAATCATCAAGAGAATTATGAGAGCTGGGCCAATGACCCCGATGTCTGAGACAAAGTGCTCAACTGTTTCGCGATCAAAAGAGCTAAACTGCTCTGGAGACCAGGCGAGCAAGAGGAGACCCAGTGCAAAGAAGGTCAACACATACAGGATCGGTCGGATTCGTTGGTTCAACCTGTTTCCCTGGTTTTTGATTTTATCCTCTTAACTTTGTACTTCGCCGCCGTATCGCTTTTTTCAAAGGAGTGCGGCGGGCAAAACGGCCAAGGCTTCGTTCATCGACACAACCGGAAGACCTGCGGCTATCCAACCCGGGCCGAGACGGTTTCCGAGCATCCCTTCCGATACGTCGACAAATCCCGCATGACCGGCTTGCCGCAGAGCATTCATGACAGCGCCAGACCGTCCGCCAGTTGCGCAGATCAGGGCAACGGTTCGGCCTTCTGCCAATTGCCGCGTTGCGAACAGCCGTTCAGGGAACCGCTTTTCGTGCATGCTGACCAACCAGGCACCCTGGGCGACTCCGGTTTCCCGCCATTCTTCACGGGATCGGATATCCAAGAGCCTAACCTGATCCTCCAGCAAAGCCGCGTGCGCTTGCTTGGTTGACCAGACTTTGCGGCTTTGAGCCAGCACAGTTGTTGCGAATGACTGAGGGGAGATTGCGGCTGACATCGCAAGGAATGTTCGGCGATCAAATCTCATTGCGAATTGTCCTCTTAACAACGATCAAGCCTTTTCTACCGCCTCAATCAGCATTTCGCGTACCTCCCCGGCAATTGCGTGCAGGTCCCGGTTGTCCACGGCGGCCATTGACGCGACCGGATCGACAGCGCTAATTTCCGTTCCGCCTTCGAGGCTTCGCAGAATCACATTACAAGGCAGCATGGCCCCGATCCGAGCCTCGATACCCAGAGCCTGATTCGCCATGTTCGGGTTGCATGCGCCGAGAATGCGATACCCATCCATATCTACGCCGATCTTATTTTTCATCGTCTCCTTCACATCGATCTCGGTCAGGACACCAAATCCCCGCTCCTTCAGCGCCTCACGAATTCGCATATCTGCGTCATCAATGTGAACTCCAGACAATAGCCGGTCGTATGTGTAGCTCATTCTATACTCCAGATTAGAAGTTGCCCTGATCAAGCGAAAAGGGATAAAACGCTCGACCAGGGCGGGAAAACCGCGTTACCGCGGATCAGTTTTCCTCGGTGCTCGTGTCAGCTCCATCCATCATCGCGCCCGGCTTCATGTTCCCGCGCATCATGGTCATGCGCTCCATCTTGTCGGCCGGCGCCGTCATCTCACCAGCGGTCACCTTGCCGTCGCCATCCGCATCGAGATGCTGAAATCGGTCAACCATGGCTTCGCGGATCATGGAACTGTGCAGCATCTCGAACTCTTCGATCGAGAGAGTGCTGTCGCCGTTCGCATCAAAGCTCGAATGCATCGCTTGAAGTTGCCCGTGCGCTTCTTCCGATGTGACATTGCCGTCACCGTCTGCGTCGAACTTGGCCATCATCGGACCCATCATGCCCGACATGCCGCTGTTGCCCATCATGCCCATTTGACCCATGCCGGTACCGCCCATCATGCCAGCGTGCATGCGCATCATCATTTGCATCATGTTATGCCCGCCGCCATTCATCATGTTGTGCCCGCCGCCTTTCATCCCGGCACCCGGCCCGGCATTCGGTGCGTTGGCACCATGGCCGTGTCCAGTGTCGGCGAACGCAATACCGGCTGATGCTGTCGAAAGAACGATGGTTACTGCAAGAACGGAGATCTTTTTCATTGTTTCCTCACGTGTTTGGTTTCGATGTCTTTCAGTTCGGTATGAGAAATCGAATTTTGAATGGCCTGCACGGAGCGTTTTGTAATGGCCTGTCGCAAGACCCGTGAGTTGATACAATTGGTGACAAAATAGGCCCTGACCCTTCGAAACCGCACTGATTAAAAGGAAAAACATGTCCGAGGCACCGCATATCCTGGTGGTCGATGACCACAAAGAAATTCGAGAGAGCGTATCGCGCTTTCTCGAAAAGAACGGCATGCGCGCGACTGCTGCAAAAGACGCGCATGACATGGACGCCAAACTCGCCTTGGGACATTTCGATCTCATTGTGCTTGACGTCATGATGCCGGGAGAAAGTGGTCTCTCGGCTTGCCAACGGCTTTCTGCAGATCGCAGTTTGCCGATCATCTTGCTAACGGCTCTCGGTGAGGAGACGGACCGGATCGTCGGGCTTGAGATCGGAGCTGATGACTATGTGAGCAAGCCATTCAACCCCCGCGAATTACTCGCTCGCATCAAGGCTGTGCTTCGGCGATCCGAGCGACCGGAAATGCACGCCGGTGACTTCGCAGGTAAAAAAGTGCACTTCGCACATCTGACGCTTGATACCGACAGGCACGTCCTAATCGATGAAACTGGCTTAGAAACACCTCTGACCACTTCGGATTTCAAATTGTTGACGGTTCTTCTCGAACGGGCGCGCATGGTGCTCAGCCGAGAACAACTGCTGGACTTGACTGCGGGTCGAATGGCCGGGCCGCTTGATAGAACGATCGACAACCAGATTAGCCGGCTGCGCCGAAAAATCGAACCTGACATTCTCCGACCGAAGATCATCACCACGGTTAGAAATGGCGGGTATTGCCTTGCGGCGGATGCCGAGGTTCTCGAATGATGCGGTGGCCATTCAACACATTGCGCGTTCAGTTGGTCTTGTTGGTCGTGGCAGCGTTAGCCGCCGCGCAGATCATCAGTCTTTGGCTCTTTGTCGATGAGCGAAGCCTTGCGATCCGGGCAGCCTTCGGGTTCGAAGCGGCCGGAAGAGCCGCAAACGTCGCGCGGCTTATCGACGAAGCGCCGCCGGATTTACATGCCTCGATTTTGCGTGCAGCCAACTCCCCCTTAGTTCGCTTCGACATGTCGGACAAGCCGATCGTGACGCATACTGGTCACTCCGATGGCGGATTGGTCGAAGCCCGTGTCAGGGCTTTACTTGGTGATACCTACAGCCGCGACATCCGCGTCGAGTTGCATCAAATCGAAGGGCAGATTCTGCCGCTGCCGCATTTGTCGGAAGAAATGGCCGAAATGCACATGGCCATGATGCGGGGAGAGCTGTCGGCCGTTGAGATGAACCTTTCTATCGCCATTTCAGGCGGGCAGTGGCTGAATGTGGGCACGAGGTTCGAACGGCCACCGCTTCAATGGCCACTGTTTTCAACCCTGACATTCGCGCTTACTGCGGCGGTGCTCTTGATTGTCGTCTTTTGGTTTTTGCTGTCACGCCTAACAGGTCCGTTGCAACGACTGGTGAAGGCGGCTGATGCCCTTGGCAGAGGTGAAGACGTGGCTGATTTGCCGATGTCGGGGCCCAAAGAGGTGCGCGATCTCACAACAGCATTTAATCGAATGCAAGATCGCCTTACGCGCTATGTCGCTGATCGGACAAGGCTGCTTGCCGCCCTGGGGCATGATTTGCGTTCACCGCTGACGGCTCTGCGTGTTCGAGCTGAAATGGTGGAAGAAGCGGAAACGCGCGACAGTCTTGTGACCTCGATCGAAGAAATGCAGACCATGGTCGACGCAACGCTTACATTTGCACGCGGGCTGACCGGATCTGAAGAAGCAGTCGAGGTGGACGTCGGCGAGTTTCTGTCGACGCTTCGCATCGATATGGTCGAG
Source organism: Thalassovita autumnalis (assembly GCF_001458255.1). GTDB lineage: Bacteria > Pseudomonadota > Alphaproteobacteria > Rhodobacterales > Rhodobacteraceae > Thalassobius > Thalassobius autumnalis. Next base: position 15,709 of record NZ_CYSB01000024.1, read on the forward strand.
CAATTCGAGCTCGAAACAGGTGCAAGCATACATGCGCTTGTTCGTCCGAGCGCTTTTCGGCGCGCTCTTCGCAATGTCATCGAGAATGCGGTTCGTTATGGGAAGAGTGCTCGCGTTAGCTACACGGTCCGAAAGAGTGATCTTCTGATTTTCGTCGATGACTCAGGGCCAGGCATCCGGGCAACCGAACTGGAGCGCGTTTTCGATCCGTTCTATCGGCTTGAAGAATCGCGATCTCTCGAAACAGGTGGGCATGGTCTCGGACTTGCCATCGCCCGCACGATCATCCGCGCGCATGGCGGCGATATTTCACTGGCAAACCTGGAAGAAAGCGGAGTGCGAGCCAGCATCGCTATCCCTCTCGCTGGCGATGCCATTCAAGGAGAAGAGGAATGAAGAAATGCGATTTTTCAATATGTTGTCCACATCTACGACGGCTCTCTTGCCATCCATCGTGCTCGCAGATCAGCGAAGTGACGGGCCGTGGGACTATGGTCACATGATGTGGGGTGGAGGGTATGGAATGTTTGGCGGTTTGATGATGCTGGTTTTCTGGGGACTGGTCATCTTTCTGATTGTGGTTGCAGTCCGCCGGTTCACCAATGGGAACAGCGCTCCCAAACAGCCGGACGCGCTGGATATTTTGAGGGACCGCTTCGCGAAAGGCGAAATCGACGAGGAGGAATTCCAGAAGCGCAAAAGCACCCTGGAAAGCTGAACCCCGACTCCACACCGTACTTTGAGCTTCAACCCCGCAACCGAACACATACGAATTGGAAGACACCATGACGCCCGAATTCGGCCATTTCGCACTGGCACTCGCATTGGCACTTGCGCTTGTCCAAAGCGTGCTTCCCATCCTCGGTGCGGCACGTGGCAACCTAAAGTGGATGCGCTCGGCGCGGGCATTGTCCGTGGCTCAACTATTGTTCGTTGGCTTGGCATTCGCGGCATTGATGCGCGCGTTTGTTGTCAGCGATTTTACGGTTTTGAATGTCGCCGAAAACTCACACTCCCTGAAGCCGATGCTTTACAAGGTTGCGGCGACCTGGGGCAGCCATGAGGGGTCACTCCTTCTTTGGGTTCTCATTCTGACGGCATTCGGCGCTGCAGTTTCCTTTTTCGGTTCAAACATCCCCGAGCCTCTCAAGGCTCGAACCTTGTCGGTGCAGGCCTGGATCAGCGTCGGATTCCTGTCCTTCATGCTGTTGACGTCAAACCCCTTCGAACGCCTGTTTCCACCGCCAATCGACGGCAATGACCTGAACCCGCTGCTTCAGGATGTCGGGTTGGCGATGCACCCACCGCTATTATACCTGGGCTATGTCGGGTTCTCGATCGTCTTTTCATTTGCTGTTGCGGCCTTACTTGAGGGGCGGATCGATACAGCTTGGGCGCGGTGGGTCCGACCGTGGACACTTGCCGCGTGGATGAGCCTGACCGCAGGTATCGCACTCGGGTCATGGTGGGCGTATTACGAGCTTGGCTGGGGTGGCTGGTGGTTCTGGGACCCAGTTGAGAACGTCAGCTTCATGCCATGGCTGCTTGGCACGGCGCTGCTGCATTCGGCCATCGTGACCGAGAAACGCGACGCATTCAAAAGCTGGACGATCCTTCTGGCGATCCTAACGTTTTCGCTGTCGCTGCTGGGTACCTTTGTCGTGCGGTCAGGGCTTTTGACGTCGGTGCATGCCTTTGCGGTCGATCCCGAACGCGGGCTCTACATTCTGATGCTTCTGGCGCTGTCAATCGGCGGTTCACTGGCGCTTTTTGCGTGGCGTGCACCGATGATGGAGGCCGGTGGGCTCTTCAAGCCGGTCAGCCGGGAAGCGGGGCTATTGGTAAACAACCTCATTCTGGCGGCGGCCACTGGAACCGTGCTGTTCGGAACGCTTTACCCGCTCTTTCTGGAAGCCGTGACGGGTGACAAAATTTCGGTTGGACCACCGTTTTTCAATGCATCTTTCATTCCGATGATGCTGCCTCTTGTCTTTGTGATGGGGCTTGGCCCGTATTTGTCATGGAAACGCGCCGATCTTGCTGGGGTCTTTCAGCGGCTTCGCTTCGTCGCCATCCTGTCGGTGCTGGGTGTCCTCGCCATTTGGTATATGACTATGGGCGGCCCGGTTCTTGCCTATCTTTCGATCCTTCTGGCGATCTGGTTGTTCCTTGCGACCTTACGGGAATGGGCGCTTAGAATTCGACTGTTCGATGTCCCCTTCAAAGAGGCACTGCGACGCGCGCGAAACCTGCCAAGGGCAACCCATGGTATGACTATGGCGCATGCGGGTCTTGCAGTTGCAATGTTCGGTTTTGTTGGATCGAGCGCCTGGAAATCTGAACAGGTCGTGTTTGTCGGGCCGGGCTCGAACATCTTCATTGCCGGTTTTGACGTTACGTTTGAAGGTGTTCAGCGCCTTAGCGGCCCGAATTACTTTGCAGACCGAGGCACGTTGGTCGTGCGTCGTGACGGTGAGATCGTGACGATGCTCTATCCCGAACGCCGAACGTTTCCGGTGGCACAAAGCTCGACGACGGAATCCGCGATCCGCTCGACCCTGGCAGGCGATCTATACGCTTCGATTGCACAGCCTGCTTCGGAAGATGCAGAAGAAAGCGGTGCCTGGACGCTTCGCATTCTTTATGAGCCCCTGGTGAACTTCATCTGGATCGGATCGTTCATGCTGGTTCTTGGTGGAGGGCTGTCCCTTTCGGACAGGAGGCTACGGGTTGGCGCGCCTCGGCGTAGAACCATTGACGCGACCACCTCGGTTCCGGCGGAGTAGAAGATGAAACGTATTCTTGCCTTCGCACCCCTTGTGATCGCTATGATCTTTGGAGGGTTCTTCCTTTGGGGTCTGAATCCAAACCGCGATCCAAACGCAATCCCTTCGGTTCTTATTGAACAGCCAGCGCCGGAGTTCGAGCTTGCAGCTGTTGAGGGTCTGCAAACACCGGGATTGTCGCGCGCCGATTTGACCGGGCACGATCGCCCGATCGTGCTCAACGTGTTTGCCTCATGGTGCGTTCCGTGCCGCGCCGAGCATACAGTGTTGACCAACCTGGTCGAACGCGATGGCATCCGGCTGTTCGGGATCAATTACAAGGATAAGCCCAAGGATGCGGTGCGCTGGCTTGCCAATCTTGGAAACCCGTACGAGCGGATCGGATCGGACCTGAACGGTAGGATCGGGATCGAGTGGGGGATTTCCGGTGTTCCGGAAAGTTTCATCATCGGAACGGATGGCACGGTTCTTTTCCGCTATGTCGGCCCGGTCGTGGGCGATGAGGCCATTGCAAAGTTCCGTGAAGCGCTCACTCAGGCTGGCGCGCTTGAGGAAAGGAACAGCTAATGCATCGGTTTGTCGTTCTGCTTGTTTTCATGATCCTTCTGCCGTTGTCAGCGCAAGCGGTGGAACCCGACGAAATGCTTGCTGACCCGGTGCTTGAGGAACGGGCGCGCGTTATCTCGAAGGATCTGCGCTGCGTTGTCTGCCAAAACCAGGACATCGACAGTTCCAACGCGGGCGTCGCGAGAGATCTGAGGCTACTGGTCCGGGAACGGTTGCTGGAGGGAGACAGCAACAATCAGGTGATGGCCTACATCCAGGCACGCTATGGCGACTATGTCCTGCTGAAGCCTCCATTCAAACCGTCGACCTACGCTTTGTGGGGCACACCGATCGCCTTGACGCTGATCGCTCTGCTCTTTGGTCTGAACATCGTTCTGCGAGGCAGGCGGAAAAGCGCGTTACCTGAATTAACAGAAGCCGAAGAGCGTCAGGTGGCGAAGTTTATCGACAATGAAAAATCAGGAGATCCATCATGATCTGGGCCGGTTTCGGGTTTATGACCCTGATAGCGGTGCTGTTCGCAGCCTGGCCGCTTTTAGCAAAGGGCAAGGGTGTTGTCGCCACCGAGGATGGAACCTCGGCGGTATTGGTGGACCAGCTCGACGAAGTCCAAAGAGACCATGAGCGCGGCGTGATTTCCGAGGGTGAAGCCGACGCCGCCAGGATGGAGATCAAGCGGCGAATCCTGGCGTTGTCGCGTAAAACCTCTGACGCAGGCCCGCAATCAGCTGGCGATGGAAACGCCGCCATGTATTTGGCCGCGTTGTTCGTTCCAATTCTGGCTATTGGATACTATTCGATTAACGGCACTCCTGTTTCATCAAGCCGTGCGTTGGAAGCACTTCAGGCCGAGCGCGAAGAAGAACAAAAAATCGCTGACTTGGCGCAGAAGCTTTTTGAACGCCTGACCAGTGAACCAAATGGCGGTCAATCGGACGGGTGGATGCTGCTTGGGCAGACCTATATGCGCATGGGGAAACACAGTGACGCCGTTCAGGCCTTTGACGTCATCACGCGTCGTGAAGGTGCCACATCTGAAACCTGGTCGCGGCTTGCCGAAGCATTGGTCATGGCAGAGGCTGGGATTGTCACGCCTCGGGCACAGTCGGCGATCGACCAAGCGTTCAGGTTGGACCCTGCCAATCCGGCAGCGGCCTTTTACATGGCGGTCTCATTGGAACAGGCCGGTAAAACGAAGGACGCACATGACCTGTTGATCAGCCGCCTGAATGAAGCGGAGGGTTTCGCGCCTTGGATGGAAACCTTTGTCGCCAAAGCGAACCGAATTGGAAGCGAGATTGGCCGCGCCCCGGTAAACTTGGCCAGCTTTGCTCCGATGGTAGCGGACCCGGGACCATCGGCGGACGATGTCGCGGCAGCTGGCGACATGACCGAAGAGGACAGGTCCGCCTTTATCCGGTCCATGGTTGAACGCTTGGCATCCCGTCTCGAAGACGAGCCGGACGACCTGGAAGGCTGGATGAGGCTGGCAAACGCCTACACCGTGCTTGGCGAGCGCGATAACGCAGTATCCGCATATGAGAAAGCGAGCGCCTTGTTGCAGAACGCACCGGAAACCGATCCGAGACGACAAAGGATCGAACGCGCGTTATCGGAATTGAAAGGATAGAGCCATGAAACGGCGTGATTTACTGAAAGGCGGGATGGCAATGTCGGCATTCGCTGCGGCAACACCCCTGCTGGCGCATGACGAGATTATCCCGGACTACCAGTTGCCCGAAGCGTTCATGCCCCGCGAGGTCCGGCTCGAAACGGATTTTGAGCCCAATGAAATCCATGTCGATCCCGGCCAGTTTGCGCTCTACTGGACGTTGCCGAAAAAGAAAGCCCTCAGATACACAGTGGGTATTGGTCGACCTAGGCTCTATGAGGCGGGCGAGTTTTTTGTCGGAGCGAAAAGAGAGTGGCCCTATTGGAGGCCCACTCCCGACATGATCAAGCGCGAACCGAACCGGTACGGGCGGCTTTCGAATGGGCTGCCCGGTGGTCTCAACAACCCGCTGGGCGCACGGGCGCTTTATCTGTTCCAGCCCGGTCGTGGCGACACCTATCTGCGGATTCACGGGACCAATGAACCTTCGACGCTGGCACGCCGCGTATCTAACGGGTGTGCGCGTTTGGTGAATGATCAGGTTATCGATCTGTACAACCGTGTTCCCATGGAAACCCGCGTGGTTCTGCATCCCGTCGCCTGAAGTCGAGCTTTGAAGAACTTCCGAGGTCCAGAGGGACCTCAGCCGAAACAGCTTTGACCGGGCAACTCGGGCCGACGCAACGATAGGCATACCAAAATGATCCCTTTTCCGGACATCTCCCCCGAACTGTTCGCATTCGACGTCTTTGGCTTTGAGGTTGCCCTCAGATGGTATGCCCTGGCCTATATCGTTGGGATCCTTATTGCCTGGCGGTTGGCCAAGGTGGTGTTGGCGCGGCCGCAAATGTGGCGTAATGACCAGCCTGTGATGCAGCCCGACCAGTTCGAAGATCTGGTCACCTACCTGATCCTGGGCATCATCCTCGGTGGCCGGATGGGATATGTCCTGTTCTACAATCCCGGGCAGTTTTCCAACGATCCGCTGGCGATTTTGAAGATCTGGCAAGGCGGGATGTCGTTTCACGGCGGGCTTCTCGGCGTTGCCATCGTGGCCCTGGTCTATGCATTGCGGCAAAAATTGTCGCTACTTTCGACCGGTGATCTGCTGGCGCTGATTACGGCGCCGGGCCTGTTCCTCGGCAGGGTGGCCAATTTCATCAATGCCGAGCTTTGGGGCCGCCCCACCGATTTGCCCTGGAGCGTGGTATTCCCCGGACGGGCGGCGCAGGATTGCGGGCAGCAGATCGGGCAGCTCTGCGCCCGCCACCCATCCCAGCTCTATGAAGCGGCGCTTGAGGGCATTCTGCTCGGCACAGTCATTTTCTGGATTGCGTTTCGAAAGGCCGGGTTCAGAAGGCCCGGATTATTGATGGGTGTCTTTTTTGCCGGCTATGGTCTGGCGAGGTTTACTGTCGAGTTCGTACGCCAGCCGGACGCGCAGTTTGTCAGCGCGGGCAATCCGACCGGGTTTGCCTGGCAGATTGGCGATCTAGGGCTGACACAGGGTCAGGCATTGACGCTTCCGATGATCGCTGTGGGGTTGGTGCTGATCTGGCGCGCCGCTGCGGGCGAAGGCAAGGCATTGGGCAGATCTGCAAACTGAGTGCCAAAGCGCTTCAAGACCGACCCTGTAGACAGGTGATTTCAAGACACCCTATTCGCCTTGGTAACTTGCGAATACCTCGGTCGTGCCATCCTTTTTCATCAAAAGCACATCGTAGGCGTCTCGTTCGCTCTCGGGACCCATTCCGGGCGACCCATAAGGCATGCCGGGCACGGTCAATCCAATCGCATCGGGGCGCTCGGCAAGCAGGCGACGCACATCGGATGCTGGAACGTGGCCTTCAACGAAATACCCCTCGATCGTCGCGGTGTGGCATGAGGCAAGGTCTTCGGAAATTCCGTTTCTGAGTTTGTAACCATAAAGAGCCTCATTTGACGCGTTCTGAACGGTGACATCAAACCCCGAAACACGCATTATCTTGATCCAAGCACCGCAGCATCCGCAATTGGGATCCTTGATCACGTGGAGTGTAGAGTTGCTTTGAGCAATTGCAGGCAGGGTGGATGCAATCAGCGCGGCCGCAGCGCTTTGCAAAACGGCTCTGCGGTTGGGGTTGATTGGTGGCATGGTGTTTTCCTTCGTTTAATGTGCCGAGCTTGCTTGGCCGTTAGAAATCAGTTGCGAGTTTGCTCTTGATATTGAACTGTGGCGCTTTGAACCATGACTTTGCTCAAGTTTCACGGCGAAGTGAATTAAAAGCATGGTATTCGCCAAGGAGTCTTTCTCGGACAAGAATGGCTGGTCGTATGCGCATCAGCTTAGTTATGTGCCGCGGCAATCGGCGTTGCGAGACGGGCATCTTCCAAAGCCTGGAGAACGGCTGCCGCCGAGAGAATTTCCGACAAAACGATCCCGTTCGGGGCACCCGGGCCGTAGACCGCATTAAACGGAATGCCGAAGCGGTTGAAACTTTCCAGGTAGCGCGAAATCGCCTCGTTCGGCCGTGTCCAATCTGCCTGCATTTGTGTGACGTCATCACTTCGCAGAGCATGGAGGACGGGTTCGCGATCGAGAACAAGTGCCTTGTTCGCTTTGCAGGTCAAACACCAGTCGGCGGTGACATCGACAAACACCACCTCGCCACGAGAGACCAGGCGGGCGATTTCAGCGCGATCGAATGCCGTCCATTCCTGAGTTGCGGCGTTTGTCTGGTTGTGGGCAGGTTGCGCCAGCATGGCGGATGCGACGAGCGGCAGGGTCGAAAACACAGCGATGCTCGGCCAGCGCAGCCGGGCTGACAGGCCGCCGCGGGACAGGACCAGGATCAAGGCTGCTGACAGGGCGGCAACCGCAATCGCCGCCCGGGTACCGGCGACCCCTGTGAGAACCCAAAACAGCCAGAGTGCGGTGACAACCAGAAGCAGGCCCAACGCAAGCTTCAATCCGACCATCCAACGGCCGGGCTTAGGCAGGAAGGTCACCAAGCGCGGGGATGCGGCGACAACCAGGTAAGGTGTGGCGAGCCCGAAACCAAGAAATGTGAACACGATCAACAGATCGGTTCCGCGACCGGCGAGCGCGAAGGCGATGGCGGTGCCAAGAAATGGCGCCGAACATGGCGTTGCCATAACCGCGCCAAACAGGCCCGTGAAAAAGTCAGAGGTATACCCATGCCTCCGGCCGGCATTGGAGAGCCGCGTCTGCAGGCCGGATGGCAGAACGATTTCAAACATTCCGAACAGGTTCGCCGAAAACACTGCCAGGACGGTGAACATCAGGGCCAGGAACACGGGGTTTTGAAACTGAAGCCCCCAACCGACCATGACTCCGAAGCGCTGCAGCAGGAAAAGCACGGCGGCAAGCCCCCACATGAACACCATGACGCCTGCAGCGGCCGCAAGAAATCCGCCGCGTACCACCTGTTTGTCACGGCCCTGCTGTTTGAGGGCGGAAGAAAGCTTGATCGACAGGACCGGAAGCACGCAAGGCATGGCGTTGAGGATCATCCCGCCAAGAAACGCAACCAGCGCGATCCAGGCGAGTTGGTCAATGCCGGGGCCAAGCACATTGAGGCGGAAAGGCGGCGCGAGCTGCGTCTCGACCCGTTCGGGGGTCACGGTGAAGGCGCGGCCAGCACCATCGGTAACGGTGATGATCGGAGGCCTGAAGCGCTCCTCGTCAAATGACAACACCGGGAAGCGCGCCCAAAGCAGGGTTCCGCGATCGCCCAGCCGAATGTCAGGTTTGCCAAGAGCGGTGCCGGTTCCGAGTTCAGGGAACACGTCAGGTGCCTGAAATGGCGCAGCGGCCTTTACCGAAATCGTCAATTCCGAAAACCCGTCATCAACATGCGCAATGGCAGATCCCAGCTGTGCGTCCTTCTCTTCGATCGGCACCCGCGCAATAAACTCGCTCAGTCGGCTGGCGCTTTTGTTATCAATCCCGTTTCCCGAGGGAAGGGTCAGCGACAGTTCAAAATTCTGCGGTACACAGACATTCGAGCAGATCAGCAGAGAAACCCTGGCAGAAAGGGAAACGGGTTTGCCCGGCTGCTCCAGTTGAACCTCCAGAGGGAAGACAACCTCATCGCTGTAACCGAAGTTCTCGATCCCGAATGCCGTGAACCGGGTTGGTGCCGGCCAAAGCATTTTGACATTCGCGACGTTCTGCGATCCGCTCCAGTCGATTTCCGGAGGAAGACCAACCTCTCCCGGTGATCGCCAATAGGCCTTCCAGCCCTCACTAAGCACGAGGTCCAAACCCGCAGAAATCGTTACCGCGTCTTTGGCGACCGCATCCTGCACTGTTATCAGCCGGGCGCTCAGGGCGGGATCGGAAAAGGTGTCCGAGTTCTTTGCCAGAGGAGCATCCGGGATGAAGGCACCAAGTCCGAAGCCGATGACCACGGTCGAGATCAGCGTTCTGAGAGTTCGGTTTCTTATCATTTTTCGTCGCGCATCTCGAAGATTGGGTTTTTATTCGGAAGCTTGGAAAGATACCCACTCAACGTCAGCGATGACATAGCCCTGTCGCCCGTTTTCGCAGGAAAAGGCTTGCACGGAGCCGGAAGGAGATCCTTCAATACTACACCCTTCTGGAATGGCAGAAGCGGTGCCTTTCGAAGACACCGCCGGGCCATCCGGTTTGACGCATTGATCAACAGTTGAAGAACAGCCAGTAACTGCGAGCCCCAGCAAGCTTACACAAACGACGCGACAATGGCCGGCCAATTCACACCCCTTGGCGTTGGGATTTTTCCATTTGTTGGTTCGTGAGTAATGGAATCGCCTTTGTCGTCTCTTCGTCCTCCGAAGCCCCATGACAGGGTTTCCCCATCATCTTGTGCATCATGAAATGCGCCCCGACACAAAGCACAAGCGGCAGAAAGACCGCTGATTTGCCCCAAAGCCCACCAATCGTTCCTCCAGCAACAAAGTAGCCGGCAATCGGCAATAGCATAACGGCACAGCACACCATCATGCCGTAGCGCATTATCTTTGAGTGGCCTGACCCGGTTGGGCTGGATTTTTTAGTCATCGAGTCCTCACAACATTTGATCGCACCCCCATTTGCAGGCCTCACATATGGTAAGGTCAAGGTTACATATGGATACAAAAATCACAGCCTTGTCAGGTTGATGTCGAGCAGTCTTCTAGTAGAAAAAATCCGAAGATCTAAACGGATGATCCTACTAATTGGAGGCAAGACATGGGCAGGTTCAGATCAAACCAGATCACCAGACGAACTTTGTTCTTTGGAGCGTCAGCATTCCTTGCCGCTCCCTCGATAGTGCGGGCGCAGGACTCAGAACCTGTGCGCCGCAACATCTCGTCGTTCGCATTGCACGACTGGCGAGACCATTTCGACAGTATGGGCAAGGGAGTAATCGTGTCCGACACAACCACCAAGGTCCTCCAGCATTGGACAACGGACGGGGAGATGCGAGTCTACCCCACGTCGGTGCCTTTAACGGACGAACTGACAAAGCGCGGCTACACCGAAGTTGTCGAAAAGCGAAAAAATCCGGGCTGGGCTCCAACCCCATCCATGCGCGAGCGCAATCCTGAATGGCCCGCATACGTCAAAGGCGGCGATCCGATAAACCCTCTCGGAACACGGGCGCTCTACCTTTCGTGGCAATACTACCGGATCCACGGAACCCAGGACACACGCAAAATCGGACGAAAATCGTCGAACGGATGCATTGGTCTTTTCAACGAGCAAATCGAGGAAGTGTACGAGCGGACGCCGATCGGGACACAAGTCAAGCTTATCTGAAGAAAACTGCCCCAAGACGGGCAAAGGACGGCAAATGAATAAAACTGGTCTGTTCGTTGGAGGGGTCTTGCTCGCGGGTTTGGTCGTGGCAGCGTTGCAGTTTCTGCAACCCGCACCCGCCACTCTGGGTCATTCGATGGTGACACCGGACACAAGCAGGATCGCCCAGGGCGAACCAATCGTTGAGCTTCGCATACCAGCCAATTTGTCTGCTGAAGCGGAGATCGGCAAGCGTGCATTCGAGGCAAAATGCGCGGACTGCCACGGTGAAAATGCGGCAGGCCAGAATGGTGTCGCACCTCCGTTGGTTCACAAGATTTACGAACCAAGCCACCATTCAGACATGGCATTCGTTTTGGCCGCCAAAAACGGTGTACGCGCGCATCACTGGAAGTTCGGAAACATGCCTCCGGTCAAAGGGTTGACCCAAGCCGACGTGAAATACATTGCGCGCTACGTGCGCGAGCTTCAACGGGAGAACGGGATCAACTGATGCATCTCTGGAGAGGAAATCAGGTACGTCTTCTAGTCCGCGTTGTCGTTTTGACTGTGCTTGGTGTTTTTCTGGCGGTTCCTGAAGCGGTGCGCGCGCATCCCGAAGTCGAATTCGCCATTGCCGGGGAGCACGAGAAGTCCCACCGGGGTGCGCATGACGCAGATTTCGCGGAAATTTCTGGTCACTGCCATCCCGGCTTGGACTGTTACGTGACCGCCGTTCTAACGCTGCAACCGAACTTTACAGTCTCAAGTGCCCAAACCCCTTTGCCATTTTCGTTTACCAACCATTCACGCGAAAGCTGGTTGGCTTTGTTTGATCCACCACCTCCAAGAGCTCGGTCCTGATTGCAGATACATCAACTCATACAGATCAAGGACCAACCCGATGAAAAAACTCACCGTAATTACCGCTTTTGTTTTCACTTCGGCAGCGCTCGCAGCCTACGCGCATGGCGGCGCTACTGGAATTGTCAAAGAACGCATGGATGCCATGAGCGCCATGGGAAAAGCCGTTAAAGCGATCACCCCAATGATGCGTGGCGAAATCGAATTCAATGCCGCCACGGTTCGTTCGGTAGCAAAAACGATTGGGAATCACGCGGGCGCTGATCTCACAGAGCTTTTCCCAGAAGGCAGCGGCGGTGCCCCGTCGGAAACCAGGGACGCGGTCTGGACCAACTGGAACGAATTCACTGAATTGGCCGAGCAACTTGAGATCTATGCTGACGGACTGGCGAGAGCAGCCAACAACGGCATGATGGCAGGCGCCCAAAGTGGCATGTCTTCTGGCGCAATGATGGGCGGCAGTTCGATGATGGGCGGCGGCACCATGATGGGCGGTGGAATGATGCAGGGGGCGATGACGGCTGACGACATTGCGGGTATGCCAGTGGATGGTGCCTTCGCAATGGTCAGTCAGGTATGCTCGGCCTGTCATACAAAATTCCGTGCTGAGTCAAAATAAGATGAAGCGGATGATCTTATTTGGTTCCGGCGTATCTCTACTGGGCATCGTTGGGCTTGGAACGCTGGTGATTTGGCCGATAGGCCTGAAACCCAATCCAATCGAGTTGATAGGTGACGTAGATCGCGGCGCCTATCTCGCGCGTGCAAGCGGTTGCATTGCGTGCCACACTGATTTTGAGGGCGGTGGAGCTCCACTTGCGGGTGGTGTGAAGTTGGACACGCCCTTCGGGGCACTCTATTCCGCAAACCTGACTACCGACCCGGAGCATGGCATCGGTGATTGGACAATCGAGGAGTTTGCGCAAGCGGTGCGGCAGGGCATCTCGCCCGAGGGAGAGCCGTACTACCCGGCGTTCACCTATCCGTTTTATGCGAATTTCACAGATCAGGACATTGCAGATCTTTGGGCGGCCTTTCAGACCGTCCCTGCGGTGTCTCAACCGGCCCCAAGTCATCAAATGGCGTTTCCGTTTAATCAACGATGGGGCCTGAAACTGTGGCGCGCGGCATTTCTTGAACCACCTCGGACAGGCCCGATTGAAGGTAACGACCCTGTCTGGAACCGTGGGCGGGAACTTGTCGAAGGAGCGACACATTGCGCGGCCTGCCATACAGGCAGAAACATCCTTGGCGCTCGAAACTCCGATGACGAGCACTTCGCAGGCAACCCATCTCTTCCGGGAGGCAACAAAGCGCCGGCGATCGACCATGAAACGCTTCAGTCTCGTGACTGGACCGTGGATGCGCTCGCATACGCCCTGAAGACGGGAATTACGCCCAGCGGAGACGCCTTCGGTGGTTCAATGGGTGAGGTCGTTCTTCAAGGAACGCAATTCCTGACGGATGCAGATCGACAGGCCATCGCAACGTATTTGATGGATGATCATTCAGGTGGGTGACAAGATTGTGGGCGGTCCCAGACTGCCCGCAAAAACGAAAGGGACGACATGACACAATCACGGCGGGAATTTCTGCAAGCAAGCGGCGCAGTGGGATTACTCGGAGCACTGCCGAATGCGGGATTTGCTGATTCGGAAGAGATGGCCGTGATGGCGGCTCGACCAGCTAGAGTACAGTTGGCGCCGTCAGCGTATCCGCAGACTGAGATATGGGGATATGACGGGCAAATGCCGGGACCTGCGATCCGGGTAAAACAAGGTGAGCGCGTTGCGAGACGGTTTGTCAACGAGCTGCCGCAAGCAAGCTCTGTCCATTGGCATGGGCTTCGGATCGACAATGCTATGGACGGAGTTGCAGGTCTCACCCAAGATGCGGTGGAGCCGGGAAAAAGCTTTGACTACGATTTCGTTGCCCCTGATGCGGGAACTTTCTGGTTTCATGCTCATAATCGCTCTTTTGAACAGGTTGCCAGAGGGCTTTATGGTGCGTTGATTGTCGAAGAACCGGTTGCGGCGGACGTTGACCGTGACGAGGTGCTGATACTTGATGATTGGCTTCTTGACCCGAAAACGGCCCAAATCGATCCGGAATTTGAGGCTCCGCACGATCGCAGTCACGCCGGCCGCCGGGGCAATTACATAGCGACCAATGGAAGGTCGGGTTTCACATTGCCAGTCAAGCGCAACGAGCGACTTCGCTTGCGCTTAATCAACGCGGCGAACGCCCGGATCTTCGAACTGGGCCTTGCTGGGTTGAAAGGTTGGGTGATGGCTTACGACGGTATGCCTTTGGCAAAGCCGGAGTTGGTTGAAGGGGCGTTTTTGCTGTCCCCGGGAGAGCGGGTCGATCTTTTCGTTGATGTTGTTGCCGAGTCCGGAGATATGGCTCATCTCGTCCGAATTGATGACCAGCAGCAGTATTCGCAAACGACTTTCACGGTCGCCGGCGACGCGGCTGCAACGCCGCGCGCTGATCCGGCGCCACTTCCGCCCAACCCGAACATGGAAATAGAGGGTGTTGAAACAGCACGACGGTTTCGCCTGAACATGGAAGGAGGGGCGATGGGTGGCCTGAATGCCGCAGAGCTAAACGGTGAGCGCAATTCCTTTCGCCAACTCGCGCAGGCCAACCAGTTCTGGGCATTTAACGGGGCGGTCGGCATGACCGACGCTCCACTTGCCCGTTTATCGCGTCGAGAAACCGCACGTCTGGAAATTTACAATGACACGTCGTTTCCGCACGCGATACATCTTCATGGCATGCATTTTCGTGAGTTGCTGAAGGATGGTTCGGTAGGGCCTTTGCGGGATACGGTTTTGATGTTTGGCGGTGAAACGCGCGAAATCGCATTTGTCGCGGACAACCCGGGCAAGTGGCTTTTCCACTGCCACATGCTCTCACATGCGGCTTCGGGCATGATGACATGGATCGACGTATCATGAACAAACCAACCATTTTGCTCGGTGCGGCGGCTATCGTCCTCATAGGCGCGACCGGGTGGGTTGTCTCGCAAGAAAGCAGCCCCCAATCCATAACCGCTCCCAACGAACCAGACATCCAAGTTGGACAGGCTTTGTATGGCGAGTATTGCGCGTCATGCCATGGCGATAATCTCGAGGGGCAACAAGACTGGCGCTCACCGGGAGAGGACGGGCGATTGCCCGCCCCTCCGCATGATGAGACCGGGCACACATGGCACCACGCAGATCGAATGCTTTTTGACTACACGAAGCGTGGCGGGAAAGCTGTTTTGGCCGACCAAGGGGTTGAGTTTGACAGCGGCATGCCGGGATTTGGCGATGATCTGGGCGACGAAGAAATCTGGAACATTCTAGCGTTTATCCAATCAACCTGGCCTGAGCGTCAGCGTCAGCTCCAGGCTGAACGAACACGTTTCGATAATGAACGGGGAGGAAACTGAAATGAGATTCAGACAAGGAATTGCGGCGCTTACGCTGGCAATCATGGCACCTTTCACGGCCTATGCCGATGGACTGGATGAAGCGCGCGTACGAGAGCTGGTTCTTGAGACAATCCGCGCAAATCCGCAAATCGTGATGGAGGCGGTCGCCATCCTTGAACAACAGCAGGCAGGCGCCCAAGCATCTGCGCAAGCTGAGGTTCTGATCAACCAAAGGAACCTTTTGGAACAAGACCCCAATGCACCGGTTCTAGGTAATCCGGATGGAGATGTGACGGTTGTTGAGTTCTTCGATTACAATTGTTCTTTCTGCCGCAGGGCCATGCCGCAAGTTCAGGGCCTGCTCGATGGCGACCCGAATGTGCGGCTTGTCTACCGAGAGTGGCCGATCTTGGGGGACGGATCAGTGTTTGCGGCCAAAGCAGCCCTGGCCGCGCGCAACCAGGGCAAATACGAAGAATTCCACTGGGCCATGATGGGGATGAGCGGCCGCGCCGAAGAGGCATCGGTTCTGCGCATCGCGAAAGAGGTGGGTCTTGATATCGGCCAGCTTCGTCGGGACATGGAGGCACCGGAAGTGCAAGAGCACATTGCGTCTTCCATGCGCCTGACACAGGCTCTCGGCTTCAATGGCACGCCGTCATTTGTGATCGGAGACGCCTTGGTGCCGGGTTTCGTCGAGCAATCCGAACTGGAAATCTATGTTTCCGACGCCCGGTCCGACGCGGACGAGTGAACGCGCGGGCATACCGCCTAGGGGTCAGCCCTGAGGCGGTATGCTTTTCAAGCGGTTGCAGGTTCTGACTCGTACCCTGCCTCTGTGATCGCTTGGCTCACATCCGCTTGCGAAAGGGAGGTATCAACGGTCACACGGCGGGTGTCGAGATCGCAGTTAACCGTTGCCGCCGGATCTACATCCTTGACGGCTTTTTCAATTGCGGCCGTGCAATGCCCGCAGCTCATTTCGGGAACACTGAATTCCATGATTGGCTCCTAATCTTGGTGTCTTTTCGGGATATGGGGGCTCCAGTAGGGGGAGGGTCAAGTCAGTTTCAATTTGCTGGGTATATTTCTTTCTCACTCTTGACCTTACAGTAACTGGAACCACTAGATGTAAGGCTGAAAGCCGGAACCGGAGACGACAATGACCAACCCTACAAGCGCAACGCTGTCCATTGAATCGATGACCTGTGCGTCCTGTGTCGGGCGCGTGGATCGCACGCTTCGTTCCCTGGAGGGCGTGGACGATGTTGCGGTTAATTTGGCCAGTGAAACCGCCCGTGTGTCAATCGACACACCGGAACGGCTGCGTGAAATCGCAGGGACACTTGACGAGGCGGGTTATCCAGCGCGGCGCGCCAGTGTAACGCTTAACGTTGCCTCGATGACCTGCGCGTCCTGCGTTGGCCGCGTTGACAAGGCACTTGCCGCTGTGTCCGGCGTTCTCGACGTGAACGTGAACCTGGCATCGGAGACTGCCACTATTTCCTACCTTGAGGGAGCAACGGATGCTGCGGCGCTTGCCACGGCCGCCACACAGGCAGGTTATCCGGCCGAGATTGCCGAGGCGGATGCGTCGTTGGACCGCGCCGCACGCAAGGAAGAAGAGGCTCGTGAAATCGCCCGGCGAACGATCCTGGCGGCTTCTTTGGCACTGCCGGTGTTTCTGCTCGAAATGGGGGCGCATCTTGTTCCAGGCATGCATGAATGGATCGGTCGCACGATCGGTCACCAGACAAGCTGGCTGATTCAGTTCGCCCTGACCACGGCGGTTTTGTTGGGGCCGGGTCGGTTTTTCTATCTCAAGGGCTTTCCTGCGCTTTTGAAGGGTGCGCCTGACATGAACAGCCTTGTCGCGGTCGGTACAGGTGCGGCCTATGTTTATTCGGTGGTTGCGACGTTCCTGCCCGCAGTTCTGCCTGCATCGGTGCGGGCGGTGTATTTTGAGGCGGCGGCGGTCATCGTTGTGCTGATTTTAGTCGGTCGGTATCTGGAGGCGCGGGCAAAAGGACGCACCGGCGCCGCGATACAGAAACTCCTGGGCCTGCAGGCCCGCACGGCGCGGGTTCTTCGGGACGGAAAAACGATTGAACTGGCCATTGAAGAGCTGAGGGTCGGCGATATTGTTCAGGTGCGCCCCGGTGAGCGTATTGCCGTGGACGGCGAAGTCACAGATGGCGAGAGCCATGTCGACGAAAGCATGATCACCGGCGAGCCGGTTCCCGTGGCAAAAGCCCCGGGTGAAGCGGTTACCGGGGGGACGGTCAACGGCGTTGGGAGTATCCAATTTCGCGCCACACGCGTTGGGGCGGACACTACGCTGGCACAGATTATCCGGATGGTAGAAGAGGCACAGGGCGCGAAACTTCCGATTCAGGGGCTCGTGGATCGCATTACCCTCTGGTTCGTTCCTGCAGTCATGGGGGTTGCAGTGTTTACAGTGCTCGTCTGGCTGTTTTTGGGCCCCGACCCGGCGCTTACATTTGCGCTGGTAGCCGGCGTGTCGGTGTTGATCATCGCGTGCCCATGCGCGATGGGGTTAGCCACGCCCACGTCGATCATGGTGGGCACTGGGCGCGCGGCTGAAATGGGCGTTTTGTTTCGCAAGGGGGATGCCCTGCAACAGCTAACCTCGGTCGGGGTTGTGGCGCTCGACAAGACCGGCACTGTTACGCAAGGCCGCCCCGAACTTACCGATGTCATCCTGACAGACGGGTTTCAGCGTACAGCGGTGCTGGCGCAAGTCGCGGCGGTCGAAAAAAAGTCCGAGCATCCGATCGCCCAGGCGATTGTTCGCGCGGCGCGGGTCGAGAGGGCAGATGATGTCAAGGCATCCGGGTTTCAGTCCGTGACCGGCTACGGCGTGAAAGCTGATGTGAACGGTGTCGAAGTGCTGGTCGGAGCCGACAGGTTCATGCTTCGTGAAGGGATTGACCCGGGAACGATCGCAGAAGTCGAAATCGATCTGGCGAAACGTGGACGCACGGCGCTTTATGCTGCAATCGGAGGAAAGATCGCCGCGGTTATCGGGGTTTCCGACCCGGTGAAAGCCAGCAGTCGCGAAGCAATCGAAGCTCTGCACCGTCAAGGCCTGAAAGTCGCGATGATTACCGGTGACAAACAGCAAACAGCCGATGCAATCGCTGCGGAAACCGGGATCGATCATGTCGTGGCGGGCGTTCTGCCGGACGGAAAAGTCGAAGCGCTCGACCGGCTCAGGGCTGATGGTCAGAAAGTCGCCTTCGTAGGCGACGGCATCAACGATGCCCCGGCGCTCGCCCATGCGGATGTGGGAATCGCCATTGGAACCGGAACTGATGTAGCCATCGAATCTGCCGATGTAGTCCTAATGTCGGGGGACCTGCGAGGCGTGGTCAATGCGTTTGAAGTTTCGACGCGCACGATGCGCAACATCCGTCAGAACCTGTTCTGGGCGTTCAGTTACAATACCGCGCTGATCCCGGTGGCCGCAGGCGTTTTGTACCCGGCGTTTGGGCTGCTGCTTTCGCCGGTTCTGGCGGCAGGTGCGATGGCGCTTTCTTCGGTATTTGTTCTGACGAACGCCCTGAGACTGCGCCGCGTCGCACCGCTTCTAGACGAAAATGAGACCCCGGGTCGGGAAGCCGTGCAAGCAGCTCCCGCCCCTGCGGAATAAAGGAGAAAAGCATGAACATTGGAGACGTCGCTCGCCAGTCCGGCCTGCCCGCAAAGACGATCCGGTACTATGAGGACATCAGCCTGGTCAAACCTAAGCGTGAAACGAACGGATATCGGGTATTTAACGATGCCGATGTTCACAAACTGACCTTTCTGGCACGTGCGCGCGCCTTAGGATTCACCATTGAAGATTGCCGGACGCTGCTTGCGCTTTACGAGGACAAGTCCCGCGCCAGTGCAGAGGTCAAGAAAGTCACCGGAAAACATCTCAATGAAATTGAGGCCAAGATCGCCGACCTGCAAGCCATGCACGCCACGCTCACGCGCCTGTCTGAAGAATGTGCCGGTGATCAACGCCCCGACTGTCCAATCCTAGAAGAGTTAAGCGGCAAAGACCGCCGCTCGAACACACATGATGCCAAGCAGTAAGGAATTCAGTTAATGATTACTCGACGCGGTCTGATTACCGGTCTCTGATCCGCCCCACTTGAGTGGTCCAATTTGATTGTTAGTGCATGATCGGCCTTTGGTCCATCTGGATGATGGTTTCGGGGGCCGGTGGGCGATAGCCCAGAGCACTGTGGGGTCGTTTCGTATTGAAGTGTTTCCTCCATTCTTCGATCAGGATTTGAGCCTCGCGCAGACTGTAGAAGATCTCGCCGTTCAAGAACTCGTCTCGGAACCGAGCGTTGAAGCTTTCACAATATCCATTCTCCCAAGGGCTGCCCGGTTCAATGTAGGCCGTCTTTGCGCCGACAGCCTTGATCCAGTCCTGGACGGCCTGAGCAACGAACTCAGGGGTGATGTCAGAAGAAACCAACTTGAGGCGGGCAGGGCGGTCACATAGCGTCGAGGGATGACAAAACGCTCCCCTTTTCGCTATTTCAAAACCAGCCCAGAGATCATCCGGCTGGCGGTAATGATGTACGTCCGATTTCCGCTTTCGCTGCGGAACGTGGAAGATCTCCTTCACGAGCGGGGTATCGACGTCAGCCACGAAACCATCCGGTTTTGGTGGAACAGATTTGGCCCGCTGTTCGCATCTGAGATACGTAAGCGCCGAGTTTATCAAATGCGATCTCACTCCAACTGGCGATGGCATCTGGATGAGGTTTTCGTGAAGATCAACGGTGAGCAACACTATCTATGGCGGGCTGTCGATCATGAAGGTGAGGTGCTGGAAAGCTATGTCACGAAGCGCCGAGATCGTGCCGCAGCCTATAAATTCTTGAGAAAAGCGATGAAACGCTACGGCCATCCCGAGGTCGTAGTCACTGACAAGTTACGTTCATATGGCGCTGCGATGAAAGTTATCGGGAATGCGTCCAGGCAGGAAACGGGACGCTGGAAGAACAACCGAGCCGAGAATTCCCATTTGCCGTTTCGACGACGAGAACGCGCGATGCACCGTTTTCGCCGGATGCGAAGTTTACAGAAATTTGTCTCCATTCACGCATCCGTTTTCAACCACTTCAATCAGGAGCGCAGTCTTTCAAAACGAGATCATTTCAAGCTGAACCGCGCCGCCGCTCTTGCCGAGTGGCGGATTCTCTGCGCGACATAAAGGTTAGAGCTACTGGCCCAGTAGAGACGAGTTCGAATTGGTCTGACACCACCCTGGGGGCTGTTTCCCGGCGACGTCGCCTACGTCTGGCATGGCGCCTTGCATGCAGCCACAGTCGCCGAAAGCCTCGAAGTCGCAGGCTTCAGCATCCGGTCGCAGATCATCTGGGCCAAAGAACGGTTGGTTCTGAGCCGTGGAGATTATCACTGGCAGCATGAACCGGCCTGGTACGCTGTCAAAAAGACCGGCAAAGGCCATTGGGCGGGGGATCGCAAGCAGACAACGCTCTGGCAGATTGCCAACAAGGATCAGGACGAAAAAACAGTCCACGGGACGCAGAAGCCGGTCGAGTGCATGCGACGGCCTATCCTAAACAACTCGAGCCCCGGGCAGGCGGTCTATGAACCGGAGGGTGCCAACTGAATGAGCAGCATTTCATACTTGCAACCACGCCGTAACGCTACTGTAAACATGGGCACGACGGTGTTCGCGCGTCATGATCTCGGGGGTGGATCGAGCGGCTGCCCGGCTGGTAAGGTTGGTGCAATCAGGCGGTTCAAACGGATCGCTTCGGTTCTGGGGGAACGCCTGTCTCAGTCGCGCGCTGTCCCTAGCGTCTTTGGCCTTCCCTGAGAGGGGTGCCAAAATGTGTACGTTGCGCCATCACGTTGACTTGCAATATTTTTTAATGGCCTTGACGAAACTCGGCAAGATGAATCCGACGTTATCAATCCTTGTGTTGGCTCGGAAATTCACGCTGCGTCACGAGTATACGATGTGACAATCCCACCAAGTTGGCGTCTGCGCCGGATCGGGCCGTCCCGGACGGGCCGGAAATCGACTTGCAGAACGTTGTTGCCGATGTCTCGTCCGCGATGCGGGCGCTCGACATTGTAGTGTCGCACCCAGGTCCGCACGATGTAGTCGAGTTGGGATCGGCTGAAGCAGACGAAGAAATCTAGGCATTCGCGCTTGATGGTGCCAATGAATGATTCTGCGAAGGCGTTTGCGTCCGGCGCCCTGTGTGGGATTTGGAGGACACGAGTTGCCTCTGATGTCCAAATAGTGTCGAAGTTGGCGCTGAACTTGGTGTCGGCGTCGCGGATCAGGAACTCCGGTGTGATACCTTGTTTTTCGCACCACATCAGAGTGTTGCGGGCCTGCTGAGTCACCCAAGCCGTGTCCGGGTTATAAGTCGGTGCGCTGCAGAAGACGCGGCGGCTGCCAAGATGGATGAACATCAGCACATAAGCCGTCCTTGGCCCGCGTAGCGTGAACACGGTCTTCGAGAAGAAGTCGCAGGCGACCATGGTTTCCATATGCGCGCGGATGAATGTGGTCCAGGGCAGGGCGGGCTTCTTCTTGCGCTTTTCCGGGCTTGGGTGAATGCCGGCGTCGTTCAGGATGCGTTTGACGGAATTGGCGCCGGCATACAGCCCGAGCTTTTTCAGCTCGCCCGCGATCCGCTTGTAACCCCAGAGGCGATTTTCAGATCCGATGCGGATGACAATATCGCGCAGCTCTTGCGTGAGGCGTGGCCGTCCTACGGCTTTGAAAGGACGGCCCACGCGCATCTGGGCGAGCCAGCGCTTGTAGGTCGCGGGCTTGGCCACTTCCATCAGCCCGTCGACCTCATGCCCACACTCTTCCCCGATGCGCAGCAGCTCAGCCTTCTCGGCGGGCGACAGGATGATCCTTTGCGTCGGGATGCGGGCTCGTAAGATCTCGATCTGGGCCTTCAGCAGTCTCAGTTGTGCGTTGTGCCGCGGCAGGAAGAACTGGCTCAGGAAAACCAGAAGGAGAGATAAGATCGAATGCATCTTGCCGGGCTCTACTGTGGTGTTTAAAAAATGCCGCTATGTCAAGTTGATGGGGCTTTCATACATTTTGGCACCCCTCTCAGGGAAGCCCAAAATGTTGGGGCCGGCTGATGGCCGCCATCAAGCCGGGGCAGGGGGCCTGTCTAAGTCTTTGCCCGCACGTGTTGCCGCGAGATTTCGACATTGCGACCCGCAGAGCCGCAATGGATTCGGGCTTCCCCTCAGAATTTTGTAGAGAGGTTCGTTGCCAGACCGTTTCGAGGCATGTGACACAGGTTCACGATTTGGAGGCAATGATTTAAATGGGTTAGAGCGAGAGAGAGTTGGGTGCCAGGTTGGCTCCCTCCGGCGGATCAAAACCGGGCGCGTATCGATCTTGGCTTCAACCTCGTCAATGGCGCCAATACCCTGCGGTTTGAGGTGTTCCATGATGGGATCGCAGCCTCGGATTATGAAAACACCGGGGTGGAAATCCAATTCAGCCGCTCGTTCTGAGCAGTTTGATGATGAACTTAAAAAGGGGGGCTCCACGCTCCCCTTTTTCTTTTGGAGCGCCCGGATCATTGGGGTGGATTCCGCGCCGTCGGTCCAATGACGGGGGCATATTGGACCGTCACCGACAACGGTTTGACTTTGCAAACTCGCTGATGATCGGGCGGAGGTCACGGTGCCTGCATTCGCTCAACCCAGCGCATCCGCCTAGCCCATCTGCGCGATCCTTTTTTGAATTTGACTTCGGCACCTTGATTGATCCCCAAAGTGGCCTGTCTGAGGTGGTTGCTCGGTTCGGCCCATTCCGCAGGACAGACACATGACAAATGCGGGATGAAGTGTTTGGCTTGGAAAAGGTACGTCATTTGGACCGCTGCAAGGCCTGCAAAAATGCTGTTTTTGGGTTCACTATTCACTCTGTCTTCTAATCCTGATTCAATCTCTCCTGATCAAAGCGTCCGCCTGTCAACCTGGGGGCGTTCCCTTCTGGCCTGACGCTGCTGTTGACAACCCTTTCGTTCGGGCCAAGAAATGCGGGATATATTAATCCCCTGTTTGCGCATTTGCCGCGGATCTTTAAGAAATTCATCTTGTCGATGGTGCCGAAGGCAAAAGGGCGTTATTTGAGGGGCAAGCCGTTGCGTCAACCGCAACTCAATTGCCGTATATGCAGCCGCTGATGGTCAGCGGTTCCAGACAAAAGACATATGTAGAAGGCCGTGATGAAACAATCGATCCCGCTGACCTCTCTCCCTGAAAACAGCCTCTATGGCGAAGGTGATATCTTCGTTCTGTTTGGCGAACTGTTTGGCCGCGGCTATGCCACCGGCTTGATCGAAGCGGCCAAAGCCGCGGGCATGACCGTTGTGGGCGTCACCGTTGGCCGCCGCGATGAGGATGGCAGCCTGCGGGCGCTTACAGCCGAAGAACATGCCGCAGCCGAGGAAAACCTGGGCGGCAAGATCATCAACGTGCCGCTGATGGCGGGCTTTGACATGGACGCCCCTGAAGGCGAAAAGACCCCGACCGATCTGGTTGGTGAGATGACCATCGATGGCTGGCAGGACCACAAGCTGGATTGGGATCTGATCGATCGCTGCCGTGACTTGGGTGTGACCCGTTTCAAAACCGCCCTGGCTGAGGTTATGGCCCAACTGGACGCGCTGATCCCGGCCGGCAAGAACGTGTTCTTCGCCCATACGATGGCCGGTGGCATTCCACGCGCCAAGGTGTTCATGGCCATTGCCAACCGCATCTACAAAGGTCGCGGCGCCCGTTACATGCCGTCGCAGTCGCTGGTCGAAAGCGATCTGGGCAAGCTGATCCTGCAGAACTTTGATGAGGTGACCGCGCATACCTTCGGCCATCTGATCGAAGCCAGCAGCGCCATCCGCACCCGTATTGAAGGCGAAGGTGGTCAGGTCCGCTACACCGCTTACGGCTATCACGGCACCCGCGTGCTGATCGATGGCGAATACACCTGGCAGACCTACACCAACTACACCCAAGGCTTTGCCAAGATGAACCTTGAGGCCCATGCGCAGGCCGCATGGGACAAGGGTGTGAAAGCCACCGTGTTCAACTGCCCGGAAATCCGCACCAACTCGTCCGATGTGTTTGCTGGCATCGAGCTGTCGCTGCTGCCTCTGCTGGAGGCGCTGCGCAAAGAAGGCGGCGGTGCCTGGGTGGATGCGCTTTGGCAGCAGTGTCAGGACCTGCTGAAAGAGGGCGCAACCGTCGAAGGTCTGCTGAAAGACGTCAACGGCTATCAGCTTGATCCGGTCATGCAACCCTTCAACAACTTCGAAGCCTGGCCCATGCCCAACAGCGGTGAACAGGTTGAGAAAACCGTTGGCACCTCGCAGGCGATTGTGGCCCTACACAAAGACCGCAAGGTGCTGGTCAGCGATCTGTTGAGCCAGGAGGTGCTGAGCGCCACCGGTTCCCTGATCTTTGGTGAGGCCTCGGATCCGACTGGCCCGGTGCTGTGGCTGGATCACGACCTTGTGGCGCAGCAGCTGATCGCCGCCAAAGGCTGATCGCGCCGTTGATTAACATGACAAAGGGCCACCCGATCAGGTGGCCCTTTTTGTTGCATCGCTCACTATTGGCGGCGCGTTGTTATTTCTGTGTCAGCAGTTTGAACGCCAGCCCCAGGAAGACAACACCAGCAACCCGCTGCAGGATGACCTGGGCTTTGCCGGTGCCTGCCATCTTTTGCCCTGCCATGCCGGCGGCAACGGCCAGACTGCCAAAGACCAGTAGGGTCACCAGCGCCATCACCAGACCTAGGATGAGGATCTGCATCGCCACATTGCCAAGGGCCGGGTTCACAAACTGGGGCAGGAAGGCCAGCATGAAAATCGCCACTTTGGGGTTTGAGATGTTCATGATCATGCCACGCCCGACAAGCCGCAGCGGGCTGAGGCGCGGCGCTTCTTTGTTCTGCAGCGCAGAGGCACCGGCACGAAATGCCCCCCAGGCGAGGTAAACCAGATAGGCCGCACCAAGGGTTTTCAGCACGGTGAAGGCCGCAGGAACCGCCTGCATCGCCGCCGCAAGACCTAAGGCAACGGCTGCAGTGTGAACTGCCAACCCACAGCAGAGCCCCAGCACCACCATCAGGCCAGCACGGCGACCGACAAGGGCGGATTGGGTCATGACAAAGATATTGTCGGGACCGGGCACCAGTGCAAGCAGGGCACTTGTGGCAGAAAAGGCGATCAGGGTTTCAATACTCAGCATCTGTCTTCCTTGCAGGCACGCCCCACCGGCGCGCTGTCAAGCTGTTACAGATGTTGCTTCAAAAGCCAAGAGGCGAGCTGCGCCTGCGTGTCCCTAGCGATGACGGTCCCGCCAGGCGTCATATGCGGCCTCGGTGCCACCTTTGCCGTGGCGGTCCCAGACATGTACCCGGGTTTTGGCCGTTGCGCGGCTGCCCATTGTGGGGGGCTGGCAGGTGATGGCCACGTGATCGCCATCGAAAGAGGCAAACCGGACAGAAGCTGCAGACTGCCCATCCATCAGCTTGCGCCTCAGGAAATCCACCGCAATCCGCTCCCCCTGACGCAGAGATTCATAGTGTTCGCTGTATCGCTCAACCCCTGCAAAACACCGCCCGAAGGAGATGTTGCTGGCCAGCTTGTTCAACTCACCCTGCACGGTGAGGTCTGCGCTGTCCTTGGCTGCGGTCAGTCGGGTGTAATCGTACTCGGGATCTGGTGTGTAAGGATGGGGCAGCATTGCCCCTTCACCACTGAGCATCCGTTCGTCACTGAAATAGGCCGCAGGATGCAGGGGCTCTGCCCCGGTCAGGATGGGGCGACCCCGCTCAGGCGTGCCAGCGGGCAGCTGATACATCTCAAAAAAGGCCTTCAGCACGGTCACACAGGCGCCGGCAACAGTGGCATGGGCAGACCCATGGCCGGGGTGCATTGGCGACCCTTCCGGGTAGACCTGCGGCAACAGGGCATTGCTGTCCTCATGCAACGGACCCAGATCAACGGTACCGTATTGGGCGCTCCAGAACCTGTTGTTGGTGCGGTTCAGCTGACATATGGCGCTGAGCAGGCCGCTTTCCGTCAGATCCCGCGACATCCTTGCAAAAAGCGGCTGCTCAGAGCCAAGGCTTTCCGCAGCGCTGCCACCGGTTTGTGACAGGGCGATGCCGGCGGCCAATGCCTCGGGCCGGGCGGTCAGCGGGGGAGCGAATTTCTGTGATTGCGCACTGGTCAGGGCCAGATGACCTACCTCGGCGAGCATGCTGAGGATATGGGCGGCCCCAAATGTCGCGGCGCCGTCGCGGGTGGGATGACCGCGCCCTTCAGGCAGGCCCTGATCGGTGGGCTCCTCCGCACCCAGAAGGATCAGCGCGGCGTTCTGGTAGGCCTGGAACAACGTGTCAAAATGGACATAGGTCGCCAGATCACGTGGCGTGGTAATGAACCGGGCGGTGTCGCGGAACCGGTCGTAGGCATCTTTGCGGTTGGATCCGTTTTGCACATCCAGCCAGGTTGCCCATTCCGTCATATGATCACAGCCATCCAAGTGACCCGCAAACCGCTGCGAGATCATCTGAACCCCGTAACGGATCACGCCGTCATTTGGCTGAATGCAATCCTCCTGCGTCCTCAGAAGTTTGCGAATGGGGGCAGGGACGTAGCGTGCTGCGCGGCTGAGGGCATCCTGTGACGGTGCGGCACGCGCGGCCTTGGGGCCATCTTCGGTGTCCAGCGCATCAAGGGCTGCATATTCGCGATTTCCGACCAGCAGAAACTGCGAGATATAGGGACCAACGCGATCCCCGGGGGTGCAGCCGTTGAACAGATGTGCAGGATCCAGATCGCCCCGCGCCAGACGGCGTTTGGCGGCCGCGGGGCCTTTGGCATGCTGGAAATAGGGCAGATCCGCCAGCTGTTCGGTCAAGCGCGCGGTGATCCGGCAGGTGGCCCACCGTTCAAAGGGAATGTCCCGCAACAGCGCGGCGGCATAAAGCTCGCCCATTTCGGCGGTCAGCTCATCCGATCCCAGTTCCGGGGACGCCGGCATCTGTGGCGCTGCGGTGGGGCCGGTTGCACCCAGCCCGTCATCGCCCGGCCGTGTCAAAGGTGCTGGGGTGGCAAGTGGGCTTTCCTGTCGCCTTGCCTCATGGCTGCCACTGGGCCGCAGGAAGCCGCCAGAATAAAGCGGCACATTGAAACCCGCATGGCGGGTGGTCAGCGCAGTGATCAGTTGTTTCAGATCGCCCGCCCGGACGCGACCGTAGGGATCATGGCCCAGCCCCTTAGTGTAGGTGCCAAAGGCAGCCAGCAATATGTCATCATCGCTGCTGTGCAGGGAAGTGGCAGCCTTAATCTGGGCGGCGGACCAAGAGCCGTTTGTTTGCCCCCGGCCAGTGTCGACCCCACCAGAGCTGAGCATCAGCGCTGAATGGGTCCGAGTGGCGGTGGCGGAAGGAGGGGAGGGGTTGGGACGAAAACGAGTCATACTGGATCTCCTGCCGCGGGCTGGAGCGGTCAATGCGCGGCACACCCATGCTGCAGTATGGCGCGTGAACTCAGCGTGAGTTTTTGCCGTCAAATAATCGGCGACGGCGGGCTTTGGCCTCGTTAAGGTTGTTTCATATAGACAATAGGGGAGTTCATTATGCCATTTGCCCAGACACAACAGACGCAACAGACCCAGCAAACCCAACAGACGCAGCAGACCCAGCAAACCCAACAAACGCAGAGCGCGCCGGGGCTGGCACATGCCGGGCAGGGCAGTTCACTGGCGCTGAGCCTTGCCTTGGATGCGGTGGCGCTGACCTTGCCGGGCACGCCGGACAGCAGCGTCAGTCACAAGGTGCCGCGCGCTTCGGATGAGGTGGCTTGGGGCCGGCTGCAGCCCTTGCATCGTCACATCATGATGACCGAAAAATTGGCCGAGGGTCTGAGTGTTGAGGTGTCGGGCACCGATAAGGTGGCGGTTAAGCATAACGGAACCCTCCTGTGTGAGCTGACCACCCCGTTCCCTACCGATCCCGGTGCAAGCGGTGGCAAGGCCAAGGCGAAAGCTGCCTTGCAGCCGGTGCTGGACCGGCGGTGGCTGCGCGGTGAACGTGCGGGTGAGATCGTGACCCAGCAGACCGACATCCTGTCGTTCCTGGGGCTGGCCTATCCGATGACGCGCTCTAGCCACCCGATGACCATGGCGGTGCTGGATGCGGTTCTGGCCGCGATTGGCAAGATTGTTGTGCAGGCCAAACATCTGTTGAACACGCCGCGTCCGATCGAACTGACCTCAGCCGCATCGCCGATCATTCGCACCCCCGCCCATGCGGCCTGCCCCAGCGGGCACGCCAGTGAAGCCTTTGCAATGGCCTTCGCGATGGAGGCGATGATGTTTGGTTGTGCCAGCACGGAATTGCGTCTGATCGCGGCCCGGATTGAGGAAAATCGGGTGGTTTCCGGGGTTCATTACGAACATGACGGCTGGATGGGCCGCAAGCTGGCGGCTGCCTTGGCCCCGATCTTTGCCGATCGTTTGGGTCTGACGGCAACCGCCCCAACAGTCACTGAGATTGAAGATCACTGGTCCGCCTCAGGCGAAACCGGGGTTTGGTCGGCGCATGCTGCACATCAGGCCTCAACCCAAACTGTTGAGTGGCTCAGCGGCGCACCGGCCAAACGTGGCGGCATTAACGTAAACCCACCGGCTGATCGTGCGGATGTTCTGGCCTTCGCCATGGCAAAAGTCACGCAGGAGCTGGGTGCCTGAGATGCTGAGCTTTCATGATATCTCAGATCTGAGTCATGCGCCGGACAACCTGCTGCCCGCAGGTCTGTCCGCGCTGCTGGCGCCGCCCGGCGCGGCGCGGAGCCGGGTGATCTACCAACAACAGGCGGCTGGGCAAACGGGTGCCTTGGCCGTCGGATCCTTGCCGGAGCCCTTGCCGACCCTGATGGAACAGGACCGTCTGGGCGCGGCATTGACGGCGATGGGGGCAGATCCCGCGGCGGGTGTCGTGCTGGCGGGGGAGGACGCAGCGGCCACAGCGGGTGCTTCTTTTGCACCAGCGGTCTGGCCCGCAGCCTGCACCGATATGGTGCCGCCCACCACCGTTGAGGAAATCGGCATCATTGATGCTGGCATCGCCTTCTGGAACCCGGCGTTTCAGGACAGCCATGGCGCCAGCCGCTTTGCCTCCTTCGGTGGGCTTACCCTGAAATCGGGTGAGTTGCTGGCAGGGGAAACCCTTGATCCAGCCGTGCTGACAGCGATGGTGGCCCGGGGGCACACGAGCGCTGGTGACCGTGAAAACCGCCAACAGTTGGCGGCCCTGCTGCCGTCATCGGTTTATGCCCCGGTGGCCTATGGGCGGCCGCTGTTTCCGCCAAACGAGATGGCACATGGCACGGCGATGACCGAACTGGTGCTGTCCACCGCATCTGATACGGCGCGGCTGCATGGGCTGGAACTGCCACAGGATGTGGTGCGTGATCTCAGCGGTGGCATGATGGGCGGTGTGCTGAATGGCGCGGTGCGGGCGCTGGTGGATCAGGTGGTTGCCTGCCGCAGCGATGGCAATCCCTTCCGAATGGTGCTGTTGCTGGCCTTTGGGTTCCTTGGTGGTCCGCAGGAAGGCATGGCCGCCCCGCATCAACTGGTTGAACAGTTGAACGCGACCCTTGCCAGCTATCGTAACCTTGGCATTGAGGTACAGCTGGTTGTGCCGATGGGCAACCATCTGCAGGATCAGGCGCATGCCACCCTGCCTGCGGACCGAAAACTGGGTTGGCGTATCCAGCCAGACGATCACTCCCTCAACACGTTGGAGGTGATCCACCCCGGACCTGTGGCCAAGATCAAGTTGATCGCGCCGGATGGCAGTAAGGTGAAGCTTAAGCGCAGCCGGAAGGCCCTGGGCATTCTGAAACATGGCGGCAAGGCGATTGGTGCAGTGTGGCATCAGGAGGTTGGTGGCGGCTTGCTGCGCACCCGGATCAGCCTGAACCCCAGCGCCACCCGGCAGAGCGGCCTTGCCGCCGCGCCTTTTGGTCTGTGGCAGATCAAGCTGCCCAAAGGCCCGGAGGCCGAGGTCTGGATCCTGCGCGACGAAATGGGCTTTGATGCCAATCCCGCAACCCCATCCCGCCGCAGCTGGCTGGAAGATGGGGCGCGGCCATTGCGTGATCCCAACGGGATGCCATTCCTCGATGACAGCGCGGCACCTGCCGGGGCGCTGGTTCTGCGGGCGGGCAGCGGATCGCTCCTGGCGGCACATTCCGCGCCGCAGATCACTTCGGTCGGGGCGCAGTGGCAGATGGCAGCAGGTGGCATGGAACAGTGCTGGTATTCCGGCAACGCGCTCGATGGCACCGCGCCTGAACGGTGGGAAGATCTGGCGGCAGGCGCTGACCCGGCGCATCGCCCTATCGGGCCCTTTGGGCGGCGTGCGGTTCTGGGCAATGGTGGCCAGCGGCGCTACCGCGCGGCGGGCACTTCACTTGCGGCGGCCTTGGCGGCGGGTAGCATGGCCTAAGTATTGAAGTAAAAATGCAAAAGGCGTGGGATTCCCCACGCCTTTCGCTTTCTATCCTTGAAACATCAGACCACCAATTGATCCGCAAAGCCGCTGTTGCGTAGGGTCAGCATCGGATAGTCCGACTGGCGCAGCTGCGAAAACTCAAACTGCGGCTCATAGCGGCGCAGCAATTGGGCGGCCTGTTCCGCACCGTCGCGATCCCCAACCAACAGGCGCAGGGCCACCAGATAGCGCAGGGCCGCACGTTGCGATGGGTTGTTCTGATGCGCCGCCTTTGCGGCAGACAGCGCGGTGTTGAGGTCGCCTTTGCCAAGGGCGGTCAGGCAGACTTCCATATCCCAGGCAAAGACATGCGGCAGGCCTTCTGCAGCACGGCGTGCTTCGGTCGCGGCGTGGTGCGCGGCCTCCACATCCCCCTGCAACAACGCCACGCGCGAAGACGCCTGCAGCGCATAGGGATTGCCATCATCGCTGCGCAACGCGGCGCGGGCCAGATGATCCGCACGCTCCAAATCTCCGTTCAGATCCAGCGCGATGCGGGCGCCAAGCGCACAGACCAGCGGGTTCGCTGGGCGCAGGGCCAGGGCCTCGGCCGCAAGGCTTTCGGCCTCCGCAGCGACACCACTGTCATTGGCGGCAAATTCCATCGAGCGGGCCAAACGGGCAAAGGCCCGCCAAGCGAGCGCAACCGCAGCGCCTTCGCCAGAGCTGAGATTGACCAGCTCGTCCTCTGCTTTGTTGAGTTCAGCGAGGTCAGACACATAAAGGCGTGAGGCCGCGCGCTGCATTGCAATCAAGGGCGACTGCGCGGTGAGGCGCACTGAGCGAAAGCGCAACAGGATCTGCGAAAGTGCGCGTGAGGCAAAGGCCTGAATATCAGCGCCATCGGCAAGGCGCGACACGTCCATCGGGACGCGCAGACGCCCTGACCAGAGGAAACGCCGATCGACATCCGCCAAAGCGCGCAGATGCACGTTCCACCAACCACTATCCACCACTGAGGTTAACTCCAGATAGATAACGGCGGCGGCCTGCTGCAGCCGCGCCGGATCCGGTTCGACTGCGGCATAAATCTCATCTGCGCCCTCAGCCTCCAGCCGGGCGGACAACGTATCAATCAGCATCATCTCAAGGAAATATGCCTCATTACCCGTGCCACGCTCCAAAGGCCGGATCACGATGATTGTATTGCCCTGCGGGGTGAGCGACGGGCCGAGTTCCAAGGGCGAAGCGCCTGATACCGCCGCCTGTGCGGTTTCGAATTCTGCGGTGTGCTGCCCCTTCGGCGCGTTGCCGGACGTTTTGTCAAACGCGGCTTCATCCGCGGCGCGCAGATCCCGCAGCCATTCGTCAAAGGCCGGGTCCGGCGCATCGACCAATTCCAGCAACTCGGCTGTGCCGGCCAGATCCGGGCGTGTGTCGACCTCAACGGCGTCTTCCAGCCAGATCTCCAACCGGTTGGCCCCGATGACGCCTTTTGCATCCGCCAGTGAATCGCGCAGGTTGGCCAGCGCCCGGCGCAGGTTGGCGGACGCTTTCTCAGGTGGTTTTTCCGACCATAGCATGGATTGGATCCAGGCACGTGACAGGCGGCGTTCTGGTGTCGTCGCCAGCAGCGCAAGGATGGCACGTTCTTTACGGTAGGGCGGCGTCAAATCACGCCCGTCCTCTGCCCGCAGGGCAAAGCGACCGCGCACTGTGATCGTGACGCGAGGCGGCGTGTCTAATGTAGGCATCAACTTACCCTTCAGCTGGGCCCCAACATTCACCGGTCAGGTGACAGTCCCTTCAGTCGGCCCGAATTTTCTGCAGCAGAGTGGCGAGGATAGCATAAATTTTAATCTTTGGTTAGAAAAATTGGATCACGTTCAACCCATTGTATATGAACTGAAATTTTAGCACTTCGGTCAAAATTCAGACGTAAAATCACGCTTTTTCGGTAAACTTCGTGAACAGATCACGCTGGCTTCACGCTGCACTGCGACAAAGGGCTGTACCGGGCGAAACGGTCGTGAACTATCCCCACCACATACAGCAAATGTATTGGCGTTCACTTGATCGTTTCGCCCTGTGCACGTGACGAGTGTTCTGTGGCTTCACAGCGGGTGGTGCGCCGCCCGATCTTTTCTGACCCCTCGGACCCGCCCGCGATGGCGACCGGTGACTACGCCCGATCTTTTATCCTCCCAAGGGATCGGGCGGTTTTTCGCAAGTCAAAGGACACGACGATGCCGACGCCTGAACCTATCCTTCGTTTCTCTGACACACAGTTGGACGTGGCGCGCGACACCCTTATGCGATCCTACGGCAAGGCTGCGTTCTTTCGCGGTGCCGACGTTGGATTGCGCGCTGAAGGCAGCACCGGGGCAGGGGAAGTTGTGGCCCGGCTGTTTGTTGAGACGGGGCAAGCTGGCTGTGATTTTGACCGGGCGGACCTCCCGTCTGAGGTTGCAGGTGTCCCGGTTGAAGTGATCACCGCTGCCCCCGTTTCAGCATGCGAAACCCGCCGGCCTGAGGTTCCCAGTGGTCAGCCCGTGCCCCAGGTGATGGGGGGCGCGTCGCTGGGTCGGTTGAGCGGGGCCACGGGAACCGCAGGATTGCTGGTTGTCGATCGCCAAAGTCGTCAGATCGGGGTGCTGTCATCCTGGCAGGTGTTAGCCGGTGCAACCGGTCGCTTTGGTGACGTGATCCTGCATCCCGGCCTTGCCGATACCGATATCAGCCGCGCCGATCAGGTGGCGAGCCTGGAGCGATGGACGCGTGGCACAGATGGCGATGCAGCGTTTGCCGCGCTTTTGCCGGGGCAAAGCTGGTTGCCGCTGCAATTTGGCAGTTTCCAACCGGTCAGCTCTGTGCGGACCGCCCGTCTGGGGGAGCGTGTCTATCGTGCCGGGCGCGGCACGACCCAGGCGCAGGCGATTGTGGAGGGTGCAGGGATCTACCGCGTCGCCTATGAGGTGGCCCCGGAACAGGTGGAGATGCGCGATGTTCGGGCTGTGCGGCTCCGCCCGCTTGATCGCGATGCCGCTGCCGGCGCGGGCCACCAAGGTGCGCTTTGGGCTGCGGGGCCAGAGCAGGCGGGCATCGGGGTGCAGTTTGCCATGGATGACGCCGGCCAAACTGGTGCGGGCGCAGTGGTGCTGGTCAGCCCGATGACGCATGTGCTGGACTGTCTGGACCTTGAGGTGGCGTGCTTTGAGCCTTGGCTTTCCAGCGCTGCACCACAGGAGGCGTCAATTACTCCCTCGCGTTGGGGCAGTGTGGAGGCCTTCCTGACCGAATATGCCGGCCGGGCGGAAGCGCCCAGCCCCTGCACGGGACCACAAGCCTTCGCCACGGCTGGGGGCTTTGGTGACCAGTTGCCTGACCTAGCGCAGGAGGATGACATGCAGCAGTTGCTGCCTATTTGGGTGGAACTGCGTGCCGCCCTTCAGGACCGGGGTTTTGGTGATGGCGCGCTGCGCATTTCGGACCCGATTGAAGCCTTGCAGGTAACGGCCCAGTGCGGCCATGACGCAGTGGCTGAAACCATCCGTCGCCTGCCCGTCCTACCAATGGTGGAGGGCGATCAGCTAAGGGGCGCCAAGACCTTTGTTGAGGTCTGTCGACTGCTCCGTGCTCAGACGCCCGCCACGTCAGGGCCTTTCGGGAAATAAAGGCTGAACTGTGTGCCAGTCCCACCTTCCATTGAGGTGAGGGTCAGCTGCATCCCATTGCGCCGGGCCAGTGCCGCGGCGATGGACAGTCCCAATCCGGTGCCGTCTTCTGCTGAGGTCTCCGCACCGCGATAGAACCGTTCAAACACTTTTTCTTGTGCTTCAACCGGGATGCCGGGGCCGTTGTCTGATACTGTGATCCGCTCCGCAGTCAGGGCCACACGGATGTCAGAACCGCCATATTTCACGGCGTTTTCGATGAGGTTGCGCAGGATATCTGCCACATCCTCGGCGCGGCAGATTACCGGGACCGTGTTGTCGGCGGAAAGGGTGATGTGCCGACCGCGCGCTTCGGCCAACGGGTAGAGGTCTGCAACGGTGCGGCGCAGCACAACATCCACATCGCAGCGGCTAAGGTCAGGCGCCCCGCCAAGTTGCGGCTGCTCCGCCCGAGCCTGATCCAACAGGCGGTTGGCCAGGTTTGCGGCCCGGTCCACACCGGTCAGGATGTTCTCAAACCGGCGCTTGCTGTTCGGATCCAACTGGGTTGCGTCAATCGCTTGGCACTGTGCTTTGATGGCGGTGAGCGGCGTACGCAGCTCATGCGCGGCATCATCGACAAATTGACGTTCGCGCGACAGGAAGGCCTCAATGCTTTGAAACAGGTTGTTGAGCGAGGTCAGGATCGGCCGCAGCTCATCCGGGGCTTCGGCATCTTCCAGCGGTTGCAGCTGCGTGGGCGCGCGTTGGCGCAGATCGCGTGACAGCCGGGTGAGCGGGCGCAGGCCTGAGCGTACCACGACCAAAGGCGCAATGACCGATGCGGCAAAAACAAACCCAAGCGGCAGGATCGCGGCCAGAGCAATCGCGCCGAGCAGATCATCGGCACTGTTTTCATGCCGGGCGATCAGGATCCCCCGGCCACCGCTGGTCCAGAAATGGCTGATCTGCCAGCCCGCATCGTCAGTTCCGGCATTGCCTTCAAGCCGCTCCTCTTCGCTAAAGGGGCGGGTGTCCGGGTGGCTGTCAAACAGCACGGTGCCATTGGCATCCGTCACCCGCAAAAGGTAGCCGTCGCGGTAATGATCCGGGTCCCAATCCAGACTGCGCAGGGCGATGCTCTCATTGTCCACGCGGGCAAGGGCGGTGGCCATCAGCTGCGCCTGCGCGTCGAAACTGGCGTTTAGTTCCAGCCGGGCGTTGATCACAATCGCAATGCTGGCGGCGATCCAGATCATCAGAACCAGCGGCATCAATCGCCATTGGATGCGGGAGCGTATGGAAGTGCGCGGCTGGCTGAACGGGCGGCGCAGCGTTGCCCAGAGGCGGGCAGCCGTTGAGTTACTGGTCGATGACATAGCCGATACCCCGAATGGTGCGGATCAGATCTGTGCCGAGGCGGCGGCGGATCTGGGAAATGTAAACCTCTACGGTGTTGCTTTCAGCCCCGTCGTCCCAGCCATAAAGCACCTGAGCCAGATCGTCTTTGGACACCACACGACCACGCCGTTCCAGCAACACCTGCAACACCTGAAACGCCAGCGGTGGCAGGTCGATCAATGTGTTGTCTTTGCGCAGTGTGCGCGCGGCGGGGTCCAAGATGATATCGCCAATTTCCAGTGCAGGTACGGCGCGGCCGTTCGCACGGCGGATCATGGCGCGGGCGCGGGCCATCAGCTCCTGCATGTCGAAGGGTTTCACCATGTAGTCATCCGCCCCCAGATCCAGCCCCTCAATCCGGTTTTCCACCGCTTCCCGCGCGGTCAGAATAATCACCGGGATCTGTTTGCCTTGTGCGTTATGGCCGCCTTGACCGCGCAGCCAGCGCAATAGGGTGATGCCGTCCTGACCGGGCAGTCCCAAATCCAGCAGCACCAGATCAAAGGCCGAACTGGCCAATGCCTCCTCGGCGCTCAGCCCGTCGGCCACCCAATCCACGTGGAAGCCTTCGCGGCGGAGGGTGACCTCAATCGCGTCAGCGATCAGCGCATCGTCTTCGACCAGCAATACACGCATTTAACTTAGCCCCGCTGTTGGCATTGGTGCCCCGGCACATGTCAGCTGTGCCAAGTCTACGTCAGCTGAGGCTTCGGCCACAATCAACAGCTTACCGTCTGTCTTGTAATCGCGAAATTCTCCAGCGGGCTGCAGCGGCTCCAGATGTAGATCAGGCGCGATTGGCAGGGCGGCAATCTGTTGGGCCAGCGTGGCGCGGGCGGCATCCACATCGGGGTCAATGTCGTGCAGCAGCGCAGGGATGTGGCGATAATATTTGATCGCGATCTCTTCATCTCGGCTGATCGCGCCAAGATACAGCGGCTGGCCATCAACCTGTCCGGCCGGCCACCAGCGGATGTGCAGCCGTTCGCTGAGCGTGCCAGGCATCTGAAAGGCAGATTGCGCGGGCTGACCGTTCAGGTAAAGCTCAGACACCGGGGGCGTGCCGGCCAGCAGCAGTTCGATGTAGGTCAGGATCCCGATGGAGTCGCGCGAAAAGGTCATGTTTCGCTGCCAGCCCAATTGCTCCATCAGCGCCTCAGGGGACCGCTCGCCGATCATCGCAATATTCACCGGCTGCGGTAGATGCAACGGGGTCTCCCCCGGGCGCGCCAGCAAGGGCTTCTGGCCAAGCTCGCAAAGCGATTTATGGGTGGCAATGGGCTGTGGCTCAGGCTTCGCATGGGCGTTGCTGGCAAAGAAATAGACCATATTGCTGCTGAGGAATAAGGCCCCCGCCGCCAGTCCGGCCAGACACAGCCGCCGCCCATGCGACCGGTCAGATCGCCAAATGCGCCAGCATAGCAGGGCAAAGGCCATGAGCAGCATCACCGGCACCCAATGCGGCAGGATCCATAGGGCGATCCACGCCCAAACCGCGCCGAAGACCTGACTATAGGTTGCGCCCAGGGCCCCCAGCAGCAGGAACTGACCGGCCCCAAGTGTGATGCCCAGCGCCGCCGCCGCCCCAAAACGTAGGCGGGACAGGCCCAGACTGCCGGCCAAAAACGGGGTGATCCAGGCAACCGGGCCCAGAAGGCGTGAGATCACCACAAACTTGGCGCCATGTGTGCCCAGCATATGCCGTGCCCGCCGCAAGGCGCGCCGGTGTTTTTGCCGCCGCATCACTCGCAGGAGGGCGCGCGGCCCCAGCCGCTGACCCAGAATGAAGCTGGCCATATCCCCCAGCCAGGCGCTGAGCAGCACCAGCGCGATCAGATCCCATTGACCGGTCGCCGCCCCGATCGCCCCCGCCGCGAGGAAGGCAACCTCGCCAAAAACGAAGAAGCCGATGCCGATCTGCGTGTCCAAAAAAGCGATGGTGGCAAGGGCCATATAGGTCCAGGCGCTGGGCAGCTCAGCGAGGGATAGAGAGAGTGTGTCCCACATGGTCCCGCCTCACTTGTAGTGGCCAAAGGCGTAGGGGATTTCGTTTTTGTACATCTCACCGCGGAAGAACCGCCGCAGATTGGCGCGCAAATAGGTCAGGCCGGTGCGCAGGGTGCCATCCTGATCCAGCCGGCGGGGGTCAAAGCCAAACCGTGCACGCAGAATGCCCAAGGTGGTGCGTTTGCCTTCCGCGGCTTTCAGAACGTAATTGCAATCCTCACAAAGGCTTAGGCCTTCATCAAACCCACCAATGCGCTGGTGCACGGCCGGTGTGGAAAACAAGCAGGCACCAATGGCGGTCGGGAAAAAGGGCAGGGTGACGCGGATGCCCAAGTTAAAGATGCCATAGCCCAGCGCCAGCCGTCGCGGCAGACCTGCGGTATCCATGCAAACCACACCAACGTCCAATTGGCGGCGATCCAGTTCGGCTAGGCTTTCTGCCAGGAACGCGGGATCTAGACGTGTGTCCGCATCCAGAAACAGCAGCTTATCCCCCTGCGCGGCTGCGGCCCCGGTGTTGCGGCCCAGGCTGACACCACGGGTCTGCATTTCAATGACACGGTACTGCGCAAAACGCGATGCGGCCGCATGGGACAGGGCAACGGTGTCATCGTCGCTGTTGCTGTCCACATGAATGATCTCAAAATCCTGAAAACTCTGCGCGGCCAGATCATCCAGCAGGCGCGGCAGGCGTTGGGCCTCATTCAAGGTGATGATCACGATGGAAACGGTTGGGGTGCTCATGTTGATTCTCCAGTGTTTGCGCGGTTGTCACGCGCAAAGCTGAAGGCAAACTGAAGAGCCTGAAAAAGACCCGCCAGGCGGCGGGTCTGGGAATGTTATGCGTCGTCGCGATCCAGATCGTCACCGGCTGTCACGCCGCTAATTAACTGATACCTCAGCAGATCCCGGATCTGGTGGGGATCGCGGATCTTGACCTCAGCCTTGCTGCGCAACGCGGCAAGGCGGGCACTGTCCGGCTGCCACAGCGCATCCGCATCTTCTTGCGACAGGAGCTGAAGCTGAATCGGCGCGCCCAGCGGCGCTTGCGCCAGCATCGGCAGATCGTCCGGTATCACAGATCCCAATCGCGGATAGCCGCCCATGGTCTGGCAATCGGCCATCAACACGTAGGGCACCCCGTCGCCGGTCATCTGCACATCCCCCTGGGTGATGAAATCAGACCCTAGTGAGGCCGCTTCATCGGCGGGGAAGGGGGCATCATCGTGGTTCAGTCGCACGCCTTGGCGGTTGGCGGCAGCGTCGCGGGTGAATTGTGTGGCCAGCGCCCGCTGCAGGGTCGCCGTGCT
Source organism: Thalassovita autumnalis (assembly GCF_001458255.1). Taxonomy (GTDB): domain Bacteria; phylum Pseudomonadota; class Alphaproteobacteria; order Rhodobacterales; family Rhodobacteraceae; genus Thalassobius; species Thalassobius autumnalis. The sequence continues at coordinate 54,656 of NZ_CYSB01000024.1, forward strand.
GAACAGGCCGGTTTGTGGTCCGGGCATCATCCGCAGAATGCCGCCCTTGAACCTGTCTGGTTTTGGCAAGCGGCGTGGCGGCTCCTCAGGATCGGGGTCGCCCGTTAGGGGCAGGGTATCGCCCTCGGCCAGCAGCTGGCCAATCCCCAGCCCTGCCTGGGTTGCGACACTGCCCAGCCACTGCGGCTGTGCGATGGTCGCTGCAAAGGTCACGTAGCCATAGACCCCTTCGCTGACGCCGCCGATCTCCAGCCGTTCGCCGGGTTGCAATACGTGGCTTTCATTCCAGCCCAATGGTTCGCCATCCAATGTGGCGCGCATCGGGGCGCCGGTCAGCGCAAAGCGGCTGGGGGCGGTCACGCTGAACGTACCGCCCAATCCGGCCATCTCAATCGCGGGCAGCACCTTGGGGGATTGCAGCAGCGCCGCCGCTTCCATCAGCGCCAGCCGATCCGCCGCGCCACCGGTGGCAATGCCCTGCGCCATATGGCCGGGCCGTCCCAGATCCTGAACCGAAAGTGCAGGTCCTGCGCGGTGAATGATCAGCTCCGCACTCATGACAGCACCTCACAGCGTGCGCCGCCCAGACCCTCGGCATTGTCTTTCAGCAAATCGCGGTAGGCGTCATGGCTGACCTGATGTAGGCGCATCGCATCCCCCTGCCGCAGCAGAAAGGATTCGCTGCGTTCCTGCAAAAACGGGCGAAATCCGGTTTCAGCGATCTGCCGCCAGCCCGTGGTTGAGGCGCTGGTAAACAGCACCATCTGACGAATAGCGGTGGCAATGGCCCCCGCTGGCACCCGTGGTGTCAGGCTGCTTTGGCGTGGCACCTGCCAGCCCTCGGGCAGATAGCCCAGATAGGGTTGGCCCGGTGCAAAACCGATGGCCAAAACCCGCAGCTCGGTTTCCTGAGCTTCGGCGATGATGGTGTCTTCGCTCAGCCCGCTGACCGTCGCGAAATCCGTCAGCTGCGGGCCGAACTGCCCGCCGAAAGCCACGGGAATGTGCCAGCACCGTTTCGGCGCGGGCAGCGGATCATGCAGCCAGTCGCGCCCGTCGAGCAGCGCTGATGTTGCTGCGGTCACCGCTGCCCGATCCGTCCGGGCCGGGTCAAATTGCAGCAAGACTGAGATCAAAGAGGGCACAACATCCGTCAATCCGGGCAGGTTGGCATCCTCAACCACACGCTGAAAGGCAAGGCAGGCGGCCGTGGCCTCGAAAGAGGCCTGTTTGGCGAATCGCACCAGCACACCGTCTTGGCCCAGCGGCAACACTTCGGGGGCTGGCATGCTATGTTGCTGTATCATTCGTGGCGATCCTTGCAGGGACATGGAGGGAACAGGACAAAACAGGGCGAATATAGCTGTTAAAGCAGGGGGGCGTGCAGAAAACTCTTGACCAGATTTTCATTTTACTGACATTTTGTCAACGTAATGCCAAAAAATTACTTCCAACAGTGAAGCCCGACCGTCGGGCTGAGGAGAAACAACCATGTTTAAACTTGCTGCAACCTTCGCGCTGGGTCTGGGCCTGGCCGGTGCCGCAACCGCCGAGACCTGGGACATGCCGACGCCCTATGGCGACAGCACCTTCCACACCGTCAACATCCGTGAGTTCGCGGCCGACGTTGCTGCGGCCACCGATGGCGCGTTGGAGATCACCATCCACTCAGCCGGTTCGCTGTTCCCGCACCCCGAGATCAAAAACGCCGTGCGTTCGCGTCAGGTTCCAATCGGTGAATTCTTCCTGTCGCGCCTGTCGAACGAAGATCTGGCCTATGGTGTAGACAGCCAGCCGTTTGTTGCGACCTCCTATGATGATGCCGCCAAACTGTGGGCCGCACAGAAACCGGTGATCGAAAAGCTGATGGCCAAAGAAGGCCTGAAGCCGCTGTTCTCGGTGCCGTGGCCGGCGCAGGGTCTTTACACCAACGGCGAAGTGAAAACCGTCGATGATCTGGCAGGTCTGCGTTTCCGCGCCTACAACGCCGCACTGGAAGAGTTCGCAACCCTGGCCAAAGCGGCCCCGGTTCAGATCGAAGCCTCAAACATCCCGCAGGCCTTTGCCACCGGTCAGGTTCAGGCGATGATCACCTCGCCCTCCACTGGCGCCAACTCCAAGGCCTGGGACTTTGTCACCCACTACACCCCGATCAACGCATGGGTTCCGAAAAACATCGTGGTTGTGAACACCCGCGTGTTCGACCGCCTGCCGGCTGACGTTCAGGCGGCTGTGATGGAAGCCGCTGCCAAAGCCGAAACCCGCGGTTGGGAAATGTCGGCGGCCGAAGCTGAAACCAAAACCAAAGTTATGGCTGACAACGGCATCACCGTGGTTCAGCCGTCCGATGAGCTGATGAACGGCCTGCTGGCGATCGGCGCAGAGATGGTGAATAACTGGATGAATAACGCCAGCGAAGACGCCATTGAGGTTCTGAACGGCTACCAGGCCAACTGATCCTGACATCAAAGAACGCCCCGATCTTGCGGTCGGGGCGTTTTTGTAAACATGGGGGACAGCCCCCGAGGGAGGAGGCGCCATGCTGCGGCGATTTTTAGACGGGCTTTATCTGACGGCAGGCTGGATTGCCGCGCTGTCGATCCTATTCATCTGCGTGATCGTCACCGCGCAGGTCAGCCTGAACATTCTGGCGCGTATCGGCGGGCCTGATCTCTCATTCACTATTCCGTCTTATGCGGATTTTGCAGGCTTTGCGCTGGCCACTGCCAGCTTCATGGCGCTGTCCTATACCCTGCGTCTGGGCGGCCATATCCGGGTCAACCTGTTGATCCAACGCCTCAGCCAAGGGCCGCGTTGGCTGTTGGAGCTGACGACGCTGGCATTGGGGGCGGCCATGGCGGGCTATGCCACTTATTTCGCCGCCTCCCTCCTGTGGGAAAGCTGGCACTACGGGGATATGTCGACAGGCATCGTTGCGATCCCTCTGTGGATCCCGCAGCTGTCGATGGTTGGGGGGCTGGGCCTCTTGACCGTTGCGCTGGTGGATACCTTTGTTGAGGCGCTGATTGCGCGCAAACCTATCCTGGCGGATGAAGGGTCGGAGTAACAAAATGCCTGAATTGTCTGATCCTATCGTCTTTTCGATCCTTCTGGCCGTTTTGCTGGCGCTGCTGGCTGCGGGTCTTTGGGTGGCCATGTCATTGATCGTGATGGCCTTTGTCGCGATTGCCTTCTTTTCAAACGCACCCGAAGGTCTGGTGCTGGCCACCACGCTTTGGGGGCACAGTCACAGCTGGCCCTTGGCCGCGCTGCCCTTGTTCATCTTGATGGGGGAGATCCTGCTCAGATCCCGCCTGTCTGAGGATATGTTCAGCGGCTTGGCGCCCTGGCTCAGCCGGGTGCCGGGCCGTCTGTTGCATGTCAATATCTTGGGCTGTGCGATCTTTGCTGCGGTCTCCGGCTCCTCTGCCGCGACCGCCGCCACCATCGGCCGGATGTCGGTGCCTGAGTTGAAAGAGCGCGGCTATCCCGACAGCCTGATCCTTGGCACCTTGGCAGGGTCTGCCACGCTGGGGCTGTTGATCCCACCCTCGATCATCCTGATTGTCTATGGGGTGGCCACCGAACAATCCATTGCCCGCTTGTTTGTGGCCGGTGTGCTGCCGGGCGCCATGCTGGTGGGGCTGTTCGCCGCCTATGTCGCGCTGCGCGCGTTTATGAACAAGGATCTGATCCCCGATGAAGGGCCCGCGGTGCCGTTCATGGAAAAGGTCAAAGCCTCACGCCGGCTGATCCCCGTGCTGCTGCTGATCTGCGGTGTGATCGGCACGATCTATTCCGGTGTTGCCTCGCCCACCGATGCGGCGGCGATCGGTGTGGTGCTGTCGCTGATCCTTGCCATGCTGTCTGGTGGTTTTGGCATGGCCCAGTTCAAAGAGGCGCTGCTGTCGGCCACCCGCACCTCGGCGATGATTGCCTTTATCCTCATGGGCGCAGCCTTCCTTGCGATTGCCATGGGCTTCACCGGGATCCCGCGCAATCTGGCCACCTGGATCGGCACCTTCAACCTGTCGCCCTATGCGCTGCTGGCGGTGCTGACCGTTTTCTTCATCATCCTGGGCTGTTTCCTTGATGGCATTTCGGTCGTGGTGCTGACCACATCGATCATCCTGCCGATGGTGGAGGCCGTAGGCATCGATCCCCTGTGGTTCGGCATCTACCTTGTGCTGGTGGTGGAGATGAGCCAGATCACCCCGCCGGTGGGCTTCAACCTCTTCGTGATACAGGGGCTGACGGGATATAACATCCTGAAGGTCGCCAAGGCGGCGCTGCCGTTCTTCTTCCTGCTGTTGCTGGGCGTTTTGCTGATCACGGCCTTCCCGGGCATCGTGACCGTGCTGCCAAACGCGATGGGCAACTAAGCCAGCGATCTCGAGATCTGACGGTGGCCTCCTAGAGGGAGGCCGCCGCCCGACTGGCCTGATCGTAAAGGCCAGACAGCGCCCTGAGCGAGGCCGCGATTTCGCGTAGCTCATCGCCCTCAATGCCCGCACGTGGCAACACCTCCAACAGGCATTGCTCGCGCACTTCCTTATAGCGTTCGCACAGGCTGCGCCCTTCGGCGGAGGTGGTGTAAAACACCTCCTTGCCGCGCTTTTCCGAATCCAGCAGCCCCATCTTCAACAGCTTGCGCAGGGCATAGTTGACGGTATGGGTGTCTTCGAGGTTCAGCAGAAAACAGATATCACTCAGCCGTTTTTCCCGGTCACGGTGGTTGGTGTTGTGCAGCACCAAAACCTCCAGCGGTGACAGTTCCGGCATGCCAGCGGCGGCCATACAGCGCTGCATCCAGCGGTTAAATGCGTTGTGGATGATGATCAGCCCGTATTCCAACTCGGACATTTCCCAGCCATCGCCCTCAGCCAGATGACGGGAGGAGACAATGCGGCGTTTTCCGGCACGTTCGGTCATGGTGAGCTCTTTTACCTTGGGGATACTCTGACATTTTGCAGGTGTTGCCTATGTGCGGCAACCAAATAACACCGTCAAATCACCGAAAAGAAAGTCACCTATTCTCTGATTTACCCTTTTTCCAAGATTTCTTTCGCTTTTGCGCGCTTCACGCAATTTTCACTCGCAATGTTAGCGCTAATATGTTTAATCCGCGTTAGCGCTAGCAGGGCGCGAGTCGTCTTGTATTGCACCTATTCGGACCCCGCATTCCACGAAGGAGACACCCATGACCACGAAACTTGCCATCAACGGGTTTGGCCGCATCGGCCGCTGCGTGTTGCGCGCGTGGATCGAATCCGGGCGTAAGGACATTGAAATCGTTGCGATTAACGATCTGGGTCCGGTGGCCACCAACGCGCACTTGCTGCAGTTTGACAGTGTGCACGGCCATCTGAACGCTGACATTGTGGTGGAAGAAAATGCCCTGGTCGTTAACGGTCACCGCATTCGTGTGACCGCCGAACGTAATCCCGCTGATCTGCCCTGGGGCGATGTCGACATCGCGCTGGAATGCACCGGCATCTTCACCAAGCGGGACAAAGCCGCGGCACATCTGGAAAATGGTTCCAACAAAGTGCTGATCTCGGCCCCGGGTGACGGCGCCGACCGTACGGTGGTGTTTGGTGTGAACCATCAGGACCTGACCGCCGAGGATGTGGTTGTTTCCAACGCCTCCTGCACCACCAACTGCCTGGCCCCGGTTGCCAAGGTTCTGGACGATGCTTTTGGCATTGAGACCGGTTACATGACCACCGTGCATGCCTACACCGGCGATCAGCCGACCCTGGACACCATGCACAAGGACCTCTACCGCGCGCGGGCTGCGGCACTGTCAATGATCCCGACATCCACCGGTGCGGCGCGTGCCGTGTCGCTGGTGCTGCCGCATCTGAAGGGCAAGCTGGATGGTTCGGCCATCCGTGTGCCGACCCCGAATGTCTCGGTAGTTGACCTGACCTTCATGCCGAAGAAAGGGACGACGGTCGAAGAGGTGAACGCCGCGATTGAGGCCGCCGCCTCCGAAGGCCCGCTGAAGGGTGTGCTGGCCCGCAACGACCTGCCCCTGGTTTCCAGTGACTTCAACCACAACCCGCATTCGTCGATCTTCGCCGCGGATCAGACCAAGGTCACCGATGGTGGCATGGTGCGTGTCCTCAGCTGGTATGACAACGAATGGGGTTTCTCGAACCGGATGCTGGACACCGCAGGCGCGATGGCAGCGCTGGGCTAAGTCCATCGAAGAGAACAGGAAAAAGGCCGGGGAACGCCCCGGCCTTTTGCGTTAGATCTTGCTGATTTTAAAGCGGCTGGTCTGCCGGTAGGTCTGTCCCGGTTCCAACAGGATTGACGGATACTCCGGATGGTTCGGCGCATCGGGCCAGTGTTGCGGCTCCAACGCAAGGCCGGCATTGGCGCCGTAAGGGTGGGGATGATGACCGCGCCCGGTGTTGAGACCCGCGCCGTCATAGACCTGCAGCCCCGGCTCATTGGTTGCCACCTCCAGTCGCGCCTTATCCGTTTGCACAGCCGCCGCCAGCGGCATATCCCCCTGGCCTGCAAGGCAGAAGTTGTGGTCGAGCCCATCTGCTTCGGGCCGCAAAACAGGGGCGGCGCTGCGATAATCAAAACCAGTGCCTATCACTGGGGCCGGGGCGCCAAGGGGGATGTTTTCATCATCCAGCGGCAGGTAGCTTTCGGCCATGACCTGCAGTTCTGTCCCGTGCAGGGCAGGGGATGTATCCAGCTTCCAGTAGCTGTGATGGGCCGGGTTGCAATAGGTGGTCTGCTCCGCAGTTGCCTCAATCTCCAACAGCAGGGCGCCGTCCTCTTCCAGACTGTAGCGCGCCTTGAGGGTGATTGGTCCCGGCAGCCCGCCCACACCATCGACCTGGGTGATCATCAAGGTCACGCTGACCTCACTATGTGACAGGATCCGCCAATTGGCCTGCCCAATGCCATCGTCGCCGCCATGCAACGTGGTGATGCCGTTTTCGTTGCGCTCCAACTCCAGTGTCCGATCGCCCAGCGGCGCGCGGCCTTTGGCGATCCGATTGGCCACAGGGCCCACAATCGCCCCAAAATAGCGCATTTCATCAAGGTATGGGGGGAAGTCAGGCGCCCCCAGCACGAGCGCATGGCCGATGCCTTCGACGCGGAAATCCTGCAGGCTGGCGCCCCAGGTCATCACCTTTGCGGTCACACCGGCGCGTTGCAGGGTCACGCGTTCAACCACCTCACCATTGGGGGTGGTGCCAAAGGGATGCCGTGTGCTCATGGTCGGGGCCTTCAATTGTTAACGCTCACATGAACGCCCTGCAGATCGGGTGAGTCAATCCTGAAACAGGTCCAGCCAGCCCAGTGAGGTTTCACTCGTGCCCTCGGGCTTATACTCTGCCCCAAGGGGCGCACTGTATCCAGCCTGATCCAAATGCGCAAAGACGCGGTGATAGTCCAATTCCCCAACATCCGGGCGGCCCCGGGATGGCACGCCCGCGAACTGCACGTGCCCGATCAAAGGCGCATATTGCGCCAAGCCGGCGATCACATCGTCCCCCATGCGGGCCACGTGGTAGCAATCAAACATCAGCTTCAGATTGTCCGCTCCCACCTCTGCGATGATCTCAACCGCTTGGTCGAGCGTGGTCAGGAAGTAGCCCGGCACGTCATGGCTGTTGATCGGCTCAATCAGCAGGGTCAGGCCATGCGCTGCGGCGCGGGTGCAGCCATAGCGCAGATTTTCCACAAATGCTGCCCGCGCCTCTGCCCCGTCGGCCTTGCCTGCCATCACGTGAATATTGGCCGTGTCGGTGGCGACGGCATAACCGATCGCCTGATCAATTGCGGCGCGGGCTGCGGCCCGTCTGTGGGGCAGCGCGGCCAGCCCAAATTCTCCAGCGGTCAGATCACCCGGTGCTGTGTTCAGGCCCAGCATCGGCAGCCCAGTGTCGAGTAGAGTAGCCCGCACTTCCTCGGGATCCACTTCATAGGGAAAGTGGCATTCCACCGCGTCAAATCCGGCCGCATGGGCGGCGCGGATCGCTGCGGGCAGGGGCAGCTCAGCCCAAAGAAATCCCAGGTTTGCAGAAAATTTCGCCATGCTTTCCCTCTGATTTTACTGCCCTTTTTATGGCCTCTTGGTGTGCCCGGACGCAAGGGGGGCGCAAGTTGGTTGACAGCGTGCCGCCCGCGCCGCATGTTCGCGCCACGTCGGGGGAGTCCCACCAAGGGGACTGAGAGGCTGACAGGGGCAAAGGCGACTTTGCACCGGCGACGCGACCCTTAGAACCTGACCCAGTTGACACTGGCGTAGGGAGACCAAGGGGAGCATTGCGCCCTTTGGGCCGCTATTGGGCCCTGTTTTTAGGGGACCAGTGCGGTCTCTTTCTACCTCATCGTTTGGCTTGGGTCTTTTCGAGTCTTGAACCTTGAGGAGACACCAGATGAGCACTGAACCGAAGACCACGGACGCTCTGACCCCGCAGATTTCCACCGGTGGATTGCCTGCTTCATCCAAGATTTATGTCCATGGCCAGATCCATGACGTCCAGGTGCCGATGCGCCAGATCCACGTCGGCGGCGGCGAAGCCCCGCAAGTGGTCTATGACAGCTCCGGCCCTTATACCGATCCTGCGGCCGCGATCGACATTCGCAAAGGCCTGGAAGACAAACGCGGCGCTTGGCTGGCCGAACGCGGCGACGTCGAAGCCTATGAAGGCCGCGCGGTCACTGCCGCTGACAACGGCTTTGCCAAAGGCGACAAGCTGGTGCCTGAGTTCCCGGCCATTCGCCCGCCCCTGCGCGCCAAAGGTGACAAGGCCGTGACCCAGCTGGCCTATGCCCGTGCCGGTATCGTTACGCCTGAGATGGAGTTTGTGGCCATCCGCGAAAACAACGGTCGGATCGAAGCCTGGGAAAAGGCGCGCGACGGGCATGATTTTGGCGCCGCCATTCCTGATCTGGTGACGCCCGAGTTTGTCCGTCAGGAAATCGCCGAAGGCCGTGCGATCATCCCCGCCAACATCAACCACCGCGAGCTGGAGCCGATGATCATCGGCCGTAACTTCCTGGTCAAGATCAACGCCAATATCGGCAACTCCGCCGTCACCTCCTCGATGGAGGAAGAGGTGGAGAAGATGGTCTGGGCGATCCGCTGGGGCGGCGACACGGTGATGGACCTGTCGACCGGCCGTAACATCCACAACATTCGCGAATGGATCATCCGCAATGCGCCGGTGCCGATCGGCACGGTCCCGCTCTATCAAGCGCTGGAAAAGGTGAACGGCATCGCCGAAGACCTGACCTGGGAAGTGTTCCGCGACACCTTGATCGAACAGGCGGAACAGGGTGTAGATTACTTCACCATTCATGCCGGTGTGCGTCTGCACATGGTGCCGATGACCGCGAAACGGGTGACGGGGATTGTTTCACGCGGCGGCTCGATCATGGCCAAGTGGTGCCTGCATCACCACAAGGAAAGCTTCCTTTACGAGCATTTTGATGAGATCTGCGACATCTGCCGCAAGTACGATGTCTCCTTCTCGCTGGGGGATGGTTTGCGCCCCGGCTCCATCGCGGATGCCAATGATGAGGCGCAGTTCGCCGAGCTGGAGACGCTGGGTGAGTTGACCAAAATTGCCTGGGCCAAAGACTGTCAGGTGATGATCGAAGGGCCGGGCCATGTCGCCATGCACAAGATCAAGGCCAATATGGACAAGCAGCTGGAACATTGCCATGAGGCGCCGTTCTACACGCTTGGGCCGCTGACCACCGACATTGCGCCGGGCTATGACCACATCACCAGCGCCATCGGCGCGGCAATGATCGGTTGGTACGGCTGTGCGATGCTCTGCTACGTGACGCCAAAGGAACACCTTGGTCTGCCCGACCGCGACGATGTGAAAACCGGCGTGATCACCTACAAACTGGCCGCCCATGCCGCCGATCTGGCCAAAGGCCACCCCGGCGCGCAGGAACGTGACGATGCGGTCAGCCGCGCCCGGTTTGAGTTCCGCTGGGAGGATCAGTTCAACCTCTCGCTGGACCCCGATACCGCCCGTGATTTCCACGATGAAACCATGCCGAAAGAGGCTCATAAGGTGGCGCATTTCTGTTCCATGTGCGGGCCGAAATTCTGCTCGATGCGGATCAGCCATGACATCCGCGCCGAAGCCGAAAAGGCCGATGGCTTTGCCAAAATGGCGGCGAAGTTCCAGGAAGGTGGCGAGTTGTACGTGCCTGCCGATCAGGTTGCGGATCAGGTGGAACCGGCAGAATGATCTGCACGGTTTTGGGGGCCGGTGTGGCGGGGCTTTGCGCCGCCACCGCCCTCGCAGAACGCGGCGCTGATGTTCGGGTGATCGATCCACGGGCGATCACTGCGGCTTCAGCGCTGGCGGGGGGGATGCTGGCCCCTTTCTGTGAAGGCGAAAGCGCCCCGGATCTGGTGGTGCGCGCCGGTCAAGACGCCGCCGCATGGTGGGAGGCCCGGATCGGGCCGCTGACCCGCCGGGGAACCTTGGTTCTGGCGCCTGCGCGGGATCAGGCGGAACTGGACCGGTTTGCCCGGGCCACCCGCGCACATGAATGGGTGGTGCCCGCCACATTGGAACTGGCATTGGAAAACCGGTTTGCCCGCGGGCTTTACTACGCGTCCGAGGCCCATATGGACCCGCGCCGCGGCCTCAGCATACTGCGTCAGCGGGCCGAGGGGCTGGGCGTACGTTTCACTGAGCGTGGCAGCCCGGAAGGCCAGATCATCGACTGCCGGGGCTGGGGCGCCCGAGATCTGTTGCCCGATCTTAGGCCGGTGCGTGGTGAAATGCTGCTGGTTGAGGCGCCCGATGTACCTCTCAGCCGGACCCTGCGCCTGCTGCATCCGCGGTTCCCCTGTTACATCGTCCCGCGCGGGCTGGGCCGCTACATGATCGGTGCCACAATGGTCGAAAGCGAAGACAGCGGCGCCATCACCGCACGCGCCGCGATGGAACTGCTGTCTGCCGCCTACACTGTGCATCCAGGCTTTGCCGAGGCGCGCATTCTTGAGGCCAGCGCCGGTCTGCGCCCGGCCTTCCCCGACAACATCCCTGCGATCCGCCAGACCGGTGGGCGCATTCACATGAACGGCATGTATCGCCACGGGTTCCTGATGGCACCCATTCTGGCCGAGCAATTGGCCAATGACCTGATGGGAGGGCTGCAAAATGCGGGTTGAGGTGAACGGCGAAGGCATGACTCCACGGGCGGAGACACTGGCAGAGCTGTTGGAGGATTGCGGGTTTGAAACCGCGTCAGTGGCCACGGCGGTAAACGGGCAGTTTGTTCCGCGTGGGGGGCGCGCTGCCGTAAAACTGACGGATGGCGACCGGATTGAGGTCTTGTCGCCCATGCAGGGGGGCTGAGGGATGTTTTATGGCGTAGACCTAAAAAGCCGGCTGATGCTGGGCACGGCGCAATATCCCTCACCTGCCGTGTTGCAGCAGGCGATTGCTGCCTCAGGGGCTGAGGTGATCACCGTCTCACTGCGCCGCGAAGGGCGGGGTGGCGCGGATTTCCGTCAGCTGATTGCGGAAACCGGCTGTCGTATTTTGCCAAATACTGCGGGCTGCCACACAGCCGCCGAAGCGATCACCACCGCTCAGATGGCACGCGAGGTGTTTGGCACCAGTTGGATCAAGCTGGAGGTGATCGGCCATGCCGACACTTTGCAGCCCGATCCCTTTGCACTGGTGGAGGCCGCGCGTGTGCTGTGCGCCGATGGGTTTCAGGTGTTCCCCTACACGACAGAGGATTTGATCCTTGGCGAAAAACTGGTGGAGGCCGGCTGTCAGGTTCTGATGCCCTGGGGCGCGCCCATCGGGTCCGGGCAGGGCCTGCGCAATCTGGAAGGGCTGCGCAGCATGCGGGCGCATTTTCCGGATATTCCCTTGGTTGTGGATGCCGGTATAGGCGCGCCCAGTCAGGCCGCACAGGCGATGGAACTGGGTTATGACGCGGTGCTTTTGAACACAGCCGTGGCCAAGGCGCTGGATCCGGTTGGCATGGCGGCGGCCTTTGGTCAGGCGGTGGCGGCCGGACAGATGGCAGCGGAGGCCGGTCTGATGCCCAAACGCGATATGGCGGTGGCCTCCACCCCGATTTTTGGCCTCGCGCAGCTTTGAGGAAAGAGAAGATGTTGGATAGGTTCTATTTGATCGTGGGCCATGTGGCCGAATTAGAACTGCTGGTGCCGCAGGGGGTTAAGCTGGTGCAGCTGCGCCTGAAGGACCAGCCCGAGGCTGAATTGCGCCGCCAGATCGCCCGGGCGCGGGATCTTTGTGCGGTGCATGGGACGCAGCTGGTGGTGAATGACCATTGGCAACTGGCGATGGAGCTGAACTGTACCTTTGTGCATCTGGGGCAGGAGGATCTGGACACCGCCGATATCGCGGCGTTGCGCCAGAAGGGCGTGCGCTTTGGCCTCTCAACCCATGATGAGGCCGAGTTGGACCGCGCGCTCAGCCATGATCCGTCCTATGTGGCCTTGGGCCCAGTCTATGAAACCAAGCTCAAGAAAATGCCCTGGGCCCCGCAGGGTTTGCAGAAGCTAAAGCGCTGGAAGGCGCGGGTTGGCGACCTGCCTTTGGTGGCTATCGGAGGGCTGACACCGGAACGGCTGCCCGGTGTCTTTGAGGCAGGGGCAGACAGTGCTGCGGTTGTCACCGATATCTTGTTGGCTGAGGACCCCGAGGCGCGCACCCGCAAGTGGCTGGAGGCCACGCGATGAACCGCTACGCCCGGCAGGAACAATTGGCTGAGGTCGGCCCGGCCGGGCAGCGCCGCCTGCGGGCGGCACGGGTTTTGGTTGTGGGCTGTGGTGGCCTTGGCGCCACGGTGATCCCAGCCTTGGCGGGAGCCGGAGTGGGACATCTACACCTGATGGATCCCGACAGGGTTGAGGAAAGCAACCTACACCGCCAGACCCTGTTTCGTCAGTCAGATATCGGCCGCAGCAAGGCCGTTCTGGCCGCGCAGATGGCGATGGCTCTGAATCCTGAGGTTTCTGCCTCCACCCAGATGGTCCGATTGGATGCGGCATCTGTGGTTGGCGCGTTAAAGGGCATCGATCTGGTGCTGGACGCGGCAGACAGCTTTGCGGCGACCTATGTTCTGTCTGATGCCTGCCGCGATCTGGCTGTGCCGCTGATTTCAGCGTCAGTGCTGGGGCGCAGCGGCTATGTCGGCGGATTTTGCGGTGGCGCTCCGTCGTATCGCGCGGTGTTTCCGGATCTGCCTACCGACCGCCAGACCTGCGCCGAGGCCGGGGTTCTAGGCCCGGTGGTTGCCACCCTGGGGGCGCTGCAGGCGCAGATGGCTTTGTCCTGTCTTCTGGGATTGGCGCCCAGCCCGCTTGGGCAGATGATGCAGGTGGATCTGGCCAATTGGCGGGTATCCTCCTTCCGGTTCGATGGCGCGGAGGAGGTTGCGGGGCATGGTTTTGTCGCCACTTCGCAGGTTGCACTGCAGGATCGGGTGATTGAGTTGCGCCCAGCGGAGGAGGCCGCTCTTGCCCTGCCACAGGCCACCCGTGTCCCGGCGACGGATCTGACCAGCTTGCCCAAGATTTCGGGCCGCACTGTTTTGGCCTGTCGCAGCGGGCTGCGTGCCTGGGCGGCGGCGGATCAACTGGCGGCGGCAGGGCACCGGGATCTGGTGCTTCTGGCGGCGGGGGACGGGTGATGGCTGTTTTGATGATCGGTGGCATGGACAGTTCTGGCGGGGCCGGTCTGTTGCGCGATTTTGCCACGGCAGCAGCATTCAACATTGCTGCGCGGGTGGCGGTCACTGCGGTGACGGCACAGACCGACGGGGCCGTTTTGCGCGCGGACATCTGCGCGGCAGAACTGGTGCAGGCGCAGATCCGGGCGGCATTTCAGCAGGGGGCTGTGAGAGCGGTGAAAATCGGCATGTTGGGCAATGCCGCCGTGGTGCGGGCCGTAGCTGAGGCGTTGCACGCTGATCTGCCCCCGGGGGTGCCGGTGGTGCTGGATCCGGTGATCGCATCCTCCTCCGGCAAGGCGCTTCTGGATGCGGCGGGGCTTGCGGCCCTGACCGAATTGTTGCCGCAGGTGGATCTGGTGACGCCGAATTTGCCGGAACTGGCCCGTCTGGGGGAGGGTCTGGGCGCCGATGATCCGGTTGCGGCCCTGTTGCAGGCCGGTGCGGATGCGGTGCTTGTCAAAGGGGGGCATGACATCGGGGCAGAGGCGGTGGATCGTCTGGTCATCGCGGATCAGGTCACGACCTTCACGGCCCCTCGGCTACCCGGCACCCGCCGTGGCACCGGCTGCACCCTGGCGGCGGCCATTGCCTGTGGGCTGGCCGTGGGGAAGCCGCTGCCTGAGGCCGTGAAACAGGCCAAGGCGCATGTGACCGCTTATCTGCAGGCGGCTTGATCCAGCCAAGGCTTCAATGGAAATCACGGCTGGGGAACAGTCGTTTCGCCTGTTCCCGTGGGTGCCTGGCCCCGGACCTTGGCGGTTTGCCTGCGCTGCGGCGTGGGGGGCGTGGCGCATCATCCGCCTGAGGCAGTGTTTCGCCAATGTCGGGCGCCAGCGGATGGCCAAGCGCGGTCAGCCGGTGCGATTCATCGCTGATGTGATGGGCAATCAGATGGGTCACAATGCCTTCGCGCTGCAAATGCCCGCTAACCCGCAGCAATCGCCCGCCCATGACAACGGCGCGAAACTGTTCATACATCTTGGGCCAGACAATCACGTTGCTGACGCCTGTTTCATCCTCCAACGTCAGGAAAATCACGCCAGAGGCTGTGCCGGGCCGTTGCCGGGTGATGACCAGCCCACAGACGGTGCATTTGCCCAAAGGCGCGCGATGCAGGTCGGAATGCAGCGTCAGGCCGGGCAGATCGGGGCGGATCAGCTCCATCGGGTGGGCCTTGAGGCTGAGGCGGGTGGTGACGTAATCCTCCACCACTTCCTCGCCCAGATGCATCTGCGGCAGCTCCACATGTGGCTCCACGATGCCCTCCCCATCGAAGGGATCGTTGAACAGCGGCAGCGGCGCGGGCGAGCGGATGGTTTTCACCTGCCACAGCGCATCGCGGCGGTTGAGGCCCATCGCGGCAAAGCCATCGGCCTCAGCCAGACGTTCCAGGGTGGCGGGTTTGATGCCGGCGCGCAGCCACAGACTCTGGGGATCGGGGTAGCCATTGCCGCGGGCGGCGACAATCCAGCCGGCATCCTCTTCTTTCAGGCCTTTGATCTGGCGGAATCCCAGCCGCAAAGCCAGCGCGCCATCGGGGCGGCGTTCCAACGTATTGTCCCAATCGGAATTGTTGACGCAGATCGGGCGCACCTCAATCTGGTGTTCCCGCGCGTCCCGCACGATCTGGGCCGGGGCGTAAAACCCCATCGGCTGGGAATTCAGCAGGGCGCAGGCAAAGATCGCCGGGTGGTGGCGTTTCAGCCAGGCAGAGACATAGGCCAGCATGGCAAAGGCGGCGGCGTGGCTTTCGGGGAAACCGTATTCGCCAAACCCTTCGATCTGGCCGAAACACTGCAGGGCAAAAGCCTCCTCATAGCCACGTTCCAGCATGCCGTTCACAAAGCGATCGCGGAAGGTGCCGATGGTGCCCATCCGCCGGAAGGTGGCCAGCGAGCGGCGCAACCGGTCGGCCTCTTCGGCGGTGAAACCAGCCGCCACTACGGCAATCTGCATCGCCTGTTCCTGAAACAGCGGCACGCCAAGGGTTTTGCCCAGAACTTCGCGCAGGGCCTCAGACGGGAAGCTGACCTGCTCGCGCCCCTGACGGCGGTTGATATAGGGGTGGACCATATCGCCCTGGATCGGGCCGGGGCGCACAATCGCCACCTCAATCACCAGATCATAGAAGGTGCGCGGCCGCATCCGGGGCAGGAAGTTCATCTGCGCCCGGCTTTCGACCTGAAACACCCCGATGGCATCGGCAATGCACAGCATGTCATAGGTCGCCGGATCCTCCTGCGGGACCGAGGCTATTGCAAGTTCCTGACCTTCATGACTGCGCAGCAAATCGAAACTTTTGCGGATACAGGTCAGCATGCCCAGGCTCAGGACGTCGATTTTCAGGATCCCCAGCGCGTCAATGTCATCCTTGTCCCACTCGATACAGGTGCGATCCTCCATCGCGGCGTTTTCGATCGGGCACAGCTCGTCCAGCCGGCCCCGGGTGATGACAAAACCGCCGACATGCTGGCTGAGGTGGCGCGGGAAACCGATCACCTCGCCGATCAGCCGCACGGTCTGGCGCAGGCGCAGGTCCTGTAGATCCAGCCCCAGTTCCTGCATTCGGTCCGGATCCGGCCCCTTGCCGGACATGCCCCAGATCTGACTGGACAACCCAGCGGTCACATCCTGGCTGAGCCCCATGACCTTGCCCACCTCACGGATCGCCGCGCGGGAACGGAAGTGGATCACCGTCGCGCAGAGCCCCGCCCGTTCGCGGCCGTATTTTTCATAGATGTGCTGGATCACCTCTTCGCGCCGTTCATGTTCGAAATCGACGTCAATATCCGGCGGTTCCCCGCGGTGTTCCGAGATGAACCGCTCAAACACCATGGTGATTGTGTCCGGCCCCACATCGGTGATCCCCAGCGCGTAACACAGGACCGAGTTCGCCGCAGACCCGCGCCCCTGACAAAGGATATCAAGGCTGCGGGCATAGGCGACGATATCGTGCACGGTCAGGAAATAGGCGGCAAATCCCAGCTTGCCGACCATGCGCAGCTCTTTGTCTTTCAAGGCGGTCACATGATCCGGCACCCCCGTGGGGTAGCGCCGTTGCAACCCTTCTGTGGCCAGCCGCGCCAGCCGGTCCTGTGGCGCCTCACCACTGTCGCTGACCTCATCGGGGTAGCTGTAGGACAGTTCGCTCAGATCAAAGGTGCAGCGGTTGGCAATCTCCACCGCGCGGCGGATGGCGGCGGGGTGGCGGCGGTAGAGGCGGGCCATATCAGCGGCCCCTTTCAGACGGCGTTCGCCGTTGGGCAGGGCGCGGGTGCCGATCTCATCAATGGTGATATGCTCGCGCATGCAGGTCAGTACATCGGCCAGCTGCCGCCGCGACCCGTGGTGCATCAGCACATCGCCCACCGCCACCATCGGTGTGGCGCAGTGGTGGGCCAGCCGGGCGCAGCGGTCAAACCACATCTGATCACTGCCATCATAGCGCGGCGCAGCCCCCAGATAGACATGGCCGGGAAACTGCCGCGCCATCTGTTTCAGGGGCCGGCTGGCCTGCGCAAGCGGCTGATCTTTGGGCGGCAGGGCGATGAAGATCATATCTTCCCCCGCGGCCAGCACATCCTCCAGATCCAGATGACACTCGCCCTTCTCCGCCCGCCGTTTGCCCAGCGTCAGCAGCCGTGACAGGCGACCATAGGCGGGCAGGCTGCGGGGCAGGGCGATCCAGTCAAGGATGCAGTCGCGCAGCACCAGACGGCTGCCGACAATCAGACGCGGCAGGGCGGGGGCGTCCTGCACCGGGACTGGGATCGGGTTGCGTGGACCGATTTCCTGACGGGAACACTGATCCACCCGATGTTCCGAGCGGATCTGGATCGCCTCTTGTTGCTGTGCCTCTTCCTGTGCCCGCTTCAACTCTTTCAGTGCCGACCAGGCCCGCACCACACCGGCCAGTGAGTTGCGGTCGGTGACGGCAATTGCCTCCAGCCCCAGTCCGGCGGCGCGGGTGACCAGCTCCTCGGGGTGGGAGGCACCGGTGAGGAAGGTGAAGTTTGAGGTCACCGCTAGTTCCGCATAGGGCGGCACCGGCAGGGCGCGGGTGGTCTGGCGGTCTGCTGTATTCGCGGCGGCGGGGGCGGTCATGCAAACTCCCCCTGCACAAACCAGCCGGGGTTCTGCGGTGTGTGATACATCCACAGCCGGCGGCCCTGCCGGGTTTCCACCCGCCAGTAATCACGCACGCCATTTTGCCAGGCCTCAGAGGGCAGCCACCATTCCGGCGTCAGCCGTTCCGGCCCTTCCACATGCACCCGTTCCAACCGCATGCCCCGCCAGCGAAACTGGGGTGGCGGTTCGCGCCCCGGTCCGGTGGCACGGCCGCCAATCGGTTCTGGTGCAAACAGGCGCAGGGGGCGCGGTGGCAGGGCGGCAGGGCGGGGCCATTTTTCGGCCGGCTCACTAAAGGCGGCGGCGGCCAGGATATGGGCGCGTTCGGGGATATGGCTGTCGGCGGGCAGGAACCGCTGCACATTTTCCAGCCCAATCCGGGTGCCCAGTTTGGTGATCAGACTGGCCACGCCTTCCTCTTCGCTCTGACGGATGGCGCTTTGGATCTGGGCGGGGGGCAGCGCCTCGACGCGTGGGGCGCCAAGGCGCAACTGGTCGATGCCATAACCGGCCTCAACCGCGCTGACGCCGCGCTCAAACAGCGGCAGGATCACAGCGGGGTCGTTCATTGCACGGGCCAGCCGCAGCTCAACCTGCTGGCTGGCCTGATCCACCCGCCGCAGGGTCAGCTGCAACACCCGCGCGCCCATATCCTGCGCACGCAGCCTGTCACACAGTCCGTCCAGAAGCCGGGCCAGCCCCGCCATCACATCCGCGCTGAGGCCAATGGGCTCGGGCAGGGTCAGCCGCACACCGTAGCGCGGTGGGTCCGGCAGCGGGGTCAGCGGTTCGCCCTGCACCCCCAGCGCCTGATCCAGGCGCATCAGCACCCCGTTGCCAAAACGGCGGCTCAGCGGCGCACGCGGCGTGTCGTGCAGATCGCCGATGGTGCGCAGCCCCAGCCGTTCCAGCGCCACGCAGGTCGGTCCATCCAGCCGCAGCGCCGCCACCGGCAGCGGTCGCAGGGTGGGCAGGGGATCGCCGGGCGCAGCCACCCCTTCGTCAAAATGTGCCAGCGCCCAAGCGGCGCCACGGCTGTCGGCCAGTCCGATCCGGGCGGCGATACCCGCACGGGTCAGCCGCATCCGCATATCGGCCAGCATCTCACTCTCGCCGCCAAACAGATGGGTGGAGCCGCTGACATCCAGCACCAGCCCGTCGCGCCCCTCCACACCGACCCAAGGGCAGTAGCGCCCCGCCCAACGGGCCAGCGCCCGCAGGAACTGCTGGTCCAGCTCGGGTGTGGCGGGGCGGGTGATCAGATCGGGACGCAGAGCACGGGCATCAGACAGGGTCATGCCCTGCATCAGCCCCAGATGCTGGGCCTGCCCGCTAAGACAATAGAGCCGTTCCGTGTTGCTTTCGCGTAAGGTCAGGGCAAAGGGCGGCTCAGCCGTGGTCTGCGCGCAGCCCAAGGGGTGCTGACGCAGCGCGCGATCGCTCGCCAGTCTTGGAAACCACAATGACACGGTGCGACGTTGCATCCCAATCGGTGACCCAGCTTGCCAATGTTCCTGATTTGTTCTTGATAATATCCCAGCGTTGCCGAGTCGAGTCGAGTCCCTTTTCAGGCCCGCTTTGCAGCGGGTTTCCCGCGCTGCCAGAGGCGGCTTTCCCAGACAGGGGCGTGCAATGCCAGCGCGTTTCGGCCGCGTTGCTGCCCATGCCCTCAGGCATCACGATCAACCCGGTTGTGCGCCCGGCTTCGGCCGCCAGTTGCAATCGCCTGCCGTGGGTCAGGCTCAGCGGTTCATAAATCTCACAGATCACCAATCCCATCGCGCCCGAACGCAGCGCCTCTTCGGCGGCGGCCAGAAGATCCACTTGGGTCTTGGCCTTGGCCAGCAGGATTCGGGTGGGATCACAGTATTGCGCCAGCCCGACAGGGTTCAGCGCCTCATGGGACCAGTCCGGTAGGATCCACATCGAAGGTTTCGGGCTTGAATTACAGCAGCTTGCGGCAAAATACGTCGCGCCGGGGCCGCAAACCTCATGGGCGCGGCCGCGTTTCAGCGGGTAAACAGCGGTGAAATCGGCAGACATATGTTTCCTCTTTGTTCTTATAAAATGCGCGAGTCGCGACAAAATTCAAGAGGGGCAAAAGGGCAGGGTGGTCACCCTTGCAGCCTTGTTGCGGGGGCGCCCAATGCCTAACCTACGGCCATGTTTGATTGCATTATATTTGATATGGATGGCACGCTGGTGGACAGTGAAACGCTGTGCAACAGGGCCTATCTTACCCTGCTGCCGCAGCTACCCCTCACCGAGGATGAGATGGTGGCGCGTTTTCGTGGCCGTCGGTTTTCCACCATTCTGGCAGAGCTGGAACAGATGATTGGCGCCCCGCTGCCCGAAGGGTTTGCGGAACGTTACAGGGCTGAGGTGAAGCGGCTGTTTTACCAATCGCTGGCCGCCTTTCCCGGCGTGCATGAGGCGTTGGCGCAGCTTGACGTGCCGCTTTGCATCGCATCGAGCGGGCCACAGGCCAAGATCCGCGCCGCGCTGGAAATCACGGGGCTTGCGCCGTTCTTTGGCGGGCGGATCTACAGCGCCTATGACATCCAAAGCTGGAAACCTGACCCGGATCTGTTTCTGCATGCGGCGCAGGCAATGGGTGCCCGGCCCGAAGCCTCTTTGGTGGTGGAGGATAGTGAGGTCGGCGTCGCCGCCGCACAGGCCGCCGGGATGCGCTGTGCCTTGCATGATCCTCATGGTCTGCATCTGCCCAAGGTCGCGCGGTTTGAACACTATCAGGCCTTCCCGGGTCTGGTCCGCCAGCTTGCCGGCGCGGTTACTTCCAGCTGAGGGTCAGCCCGCGGGTGATCCAGCGCTGGGTGAACAGCATCAGCACCAGCGGGGGCAGCATCGCCAGCATCGCAAAGGCCCGGCCCGAACTGGATCCGGCACCAACCCGTTCAATCCCGCGCACCAGCGTGTAGTGCTCTTCGCTGGTGGTCGCGACCATCAGCGGCCAGAGGTATTGGTTCCAGCCCAGCACAAACAGAATGGTAAACAGCGCCGCGATCATCGGCAGGGACACCGGCAGCAGAATGTCAAAGAGGTAGCGCAGCGGCCCCGCCCCATCGAGGCGCGCGGCCTCCATCAGCTCCGCCGGGATCTGGCTGAGGCTCTGGCGGAAGATCAGCACCCCCAACCCCGAGGCGACCACCGGCAGGATCATCCCACCGTAGGAGTTTACCAACCCCATCTGACTGGTCACCAGAAAGGTCGGCAGGATCCGGGTCTCAATCGGGAAAAACAGTGGCAGAAGGATCAGGCCAAAGATCAGATCGCGGTGCCGCAGATTGAAACAGACCAGAGCAAACGCTGCCAGAATGGAGACCAGCGTTTTCAGCCCCGCGATACCGCCCGCAACGATGAAGGAGTTGATCATCATATCGGTGGCATTGACGCCATTGCCAAAGAGGTCCGGGGTCAACAGGATCCGCCGATAGGCCGCCAGCGGATCACCTGCCGTGTTGAGGGAGCCAAGCAGCACCACAGCCAGTGGGCCCAGCATGAACAGGCTGCCGAGGATCAGGATCAGATGGTCCAGACCCTGTTTGGGAAACAAATGGCGATGTTTGGAAGGGCGGGACATGCTGCGTCTTTGACTGGTGTTACCTGGGGTTGGTGCGATGTTGGGCCGGACCTGCGGGGGCGCAGGCAAGCACGCTCACCGCACTCAACCCGCATAACGCAATGATTGCAACCGGTTCCATCGGTACGCGGGGGAATAGCTGCGGGGTGTTGGTCAATAGTCCCGCTCAATAAACAGGCCAAGACCTGTTTCCCCGTCCGAGTTCAGACGGCCCCGGGCGGTCACGCTGGGGCTTAGCTGCAGGTTCAGGTCAATCCGGTTGTTGCCATCGGTATCGGCGGTGATCTCGGTATAGATATTGTCACTGATGTATTTGCCGATCCGCGCCTGCGTCGCGCCGTCTTCATCAGTGGTGACATCCAGATCATCCAGCGCCAGCCCCTGACGCAGGCCCCCGGTCAGGTTGCCCCCATTGCCCGAAAGCGTCGCGATGGCAGCGGCCAGACGCACCGCTTGCAACGGTGAAATTGTGCTGAGGTCACGACCAAAGAGCAGCAGCGACAGCACCTCATCTTCGGGCAGATCAGGTGTTGAGGTGAAGCGCAGCACAGGGGCGCTGGCCGGGCCCTCAATGGTGATTTCAGCCGTGACCGCATCGGTGGTGGTTTCAGCGACAAACCGCAGGAACGGGTCAAAGGCACCCTGCAGCTGGATCAGCCCCTCGGTCAGGTTCAACCGGTTGCCCAATAGGTCCATCCGGCCACGGATCAGATCAAACTGGCCCTCCGGGATCACCTGATGGCTGGTGCCGCCCACCCGCAGGCTGCCACCCAGTTCAGCGTCCAGCCCACGGCCGCGCACAAAGACCCGTGCCGGTGCGGAAATGGTCAGGTCAAGCCCATAGGCGGGTCCCACCGCGGCCCTTTCCGTTTCAATCAAACCAGCCCAACGGCGCACCCGCCGCACTTCGGCAGGTTCATTGCGGTGTTTCAACCCGGGTAGGCTGGCAAACCGCGGGGCAGAGTTGGCCGCGATGCGCAGCTCAGTCTGGCCCAGCTCCATCCCGCCGCTGATCCGCGCCCCACCGCTTAGCAAGGGACCGTTCACAGCCAGATCGCCCGAAAGGCTGGTGCTGTAAAGGCTGGGATCTTCCAGAACGATATTGCGCAGGGCCAGCGACAGGTCAGCGTTCACAGCTGCGTCCAGCGACACCGGACCGGACAGGCGCAGATCGCCCCCGGCTGCCGGTCGCGCGGTCAGATCCAACGCGGCGCGCCCGCCGCTCAGGGTGACGCTGCCCGAAATATCTTCCAGCGCCTGTTTCAACGTCGGCAGTGCCAGTTGCGCCCCGGCGGTGCGGATCTGGCCCGTCACCGCCCCCAGCCCCAATGGGCTGGCCAGACGTAGATCCAGATTGGCCTGTCCCTGCAGGCTGCGGGGTTGGATCAGCGGGTTGGCAAGGCTCAGGGGCACCGCCCCGGTGACACTGAGGTCGGCGCGGCTGAAATCCTGCGCCAGCGTGCCCTGCGTTTGCAGCGCCGCACCTGCGGGGCCGCCCAATTGGCTGTTGATGCGCCAATCGCGGCCTTCCATCCGGGCCCGGCCTTCGGCGCTAAGCGCCCCTGAAATGCCAGCCCCCAGCAGCGCCATATCACGTAGTCGGGCGGTGTAACGCACATCCGCATTGTCAAACCCTCCGCTGCCGCTGAGGCTGGCGGTGACCTCCTGACCCTGCAGATCAAGCTGGCGCAGCAAAATCGGGCTGGTCGCTGACTTCTCGGCTGCCAGTTGCAGCGTGGTCTGCCCCGCCATCAAAGCGTCCGCGATGCTGTTGCCGATGGCAATGTCGCGGCTTTTGGCGGTCGCGCTGATATCAAACACCTGCTGCAGCGGTTCACCACGGCCGGTCAGTTCCAACGACATGCCACCGGTGAGCGGGATGGGCAGGCTGGCAAGCTGCGCATAGGGGGCCAGATCCGGCAATTGCACGGCGGCAGTGCCGGTGACGGCGGGATTGTCCCCCATGGGGCGCTGCAGCGTCACATCCGTGCGCAGGCTGGCCTGTTCCGGGCCATTCAACGCTGCCGTAACCTGCCAATTGTCCGCCGTCAGCTGTTCGGCTGTCAGCTCTGCCGTGGCTGGCCCTGTCAGACCTGATTGCAACAGGCTGAGATCGCGCAGTCGGGCGCTAAGCTCGGCGCTGCTGCCAAGGGATTTCAGGGAGGCGCGGCCAGTGAGCGACATCTCGGGCGCGGTGATCTGCAGCGGATCCAGCGTGATCCCCGTCTTGTCCCGCGCAGCCCCCAGATGCAGATCGGCCCGCCCTTTCAGTAGCGGATCAAGCAGCGGCTGCGCCAATGCCAGATCGGTGGTGCCGCCGTCAAACTGCAGCGCGAAACTGCCCGCCAGCGGGCTGACACGCCCCGCAATGGCCAGATCTGCGGCGCCAGACAGCGGTTGCGCCGCCAATCCTGCAAACCGGCTGAGATCCTGCGCGGCCAGCTGCACGTCGGGTAGAATAGACCAGCCGTCATCTGCCTGCGAAGACAGGGTCAGATCGCCGGTCAGGCTGTAGTCTTCGCCCCTGAGGTCCAGCCCCTTGAGGTGCAGCGCTTCATTCTGGCCCACGGAAAAGGTGGTGGCGCCGCTCAGATCCTTGCCGAGCGCGCGGGCCAGATCGGCGGCTGCGACCTCCAGACCCTTTGCGCTGAAATCCACAGCACCTTCGATCCGGGTGCCGATGATCTGGCCGCTGCCCCGCAGTTGCGTTTCGGGCAGGCGTAGATCCGGGCTTTGAAAATCGGTCAGGCTGGCGGCCAGGGTCCAGTCCGGGCTGATCGCCTCATCATGGGTCAGCTGGAACAGGGCGCTGCCAATCCGGGTGCCAGCCCCTGCAACAGGCAGCAGCACAGGTCGCCCGTTGCCATGACCCAGCTGGCCTTCGACAGCAATCAGGCTGGGCCAACCGTCTTGCAGCGTGACTTGACCCTGAACGGACAGCGCCTTGCTGGTCAGCGCCATGTTTTCCAGGGCCACCACATCCTTCAGGGCATAGCCATTGGCGGTAAGCGACAAGTCAGTGCCGAAGAAATCACGATATTCAGGTGCAAAAAGCGGCGTCAGATCCCCCCCCAGATCTGCGCTAAAGACCTGCCGCTCCGGGGCAACCGGATCAAGGCCCAGACTAAAGTCTCCGCTTAACCGTTCGGCCCCATCGCTGCTGAGCGTGGTGCTGGCTGAGAAGTTGGTCATCGGACCAGCCCCTGACAGCCGCAGGGTCACAGGTGGCGTGCCGGGCAGGTTCAGTTTGCTGGCCAGCAGGCCATTGGCGTCCTCCTGCAGCAGCAGATCAATCGCCGCTTCGCGGGCCCCATTGATGTAGTTCGCGGTGAGGATGATCTCACCCGTGATGCCGTCTTGCCGGCGGATATCCAGGCTGGTGCTGCCCGCCCCATCGGCCAGGTTCATCGCACCCGAAAGGCTCAACTCAATCGCTTGGCCCAGAACCGGTTCCCCCAAGGCGGCGCGGTTGATGGCCAATTCGGCAATATCGACAGAGACCGGCAATTCCGGCAGGGCGAACCCCTGTGCCTCGGGTGTTGGGCCGTCGCTGGGAATGTCTGGCAACCGGCTGAGGTCCAGCGTTTTGGCACTCAGCTTATTGACCTCCAGCCGGCCCCGCAGCAGGGCGCTGCGTTTCCAGTCAAGTTCCACCTCTTCGAGGGTGATCCAAATCCCCTGATCGTCCGCAATGGTCAGCCGCTCAATACTGGCGACAGAGGACAGCGCCCCTTCAAAGCCGATAATGTCAATCTCACGCCCGGCGTCGGACAGGGTTTCTTCCAGCAGCGCTTCCAGATAACCGCGGTCATCTTCCTGCGCGCTGGTCGGCAGCGGCACCAGCGTGGTCGCGGCCAAGAGGGGGATCAGTACATACCGCATCAGAAGGCCTGCCCGATACCGATGTAAACCTGCACCCCGTCGCCGGTGCTGCCGGACACGGGCGTCGCCACATCCAGTCTGATCGGGCCAACCGCCGTGTCATAGCGCAGGCCCAGACCCGCGCCCGCATGCCATTCGCCGGTGCCGTCATAAAAACTCTCGGCCCCGATGTAACCCGCATCAGCAAACCCGACGAGGCTGATGTTGCCGCGGACCTTGCCGCGCAGCTCACCCGACAGGCCAAGGAAACTGCGCCCGCCTGACGTGGTGCCACCGTTATCTACGCCAAGGGACTGGTAGGGTTGCCCCCGCACCGTGCCACCGCCACCGGATTGAAACAGGAAGTTCGGCGCCGTGCCCGACAGGCTGGAGCCACTGACCGAGCCAAATTGCAATCGTGCTGCCGCCACGATGCGATCTGCGACCAGCGGGCGGTAGATCCGGCCATCCAGGGTAAACTGCGCGCCGCTTTCCGTGCCCGAGAGGCCAAGGTAGGGCGTCAGTCCTGCCTTGACGAAATGGCCACGCTGCGGATCCAGATCCGAGTCTCGGTGATCCCACTCCAGATCCATCGGGGTGGAAAACAGGCTGAACTCACGCCGGCCAAAACTGTCATCAGATCGCCCGTAGCCAAAGGCCAGTTCGATTTCACCGGTCAGGTGGTCTGTCAAAATACGGTTGGCGCCAAGGCCCACCTCAATCGTTTCCAGATCGTAAAGCGGTTCTTGTTCAAACAGCAGATCACCGCGCAGAAATGCGGTTGTGTCGGCCCCGAAACTGGCAGGCCGTTCCAGCCGCACGCCAAGGGCTACATCGGTCCGGCTGGTGTTGGCGCCGATGTCGCGCACCTCACCCTCCACAAAAAACCGTTCCGCCCCGCCCAGGAAATTGCGATGCAGCCAGAAACCGCTCAGCCGGAGGCCTTCCTGGTTGGACACTTCAACACCGGCGCCGAAGCGGCGCGGCAGGGCATCCACAACGGCTGCGTTCACGTCCAGCACATCCCCGTCCCGTAGGGTTTCTGCCTCACTCAGGGCAACAGACCGAAACGCCCCGGTGCGGCGCAGCCGGTTGGCGGCTTGTTCGATATCGGCGGGGGAATAACGTGCGCCATTTGGCAGGCCTGCGATATCGATGATCCGGTCGCTGCGCACCTTGCTTTCATTGGTGAGGATCAAGTTGCCAAAGCTGACCTCAGGACCGGGGGCCAGACGAATGCGCGCATCAAGGCGCTGGGCCGCGTGATCGGCAATCAGATCTTCGCGCGTGATCTCCACCTTGGCATGTCCGGCATCCCGCCAGGCGTTCTGCGCGCTGACAGCGGCGCCAAGCACAACCTCGGCCCGGGCGCGTTTACCACTGCGAAAAGCCTCGGGCAGGGTTGCCCTGGCGGGCAGCGGCGACAGTTCTGCAGCGCCAAAACGAAAGGGTTTGCCGGGATCGACACGCACCGTGATCTCAGTGATGTCGCGCGGGGGGGAGGTGGCTGGGATCAGCGCCGCCTCACGGCCATCGATGCGAATATTGATCGCGCCCGAATAGTAGCCGTTGGCATAGAGCACCTCAGTCAGGCGACGGTAATCGGCAAGGGCAGCAGCAAAGAAATCCAGAGGCGTTGGGTCCGCTTCCTGTTCGGTTTGCCGCAGAAGGGAGCCTGATCGCAGCTTGCTGGCCAGACCCTCTTCGCTGCCGTCCGCCATTGAAAACTGAACGGGTTCCACCGCCCAAGCCGCCGTACTGAACAGGCAAAACGCCAGCGTCGCCAGCGGTCGACGCAGCAGGGCCAACGCAGCAAGGCGCGGACGCTTTGGAAAATTAATCATCACGGGGGCAGCAACCGTGTTTCTGAGGTCAAATCAAAGTCAGTGACCCTACTCTAGGCCGTTCTTTTCCAAAGCTCTACGGCACAAATTCGTGTTTCGGCAAAAAGACGCCCGCCGGGGGAAGGCGGGCGTTTTGGTCCTGCAAAGGGGATGCGGGATTACTTCAGGCAGTCCGCAACAGCCTCGGCAAGGCCACGGATCAGCCCGGGGTACAGTGCTGCACCTTCAGGCTGGGACAGGCCCAGCGGGTCCAGTTCAGCGGTGTTGACGTCAACACCTTCAAAAACGGTGCGGATCAGGCGCGGATCGTACTGCGGCTCCGAGAAGACGCAGGTGATGCTGCTGTCACGCACTGCCGCTTGGATTTCCGCAATCCGGGCCGGGCTGGGATCCGCAGCATCGCCGAGGCTGATTGCCCCAAGCGCTTTTAGGTGGAAGCGGTTTTCGAAATACTGGTAGGCATCGTGGAACACCACAAAACGCTGCCCGTCCAGCGGTTCCAGCTTGGCTTCAATCTCGCCAATCAGCTGGGCCAGTTCCTCCTGCCCGGCGGCTGCGTTGGCGCGGTAGGTTTCGGCATTTTCCGGGTCAAGCGCGCTCAGCTGATCGGCAATGACACCCAGCCAAATCCGGCCGTTTTCCGGGTCCAGCCAGGCATGGGGATCCAGCCCGTCGTGATCGTGGCCATGGTCGTGGTGATCATCGTGACCGGCATGCTCTTCTTGATGGTCGTCATGATCTTTGTGCTCATCATGATCGTCGTGGCCGTGATCATCGTGTTTCTCATCAGCATGTTCTTCTTCGTGAGCATGCTCGTCTTCATGACCGTGCTCTTCGTGTTCATGCGCGTCATGATCTTTATGCGCGTGGTCGTCATCATGCTCATCATGATGGTCGTCATGTTCTGCGTGATCTCCTTCAGCATGATCATCGTGTTCTGCATGTTCATCGTGACCATGTTCGTCGTGATGATCCTCATGCTCCTCACCTTCGGCCGGTGCAAAGACAACGGCTTCACGGAAATTGAACTGGATGGTGCCGGGCGCTTCCAGCAGCTCCAGCGTTTCTGCCTTGGCCGCCAGCGTTTCCAGCGGACCTTCCAGCCAGGGGGTCAGCGGCTCACCGATCCAAAACACCAGATCTGCTTTCTCCAGGGCACGCGCCTGCGACGGACGCATCGCATAGGAGTGCGGCGAGGAGCCGGGATCCACCAGCAAATCAGGCGCGCCAAGATCGCCCATCACCTGCGCCACCAGCGCATGAACAGGGGCAATGTCTGTCATCACACGCGGCACATCAGCCAGTGCAGTGGTTGCCGTCAGAAGGGCGGCTGAGGAAAGAGAGAGGGGCAGGGAATTGCGCAGCATAGTGGTCTCGCTGTTATTGTATAACATCACTTTGCGGGGGCTTGTAGAATGTATAACATAACATTACAAGCCCTCTTAACCCGTAAAGGAGCAGCCATGAGCACCGACATGTCACAGCCCGGTTCTGACCAAGGATCGTCCAAAGGTTTTGAACAGCACGATCACGCCCATTGCGTGTCAGACGGTGTGGCGGCATTGGTCGATTATTGCGCGGCTGAGCGGTTGAAACTGACCCCCGTGCGTCAGCGCGTGGCCGAAATCCTCCTGGCGGAGCATCGCGCGATGGGGGCCTATGAAATCCTCGACATCCTGCGGGAGGAGGGGCTGGGATCACAGCCCCCCGTGGCCTACCGGGCGCTTGATTTTCTGGTCAAAAACGGCTTCGCCCATAAGGTCGAGCGACTGAATGCCTTTGTTGCCTGTTCTCATCCCGGCGCCACGCACACGCCAGCGTTTCTGATCTGCCGGTCGTGCAATAAGGTCGCTGAGGCGGACACCAGCCCCACCAAAGGGGATCTGGGCAGGGCCGCCGCGGCAGCAGGTTTTCAGATTGAGCAAACCGTGGTGGAGCTGGAAGGGCTGTGCCCCACTTGTGTGGACGCCGGGCCAGCATCAGGACAAGCATAATGGAGCGCCTCGTAGAGATCGCAGACGCTTCCGTGCATCAGGGTGCTACGGTGGCCCTGACCGGCGTGGACTTCCACATCGACCGGGGGGAGATTGTCACAGTTGTTGGGCCCAACGGTTCTGGCAAGTCGACGTTGATGAAAACCGTGATTGGCGCGCTGAAGCCTTCGGCCGGGGCGGTCAAACGCAAGCCGGGCCTGCGCATCGGCTATGTGCCGCAGAAACTGCAGATCGATCCGACATTGCCGATCACTGTTGCGCGTTTTCTGGGCCTGCCGCGTCGCTTGCCGCGCGCCCAGGCGCTTGAGGTTTTGGAACAGGCCGGGGTGCCGGATCTTGCCGATCGCCAGATGGCGCGGCTGTCGGGGGGACAGTTTCAGCGGGTGCTGCTGGCCCGCGCGATGCTGGAAGATCCGGATCTGCTGATCCTGGATGAAGCCACACAAGGGTTGGACCAGCCGGGCTCTGCCGCCTTCTATCGCCAGATCGAAGAGATACGGCAGGCCAAAGGCTGCGCCGTTCTGATGGTCAGCCATGAATTGCATGTGGTGATGGCAGCCAGCGATCGGGTGGTCTGCCTGAACGGCCATGTCTGCTGCCACGGGGCGCCTGAAATCGTCGCCTCCGCCCCGGAATACCGGGCCTTGTTCGGCTCTGGCACGGGCGGGGCGCTGGCGCTTTATCGTCATGACCACGATCATTCGCACGACAGCGAAGGCAACTGCCTGCATGACCATGATTGCGGGCATCAGGACCACGATCATACGCCCAAAGCGGATGCAAACGTGACATCCTTGGCAAAACCCCATGCGGAGGCACATTGATGTCCCTTCTAGATAGTTTCATGGCCCGCGCCACACTGGCCGGTCTGGGGGTCATGCTGGCCGCCGCGCCTTTGGGCTGTTTTGTGGTCTGGCGCCGTATGGCCTATTTCGGCGATGCCACCGCCCATGCCGCGATCCTGGGGGTGGCACTGGCGCTGGGCTTTGAAATCTCAATATTTGTGGGTGTTCTGGCCGTCGCTTTGGCGATGGCGGTGACTGTGTCCACGCTCTCGGGGCGCGGCTACGGTATGGATACGCTCTTGGGGGTGCTCAGCCATTCGGCGCTGGCCTTTGGTCTGGTGGCAGTGTCTTTCCTGCAAGGCGTGCGGGTGGATCTGATGGCCTACCTCTTTGGCGATATTCTGGCTGTGGGGCGGATGGATCTGGCGATCATCTGGGGCGGTGCCTTGCTGGTGCTGGCGCTTGTAGCCTGGCGCTGGTCGGCGCTTCTGGTGTCAACGCTGAACCCGGATCTGGCCCATGCCAGCGGCATCGATCCGCGCCGTGAACAGCTGGTTTTGACCATTGCGCTGGCGGTGGTGGTGGCTGTGGCGATCAAGGTCGTTGGGGTGATCCTGATCGCCTCACTTCTGATCATCCCGCCCGCTGCCGCCCGCCCGCTGGTGCGCACTCCTGAGGCGATGGCGCTGGTGGCCGCAGCGATTGGCGTGGCCTCGGTGATTGGTGGTTTGCAGGGCGCGCTGATCTTTGACACGCCCGCAGGGCCCAGCATTGTTTGCGTCGCGGCGTTGATCTTTCTGCTGGCAAGCATCGGTGACGGGCTGCGTAACGCGCTGGGCAAAACCGGGGCTTAGGGTAGCAGTTGCAGCCAGACCCAGACGGTGAAGATGCTGATCACCGTGCCGATCAACACGGATGAGGCCGCAACCCGCTGGCCGACGCCATACATGGATGCAAACAGATAGGTGTTGATCCCCGGCGCCATCGCCGCGGTGATCACGGCAGAGCGGAGGGCCGCATCGCCCAGATCCAGTAGGGTGCCAAGGCTGATCACGATAGTTGGGTGCAACACCAGCGACATCGCCAGCACATAGGCAATGACCCGCAGATCCCCATCCAGACGGTAGCGTACCAGCACGCCACCAAGACCAAAGAGCGCCGCCGGCAGCGCCGTGCGTGCGATCAAATCCAGCGCCACCTGCACCGGTTCCGGGATGACAAGGCCGGTCAGGTTGACCACAAACCCCAGCGCCAGGGCCACGACCAGCGCATTGCGGAACATCGCATTGCCCACGTTCAGCACCAACCGCCCGATCCCCTGGCCACGGCCGCGCACAATCTCCATCACGGTGATGCCCAGGAAATAGCAGAACGGCGCGTGGATCGCGACAATGGCAAAGTTTGAGGCCAGAGCCTCGGCCCCATAGGCGCGTTCGGTTATCGCCAGCCCCAGCAGGACCGAGTTGGAAAACAGCCCGATAAAGCCGATTGAAACTGAATCCGGCCCAGCCCGTTTGAAAATCAATCGGGTGCCAAGCGCGGCCAGCGCAAAACTGGTGCCTGCGCCGACATAAAAGGCCGTGAGCAAACGCCAGTCAAAACTCTGCCCCAGATCCAGCCGCGCGATGGCGGTAAACAAAAGGAACGGGATGGCGAAGTTTTGGGTGTATTTCACCAGCCCGTCGATCTGTTCGCCGGTGATGTAATTGCGTCGGGTGCCAATGTAGCCGATCCCGATCACCAGAAAGACGGGCAGAATGATGTTGAACAGATCTTGCATCGATCGGGCCTTGCTTGGCAGCGCCGGGCGCGCTGGTGGTGTGTTGGCCCTTTGGTGTCGCTGGGATCTTAACTCTGCGATGGCGGTTCAATCTGGCACGGATCCGTCCGGCGTAGATTGGTCCGGCCCAAATTAGTCAGGCCCAGATTAGTCCGGCCCAGTTTAGTCCGGCAGAGTGATCACCATACCGTCATAGGCCACGGAGATATGGTCAGCGGTTTCGGCTTCCAGCGTCTCATAGTCAAGATCTACGTGCATATTTGTCAAGATGCCGCGCTTGGGTTGCATCTTTTCGATCCACTCCAGCGCGGTGGCCAGATCAAAATGCGTCGGGTGCGGTGAGCGGCGCAGCGCATCCAGCACCCAAACGTCCAGATCTTGCAGGTGGGGCAGGGCATCGTCAGGGATCTTGGCCACATCCGGCAGGTAGGCCAGCCCTTTGATACGGAACCCGAGCGAGTCGATACTGCCGTGGTTCACTTCAAACGGGGTGAATGTGATAGCACCGCCTGCGCCCTCAATCGTCACATCGCCATCAATGGTGTGCATGTCCAAAATGGGCGGATAGGGGCTGCCCTCGGGTTGCACAAAGGCATAGCCGAACCGAGACAGCAGCGCGTTTTGGGTATCACCGTCTGCCCAAACCGGCAGCCGGCGGCGCATGTTGAAAACAACCATGCGCAGGTCATCCAAACCATGCACGTGATCGGCATGGGCGTGGGTCCACAGCACCGCATCCAATTCACCAACGCCGGCATCCAGCAGCTGCTGGCGCATATCAGGCGTGGTGTCGATCAGCACCCGGGTGGTGCCTGCGTCGGTCACGCGCTCTACCATCATGGAACAGCGGCGGCGGGTGTTTTTGGGGTTCATTGGATCACACTCCCCCCAGATGCCGCCAATGCGCGGCACCCCACCGGAGGAGCCGCAGCCCAGAATGGTAAACCGCAGCTCAGCCATTAGGCAGCGGCCTCATAGCGGGCGGCTTTCCAGAACAGCCGGTCAAAGTTTTCCTGCGTGCGGGCGGCGAATTCCGCATAATCCATGCCAAAAACCTCGGCCCCGACCTGTGCGGTGTGGATGGAATA
This sequence comes from Thalassovita autumnalis, assembly GCF_001458255.1. GTDB lineage: Bacteria > Pseudomonadota > Alphaproteobacteria > Rhodobacterales > Rhodobacteraceae > Thalassobius > Thalassobius autumnalis. The sequence goes on from NZ_CYSB01000024.1 coordinate 87,468, forward strand.
GCCCGGTTCATTGCGTTTGCCGCGGAAAGGTTTCGGCGCCAGATAGGGGCTGTCGGTTTCCACCAGAATGCGGTCCACTGGGGCGTTCGCAAAGATATCGCGCACCTCTTGCGATTTCGGGAAGGTCGCGATCCCCGACATCGACAGGTAGAAGCCCAGATCCAACACGGTTTTCGCCAGCTCAGGGCCGGAACAGTAGCAATGCATCACGCAGGAATAGGCGCCGTTGCGGTACTCGCCTTCCAGAATGCGGGCCATATCCTCATCTGCAGAACGAGCGTGAATGATCAGCGGCAGTTTGGTGCGGCGTGCAGCCTCGATATGGATCAGCAGGCTCTCCTGCTGCACCTTGGCGCTGTCAGCGGTGTAGTGATAATCCAGCCCACTTTCGCCGATGCCAACAAACTTGGGGTGATCGGCCAGTTTGACCAGATCCTCAACCGAGACCAGCGGCACCTCTGCTGCAGACATCGGATGGGTGCCAGCGGCGTAAAATACCGGATCATAGGCCTCAGCGATGGCGCGCACGCGCGGCTCGGCCTCCAGCTTGGTGCAGATGGTGACCATACGGGTGACGCCAGCCTCAACAGCGCGGGCAACGATCTGATCGCGCTCTTCATCGAAATCGGGGAAATCGAGGTGGCAGTGGCTGTCAGTGATCTGAATGGTTTCGGTCATCTTGGTCTCTTGCCTGCGCCGGCCTTAGCCTGCGGCGGTTTTCTGTATCTTGAAAACCGTATCTAGGATGAGTGCGGCAGGGTCAAGATTGACCGCCCGGCCATGACGGGTGCGCCCGCCGACATCCTGGGCCAAATCGGCCCAGGCGCGGGCCTGATGTGGCGTCGAAGACAGGCGCGCCAGCAATTGCGCTTCGCCGCGCGCCACCTCAACAGCGGGGGGCTGACCCAGGGCCCCCGCGCGGGCCAGCCGCGCCAGCAACAGATCATTCAACGCAAATAGCAGGTCCAGCTTGGCCTCCGCCCCGCGTGCCGCAGCACTTTCCGCCAGTTTCAACGCCCGCGACCGGTCCAGCCGCGGCAGGGAGCTATAGAGGTCCACCAACTCCTGATAGATCGCCAGACCGTTTTGATTGACCAGCCGGATTGCCTCTCCCACGGAACCGGCGGAAATCTCGGCAAGGGCGGCGGGGTTTTCCACTTCTGGCGCCTCAGCCTGTGCCAGGGCCGCAGCCATCGCATCTGGTCCCATGGGCGCAAGGCGCAGCTCGCGACAGCGCGACCGGATGGTGGGCAACAGGCGGGATGGCTGATGGCAAACCAGCAGCAGGATGGTGTTTGCAGGCGGCTCTTCCAGCACTTTCAGCAGGGCGTTGGCGGCTGAGACGTTCATTTCATCCGCGGCGTCAACAATCACCACCCGGCGTCCGCCATCCGCCGCCGACAGCGAAAAGAAGTTTTTCAGCTTGCGCACTTCTTTGACCAAAATGTCCGCGGCCAGCTTGTCACCCTTTTCATTCGGGCCACGCCGCAGCAGGAACAGGCCCGGCTCTGACATCGCCTGAATGCGGGCTTCCACCGGATGATCGGGCGGGATCGCCAGGCTGGTGGGCGGCTCGGGCGCGCCAAAAAGACCGGCGCTCTGCTCAATCGGTTGGGTCAGCAGGAACCGGGCGATCTGCCAGGCCAGCGTGGCTTTGCCGATGCCTTTAGGGCCGGTGATCAGCCAGCCATGATGCAAACGACCGGAATTAAAAGCCTGCAGGAACTCAGCCTGGGCCGCATCCTGTCCGAAAATCTGCTGGGTTTCGCGGGGATGTGGTGCCCCGTCCACCCGGTCTGGTTCTGGCAGCTCAACCTCAGCCATCGCTTAAGCCTCAGCCAGCGCGGCCTCAGCCGTCGCAAGCACATCCGCAGCCACCGCGTCCATATCGCGGGCGCCATCGATGATGCGGAACCGGTCGGCAAATTCTTCTGCCAGTGACAGAAAACCTGCGCGCATCTGCTTTTGCAGATCTGCGCCGAAGCTTTCAAAGCGTTCCTCAACCCCCTGACGCGACAGGGCGCGTGACAGGCCTTCTTCGGGGTCCATGTCGATCAGAACGGTCAGGTCCGGTTCGCGCCCGATCATCAGGCTGTGCAGCTGATCGACGGTGCCGCGCAGATCGCCGCGGCTCAGACCCTGATACATCCGGGTGCTGTCGGCAAACCGGTCACAGACCACCACTTTACCAGCGGCAAGTGCGGGCAGGATGGTCCGCTCCAGATGGTCGCGGCGTGCGGCGGTGAACAACAGGATTTCGGTTTCGGCCGACCATCGGTCAGGGTCGCCCTGCAATACAAGCGCGCGGATTTCCTCCGCCCCGGCAGAGCCGCCGGGTTCCCGTGTCAGCACGACCTCATGGCCTTTTGCCTCCAACGCAGCAGCAAGGCGGCGGCATTGGGTCGATTTGCCCGACCCGTCGATGCCTTCAAAGCTGATGAAAAGGCCGGTCTTCGATGTCTTGGTCACGATGCGCCCTCAGGCCCCTGTTCCAACCGGCGCAACAGCGCCTTGGCCGCAGTACCCACACGGGTCATGAAACCGCCCACCGGCACGTCTTTGTCGGCTACCAGCGGGTAAGATACCTCTTCCAGGCCTTCCGGCTTCAGGATCAGTTCCGCCAGTTCCTGACCCTGACGGATCGGGGCCTCGATCGGGCCTTTGTAGACCACTTCGGCCTGCATCGCGTCACCGTCAAGGGCGGGCAGCAGGGCTGAGATGTCGGCAGCCGGCGTCAGGCCAACCCGTGGGGCCGCGCCCATCCAAACGTCGGCCTCAGCAATCACGGCGCCCTCTTTGGCGACGTCCCGCAACACGAACTGGCGAAAGGACCAGTTCACAATCGCCTCAGCCTCTTCGGCGCGGGCTTTGGTGCTGTCTAGACCGGACACAACAAAGACAATACGGCGATCCCCCTGCATGGAGGAGCCTACCAAGCCGTAACCAGCCTCTTGCGTGTGGCCGGTTTTCAGACCATCGGCACCGATGCCCAGCCCCAACAACGGGTTGCGGTTGCGGGTGTTTTGCGGCGCCCGCCCGTCAAAGGCAAATTCACGCTCTGAAAACAGCGGGTAGTACTGTGGGAAATCCTCAATCAGCCGGGTTGCCAAGAGCGCTAGATCGCGGGTCGACATGCGATGCCCTGCCGCCGGCCAACCGTTGGAATTGGCAAAGGTTGAATTGGTCATCCCCATTTTCTGTGCGCGTTGGGTCATGTAGCGGGCAAAGCCGGCCTCGGTTCCGTTCGGGCTCAGCGCTTCGGCGATCACCGCACAGGCGTCATTGCCAGACAACACGATGATGCCGCGGATCAGATCCTCTACCCGGACCCGATCGGTGGTGTCCAAAAACATGGTGGAGCCGCCATAGCTCATCGCGTGTTCCGAAACGGGCAGCTCTTCGTCCAGTGTCAGGCGGCCATCTTTCAGGGCCTCAAACACGATATAGAGCGTCATCAGCTTGGACATCGACGCCGGCGGCAGCGGCACATCGGCGTTTTTGTTCAGCAGAACCGTGCTGGTTTTCAGATCCACCACAAAGGCCGATTTGGCGCGGGTTTCAAAGGCCTGCGCCGGCCCGAGCAGCAGCAGCGCCATCACGGCCCCGCTGAGGGAGTTTCGCAGCAGAGAGATCATGTGTCTGCCTCCGTCTTGGTCATTGTGAGGGTACGCGCGCCGATCCTTGCCGGATCAGTTGCGCACCGCATAGGCATCGGTGAAGCCTTTGGCTTTGATTTGGCTCAGCAGGCTGGTACGGGCGGCGCTGGACTGCGCTGGGCCGACCAGAACGCGCCAGTAGGTCTTGCCCTTGAGGCTGGCCTCTTTGATCACCGAAGGCATGCCCGAAGCTTCCATCTGGTTGGCCGCTTTCTGGGCGTTGCCTTTCACCGAGAAGATGCCGATCTGTAGATAGGGTTTGTCCAGCGACGATACCGCAGGCGCTGCCGGCTTGGCAGCAGGCGCTGGCTCAGCCTTGGCCGTTTCCCCCCCGGTTTCTTTGGCCTCTGCCGCATCAATCGCCGCGGAGGCGGAGCTGATCGGATCCAGTGTGGTTTCTTCAATCGGCTGCGCCACGGCTGCGACCTGATCGGCAGGTGGGGCAACAGGCGCCTCGCTTGGCACTTCTTCCCGGCGCAGTGCGGTAACGCTTAACTCCACCGGTTGACCTGCCAGCATCGACAGGGCGGCCGCCGCGTCAGAGGAGGCCTGGAACCGCGGCCCCGGATTGGCCCGTTCGCGGCGGAACAACGCCCCGATCACAAATTTTCCATTGGCTTCATTGCGGATGATCACCCGCTCAGGATCCGCCACATCCGGATGCGCCACCCAAACACCGCCCAGCGACGGGCGGCCATCCCACAGGCCAGCTTCGGTCTGCTGGAACACATCGGGGGCTTCAATGTCACGCTCCACCAAGGTGACGGATTGCGCATCGCCGGTTTGCTCCGGCGCCTTTTTGAACAGGTTGAATTTCGGGCCTTGCGCGCCATCCTGACAGGCGCCGAGGGCAAGGGTCAGACCGGCAAACACCAGCCCCGTTCTGATTCGCGCAGAATGTGGGCGCGCTGCTGTGGTATTGGTCATCTGTCTCTCTCGCCTCTGTCCGTCGCCCGCTGCTGCGCGCCGGTTGTTTCCGGTCTTCGCAAGCCCAGTGGGCGGCCACCTCAAAAAGCAGCTTAACGACATGTGCTTCACAAGGAAAGGCACAAGCCAAGCAGCCTGGCAGCATCGGCAAGTTTCCCCATGTCGGGACCGCAGTTTGGGCTGCGGCGACAGGCAAAGGGGCAGGCGATGCGTGGGGTCAACATGCCGAACTTCACAAGATTTGATTTTTCCGCGCGCTTCGCCCTTTTAGAATCAATTCGCTATCGTTAAATCCGTCCAAGTCGGAGGAGTGGCAGAGTGGTTGAATGCACCGGTCTTGAAAACCGACGTAGGTGAAAGTCTACCGTGGGTTCGAATCCCACCTCCTCCGCCATCTATGGCAGCTACTATTTGAAATCATTGATAAATTTGGGGTCGCTTCGGATGTGCTCGTTGGTTGCCCCTAATGCGTCGTGACTTTTGATTTACTTGCCACCCCCCAGGGTGCTCCGATGCTGAGAAGTTGGTGCATTCCATCGATCCAGGTCAAGCGCGAGACTTTCCGAGTTTTTGACGATTCTGTCAGGATGATTGTGCGTTGCACATGCGGGGGGATGTGAGAGTTGGGGGGCGGGGCACAAATGTTAGCGTCGTGCTGGGTGCCGTTACAGTAGATCGGGCGGGGCATGGAACGGAGGGGCCAACTTTCTTAGGTTGCGAGGTGGAAGTTGGAAGAACCTTCGAGATGTCGGTTTGGTAGTTTGGCATAGGATTTGATTGTGTCCACACTTGGTGCCCGCTGTAAGTCTAGCCGGCAGCGGTCTACATAGCGAAAGACACCTAGTTGGTGCAAAACTCCCTGCGAGGAATAGCGTAAGAGGATTTTGTAACGCTAACAACTATTGGTTTGACTGATGGCTTATGGGTGCTTGCGTTTCGTTCAATCGTGATGATGTGTGCCTGAGCCCGCAGGGAGTTCGCTGCGGATCTAGAGTCAAGATTTTGATCTGTTATGAAATGAAAATCATATCGTTCGATGATGCCTCAAAATGAAAAAACTTAAGCCCGTATGTTCCTTTGGGGTTTTGGATGTTGATTATTTTCTTCCTTGTTTATGGGGAGATTGAGTTTAGCCTAACGCCTGTGAAGTGGTCCCACCTTTTCGGACAGTTTTGCAGCTTTGCTAAGGTGTATCGGG
>NZ_CYSB01000025.1 GCF_001458255.1 Thalassovita autumnalis
GTCAGCCATCGCTCTCGCCGCACTCGTTATTTACTGGCTATGAGTCCTGAGCCTAGCTTGGGGCGGAAAGAGCGGAACAACAAACAACATTTCGGATCAACTTTTGTTGTTCCGACTACATCTTGTGGCTCATTTTTGCTGATCTTGTGTGCTAGAAGGTGTGACGCCGAAGTCTTGGAACTTATAGTGACTATAAATAAAGACAAAAATATCGAGAAAAGTGCACGTTTAAGCGTTGCCCCGATGATGGATTGGACGGATCGCCATTGCCGCTATCTGCATCGGCTGCTGTCGAAGGAGGTGCTGCTTTACACCGAAATGGTCACCTCACCGGCGCTGGTGCGGGGTGGGGCGATGCATTTGCTGGACTTCAATGACGAAGAGCACCCGGTTGCGCTGCAGCTGGGGGGATCTGATCCGGCGGAGCTGGCGGCTGCAGCCAAACTCTGTGAGGAGCGTGGTTATGATGAGGTGAACCTCAACTGCGGCTGCCCCTCGGATCGGGTACAATCGGGCACCTTTGGCGCTGTGCTGATGCGCTCCCCCGGTGTGGTGGCGGATTGCGTCAAGGCGATGCAGGATGCGGTCTCGGTCGAGGTCACGGTGAAATGCCGCATTGGCGTGGATGATCAGGATCCTGAGGTCGTGCTGCCGGACTTCATTGAGAAAGTTGCTGCAACCGGCTGTAAACGCATCACAATCCATGCCCGCAAGGCCTGGCTGCAGGGGCTGAGCCCAAAGGAAAACCGCGATATTCCGCCGCTTGATTACGATCTGGTGCATCGGATGAAGGCGCAGTTTCCGGATCTGCATATCTCGATCAACGGCGGCATCACCACTTTGGCTGAGGCACAGGATCATCTGGCGCGCGGCCTTGACGGGGTGATGATCGGGCGGGCGGCCTATCACCAGCCTGCCGATGTGCTGTGTCAGGCGGATCCGCTGATTTATGGCACCGGTCAGGCCACGGATCCGGTGGATGTGGTGCGCCAGATGCTGCCCTATATTGAGTTGCATGTCAGTGGCGGCGGTAAGTTGGGGCAGGTCACGCGCCATATGCTGGGGCTCTTTGCCGGCAACCCCGGCGCCCGCCAGTGGCGTCGCATCCTCTCGGAAAACGCCCATAAGCCCGGCATGGGACCGGAACTGGTCGAAGAGGCGCTGGCCGCCTTGCCTGTGGCCGCCTGACGGCAGCTGAGCCAATGTCGGGCAAAGAAAGCCGGTAAAACGTCCAGCCAAGGCATTTTTTCGCTGCGCCATTGTGGTTTTTCCGAAAACCCGGTCTAAGTCTGCGCGGGATGTGCAGCGGTGTTTTGGTACCTGTCAGAGAGGTCAACATGTGACCGCTGCGAGACGGACGGGACAGAAGAGGGGACCCCGATGCCAGAAATGGATCTGTTGTTGATGATGCTGGGGCTGTTGATGGTCATCGGTGCGCTGGCCGGCGTGCTGGCGGGCCTGTTGGGCGTCGGTGGCGGTATCGTGTTGGTGCCTGCCTATTTCTATGCATTTCAGACGCTTGGCTATGGTGGGCCTCAGTTGATGCAGATGTGTTTGGCGACCTCACTGGCGACGATCATCGTGACCTCACTGCGGTCGGTGATGAGCCACAACAAAAAAGGCGCCGTTGACTGGGAGATCCTGCGCGGCTGGGGGCCGGGCATTGTGGTCGGTGCGATCCTTGGCATGTTGGTGGCGGCCTCGCTGCGCTCCACCACTTTGCAGGGGATCTTTGGCGTGCTGGCGCTGGTGATCGGCCTCTACATGGGGTTTGGCCGTGCGGAATGGCGGCTGGGCCAGGCGATGCCCAAGGGGCTGGGGCGGGTGATCCTGTCACCTGCCATGGGTTTCCTGTCGGTGCTGATGGGCATCGGCGGGGGCAGCTTTGGCGTGCCTTTGATGAGCCTGTTCAACACGCCGATCCACCGGGCGGTGGCGACGGCTGCGGGCTTTGGCGTGATCATCGCGGTGCCCTCGGTCATCGGGTTCCTGTTGCTGCCGATTGACGCCGCACATCGCCCGCCACTGACCATCGGCGCGGTCAATCTGGTGGCCTTTGCGGTGACCATCGCCATGACGCTGATCACCACCCCCTGGGGGGTGAAACTGGCCCATGCGATGGATCCCAAACCGCTGAAACGGGTCTTTGCGCTGTTCCTGACCTTGGTGGCGCTCAACATGCTGCGCAAGGCGCTTGGCTGGTAGGCCTTACCGGTAAACAGGCCTGAAACACCTCCGTGATCGCGCCTAGGATGACGGGGGATGACGGAAAATTGTCGGCGGAATGGCAACGATTACAAGTCGTTCCGCCCTTTGTTTCCAAATAGCCCCGTCGATTTCTTTACATGTTGCAACTTTGGATGGTGTGTCCTACGCCTAAAAGTGTGAATTCTAGGGGCTGCTATTATGTTAACTCTTTATGCACTACTTGGACTTGCCGGGATTGCCGGCATTGTGACCCTCTTTGATGAGGACAGCGACGACAGCACAGACAGCGGGCCGGATTTCGTTGGCTCTGGTGAGGGCACCGAAGGCAATGACCTGATGGAGGGCACCTACGCCGCGGATGACATTCTGGGCCGGGGGGGCGATGACACCATCAATGGCGGCCAGGGCATGGATACGATCCGTGCCGGTGTCGGCCGTGATCAGGTGGACGGCGGCGAAGGCAATGATGATCTGCGCGGTGGTTCCGGCGATGACGTGATCCAGGGTGGTCTTGGCAATGACCGTCTGGAAGGCGACGAAGGCAATGACACCTTGCTGGCAGGCGACGGCTATGACTTCATGGCGGGCGCAGACGGCAATGACCTGATGTTTGGTGGCAATGGCGCCGACGTGATGGCAGGTGAAGATGGTAATGACGCGCTGCTGGGTGAAGCGGGTAATGACACGCTTTATGGTGGCGCGGGCAATGACCTGATGGACGGCGGCGCGGACATGGATACGCTTTACGGCGAAGCGGGCAATGATGCGCTGCAGGGCTATCTGGCCGTTGATTCTGCCGACACCGGGTTCCGCGACAGCGATGTGCATGACCCGGATCTGCTGGATGGCGGCGAAGGCAATGACACCCTGTTGGCTGGCAGCGGTGACACGCTGACCGGCGGTGCGGGCGCTGACATGCATGTGCTGGGCACCTGGATCGATCAGGACGTGACCATTACCGATTATGTGCGTGGTCAGGACGTGATCGTGCTGAACTACAACGCCGCCGATACCACCCCGCCTGTGATCACGCTGCAGCAGTCGGGCACCACGCCTGCCGATGCTGAGATTCTGATTGACGGTGTGGTGGCCGCAGTGGTGCAGGGCGCCCATGGCACCTTGACCGTAACCGACGTGGTGCTGACCCCGGTGGCTGACTGGATCACCGCCGCTTAAGGCCCTCACAACACAGTAGAAAAGCCGCGTCGTCCCTTCGGATGGCGCGGCTTTTTCTATTGGGGGCTCTGCTCAGGATCAGGCTTTGCGGACCCGGCCGGCACGGCCGCCGCGACGTTTCTTGAGGCGTGATTTACGCTCTGGCAGATCGGCCATGATGGCGCTGCGCAGATCCGGCGTCATGCCGGACCAGGCGCTGATTTCCTCAATGCTGCGATAACAGCCCAAACAGATCTTCTCCTCCGGGTGCATCACACAGATCTGCACACAGGGGCTCTCAATCTCATCGCGTCGCCAGACTTGGTTCATCCAGGGGCTACTCTCGTTTAGGCAGGTGCCTGTTGGGTGGGGCCTCATCCGGCCAGCTGTTCGTTCACCCCCTCAGAGGTTCCGCAGCCGGTCCAGAAACCCCTGCAGAATGAAGGAGGCGGCCACGTTGTCAATCTTTTCCGCACGTTTCGCCCGTGAGGTGTCAGCCTCCAGCAGCGCACGCTCGGCGGCCACGGTCGACAGGCGCTCATCCCAGAAGCCGATGGGCAGATCGGTCAGCTGGCTGAGGTTGCGGGCAAAAGCGCGGGTGGATTGGGCGCGTGGGCCTTCGCTGCCATCCATGTTGCGCGGCAGGCCCAGGAGGATACCGCCGACCTGCCGGTCCTTGCAGATCTCCATCAGGCGTGCCGCATCCACACCGAATTTCTTGCGCTTTACGGTTTCCACCGGCGTCGCGACAGACCGCAGCACGTCAGAGACCGCAACCCCAATGGTCTTGGTGCCCAGATCCAGCCCCATCAAAGGCTGCATCGGCGACAGCGCTGCCGCCATTTCCTGTTCGGTTTCATAAATCATTGTCGCAGTCCTGCATTTTCCGCGCCAGCCTCAATCAGCTGCAAGGCCTCTGGCACCTCGGCAAAGACGGTCAGTGCCTCCTGGTAGATCGCCTGCGCCTGTGCCATTTCACCCAGAACACCGTATGCCGAGATCAGCCGCGCCCATTCCTCCGGGGTGCCGCCATCGGTGGCCAGTCGCTCCGCCAGCCCTGCAACCATACCGCGGATCATCTCCTGACGGTCTTCTTCGCTCATCTCTTGCGCGGCGCGCACCTGATCGGCATCCGGGCCCGGCGCTGCGTCGGTGCCACCAACCGGGGGCAGCTCATATTGCACACCGGCCAGCCGCGCGACCTCCATGATCTGGCCACGGATCGGGGTGATCCAGGGCGCGTCATCCGGGCCTTCGTTCAGTAGGCGCGACCAGGTGCGGAAGGTCGCATCGGGACGGCCCACCTGGGCAAACATCAGCCCCATGTAATAGCGCGCCACGGCGTTGCTGGGATCCAGTTCCAGCGCGCGCATCAGCACACGCTCTGCCTCAGGTGAGACAAAACCACCTGCCGACAGGATCATCATGTCGGCCAGATCGGTCAGATCACCGGCACGGACCTGATCGCCCTTCAGCTCCACCACTTTGGCCTGCGCCTGATGCGCCGCCACGAAATTGCCAAGCGCCGCCTCATTGCGCGCCAGCAGCTGTTGGCCCTGCAGTTCATCCGGGCGCTCCGCCACGGCGGCGCGCAGTTTGGTCATCAGCTCCTGATATTCCGGGCTGACATCGCCCATCGCGGGCGAGGGGGGCAGACGCCCCTCAACCTCGGCCTGGCTGGGGCGGTTTTTGCGGGCCTCATCGGCCAGCGTCAGCCGCGCCTCCAACCCCTGATCGGGATAGCCCGGCGCGCCCATGTCATTGTAAAGCCACAGCGCACCGCCAACCAGAAACAGGGTGCAGATCACCGCCAGCGCCTTGCCCGCTAGCGCTGGCTGTCCACCGGTTTCGCCGCCTTCACGCAACTGCGCATCCGCCGCCAGAATACGGCGTGAGATTTCGGCCTTGGTCCGTTCGCCATCTTCTGCGCTGACCACACCGCGGGCCAAATCCCGGTCCACCTCTTTCAGCTGGGCGCGATAGACCCGCAGATCAAAGGCCGCTGGTGGCTCATCGCCCACCCGTCCGCGCAGCAGCGCCAAACCCATCAGCCCTGACACAGCAAGGGCAAGTACGGTGATGATGATCCAGAATGTCATGTGGCCTCCAGCTACAGTTGTGACAGATGTAAACCGCCACCCCGTTAGGAAAAACCCCAAAGTGCCGCGAAATCGGGCAGGGGGCGCTCTTGTCGCAACTGTGATCGGCGGCAAAATCCCCTGAAATGCCCGCTGCGGCAGCGCCATGTCGCAACCAGACGGAAATATGACGCTTGGAAACGGGGGCAGATGTCGCAATCCGGTCAAACAGGAACAAGACCTCAATCCCCGGATTCGACGTGAAAGACGCCCCATGAAACGATATTCCGCCTTTGCCATTGCCCGCGAAGCAGCCCGGTATCACACCGGCTGGGAACGCGCCTGGGCTTCACCCAAGCCGAAAAAGAAATACGATGTGATTATCGTTGGTGCCGGTGGCCACGGCCTTGCAACCGCTTATTATCTTGGCAAAAACTTCGGCATCACCAATGTGGCTGTGCTGGAAAAGGGCTGGCTGGGCGGCGGCAACACAGGCCGCAACACCACGATCATCCGCTCTAACTACCTGCAGGATGCATCGGCGGCGATCTACGAAAAGGCGCGCTCTCTTTATGAGACGATGAGCCAGGATCTGAACTACAACGTGATGTTCAGCCCCCGTGGCGTGATCATGCTGGCGCAAACAGAACATGAGGTGCGCGGCTACCAGCGCACGGCCCATGCCAATGCGCTGCAGGGCGTCAAGACCGAGTTCATTGGTCCTGAGCGCGTCAAGGAGCTGGTGCCGATCATCAACATCGATGGTCCGCGCTACCCGGTTCTGGGCGGCCTCTGGCAGGAACGCGGCGGCACCGCGCGTCACGATGCGGTGGCTTGGGGCTATGCCCGCGCCTGTTCACAGATGGGCATGGACATCATCCAGAAATGCGAAGTGACCGGTGTGCGCTCCGAAGGGGGCAAGGTGGTTGGCGTTGACACCACCCAAGGCGCGATCGACTGTGACAAGCTGGGCATGGTGGTTGCGGGCCATTCGGGCGTGCTGGCCGAAATGGCCGGGTTCCGTCTGCCAATTGAATCGCTGTCGCTGCAGGCGCTGGTCTCAGAACCGATCAAACCCTGCATGGACGTGGTGGTCATGGCCAACACCGTGCATGGCTACATGAGCCAGTCAGACAAGGGCGAAATGGTCATCGGGGGCGGCACCGACGGCTATAACAACTACACCCAGCGCGGCTCCTACCACCATATCGAGGAAACCGTGCGGGCGCTGGTGGAAACCTTCCCGATGATCTCGCGCCTGAAAATGCTGCGCCAATGGGGTGGCATCGTGGATATGACCGGTGACCGCTCGCCGATCCTGTCGAAAGCCCCGGTAGATGGCATCTTCGTCAACTGCGGCTGGGGCACCGGTGGCTTCAAGGCGATCCCCGGCTCCGGCTGGGCCATGGCGGAACTGATGGCCAAAGGCCACTCGCCCCTGACCGAGGAATTCGGCCTCAACCGCTTCTCCGAAGGCCGCTTCATCGACGAAAGCGTCGCGGCCGGCGTCGCCCACTAAGAAGGAACCTCACGATATGCTCATCCTTCACTGCCCCTATTGCGGCGTTGACGCCGAAGAAACCGAACTGCACGCCGGTGGCGAGGCGCATCTGAAACGCTTCGGTCCCGGCTCTTCGGATGAAGAGTTCGAAGGCTACCTGTTCCACCGCGAAAACCCCAAAGGCGTGCATTTCGAACGCTGGCGCCATGTGAACGGCTGCGGCAAGTGGTTCCACGCCGCCCGCTGCACCAATACGCTTGAGGTTTTTGGCACCTACAGCGCGCAGGTCTTTGAACCGCCGCAGGAACTGCAGGATAAAATCAGCGCCAAACGCCCCGGCTGGGAGTGGCGCGATCTGAAAGGCAGTGACCAATGACCTTTCATCTTGCCAAAAATACTCAATTCCCCGCCCTGCAACCGGGCAAGGAGGCTTAAGACATGAGCACACGTCTCTCCACAGGCGGCCGCCTTCTCAACAAGGACAAACAGGTCCGCTTTGCCTTTAACGGCAAGCAGTTCCACGGCTTCGAAGGCGACACGCTGGCCTCAGCCCTTTTGGCCAATGACCAGATGCTGGTGGGCCGCTCGTTCAAATACCACCGTCCGCGCGGCATCGTCGCCTCGGGCGCGGAAGAGCCGAACGCGCTGGTGGGCTTGGGCCTTGGCGCCAAGTTCGAACCGAACCAGCGCGCCACCACGACCGAGCTGTTTGACGGCCTGAACTGTTCCTCGCAGAACCACTGGCCCAGCCTGGAATTTGACATCGGCGCGGTAAACAACAAGTTGGCGCGGTTCTTCCCGGCTGGTTTCTATTACAAGACCTTCATGGCGCCGCGGGCGGCGTGGAAACACGTCTTTGAACCCATCGTGCGTCAGTCCGCCGGTCTGGGCCGGGTGCCGAAAGACCGTGATGCCGATCGCTATGAGCATTTCTATGCCTTCTTCGACGTTGCCGTGATCGGCGGCGGTGTGGCGGGGCTGCAGGCCGCCTTGGCTGCGGCAGAGGCCGGCGCCAAGGTTCTGTTGATGGAACAGACCGCCCATTGGGGTGGCCGCGCGCCAGTGGATGGCGGCACCGTTGAAGGTGAGAAGGTTGATGACTTCATCGACGCCACAGTTGCCAAACTGCAGGCGATGGAAAACGTCACGCTCCGCACCCGTATGATGGGGGCAGGGGTCTATGACCACGGCTACCTGACGGGCTATGAACGTCTGACGGATCACACGCCGGATCAGGACGGCCCGCGGCATCGCCTGTGGCGCATCCGCGCCAGCCAGATCGTTACCGCCACCGGCGCCATCGAACGCCCCTTGAGCTTTGCGGGCAACGACATCCCCGGCGTTATGCTGGCCGGTGCCATGCGTGACTACATCGTCAACTACGGTGTCTCCTCCGGGGATCGTGTGGTTGTGGTCACCAACAACGATGACGCCTATCGCACCGCTTTCACGCTGAAACGTCACGGGCTTGAGGTGCCGGTCATTCTGGATGCCCGCCCCGAAGGCGGCGGCAAGCTGGCCGAACTGGCCCGCGAACAGGGTTTCCGCGTCGAAAACGGCAAGGCGATCAGCAAGGTCAAAGGCGGCAAACGTGTCACCGGCGTTGCGATCTGCACGCAAGCTGGCGAAGGCGCGGTGCTGGAGGAAATCACCTGTGACGCCGTGGCCATGTCCGGCGGCTGGTCGCCGGTGGTGCACCTGTGGTCCCATTGCGGTGGCAAGCTGACATGGGATGAGGCTCAGGCCCATTTCCGCCCCGATCCCAACCGTCCCCCATTGGGCGCCGAAGGGCAGGGGTTCGTCAAAGTGGCCGGTGCCGCCAACGGTGAATTTGACCTTGGCGCCATTCTGAAAGACGCCACTGAGGCAGGCCTCAGCGCCGTGACCGCGGCTGGCCTCAAACCTAAATCCAAAGCCGAAGCCCCCGCAGGCGAAACCCTGGCCGAGGCCAACCCCGCCGCTGTCTGGCTGATGCCACAGGGCGCCGGTCCGGCGCTGCGGATGAAGGCCTTCCTGGATTACCAGAACGACGTGAAGGTCTCTGACGTCATGCTGGCGGCGCAGGAAGGCTATGAAAGCGTTGAACACACCAAGCGTTACACCACGCTGGGCATGGCAACCGATCAGGGGAAATTGTCAAATATCAACGGCTTGGCCACCCTTGCGCATTCGCTGAACGTGGACATTCCGCAGGTCGGAACCACCACCTTCCGCCCGCCCTATACCCCGATCTCAATGGGGGCCATTGCGGGTGAAGCGCGTGCGGAAACCTTCCAGCCGCTGCGCCGCACCCCGATGCACGACTGGCACGAAGAACAGAACGCCTTCTTTGAACCGGTGGGTCATTGGCGGCGCCCCTACTGCTACCCACGTCAGGGCGAAAGCCATGCCGAGGCGGTCAGCCGGGAAATCAACCAGACCCGCGCCGCGCTGGGGCTTTTGGATGCCTCGACCCTGGGCAAGATCATCGTCAAAGGCCCCGATGCGGGCAGGTTCCTCGACATGATGTACACCAACATGATGTCGACGCTGAAACCGGGCAAATGCCGCTACGGTTTGATGTGTAACGAAAACGGCTTCCTGATTGATGACGGGGTTGTGGCCCGCATTGATGAGGACACCTTCCTCTGCCACACCACCACCGGCGGGGCCGATCGCATCCACGGTCACATGGAAGAATGGCTGCAAACCGAATGGTGGGATTGGAAGGTCTACACCGCCAATGTGACCGAGCAATATGCTCAGATCGCCGTGGTGGGTCCGAAGGCCCGTGAGGTGCTGGAAAAATTGGGTGGCATGGAAGTCTCCAAAGACGGTCTGAAGTTCATGGAATGGGCCGATGGCGAATTGGCGGGCATCCCGGTGCGGGCGTACCGGATCTCCTTCTCAGGCGAATTGTCTTATGAAATTGCGGTGCCTGCTTCGCTGGGCCGCGCGCTCTGGGACAAGCTGCTGGAGGCGGGCGCAGAGTTCAACGTCATGCCCTACGGCACTGAGGCGCTGCACGTGATGCGGGCCGAAAAAGGCTTCATCATGATCGGGGACGAAACCGACGGCACCGTGATCCCGCAGGATCTGGGGCTGAACTGGGCGATCTCGAAGAAGAAAGAGGACTTCCTTGGCAAACGCGCCCAGCTGCGCAGCCATATGGCCGATCCGAACCGCTGGAAACTGGTGGGTCTGGAAACGCTCGATGGCGCGGTGCTGCCCGATGGCGCCTATGTGCCCGCCAGCGGCAACAATGCCAACGGCCAGCGCAACACCCAGGGCCGCGTGACCTCGACCTATCACTCGCCAACACTGGGCAAAGGCATCGCTATGGCGCTGGTTCACAACGGGCCGGATCGCATGGGCGAGGTGCTGGAAATCCCTGGCACCGATGGCACAATCTACAAGGCGCGGATCTGCGATCCGGTCTTCTACGACAAGGACGGGGAGAAGCAGAATGTCTGAGGCCCTGCTGAAAACCGCGCTCTCGGGCGCATCATCTGACGGCTTTGTGCGGGTTGAGGAACTTGGCCCGCAGGGCATGATCACCCTGCGCGGGGATTTCGACAGCGCAGGCTTTGCCGCTGCGGTGAAAAAGGCCGTGGGCCTGGCACTGCCGAAACAGCGCAAGATCTCCACCGGCAAAGGCGGCTCAGTTGCCTGGATGTCGCCGGATGAACTGCTGGTCCTGGTCGATTACGATCAGGTCGGCGCCACGGTGGCAAAGCTGAACGCCGCACTGGAAGGTGAACATGCGCTGGTTGCGGATGTGTCCGATGCCCGCGCCTTCTTCCGCCTTTCCGGCGCGGATGGGGCGGTGCGCGACGTGATGGCGAAACTGGCACCGGTCGATTTCAGCCCCGCCGCCTTTGGCAAGGGCGACATCCGCCGTTCCCGCCTGGCGCAGGTGGCCGGTGCCTTCTGGACCCCGGAAGAGGGTGTGATGCAGGTGATCTGTTTCCGCTCCGTGGCGCAATACACCTTCGATCTGCTGAGCGTTTCAGCAGAAACAGGGGGTGAGGTCGGCCACTTCGGCTAAACGCCCTCCGCCACCACTATAGCACCCAAGCCCTGCCTGCGTGAGATCCACTCACACCTTACAGGCAGGGTTTTTTGCGGCGTACCCCTGCTGGCGCTTTTTCCCTTTTATCGTTCCTGAAATACTCCGGGGGAATTGGCCGGCAGGCCAAGGGGGCAGCGCCCCAAAGCGCGTTTGATCGTAGGGGGCAGCCATTGTTTCGCCAGCGCTCAGAGATTGTGCGGAAAAACCTGACCCAAACGCTTGACCTTTCGGCGTGAGTTGTCACATCTAGGGCCAACGGAAACTTGCAAAAAGAACAGGGAGCATCCCCATGGCATTTGAACTTCCCGACCTTCCCTACGCGCACGACGCTCTGGCCGATCTGGGCATGTCTGCAGAGACGATGGAATACCACCACGACCTGCACCACAACGCCTATGTTGTGAACGGCAACAAGCTGATCGAAGGCACCGAGTGGGCGGATAAATCCCTGGAAGAGATCATTGTTGGCACCTATGACGCCAATGCAGTTGCCCAGAACGGCATCTTCAACAACATCTCGCAGCTGTGGAACCACAACCAGTTCTGGGAAATGATGGGCCCGAACGGCAACGCCATGCCGGGTGAGCTGGAAAAAGCCATCGTTGAAAGCTTTGGTTCGGTTGACGCCTTCAAATCCGAATTTGCTGCTGCTGGCGCTGGCCAGTTCGGCTCGGGCTGGGCCTGGCTGGTGAAAGACAAAGACGGTTCGCTGAAAGTGACCAAGACCGAAAACGGTGTGAACCCGCTGTGCTTCGGCCAGACCGCGCTGCTGGGCTGCGACGTGTGGGAACATTCCTACTACATCGACTTCCGCAACAAGCGCCCGGCTTACCTGGATAACTTCCTGAACAAGCTGGTGAACTGGGAAAACGTTGCATCGCGTCTGGGCTAAGCCTTAATCGTTGCATCTGAGTTTGAGCGCCCTGCCTTTGGTGGGGCGCTTTTCTTTTGTGAGGTGGCGGAATGGGGGCAGGGCAGCGTATCGGTGGGGTCCAAGTGTGATCCGCTGTGACCCGTGAAATTGTATCCAATCCGGTCGATTTCGCTTGCACAACAGTTGATCAAATCAGAATGTCTGCGGGCGAAGGAGAGCCCTCAGATGACCGCCAATCCCCAAGACACTGCCACCGACAACTCTGCCGCAAAACTGGGCGTTCTGGCGCTGGTGTCGGCCTGTGTGGTCTGGGGCCTGTCGGGGCTGTTTTACAAGCTGCTGTCGCATCTGCCGCCCTTGCAGGTGCTCAGCCACCGGACGCTGTGGTCTTGTGTGTTTTTTGCCCTTGTCCTGCTGGTGCAGGGCCGTCTGCATTTGGTGGGCGGGGTTCTGCGTCAGCCGCGTCAAACCCTTACGTTGCTGGTGGCAGCGCTGATGATCGGTGCCAATTGGTTCATGTTCATCCTGTCTATTCAGGTTGGCAAAGCCACCGAAGCATCCTTGGGCTATTACATCTTCCCGCTGGTCTCGGTCCTGATGGGGGTGGTGTTTTTCCGCGAACGTCTGGGGCGGTTGCAATGGGGGGCGGTGGCGCTGGCGGTTCTGGCTGTCTCGATCCTGGCCTGGGGCTTGGGCGTTGCGCCCTGGGTGTCGCTGCTGATCGCGGTGACCTTCGGCCTTTACGGTGTGATCAAAAAGAAGCTGACGCTGGGCCCGGTCGTCTCGGTTACGGTTGAGGTTTTGCTGCTCAGCCCGGTGGCGCTGATCATTCTGTGGCAGGTCTGGGCCGGGGGCGGGTCGGTCTGGGGCAATGGGGCGCGGGACATCGCATTGCTGATGATCTCAGGTCCGCTGACCGCAACACCGCTGATCCTGTTTTCCTTTGCCACCAAGCGCGTTCAACTGGCGACGGTGGGGCTGGTGCAATATCTGAACCCAACGCTGCAGTTTCTGGTGGCCACACTGGTCTTTGCCGAACCCTTTGGGCCGTGGCACGCCATTGCCTTCCCGATCATCTGGGCGGCGCTGGCGCTTTACAGCGGGGCGAGCCTTTGGCAGGCCCGCCGCACTGGCGGGTAATCTCTGGCTGAGTGTGCCTCAGGCGGGCAGGGCGCTTTTTAGTCCTACTACCAGCTCCTCTGGGGTGGCGACCGTGCGGATCAGTTCCCGCAGGGACTGGCTGGCAAACCCCTGCGCGATCACATGATCGATCAGCGCCACAAGAGGGTCCCAGAACCCATTGGTGTTCAAAAGGAAAATAGGTTTCTGGTGCAGCTGCAACTGGCGCCATGTCAGCACTTCAAAGAACTCATCCAATGAACCTGCACCACCGGGCAGAACCACAATTGCATCGCAGTTCATGAACATGACTTTTTTGCGCTCATGCATATTTTCGGTGATCACAAAGCTCGACAGATCGGTCTTGCCGACCTCTGCTTTCATCAAGTGGGTGGGGATCACGCCGAAGGTTTCGCCGCCCGCGGTCTGGGCCGCACGGGCCACTGTGCCCATCAGGCCGACATCACCAGCGCCATAAACCAGCCGCCAGTTGTTATGCGCTAACGCATGGCCCACTTCTTCGGCAGCGGCGCTATAGGCCGTGTCATTCCCGGGACGGGAGCCACAAAAGACGCAAACGGAAGGGGTAATCATCTTGATTTTCCTATGACAATCGTGCTTGTGACCTCTGATACCCTTGTTCAAGGGGCTGCTCAACTGCTCTGATCTGCTGATTTCCACGTCAGAGCGGCGGGCTTGGGGGAAGGAAAAAGATGACCAAAGAAACCGGGGCGGCCGCGGGCCAACCACTCATTCTGTACGGTGCCGGGGCGGCTGTGGCTCTGGTGGCGGCGCTTTTTGGCTTGGGCGTATTTGACCGCGAAGACCCTGCCAATGTCACTGAGGAACCGGCGACGGCGACGCCAGTAGAAACCGCGCCTATTGAGACCACACCGGTGGAAACTGCGGATGCGGCTGAAACGCCGGCGCAGTCTGAGCCTGCGGAAACGCCGGAACCCGCACCTGAGCCAGCGCCAGAACCCGCAACGGAGACGACAGAGGCGGCAGAGGCCACGCCTGAAGAACCCACACCCGAAGCTGCGCCCGTCCTGCCAGACGCCCCCAGCTTTGACGTGGTCCGGATTGAGGCCGATGGCACCACATTGGTTGCCGGTCAGGCCGTCAGCGGCAGCGACGTGGATATTCTGTTGAATGAAGTGGTGATCCACACGGCCCAGCCCGGGTCTGATGGAAAATTCGCCGCCTTCCTGTCTATCGAAACCTCGGATCAGCCGCGTGTGATGGCGCTGCTGCTGCGTCTTGGCGATGTCTCCGTGCGCTCAACCGATCAGGTGATCATCGCACCGGCGCCAACCGTTGTGGCTGAGGCCGCAGAGGTGGCAACGCCTGAGACCGCTGTTGAAACTGCTGAGGCAGCCACGGCTGAAGTGACAACGGCTGAGACCCCGGCAGAGGCGGCACCAGAGGTCGCGCAGGAAGCCCCGGAAACCCCAGTTGTGACATCGGTTGAGACCCCTGCGGAGGCTGCGGCGGTCGAAACGGCGGAGGCTGCGGAAGCGGTCACCGAAACCCCGGCAGAGCCTGTGGCAACCCCGGACACCCCGGTTGAGACCGCAGCGGTGGAGGTCACGCCAGAACCTGCGCCTGAAACTCCTGCTGAGGCTCCGACTGAAGTACCCGCAGAACCTGCCGCTGATGCTGTCGCTCAGACCCCGGCGGTCACCCCTGCGCCGGAACCCGAAACCACCGTTGTGGCTGAGGCTCAGGTTGCCCCGGAAGAAAGCGCAGAAGCCCAGACACCGGCCACCGAAAGCGCGGCACCTACAGCATCTGAGACCCCCGCCAGCGCCGAAACCCCGGCAGCCGACGCCGAACCTCAGCCCGCCCCGCAACCCGTTGCGGAAGATGCCGAACCCGCAGCCCCCGTGGTGATCATCGCGGGTGATGATGGCGTCAAAGTGGTGCAGCCCGCAGCTGCGGCTGAGGCCAGCGCCTTGGTTCTGGATGCCATCAGCTACAGCGAAACGGGTGCGGTGGAACTGACCGGCCGTGGCGCCGCTAGCGCCTTCCTGCGCGTCTACCTCAGCAACGCTGCTGTGGGGGAGGGCCGTGTTGGTGACAGTGGTAGCTGGACGCTGGTGCTCAATGACATTGCACCGGGCATCTACACCCTGCGTGTGGATCAGCTGGACGGTGAGGGCAAAGTGACCTCACGTGTAGAAACCCCGTTCAAACGCGAGGCCGAGGAAACCATCGTCGCCGCCAATACCGACAGCGGCGCTCAGCCAACAGCGGCCGATCCCGATGCCAGCCCCAGCGTGCCGCCGGTGCGTGTGGTGACGGTGCAGCCGGGCAATACGCTCTGGGCGATTGCGCGTGACGCTTACGGGGACGGGATCCTGTATGTGCGGGTCTTTGAGGCCAACCGTGGCCTGATCCGGGATCCGGACTTGATTTATCCGGGCCAGATCTTCACCGTGCCGGAATAAGCGCCAGCTTGGTCTGACAAACGATGGCCCGCAACGGCCCGAAAACCTAAGAGCCGTCCCATTGGGGCGGCTCTTCCTCTGTTTGGGGAACCGCAAAAACAGCGAACTTAGCCCCACTGGCGTATGGTTTTTGTCGGGTATGCGTCGATGAAGCCCCCGCTGCGCATCTGTGCAGGGCAAAGAAAAGGCCCCTCTACTGGTCAAACACCGCATGCTCCCCTATTTTTGTGTGCCAGCCAGAAAGGACCCACATGCGCCGCCTTCAGCACACTGCTTCCAACTTGAACAACGAACAGCTTTCGGGCTGGCGCACCATTCGCCGGGTTGCGCCCTACCTCTGGCCCTCCGACCCCAAGCTGTCTTGGGTGAAATACCGGGTGGTTTTTGCCATGCTGGCGCTGTTGCTGGCCAAGGTTGTCGCGGTCTGGACGCCACTGCTATACAAAAATGCGGTGGATTCACTGGCGGGGGATGCCACATCGCAACTGGCTATCGGCGCGGTTGGGCTGACGCTGGCCTATGGCGGGGCGCGGTTGATGTCGAACGGGTTCCAGCAGCTGCGCGATGCGATTTTCGCCGCTGTGGGGCAGCGGGCCCTGCGCCAACTTGCGCTGGAAACCTTCACCCATATCCATCGCCTGTCGATGCGCTATCACATCACCCGCAAAACCGGTGGCCTCAGCCGTGTGATCGAACGCGGTGTGAAGGGGGTTGAGTTCCTCCTGCGCTTCCTGCTGTTTTCCATCGGCCCGCTGGTGCTGGAACTGTTGATGATCGCGGGGGTTTTGTTCTTCCTCTTTGATGTCTGGTATCTGGCCGTAGTGGCGCTGACCATCGCGCTTTATGTTTGGTTCACCTTTGCCGTGACCGAATGGCGGGTGAAGCTGCGCAAGGTGATGAATGATCAGGACACGGACGCCAACCAAAAGGCGATCGACAGCCTGCTGAACTTTGAAACGGTCAAGTATTTCGGCGCGGAAAAGCGCGAAGCGGCACGTTATGACGCCTCGATGGCGGGCTATGAAAAGGCGGCGCTCAAGACCTCATACTCACTGGCGTTTCTGAACTTCGGTCAGTCCCTGCTGATCACCGGTGGTCTGGTTGCAGTGATGGTCATGGCCGCAGTGGGTGTGGAGCGCGGCGATCTGACCGTGGGCGATTTCGTCATGGTCAATGCTTACATGATCCAGATCACCATGCCATTGAACTTCCTTGGCACGGTCTACCGTGAAATCCGCCAGGCGCTGGTGGATATGGGGGAGATGTTTGACCTGCTGGAACAACCGGCTGAGGTTACCGACAAGCCCCAGGCCCCTGGACTGAAAGTGAACGGCGGCCATGTGCAGCTGAAAGACGTGCAGTTTGGCTATGACGCGGAACGGCCGATCCTGAACGGCGTCTCACTGGATGTTGCGCCGGGCAAGACTGTGGCGATTGTCGGCTCCTCTGGGTCGGGCAAGTCTACCATCGGGCGGCTGTTGTTCCGCTTTTATGATGTGAACAGTGGCAGCCTCAGTATCGACGGGCAGGATGTGCGCGACATCACGCAGGAGAGCCTGCACGCGCAGATCGGCGTGGTGCCGCAGGACACGGTGCTTTTCAATGACACCATCCGCTACAACATCGCCTATGGCCGTGATGGCGCCACCGAAGAGGATGTGATCGCCGCCGCCAAATCCGCCCAGATCCATGACTTCATCATGGCCCTGCCAGAAGGCTATGACACCGCTGTGGGCGAGCGTGGGCTGAAACTGTCCGGTGGTGAAAAACAGCGGGTTGGCATCGCGCGCACCCTGTTGAAAAACCCGCCGATCCTGTTGCTGGATGAGGCCACATCGGCACTGGACACGGATACGGAACAGGAAATCCAGGATGCGCTGGCCCGTGCAGGCCAAGGCCGCACGGTGATCACTATCGCCCACCGCCTGTCGACCATCGCCG
Source organism: Thalassovita autumnalis (assembly GCF_001458255.1). Taxonomy (GTDB): domain Bacteria; phylum Pseudomonadota; class Alphaproteobacteria; order Rhodobacterales; family Rhodobacteraceae; genus Thalassobius; species Thalassobius autumnalis. The sequence goes on from NZ_CYSB01000025.1 coordinate 17,378, forward strand.
AAGCGGATCAGATCGTGGTGCTGGAAAAAGGCGAGGTGGTGGAGCAGGGCACCCATGCGGAGCTGCTGGCGCGTCAGGGGCGTTATGCCCATCTCTGGCACCGTCAGGCCAATGAGCAGGATGCCGCCTGATTTGGGTGGATGAGGGGGCGTTGCCCCCGGCCCTGACGGGCCACCCCCAGAGTATTTGCAGAACATTGAAAGGCGCGGTCTTTTGGACCGCCCTTTTGCTGTTTGCGGGTGCGCAGGATCAGAGCGGTTTGCGGAAGATCACCTTGTCATCGCCGGCGGCCCAGAAATCACGAATGCGGCCTTCTTCTTCATAGCCGTTCTGGCGATAGAAATGGCGGGTTGCTGCGAAATCCGCGGTGCCTGAAGTGTCCACAATTAACAGACGGGCGCCTGCGTCCTGCAGGCGCTGTTCCGCTGCGGCAACCAGTGCGGCGCCTGCACTCTTGCCCTGATGGATCGGATGCACCGCCAGCGCCAGAAAGTCGCGCAGCGGGTAGCGTGGTACAGGCACAGGGCAGAAAAGAAATGGGGGCAAAAGAAAAGGCCGGGTTGCCCCGGCCTGTTCTTTATTCAGCAGCTGCCAGCTTGCCCCCTTTGGGCGGCTCCGGCGTGGTTTCCTCATTGTCGGAGATCACCTCAAACAGCTCAGGCTCATCGTCTTCCCAGATCAGCTCGGGCGATTTGACCTTGCGGGCGGCACTGCGCAGCGCCATGTCCTGCGCCGCACGGCTGCCACGCCCAAGCGACAGCGCCTGCAGCGCCCGGGCGATCCACAGCACATAGGTGGTGAACCAGACACGCATTGCCAGCATCGCGGGCGTGAAGACCAGCGTCAGCACAGTGGCAATGCCCAGACCGAAGACCACAGCCGTGGCCAGCTGTTTCCACCACAGTGCGGTGGGGCTGTCGACGGTGTAGCCGCCGCCCATGAAATCAAGCGACAGGCCGAACATCATCGGCGCAAGACCCGCCATCGTGGTCACCGTGGTCAGCAGCACCGGACGGATGCGGCTTTCGGCGGTGCGCACAATGGCTTCAATCCGTGGCATGTACTGGCTGTATTCCTGATAGGTGTCGATCAGAACGATGTTGTTGTTCACTACGATCCCGGCCAGCGCCACGATGCCCGTCCCGGTCATGATGATCGAGAAGGTCTGGTCCATCACCAACATGCCGATCAGCACACCCGTGGTCGACAGAACCACCGCCAACAGAACCAGCACCGAGTTGTAGATCGAGTTGAACTGCGCCAGGAGGATGATGAACATCAACGCCAGCGCACCGGCGAAGGCTTGGCTGAGGAAGGCCTGAGATTCCGCTTCGTCTTCCTGATCACCGGTCCATTCCCAAGCGATGCCTTCCGGGATCGGATTGGTGCCCAGCCAGGCGGTCAGCGCCTCAATCCGTTCCGCAGGGGTGACGACGACAAAGGTTGCATCGCCGGCCTCAACAGTGGATTTCAGCAGATCGGGATCTGCGGCCTCAGCGATCACATACTGGGTGCCATCGGGGGCGATGACAGTGCCTTCGCCCGCTGCAACCTGCTGCAGGAAGCCCAGCTGCGCCTCACCGTCCATCGCTTTGACATAGCCATCAGTGACAGCCGCTTTCACGTCGAAGTAGCGTTTCTGATCCACCCGGTCGATGGTGGCCAGTTTGGCCACAGGTTTGCGCGAGATGAAGTTGGCCAGCGGCACCAGACCGTCCTGGGTGCGCACCTTCAGCGTGTCCAGCGTCGACAGCACCCGGTCTTCTTCGGGCAGACGCACACGGATCTCAATCTCTTCTTCCGAACTGTCGACGCGCATGGTGTCCAGCAGGATCCCGCGGGTCACCAGCTGTACCATGGCCCCAACCGTGGCCACATCGGCGCCGTAGCGGCCGGCTTTTTCGACATCCACGTCAATCTGCCAGTCGATGCCGGGCAGGGGCAGGGTGTCTTCGACCAGCTCCAGGGCCAGCGTATCACTGAACTTGGCGCTGGCGGTTTGCGTTGCCAGCAACAGGTTATCCCAGTTGTCCGATTTCAGACGCAGGTGCACCGGTTTGGCCGAGGCAGGCCCACGCGATGCGGCGAGGATTTCGATTTTGATGCCAGGGATCTGATCCAGCTGCGCGGTCAGCTCATCCAGCACCACGTCACCATCCAGATCCGGACGGTCGGCGCGGTCTTCCCACGGAATGGTTTCGAATTGGACCTGCCCGACGGTATCGCTGGGCGGTTGCGCGCCACCGGTGTTGTTGCTGAGGCCCCCTTCGCCTGCAAAGGCAAAGGCGTTGAGAACACCGGGGTGGGCGAGGATCATATCTTCGGCCTGTTTGACCAGATCATCCTTCTCCTCAATCGAGAGGTTGCCACGGGCCCGCACATAGGCGATCGCCATTTCCGGTTCGGATTCTACGAAGAATTCAACACCGTTGTTGTTTTCCCCGAAGTAGCTGAACACCTGCATCACAAAGCCGATCACCACAACGGCCGAGACAATCGGCATCACCGGGTTGCCGGCAATTGCTTTGATGAAATAGCCAAAGAGGGTGCGTTTGTGGCCGGCTTTGATGCGCTTGCGGCTCCAGTGGATTTCGGCAGCGCCCAGCGTGACCGAGGCAGCAAAGGCGCCGGTCATGAACATCACGCCACCCACCAGCAGATTGGCCAGTCCACCTTCGCCCATTGCAACCACATAGTTGGGGTTCAACAGCTGCATGGCACCGGTGAAGATCAGCATGATCGAGGGCGGCACCAACGCGGCGCGGGCAATCCACCAGGGCAGTTTGCGTTTCAGCCATTCCGACAGGTTGCTGAAAGTCCGGCTCAACCGGCCCGACACACCACCCAGAACCGGCAGATAGATCAGCGCCACTACAAGCGAAGCCGACAGAACGAAGATCAGCGTCACCGGCAGCATGCCCATGAACTGGCCCGGGATGCCCGGCCAGAACAGCATCGGCAGGAAGGCACAGAGCGTTGTCGCGGTTGAGCTGACCACCGGCCAGAACATGCGTTTGGCGGCCTCGACATAGGCGTGCATCGGGCCTGTGCCCTCTTTGATGCGCTTGTCAGCATATTCCACCACGACAATGGCGCCATCCACCAGCATGCCCACCGCAAGGATCAGACCGAACATCACGATGTTGGAGATGGTGATCCCCATGATCGCCAAGAGGACGAAACACAACAGGAAGGAGGTCGGGATCGCAAAGCCCACCAGCAGGGCGGCACGGCTGCCCAGGGCGGCCAGAACCACGATCATCACCAGCGCAATCGCGGTCAGAACTGACCCTTCCAGCTGGCTGACCATCGAGCCCACGATGCGGCCCTGATCGTTGGAGGTGCCCACTTCAACCGCGGCCTGCAGATCCGCAGGCCATTCGCCGCTAGCTTCATCGATCACCTGACGCACCAACTTGGTGGTGTCGAGGATGTTGTAGCCTTTGCGTTTGACCACCTGCAGCGCCACGGTGTTGACGCCGTTGAAGCGCGCGGTGCCCAGACGGTCTTCGAAGGTCAGGCGGATCTCAGCCAGATCGCCAAGGGTCACAACCCGCTGGCCGTTGATTTTCACCGGCAGCGAATAGATGTCGCGCGGCTCATCAAAGCTTGATGGGATCTTCACCGCGAAGGAGCCCTGTTCGGTGTCCACTTCACCGGCGGCCACCAGCATGTTGTTGTTGGTCACAACGTTGATCAATTCACCCGCAGTGACGTTGTAGCTCTCCAGACGCAGCGGATCGATGATCACCTCGACCATCTCATCGCGGTTGCCTGCAATGCCTGCCTCCAGCACTGAATCCAGCGCTTCCAGCTTGTCCTGCAGATCCTTGGCCACCCGGTACATCGTCCGTTCCGGCACATCACCGGTCAGGTTGACGATCAGGATCGGAAACTCAGAGAAGTTGATCTCATTGACCGAATAGCTCTCAAAACCGGCGGGGAAGTTGCCCTCGGCTTTCGACATGGCATCGCGCACGTCGGCCATGATCTTGGTCTTGTCCCAGCCAAACTCGAATTCCAGCGCCACACCGGCATAGCCTTCGGCGGCGGTGGCGGACATCTCTTTCAGCCCGTCCAGATCAGCCAGTTCGGTTTCCATCGGCTTGACCAGCAGCGTTTCCGCGTCAGTGGCCGAAATGCCGGGGAAGGGGACCGACACGAAGAGCGCCGGGATTTCAATATCCGGTTCGCCCTCTTTGGGCAGGCTGGAATAGGCAAAGCCCCCAGCCAGCAGTGATAGCAGAACAAAGGCCAGCACCATCCGCGCACGGGATGCGGCCCAATCGACGATACCCGTCATTGTGCGGCCTCCCGGTAGGTGGGCTCAACCTTCACGCCGTCGATCACAAATTCCTGACCCACAACGATCACATCAACCTTGTCCGCCAATCCGGTGACCCAGACACCTTCGCTGGTGTCGCGCATCAGGTTGACCTGTTTGAAGGCCACGATATTGCCGCTCTCGACAATCCGCACACCCAGATCACCTTTGTCGTTTAGCGTCAGCGCCGAACCGGGCAGCAGGTGTGCCATCGTACCGGCCGAAGCGATCAGGATATCTGCCGTCTGACCATCGCGGATCGACATATCAGCGTTGGCAACATCGATATCAACGCGGAAGGTGCGGGTTTCAGGGTCTGCCGAACGCGACAGGAAGGTCACCCGGCCGCGCACTTCGCGACCATCGGTCAGGCGGGCACCGGCAAGGCTGCCGAGCGACACCCGGTGGACCTGCGTTTCCGGCACGTAGCCAACAACCTTGATCGGATCCAGCTGGATGATGGTGGCACAAACGCCGCCAGCCCCCAGAAGGCTGCCCAGCTCAGCTGTGTCGGTTTCCAGGAGGCCCGCGAAAGGCGCTTTGATCGTCAGGCGCTCAATCTCTTTTTCGGCCGCCGCAACTGCCGCCTCAGCGGCGCGAATGCCGGCCTGCGTGGTTTCAAGACCGGAACGAGCGGCTTCAACGCCAGCCTCAGCCGAGACCACAGCGGCCTGGGTTCCAGCAACACGGGTTTCCGAAGCGTAACCGGTTTGCGACAGTTTCTTGGCCACGTTGTCGTTGATTTGGGCCTCGTCCAAACGGGCCTGCGCTTCTTTCACGCGGGCCTGCGCTTGGGGCACCTGGGCGCGGGCGTTGGCCAGATCGGCCTGGGCCTGCGCCAGATTGGTGTGACGGGTGCCGGGATCAAGGCGGCACATTTCCTGTCCCGCCTCAACAAAAGACCCGCGGCGAAGCGGGTCGGAAATCACCACAGCCGTGGTTTCAGCCATCACTTGAACCTGACGCGCGGCTTCGGTCTCACCGCGCAGCTGAACGGCGCTGTCGATCTCTTCGCTTTCAGAGCTCTGCACCACGACCCGAACAAGGTTTTGCGCTACTGCTTGCATTTGGGCGCTGTCTTTAGCAGGAATTGCCGTGGTGTCTTCCGCGCTCACCTCCTCTTGGCCAAGGGCAAAGGCCATGAGCGTCTCACGCTCCATGATCAATAGGTACAGTGTTACTGTCACCGCAATGGCGGTCAAAACTGGGACAATTCGCATCTACGGGGTCCTTAGACTAAATTACTTCTGTTCAGATAGTACGTTAGTTGGCCGCGTCGCGATCAATTGCAAGGTCCTTTGAACCGTTCTGAACGTTTTAGTTCAGTTTATCCCTGACGCCTAGTCGCTGCAAGCCGATAGTGGCAACCTGCCGCAGCCCAATGTTGCGGGTACTTGGCAGTGGCGTGCCAAAGCGCTAAGAGAAACCAAACCAAGGGGGCAGTGCCGTGAGCGAAACCGATAGTTTCATTGAAGAAGTCAGCGAAGAAGTGCGCCGTGACCGGCTTTATGGCATGATCCGTCGCTATGGCTGGATTGCGGTTGTGGGTGTTGTGGCCATTGTTGGCGGCGCCTCGTGGAATGAATACAACAAAGCGCAGGATCGCGCAGCGGCGCAGGCGCTTGGCGATGGAATCATGACCGCGCTGGAGGCCGAAGATCCCGCCGCCCGCGCTGCTGCACTGGCAGATGTATCGGCCGAAGGCACCATGGCGGGGGCGGTTTTGATCCTTCAGCGTGCCTCGGAACTGCAGGCCGCTGGCAACAACACTGAGGCCGCCAGCCTGCTGGATGCATTGGCTTCCAACGGTGATGTTGATGCTATCTACCGCCAGATCGCCGGGTTCAAATCCGTGCTGCTGAAAGGCAGTGATATGGCCGCCGATGAGCGCCGCGCGGTGCTTGAAGGGCTGATCCAAACCTCGTCGCCGCTGCGCCTGCTGGCCGAAGAACAGCTGGCCCTGATTGAGGTTGAAGCCGGTGACACCGCCGCCGCATTGGAACGGCTTGAGCGGATTGCCGCGGATGCCGAAGCAAGCGCAGGCTTGCGTCGTCGCGCAACTCAGTTGATTGTAGCGCTTGGGGGCGACCGCTCCGAAGCGTGAGCCAGCAAGACAGCCTATGTCTTGCGACAAGAATTGAAGAGATAAAGACTTAGAGGGCAGGTTTGGTGAAACGCAGTTCCATTATTCTGGCGGTCTCCGCAGCCGCGGTTCTGGCCGGGTGTTCCGAACGTGAAAGCATTCTGCCCGGCAAGCGGGAAGATCCGCGCGCCATTCTAAGCGGCGGCGTGCCGGTCGAAGATCTGGCCGCCGATGTCAGCCGCGCTGCAACGCAGGTGCGGCTGCCCAAGATGGTGCAGAACGCCAATTGGACCCAGCGCTTTGGCTCGCCGAATAACCGCGTCAGCCACGCCAGCCTGGCCGCCGCGCCGCAGCTGGTCTGGAGCGCCGACATCGGCACCGGTGATGGTCGCCGCAACCGTATCACTGCAGAACCTGTTGTGGCAGACGGCCGGGTCTTTACCCTTGATGCCGAAGCGCGCGTCAGCGCCACCAGCACCGCAGGCACAACCCTTTGGAGCCGCGATCTGACACCTGCCCGCGACAGCTCTGGTGAGGCCACCGGCGGTGGTCTGGCCTATGGCGCGGACAAGGTCTTTGTCACCTCAGGCTTTGGCCTGTTCACCGCGCTTGATCCCGCCACCGGCGAAGTGCTGTGGCAGCAGGATATCGGTTCCACCGGCTCCGGCGCGCCGACAGTTTACGGCGATCTGGTCTATCTGGTTGGCGGTGATGACACCGGCTGGGCGCTGGAAGTCGACACCGGCCGCATCCGCTGGCAGACCACACAGGCCAGCGACGTGAACAACGTGCTGGGCGCACCGGCCCCGGCTGTGAATGACAAATTTACCATCTTTGCCTTTGGCGATGGCGCGCTGCACGGCACCTTCCGCAATGGTGGTCTGCGTCTGTGGACGGCCTATGTCTCCGGTCAGCGCCGCAGCGATGCCCTGGCTAAGGTCAATGACATCACCGCTGATCCGGTCATCGATGGCTCCAAGGTCTATGTCGGCTCGCACGCCGGTCGTATTCTGGCGCTGGACATTGACACCGGCGATCGCCTGTGGACGGCGCGCGAAGGGGCGATCAGCCCGGTTCTGCCGCTTTCAGGGTCGCTCTTTGCGGTCAGCGACCACAATGAGCTGCTGCGCATCGATGCCCGTGACGGCGTGACGATCTGGGCCAAGAAACTGCCCAATCTGCTGAAGCCGAAACAGCGCAAAGCCAGCGAAGTTTACGCCCATCACGGCCCCATTCTGGCCGGTGGTCAGCTGATCGTGGCCTCCAACGATGGCTTCCTGCGCTTCTTTGATCCCACCTCGGGTGAGATGACCCGTCAGCTTGAGGTGCCCGGCGGCGCAACCACCGCTCCCGTGGTGGCAGGCGGCACGCTTTACGTTGTTGGCACCAAAGGGCAATTGCACGCTTTCCGTTGACGCAAAACTGGTATAACAGGGCGGCTTGATCCGCCCTTTATCCAGCGCAGACATGCCGTCTGCCATCCGTCCGGAGCCATTGAGATGAGCTTTACCCTCGCCATTGTAGGCCGCCCCAACGTGGGGAAGTCTACGCTTTTCAACCGCTTAGTCGGCAAAAAACTGGCTCTGGTCGATGACCAGCCGGGGGTAACGCGTGACCTGCGCGAAGGCGATGCCAAACTGGGTCACCTGCGATTCACCGTGATTGATACCGCCGGTCTCGAAGAGGCCACCGATGACAGTCTGCAGGGGCGGATGCGCCGCCTGACCGAACGTGCGGTGGATATGGCGGATGTCTGCCTGTTCATGATTGACGCCCGCACCGGTCTGACCCCCACGGATGAGATGTTTGCCGAGATCCTGCGCAAACGCGCCGACAAGGTGATCCTGGCGGCCAACAAGGCCGAAGGCAAAGCTGGCGAAGCTGGCGCGCTGGAGGCCTATAGCCTGGGCCTTGGTGACCCGCTGCGCCTGTCCGGTGAACACGGCGAAGGCATGGGTGAGCTGATGCACATCCTGCAGCCCATCGCCGATGAGTTCGAAGAACGCGCTGCCCAGCATGCGCCGGAAACCGATGTTGACGTCCATATGGACGACGATGAGGAAGAGGTTCTGGACGAACACGGCAACCCGATCACCTATCGTCTGCCGACCTTCGACAAGCCGATGCAGATCGCAGTGGTGGGCCGCCCGAACGCGGGCAAATCCACCCTGATCAACAAGATCCTCGGCGAAGACCGCCTGCTGACCGGCCCTGAGGCCGGGATCACCCGTGACGCCATCTCGCTGACCATTGACTGGGGCGGGCTGCCGGTGCGGATCTGGGACACCGCCGGCATGCGCAAACGCGCCAAGGTGCAGGACAAGGTTGAAAAACTCTCGGTCTCCGACGGCTTGCGCGCGGTGAAATTTGCCGAAGTGGTGATTGTTCTTTTGGACGCCGCCATTCCCTTTGAACAGCAGGACCTGCGTATCGCCGATCTGGCGGAACGTGAGGGCCGTGCGGTGATCATCGCGGTGAACAAATGGGACATTGAGGATGAGAAACAGGAAAAGCTGAAGGCGCTGAAAGAAAGCTTCGACCGCCTTCTACCGCAGCTGCGTGGCGCGCCGCTGATCACGGTGTCCGCAAAAACCGGCCGTGGCCTCAACCGCCTGCAGGAGGCTGTGGAACGCGCCTACAACGTCTGGAATCGCCGCGTCTCAACCGCCAAGCTGAACCGCTGGCTGAATGCGATGACCGAACAGCACCCGCCGCCCGCCCCTGGGGGTCGCCGCATCAAGCTGCGCTACATGACCCAGGCCAAAACCCGCCCACCGGGTTTTGTGGTGATGTGTTCGCTGCCCGATAAGCTGCCCGACAGCTATTCACGCTATCTGGTCAACGGTCTGCGCGAAGACTTTGATATGCCCGGCACGCCGATCCGCCTGACAATGCGCGGGCAGGGGGATAAGAACCCCTATAAGAATAAGAAAGACAAAAAGCCCGGCGCGCTTGGCAAACACCTGAACAAAAAACGCGGCCTGCCCCGCGGCTCGCACTAAACCAAATTAAATTGGGCGCCCTTCGGGGCGCTCTTTTTGTCTCGGACCTCCGGTCCTCGGGCCTGCCTGCGGCGCGAGTATTTGGGGAACGATGAAAGCGGCAATTCACTGTTTCAAAAATACTCTGGTGCGCAGCGCCACAAAAAAGGGGCCCAGCGGGCCCCTTCGGTGTTCAGACAGTTTGGCCCGTTCAGACCAGCGCGCCCTCGGCGCTGAGCTTGGTCTTGCCGCCCAGATAGGGGTGCAGTGCGGCAGGCAGGGTGACGGAGCCGTCTTCCTGCTGGCCGTTTTCCAGCACCGCAATCAGGGCGCGCCCGACGGCGAGGCCGGAGCCGTTTAGCGTATGCACAAACTCAGGCTTGCCGCCCGCCGCGGGTTTGAACCGCGCGTTCATGCGGCGGGCCTGGAAATCCCCCGCAACCGAGACCGAGGAGATCTCACGGTATTTGTTCTGACCGGGCAGCCAGACCTCCAGATCGTGGGTTTTGATCATGCCAAAGCCCATATCGCCCGAGCACAGCACCACGGTGCGATAAGGCAGGCCCAGTTTTTCCAGGATCGCCTCGGCGCAGCGGGTCATGCGGTCATGCTCTTCCATCGAATTTTCGGGATGCACGATCGAGACCATTTCGACCTTTTCAAACTGGTGCTGGCGCAGCATCCCCGAGGTGTCACGACCGGCGCTGCCCGCTTCGGAGCGGAAACACTGGGTGTGGGCGCAGTAGCGCAGCGGCAGCGCGGCCTCCTCGACGGTTTCGCCGTTGACGATATTGGTCAGCGTCACCTCAGCGGTGGGAACCAGCCACCAGCCATCTTCGGTCTTGTAGCTGTCTTCACCAAATTTCGGCAGCTGGCCGGTGCCATACATCATCTCTTCGCGCACCAGAACCGGGGTCCAGGTTTCCTGCAGCTCATGCTCTTCCACATGGGTGTCGAGCATCATCTGCGCCAGCGCGCGGTGCACCCGGGCCACGCCCTTCGAAAGCACCACAAAGCGCGAGCCCGAGAGTTTGGCGGCGGTTTCAAAATCCATGCCCGGCTGCACACCCGACAGTTCATAATGTTCCTTCGGCGCAAAGGTGAACTCCCGCGGGGTGCCCCAGTGGCGCACCTCAACGTTGTCATCTTCGTCCGCGCCATCCGGCACATCGTCATGCAGGCGGTTGGGCAGGCCCATCAGCAGGTCATTGAGCTGCGCGTCCAGCTCCTTAGCTTCGGTCTGCATCGCGGCCACTTCGGCTTTTTTCTCACCGACCAGAGCGCGCAGCCGTTCAAACTCGGCCTCATCACCTTTGGCTTTGGCGGCGCCGACCTCTTTGGCGGCTTTCTTCTGGTCCGACTGGGCGGTTTCGGCCGCCAGGATCTTGGCCCGGCGCGCTTCGTCCAGTTTCAGCACCTCTGATGACATCGGCGCGGCCCCCCGGCGGGCCAGACCGGCGTCAAAGGCCTCTGGGTTTTCGCGGATCGCTTTGATGTCATGCATGGGTTTGCTCCTTGACCGGAATCATTCTTCAACGCTGGCGTTATTGCTGATTTTTGTCTCGGTTGAAAGCCACCATTGCGCCGCGCGGGGGCGTTGGAACCGGGGATCAACCCGTGATCTGCCTGCGATCAGAAGCCGCCGCCCCTAGGGCATGGCCTGCAAAGCCCGTAAAAGCCTGACCGCAATGCGCAACCCGCCTTGCAAAACCCCGTTAGCGCACATAGGTTCCCTGCCAAATCGCGGCTCAAGCCGCCTAACGGATCTAAGGACAGACATATGGAAGCCATCGGCCAGTTCATCCCCCTCATTCTCATCTTCGGTATCATGTATTTCCTGCTGATCCGTCCGCAGCAGAAGAAGATGAAAGAGCATCAGAACATGGTGAACGCGCTGCGCAAGGGCGATCAGGTGGTCACCCAGGGCGGTCTGATCGGCAAGGTTTCCAAAGTTAAGGACGCGGAAAACGAGCTGGAAGTTGAAATCGCCGAAGGTGTGAAGGTCCGCGTTGTCCGCTCGACCATCGCTCAGGTGAAAAGCAAGACTGAGCCGGCCGAAGGCTGATCTCACCCCGAAGACCGGCCCGAGGGTTTCCTGACCCCCGGGCCTTTTGTTTTTTGAAAGCGGTTCACTATGCTTCAGATTGATATGTGGAAACGGGTGCTGATCTGGGCGGTTTGTGCGCTCGGGATCCTCTGTGCCCTTCCAAATGGGTTTTATGCGCGGGTTGAGGCCCGTAATGACGCAGTCGCCGCGCTGGAAACAGGCGCCTCGGGCAATGGTCTGGAAGAGCAGGCGGCGCAATGGCCGTCTTTCCTGCCGTCCAGCCTGGTCAATCTGGGTCTGGACCTGCGCGGTGGCGCACACCTCCTGGCTGAGGTGCAGGTGGCCGATGTTTACGAAAGCCGTCTGCAGGCCATGTGGCCAGAGGTGCGCGATCTCCTGCGCGAAGAGCGCGACACGATCGGCACCATTCGTCTGCAAAAGACCGAAGGCGCTGAGCTGCGGGTGCGGCTGAACCAGAAACCGGATCAGGTTGTTGCGGCCGCCGAACTGGTGCGCGGTCTGGCCCGCCCGGTTGTCAGCCTGTCCGGCGCTGGGGCCACCGATATTGATGTCGCCGTGGATGGCGCCGATATCGTTGTGACCCTGTCTGAGGCAGAACGTGTCGCCACCGATGAGCGCACCGTGGCGCAATCGCTGGAAATCATCCGCCGCCGGATTGATGAGGTGGGCACGCGTGAGCCGACCATTCAGCGTCAGGGTTCGGACCGGATCCTTATTCAGGTGCCGGGCATTGGTTCGGCCTCTGAGCTGAAAGCGATCATCGGCACCACCGCGCAGCTGACCTTCCAGCCGGTTGTAACCCGCACCTCCAACGCCGATATGCCGGCAGGCGCGGGCAACGAACTGCTGCCCTCGCTGGACACGGAAGGCGAATACTACGTTCTGGAACAGGCCCCCGTGGTCACCGGCGAGGAGCTGGTGGATGCCCAGCCCGCCTTTGACCAGAACGGCCGTCCGGCCGTGAACTTCCGCTTCAACACCACAGGTGCGCGGAAGTTTGGCGATTACACCGCTGAAAACATCGGCAACCCCTTTGCGATTGTTCTGGATGGCGAGGTCATTTCGGCCCCCGTGATCCAGTCGCATATCCCGGGTGGATCCGGCATCATCACCGGCAACTTCACCGTTGAGGAAAGCACCAACCTGGCGGTTTTGCTGCGTGCGGGCGCCCTGCCTGCGGGTCTGGAGTTCCTCGAAGAGCGCACCATCGGGCCAGAACTGGGGGCAGACAGTATCGCCGCCGGTCAGATCGCCTGTATTGTGGCCTTCGTCGCGGTTCTGGTCTTCATGGTGCTGAGCTATGGCCTGTTTGGTCTGTTCGCCAATATCGCGCTTCTGGTGAACGTCGCCCTGATCTTTGGCGCGCTGAGCCTCATCGGCGGCACTTTGACCTTGCCGGGCATCGCAGGTATCGTTTTGACCATCGGTATGGCGGTGGACGCCAATGTGCTGGTCTTTGAACGGATCCGCGAAGAACTGCGCACCGCCAAAGGGCCAGCCCGCGCGATTGAGCTGGGCTATGACCGCGCACTTTCGGCGATCATTGATGCCAACATCACCACTTTCATCATTGCTGTGATCCTCTTCGTCATGGGCTCGGGCCCGGTCAAAGGCTTTGCGATCACACTGGGCCTCGGGATTCTCACCTCGGTCTTCACCGCGATCTTCGTGACGCGGCTGCTGATCGTGATGTGGTTCGAACGTAAACGCCCCAAAACCATCGAGGTCTGATCATGCGTTTGAGACTGTTTAGCGAAGTCCCCAACTACGACTTCTTCCGCCTGCGCAAGCTGACCATGGGCCTGTCTGTGGTGGCGGTCATTGCCTCGCTGGTGGCCTGGCTGGTCATTGGCCTGAACTTCGGCATCGATTTCCGCGGTGGCACCACCATCCGGACACAGGCCGAAACCGCCGTGGACGTGGGCGCCTACCGTGGCGCGCTGGATCCGCTGCAGCTGGGCGATGTGTCGATCACCGAGGTGTTTGATCCTTCGTTTGCCGAGGATGAGCATGTTGCGATGATCCGAATCCAGGCGCAGGAAGGTCAGGAAAGCGTCACCGAAGAGGTAATCACCCAGATCGAAGACGCGCTGAAGAGCGTGGATCCCACCATCACCTTCCCGCTGGTCGAATCTGTTGGCCCCAAGGTGTCGGGCGAGCTGATCCAAACCGCGATCATCGCAGTTGCGGCCTCGCTGGCAGCGATCCTGTTCTATATCTGGCTGCGCTTTGAATGGCAGTTCTCGGTCGGCGCGGTGGCAGCACTGGCGCATGACGTGATCCTGACCATCGGCATCTTCTCGGTGCTGCAGATCCGGTTCGAACTGGCCACCATTGCGGCGCTGCTGACCATCATCGGCTATTCGATCAACGACACTGTGGTGATCTTTGACCGCCTGCGCGAAAACCTGATCAAGTATAAGGTAAAACCGCTGACCGATCTGATGAACCTCACGGTGAACGAAACCCTCAGCCGGACGATCATGACCTCGGGCACCACGCTTCTGGCGCTGATCGCCCTGCTGACGCTGGGTGGCGATGTGATCCGTGGCTTTGTGTTTGCGATCACCTGGGGCGTCATTGTGGGCACTTATTCTTCGGTCTATGTGGCCAAGAATGTGGTGCTGATGCTGGGTGTGAAACGCGACTGGTCCAAGCCTGACAACAATCAGGGCAATCAGTTCGGGAACGTAGATGCCTGACATTCTGAGCGAAGTGCTGGCCTTTGACGGGCTGGCCTCGCTCTGTGCAGGGGTATTTTTGGCAGGGGCGGTGCGGGGCTTTTCAGGCTTTGGCGCCGCCCTTGTCTATATGCCCATCGCAGGCCAGTTCATGCCGCCGGTCTGGGCGCTGATCACCCTTGTGGTGATGGAGGTCTTTGGCCCGATCCCCAACCTGCCCAGTGCCTGGCGCACCGCAGACCTGGGGCAGGTGGGCCGCATTGCCCTGGGCGGGGCAGTGGCCCTGCCCATTGGCCTGGCGGTGCTGCTGGCGGTGGAGCCGGAGGTGTTTCGCTATGCGGTCAGCGCCATTGCGCTGATGGTGCCGTTTCTGTTGATGAGCGGTATGCGCCTCAAGGGGGCGATCACGCAACCGATGCAATATGGCACCGGTCTGATCTCGGGCTTCATTGGTGGGGTGGCCGGTCTGCCGGGGCCGCCGGTGATCCTGCTTTATATGGCCTCCACAACCGCGGCTGCAGTGACGCGGGCCAATATCATGCTCTACCTTGTGGCGGTGGATCTGCTCCTGATTGGCATTCTCAGCCTGATTGGCATTCTCAGCCTGAAAGGCGAAATGGCGCTGATGCCGCTGGTGCTGGGTCTGTTGCTGGCAATCCCGAATCTGCTGGGCAATCTGGCTGGGGCCGCTATGTTCCACCCCGACCGCCAAATGCTTTATCGTGTGTTTGGCTATGTGGTGATGATCACGGTTGGCCTCAGCGGGCTTCCGCTGTGGGACGGCTGAGTGTTTAGCCAGCTGAACCGAATGGGCCCGTTGGGTCAGTACGGTCGGCGATGACCGTTAGGACAGGGGGACAGGATGCAGCTTAACGAAGTGAGTTTCAGCGACGCCGTGCCAGTGGATGGCTATGGCCCTGGGTTTTTCCGCATCGGCGGAAAGGTGATAGAAGGCGCGGTGATCGTGACCGAAAAACAGGCTCGCAGCTGGGCCGGTCTGCAGGACGCTGAGGCGCTGAAAGCGCTGGCCGGCGATCATGACGTGATCTTCGTCGGCATGGGGGCAGAGATTGCCCATCTGCCCAAAGACCTGCGAACCGAACTGGACGCCGCCGGTGTCGGGGTTGAGGTGATGTCCTCCCCCTCGGCCTGCCGCACCTACAATGTGCTGCTGTCTGAGGGGCGGCGTGTGGCGCTGGCGGTGCTGCCGGTTTGAGGGGGAAGGGGGCGTTGCCCCCTCCGTTCAAAAGGGTTTTGAACGTCACCCCCAGAGTATTTCTGAAACGTTGAAAGCGATTTTCGGCAGATTTCCCCGGTTTGCCTGACACAGGTCAAGACGCGGTGTCGCGGCAGGCATTAAGGCGCTTTGCGATGCGCAAACAATGGGATAGGACCATTGCATGGAATTGAATGTGTCAGACCTCACCGTGACCCGTGGCGGGATCAAAGTCCTGGAGGACGTCAGCTTTGCCGTCAAGGCGGGCGAGGCGCTGGTGCTGCGTGGCCCCAATGGGATCGGCAAGACCACGTTGTTGCGCACGGTCGCAGGTCTGCAGCCGGCGCTGCGGGGGGAGGTCAGCCTTGACCGCGAACAGATGGCCTATGCCGGCCATGCCGATGGCATCAAGGCCCCGCTGAGTGTCACTGAGAACCTGGAGTTCTGGGCCGCGGTCTTTGGCACCGGATCGATCGCCCCGGCGCTACAGGCCTTTGATCTGGAGGCGCTGGCGGCACGGCCCGCAGGGGCGCTGTCGGCGGGGCAGAAACGGCGGTTGGGTCTGGCGCGCATGGTGGTCACGGGCCGCCCTGTCTGGGTGATGGATGAGCCGACCGTGTCACTGGACACCAGCGCGGTGCAGCTTTTTGCCGAGGCCGTGCGGGCCCATCTGGCGGGCGGAGGTCTGGCGCTGCTGGCCACCCATATCGATCTGGGGCTGGCTGAGGCGCGGGTGCTGGATGTGGGCCCGTTCAAAGCCAAACCACCGGCGCTGGAAGATTTTGACGGAGCGTTCCTGTGATTGCCCTTTTGATGCGAGATCTGAAACTGGCCATTCGCGCCGGGGGTGGTTTTGGCCTGGGGCTGGCCTTTTTTCTGATCGTGGTGGTGCTGGTGCCCTTTGGCGTCGGGCCAAATTCAGGTCTGCTGAGTAAAATTGCCCCCGGCGTTCTGTGGCTGGGCGCGCTTTTGGCTTGCCTGTTGTCACTGGACCGGATTTTTGCGCTGGATTGGGAGGATGGCTCGCTGGATCTTTTGGCCACCGCGCCCCTGCCATTGGAGGCCATTGTCAGCGTCAAGGCGCTGGCCCATTGGCTGACCACTGGGCTGCCGCTGGTGCTGGCGGCGCCGGTCTTTGCCATCCTTTTGAACCTGCCTACCGCTGGCTATGGCCCGCTGGTGCTGTCACTGTTGATCGGCACCCCGGCGCTGAGCGTGATTGGCACCTTTGGCGCGGCGCTGACGGTGGGGTTGAAACGCGGTGGCCTGCTCCTGAGCCTTTTGGTGCTGCCGCTCTATGTGCCGACGCTGATTTTCGGCGCCGAGATGGCGCGGCGGTCGATTGAGGGGTTGAACGCGCAGACATCGCTCTTGATGCTGGCGGGGATCACATGCGCGGTGATCGCACTGCTGCCATTTGCCTCAGCCGCTGTTTTGCGTGTGAACCTTAGATAGGGGGCACGTGGAATGGCCGACACGGAACCGACGAAGACTTGAACAGGGACGCTCTTGCAATGGGCGTCAGGACGGATAGGAAAGAGACATGAGCTCGATCTGGGAATATGCCAACCCAAAAAAATTCATTGCGACTACGGACCGGCTGCTGCCCTGGGTCTCAGCGCTGGCGCTTGGCCTAATGGTGCTGGGTCTGGTCTGGGGGTTTTTCTTCACGCCGGATGACTTCCGTCAGGGATCCACGGTCAAGATCATCTATATCCATGTGCCCTCGGCCATGATGGCGATCAACGCCTGGGCGATGATGCTGGTGGCTTCGCTGGTCTGGATCGTGCGCCGGCATCACGTGTCGGCGCTGGCTGCCCGTGCTGCTGCCCCAATTGGTGCGGTGATGACGGTGATTGCGCTGGCCACCGGGGCGATCTGGGGCCAGCCGATGTGGGGCACCTGGTGGGAATGGGATCCGCGGCTGACCTCCTTCCTGATCCTGTTTTTGTTCTACCTGGGCTATATCGCGCTGTGGTCCGCGATAGAGGATGATGACACCGCCGCCGACCTGACCTCGATCCTGTGTCTTGTCGGATCGGTCTTTGCGCTTCTCAGCCGCTATGCGGTGAACTTCTGGAACCAGGGCCTGCATCAGGGTGCTTCGGTCCTGCGCGCCGGCGCCCTTGCGGGCGACACCGAGGAGCGGGTGAGCAATGTCTTTGCCACGCCCTTGTTCATCTCCATGGCAGGCTTCCTGATGCTGTTCATCGCGCTGGTCTTCCTGCGCACCCAAACCGAAATTCGCGCCCGTCGCATGCGGGCGCTCTTGGCCCGTGAAAGGATGCAATGATGCCTGATCTGGGAAAATACGCTGAGGCGGTGCTGTCCTCCTACGCCATTTCGCTGGGGCTGATCGTGGCGCTGGTGGTGCTGTCGGTCCTGCGCGCCCGAAAGGTCAAGGCGCAGCTGGCCGAGGTTGAGGCCCGCGGCAAAACCGGTGGTAAAGCACAGGAGCAGGCAGATGGCTAAGGTCAACATTTTGATGGTGCTGCCGCCGGTGATCTTCGGCGGTCTGGCGGCGACGTTTTTCATCGGCATGATGCGGGAAAACCCGGATGAGCTGCCCACGGCATTGGCCGGACGCGACGTGCCCAGTGTTGAGATGACGCCGCTGGGGGATCTGCCGATGTTTGATTTGGCCGATATGAAGGACGGTGAGGTCAAGCTGGTGAACTACTGGGCCAGCTGGTGCGCGCCCTGTCGGGTGGAACATCCCAATCTGGAGGCGCTGCGCGAACAGGGGCTGCCGATCTACGGGGTGAACTACAAAGACAACCCGGCCAATGCGCTGGATTTCCTGGCGGAGCTGGGCAACCCCTATGAGGCGGTGGGTCAGGACGGCAATGGCCGTATGGCGCTGAACTGGGGCGTCTATGGCGTGCCGGAAACCTATGTGATCGACGGCGCGGGCCGCATTGTGACGCGCCACGCTGGCCCCGTGACCCAGCGGGTGATTGAGGGCGTTCTGGCCCCGGCGATCGAAAAGGCGCGCGCGGCGGAGTGATCGGCCTGCGCTTTTTGCCCCCCTAACTCAAGCGAACGGGCCGGTGATCTAGCCGGCCTTTTCTATGCCTGATCGTGTTTGTTATCATAGTCTTGACGGGCGCTTTTAATGTCGGCCTCTTGCGCCACCGCCCAGGTCGCCAAGCCGGTGATATGGGACAGCAGCGACTGGCCCAGCGGGGTCAGGCTGTATTCCACCGTCGGCGGGCTTGTGGGCTGAACCTCACGGTGGACCAGACCGTCCCGTTCCAATCCGCGTAAGGTGACGGTCAGCATCCGCTGGGAAATCCCGTCAACCGCCCGCAGCAATTGGCGGAACCGTTCGGTGCGCCGCCCCAGCCGCAGGATCACCAGTACCGACCATTTGTCACCGATCCGGTCCAGCACATCGCGCACCGGGCAGCTGCCGGCAAAGTCATTGGCCACCCATTCATCCACGCCGTCATTCATCGCTGTGACGGTGTCCTCGGCCATTGGGGTGGTTACCTCAACGTGCCTATCTGATGAAATCATGCCTTCTTTCGCGGTCTTCATGGGGCGCCTATGTGTGGTTCCTAATCGTAACCATCGCATTATGGAGAACCAGAGATGACAAAGGAAGTGGCGATTTTTGGGGCAACCGGTGCACAGGGCGCCCCCGTGGTTGAAGAGGCGTTGAAGGCAGGGCTGAAGGTGCGCGCTGTGGCGCGCGATGCTGCTAAGGTGGCGCAGCGTCATCCGACCGCTGAGGCCTATGCCGCAACGCTGGATGACAAGGGCGCGCTGGCCACGGTTTTGACCGGCGTGTCGGCGGCCTTCGTGCACCTGCCGATGCCGACAGACCCCGAAGCGCCGCAGCGCTGGCTGCAGAACCTGATTGAGGTGGCCCATGAGGTGGCGCTGCCATTGCTGGTCTATTCGACCTCGGGCAGCACGGGTGAGCGCTATCCGGCCTCTGCAATGATTTCCGGCAATACCGCGGCGCGGGATGCCATTCTGGCCTCGGGCATTCCGGCCATTGTGTTGCAGCCGACGATCTATCTGGAAAACCTGCAAATCCCAGCTTTCCTGCCAAACATGGCCAGTGAGGGGATCGTGGATTACCCGCCGCTCAGCTCGGAACACCGCGTAAGCTGGACCTCACACCGCGATCAGGCGGTGGTGGCCGCAGCGGCGCTGCAGCGGCCGGATCTGGCGGGCAAAGCCTATGAAATCGCCACCCCCGGCGCGGTCACCGGGGGCGAGCTGGCACAGCTGCTGTCTGACTGGCAGGGGCGTGCGCTGAGTTTCCAGCCACTGACGCCTGTGGCCTTTGGCAACCGGGCGGAGGCCGCCCTGGGTGCACCGGGTCTGAGCTATGTGTTGAGTGACCTTTATGATGCCTTGAACAAAGTGGCGCCTGATCAGCTGGCCATCAACACGGGTGAGGTTGAGGCGACATTTGGTGTTACCCTGTCACCCCTGGCCGCGCAGATCCGGCAATGGTCCACTGTCACCGCCTAATCGCTGAATGGATGTAAAAAGGGCCCGGTAAAACACCGGGCCCTGCTAAAAAAGGACTTGCCTGCACATGAGTGGTATCTCTCTGGAGACCCCTTCCAGCCACCCTGTGCAATCGTATAGCTATCCATAAGTACGGCACGCAGGCTGATTTCTTAGGGCGATCCGCAAAGAAATTTCCCAATAGGGTGAGTTTTTCGGATTTCATCCCGCTAAAGGGGAGTGATGCCGCCCGTCGGTCCCGTAGGGTTTCCATAGAAAAGCCCGAAGGATTTGCATCGCTTCGGGCTTTAACCATCTGTTTATGTGCAGTTATTCGGTGGTGGCGTCAGGACTTGGCCAGATTGCGCAGCACATAATGCAGCACGCCACCGTTTTCGATGTATTCCACTTCAACCTCGGTATCGATCCGGCATTTCAGGGTGATGTCCTTCACCGTACCGTCGCCCATGGTGATGCTGCAGGGCACCTCTTGCAGCGGCTCAACACTGTCGAGGCCGGTGATGGAAACAGTTTCCTCCCCGGTGAGCCCTAGCGTCTTGCGGCTGTCCCCGCCGGTAAATTCGAACGGAATCACCCCCATCCCCACCAAGTTTGACCGGTGGATCCGCTCAAAGCTTTCCGCAATCACCGCTTTGACGCCCAACAGCGCGGTGCCTTTGGCCGCCCAGTCGCGGCTGGATCCGGCACCGTATTGTTCGCCGCCAAAGACCACCAGCGGTGTGCCGGCCTCCTGATAGGCCATCGACGCTTCATAGACCGAGGTCTGCTGCCCATCGGGGCCTTTGGTATAGCCGCCTTCAACCCCGTCCAGCATTTCGTTCTTGATGCGAATGTTGGCAAAGGTGCCGCGCATCATCACCTCATGGTTGCCCCGGCGCGATCCGTAGGAGTTGAACTCACGCGGTTGCACCTGCCGGTCGGTCAGATACTGCCCCGCCGGGCTGGAGGCGGCAAAGCTGCCCGCGGGGGAGATGTGGTCGGTTGTGACCATATCGCCCAGCACCAGCAGCACCTTGGCACCTTCAACGTTGCTGATCGTTCCCGGCTCCATCCCCATGCCTTGGAAATAGGGTGGGTTCTGAATGTAGGTTGAGCTGGCAGGCCAATCATAGACCTCCTGCTGGGGCACCTCGACGCTTTGCCACTTCTCATCCCCTTTGAAGACATCGGCATATTTGCTGAGGAAGGCCTCACGGGTGACAGTTTTCTCAACCAATTCCGCAATCTCAGCATTGCTGGGCCAGATGTCTTTCAGGAAGATATCTTTGCCGTTCTTATCCTGCCCCAGAGGTTCTGTTGTCAGGTCGATGTTCATGTCACCGGCCAGCGCATAGGCCACCACCAAGGGGGGCGAAGCCAGATAGTTGGCGCGCACATCCGGGCTGATCCGGCCCTCAAAGTTGCGGTTGCCCGACAGGACCGAGGTGGCCACCAGATCGCCATCAGCAATTGCTTTGGAAATCTCCGGCTGCAACGGGCCAGAGTTGCCGATGCAGGTGGTGCAGCCATAGCCCACAAGGTTGAAACCGATGGCATCCAGATCCTCTTGCAGGCCCGCGGCCTCCAGATATTCGGTCACCACCTGTGACCCCGGCGCTAGCGAGGTTTTGACCCAGGGCTTGCGGTTCAGCCCCAGGGCACGCGCCTTGCGGGCCACCAGACCGGCCCCGATCATCACATAGGGGTTTGAGGTGTTGGTGCAGGAGGTGATCGAAGCAATCACCACCTTACCTGACGACAGGCTGTAGTCTTCGCCCTCAACCGTCACGGTCTTGTCGGTCGGGCGTTTGAAGGTCTCGGCCATCTCGCGGCCAAAGGCGGCGCTGGCTTCGGTCAGGGCGATGTGATCCTGCGGCCGTTTCGGGCCAGAGATCGCAGGCACAATGGTGCCCATGTCCAACTCCAGCGTGGAGGTGTAGATCGGATCATAATCCGCATCCCGCCACAGCCCGTTTTCCTTGGCATAGGCCTCAACCAGCGCCAGGCGATCCTCATCCCGGCCGGTTTGGCGCATATAACGCAGGGTCTCACCGTCGATCGGGAAGAAACCGCAGGTGGCGCCATATTCCGGCGCCATATTGGCGATGGTGGCGCGATCGGCCAGGGGCAGATTGTCCAACCCGTCGCCGTAGAACTCCACAAACTTGCTGACCACGCCATGGGCGCGCAGCATCTCCACCACTTTCAGCACGAGGTCGGTGGCGGTGGTGCCTTCAACCATTTCGCCGGTCAGCTTGAAACCAACAACTTCGGGGATCAGCATGGAAATCGGCTGACCCAGCATCGCGGCCTCAGCCTCAATCCCGCCAACACCCCAGCCCAGCACGGCCAGACCGTTCACCATGGTGGTGTGGCTGTCGGTGCCGACCAGCGTGTCGGGGTAGGCGACCATTTCACCGTTCTGATCGGTGTCGGACCATATGGTTTGCGCCAGATATTCCACATTCACCTGATGGCAGATCCCGGTGCCCGGCGGCACCACGCGGAAGTTGTTGAAGGCGGACTGCCCCCATTTCAGGAACTGATAACGCTCCATATTGCGTTCATATTCGCGGTCCACATTCATCTGGAAGGCCCGCGGATTGCCAAATTCGTCAATCATCACCGAATGGTCGATGACCAGATCCACCGGGTTCAGCGGATTGATCTTCTGCGCATCGCCACCAAGGCCGACAATGCCGTCGCGCATTGCGGCCAGATCCACAACCGCCGGCACGCCGGTGAAATCTTGCATCAGCACGCGGGCCGGGCGATAGGCGATCTCCCGTGGGTTTTTACCTCCCTTGGCGCCCCATTCGGCGAAGGCTTTGATATCTTCCACAGACACGGTGCGCCCGCCGTCCTCAAAGCGCAGCATGTTTTCCAAGACCACCTTCAGCGCGGCGGGCAGTTTGGCGAAATCGCCAAGCCCTGCGGCCTGCGCGGCGGGGATGGAATAATAGGAAATCGATTGGCTGCCAGCGGTCAGGGTCTGACGCGTTTTGGCAGTGTCTTGTCCAACTGTGATGGGCATGGCTGGTCTCCCTCTTGAAATACGATAAGGGTCTTGCTGCGATTGGTTCTGCCGCATCCCGCCTGAGCGATCAAGTCTGGCGCGCGGATGCCTTTGCGCTAAGGCCGCACAAGTGCTGTGAAAAATGGCACGCCGCACTTGCTCACGTTTGCTATCACCGTCTCGTGACAAATCATTGATTGGTTATTTCAGCCCGAATTGGCTAAAACCAAGAAAAGACATTCGTTGGGGAAAACGAAACTCATGCGTCGACTGGTTACCAAGTTTGCCGCGGCTTTGGCCGTTTGGGGCAGCGTGACGACTGTGGCCTTACCCACGGCGGCCGCCGCCCAATCTGTAGACCGCCCTGTGGTGGTCGAGCTTTACACCTCGCAGGGCTGTTCGTCCTGTCCACCTGCGGATGCCTTTCTGGGTGAGCTGGCCAAGCGAGAAGATGTGATCCCATTGGCACTGCACGTGGATTACTGGGATTACATCGGCTGGAAGGACAAGTTCGCCTCACCGCAGCACACCAAACGCCAGAAGGCCTATGCCAGCGCCGCCGGGCGCCGCTCGATCTATACGCCGCAGATGATCGTTCAGGGGCAGGAACATGTGGTCGGCAACCACCCCAAGAATGTTAACGCTTTGATCGAACGTCATGGCGCGGCTGAGGTCACGGTGGATCTACAGCTGTCGATCACCGGCAATCAGCTGCAGGTCACGGCCAGCAAGGTCGCCCGCGCCAAGACCCCGGTTCTGGTGCAGCTGGTGCGCTATATGCCGCGCAAATCGGTACAGATCCGGTCCGGTGAAAACGCTGGCCGTACAATCACCTACGCCAATATCGTCACCGACTGGCAGCTGCTGGATGAATGGAATATGCGCCGGCCGCTGGATCTCAGCACCAAGGTCAGCGGAGAGGATCCGCTGGTGGTAATCGTGCAGGAACGTGGCCCGGGCCGCATTCTGGCTGCGGCGCGTCTGCGCTAAGCGATTGATAGTAAGTTTAACGAGCCGGCGGGGGACCCCTCAGCCGGCTTTTTTCTTACCGCGTTGTTTCCAGCGGCGATGCACCCAGAACCATTGCTCGGGATGCTGGCGCACCATTGCCTCCAGCGCGTCGTTCATCGCCTGCGCCATGTCCTCGGCGCTGCCATGGGGAATCTCATCCTGAATGATGGCGCGGAAACCATAGCCATCGGGCTGGCGCACACCAAAGACCGGCAGCACCAGAGCGTTGTATTTCAACGCCATTTCCGCGGCCGACAGGGTGGTTCGGGCCGGATGACCAAAGAAGGTCAGATCCGCGCCGTCGCTGACATGCTGATCCACCAGAAGTGCAATGATGTTGCCGCTGCGCAGGTATTTCACCATCTGGGCCAGCCCGCGGCGACCGCGGGCAAAGGCGGGTTCGGCGACGCTTTCGATCGCGGCTTCCCAATGTTCGTTGAAATAGCTGTTGTCCAGCGGCCGGTAGAGTGCGCCCACGGGCGAAAAATCACGCGATACTGTGGCGCGCACCGCGTCGTGGTTGCCAAAATGCCCGGAGACCAGAATGACAGGCCGCCCCTCAGCATGGGCCTGTTCCAGGGCCGCCACACCGGGGCCTTCGGGTTTGGTGTCGGCCAGATGGTCCTTCAGCTGCGCGCCGGAATAGATCTCCACCAGCGTGCGGCCAAAGTTTTCCGGCACTTGCCGGGCCAGGCGGCGCTTGTCGGCCTCAGGCAGGTCGGCCCAGACCAGATCCAGATTGTCGCGCACCCGCTTGCGATAGCCCAGCAGCGGCGCCAGCACCCGCGACATCATCGCGCCCATCAGCCAGACCCGCGGCCGGTAGGGCAGGCACAGTGCCAGCTTCAGCGGCGCGCTGAGGATCAGATTGGCCGTGTACTGGCCCGCACGGGTCAGAAAGGGGGGCTTGGGTTTGGCCATCTGGGATCAGGTCCGTTTCTGCGCAGTTTCTCGATGCCAGACATAAATCCCAGCCACAACAATCACAAGCGCCCCGATCACCGTCCAGAAATCCGGGTATTCATCAAAGAAGACCATGCCCCAGAGCGTGGCAAAGATCAGCCCGACATAGGCAAAGGGGGCCAGCATCCCGGCCTCACCCAGTGACAGCGACTTGATCAGCAACAGCTGCGAGATGGTGCCAAAGCAGGCCAGCAGACACAGCAACGCAAAGGAGGTCAGATCCAGCGGCGTCCAGTAAAATGGCACCAGACAGCTGAGGATCACCGCGCCAAAGGCCGCCGTATAGAGGAGCGAGGTCCAGGGATCCTCATTCATGCCCACATAACGGGTCACAAGGTTATAGGCCGAATAGAAAAACGCCGCCGCCAGCGGGAACAGTGCGTAGACCGAAAAAACACCGCTGCCCGGGCGGATGATGATCAGGGCGCCAATCAGCGATACCGCAATGCCAAAGGCGCGGCGTGGCCCCAGCGGTTCCCCCAAAAACAGCGCCGCGCCCAGGGTGATCAGCACCGGGTTGATGTCCATGATGGCGGTGGCCTCAGCCAGACCAATATGGGTGATCCCGGTAAAGAAGGAGGCGGTCGCCCCCAGCAGGATCACCGAACGCGCCAGCTGCAGCAGCGGATAACGGGTGCGCGCCACAGTCTGAATGCGGGGCAGAACAATCAGGAATACCATCACGGTTTGACCGGCGTAACGGGCCCAGACCGCCTGCAGGGTGCCAACCCGTTGGCTCAACTCCTTGGCGGTGGCATCCATTGCGGCAAAGAAAAAGATGGCGCTGATCATCAGCAAAATGGCTTTGGTGTTCTGGGACATACGCGGCGCGGATCCGTGGCTTGAGGGGATATCAGATCGCCGTTCGGCCGGGCCGTGTGATCTGGCCGGGCAAGCCGACATATCGGCTTTAACGCATCCATTTGTAACTGTCACCGCAGAGTTTTCGCGCAGGTGGCAGCGGGACGGGGCGCTGGGTGCGCCGGTCTAGTGCATGTCATGAAGGTGAGGTTCGGGCCTTAAGGTGCTGTAATTGCGTCTTTGTTGCGGGACGCAAGTGGCTTGGAGACGTTCAGGGGCAGCTATGCCACAGGCGATGCCTCTGGCAGGGTTCAACGGTCCGATCCGTTGATGGGGCGTCAGCCGGTGACCTTGACGCAGGCCCGTGCGGTTTCGTCCCAGACGGTGCCGTCGGCGCAGCTCATCGCTTGCTGGCTATGGCCGGAGGAGCAGCCCATCGCATGGGACATGATAGGAGCCACGGTCAGAAGGGCGGCGATCACAAGGGTTCGATACATTGGCAGGTCTCCCTAAAGATCCGTAACCTTACCACAAATCCGGCGCAAAATCGAATGGGCGCCACCACGAACCCTACGGGCACAAAAAAACCGCCCCCCGGAGGGAGCGGTTTCATCATCTCAGGACAGGCGGCTTAGGCTTCGCCAAACACCCGTTTGAAGATCGTGTCGACATGTTTTGTGTGATAGCCCATGTCGAATTTTTCGTTGATGCCATCAACGCCAAGCGCGGCCACAACCTCATCATCGGCCAGCAGCAACTCGCGGAAATCAACACGCTCTTCCCAGACCTTCAGCGCATTGCGCTGCACCATGGAATAGGCGTCTTCACGGCTGACACCGGCCTGGGTCAGGGCCAGCAGCACCCGCTGCGACATCACCAGACCGGGGAATTTGTTCATGTTGTCCAGCATGTTGTCGGGGAAGATCAGCATCTTCTCAACCACACCGGCCAGACGGTTCAGTGCGAAGTCCAGCGTCACGGTTGCATCCGGACCAATGCCACGCTCCACCGAGGAGTGCGAGATGTCACGCTCATGCCAAAGCGCCACGTTTTCCATCGCCGGGATCACGGTCATGCGCACCAGACGGGCCAGACCGGTCAGGTTTTCGGTCAACACAGGGTTCTTCTTATGCGGCATCGCCGAGGAGCCTTTTTGACCCATCGAGAAGAACTCCGCACCTTCCAGAACCTCGGTCCGCTGCATGTGGCGGATTTCAACGGCGACGTTTTCGATCGACGAGGCGATCACACCCAGCACGGCAAAGAACATCGCGTGACGGTCACGTGGGATCACCTGGGTGCTGATCGGCTCGGGCTTCAGGCCTAGCTCAGCGCAGACATGCTCCTCAACCGCCGGGTCGATGTTGGCGAAGGTGCCAACCGCGCCCGAGATGGCGCCCGTGGCGATCTCTTCGCGGGCCTGCTGTAGACGCGCTTTGTTGCGGTCCATTTCAGCGTAGAACCGGGCAAAGGTCAGGCCCATGGTGGTGGGTTCGGCGTGGATGCCATGGCTGCGGCCCACACGCACGGTGTCTTTATGTTCCATGGCGCGGGTTTTCAGCGCCGCCAGCAGGCGGTCCATATCGGCCAGCAGGATGTCCGCGGCGCGCACCAGCTGCACGTTCAGGCAGGTGTCCAGCACGTCCGAGGAGGTCATGCCCTGATGCACAAACCGTGCTTCCTCAGAGCCGACATGTTCGGCCAGATGGGTCAGGAAGGCGATGACGTCATGTTTGGTGACCGCTTCGATCTCATCAATGCGCGCAACGTCAAATTCAACGTCCTTGGCTTTCCAAACGGCATCGGCGTTTTCCTGCGGGATCACCCCCAGTTTGGCCTGAGCGTCACAGGCGTGCGCTTCAATCTCGTACCAGATGCGGAACTTGGTTTCCGGTGACCAGATGGCGGTCATTTCGGGGCGGGCATAACGAGGGATCATCGGTTTTTCCTTGATCGGCTGGAACTCGCGGTTTCTTTACCTGTGTGACGAGGTTACGACAAGGGTAGGAGGGCGGATAACATGGCTGAGATCCCCGTAAATCTTGATCTTTTTGCCTTTGAGGGGCGCTGGCAGCTTGACCGTTTGGTCACAAATGCCGTTGGTCCCGATATGACCCTCACCGGATGGGCCGAGTTTCGCCCCCATGAGGACGGGCTGATGCTGATCGAAAGCGGTACGTTGCAGGTGGCGGGTCAGCCGCCGATGCAGGGGGAGCAGCGCTACATCTGGCGTCAAGAGGGCGCGGAGATCGCGACGTATTTTGCTGATGAGCGCCCGTTCTTCCGCTTCACACCTGCCGCACAGATCGCCGCCGCCCATTGGTGCAGCCCGGATCAATATGATGTGGTGATGGAGTTCGCCCATTGGCCCGACTGGCAGGCGACCTGGACGGTCAAAGGCCCGCGTAAGGATTATGTGATGCGCTCGAATTACCGTCGCGTCGAGAGTATTTGAGGATCATTGAAAGGCGCTTTCATCGTTTTCCAAATACTCTGGGGTGAATGCGGTCAAAATCCCATTTTGAAAGCAGAGGGGCAACGCCCCTTTCCCTTCTGTGGTAAGCGCCAGATCTGCATGTGCCGCATATCCGCCAGACCCAATCCTATATAGCCCAACGATCCTGCCGCGCCCCTTTGTGCGGCGCGATATCGCCCATCGCGCGCCGGCGCATCAGATCGGACATGGGGGATATCCTTGGGCCATGCGCTGCGTTGCGGAGGGGGGTAGCAGGGATGGCGGAGGGGGGTAAGAATCTATCCAAAGTATAGGTCGCAATTAGACACACTTCGGCGCAATTTCTGAATGTTTGGATTTTTTTCTGCGGTGTCCGGGAAATCCTGCTTCAGCCTTGCTGATGCGTGCCGGATCCTGGCCGCGTATCGCTGGATCGTCGTTCTCAATCTTCGGAATGTGACGTCGAAGAGATCATGAGATCCTATGTTTGGTTCTGTTTTGGACCGAAGTCAGGGTCAGCACCCAAGGTCGTTTGTTTGTTTTAGAAGCCGCCCAGAAGAGCCAGCAGGGGGAGGAAACCTAAGAGGCCGCTCATTCCTGCTTCCATTGCCCCGCCGTCGTCTGGGCTTTCTTCTTCGGCGGGTGGTTCGTTCTCCTCTGCGGGTGGTTGTGCGGGTGGTTGGTCGGGTTCGCTTGGGGTGACAATCAGGACTTCGTCGTCTGGTTCGGTGTCGCTGTTGGCTTGTTGTTCCAGTTTCACCATCCTGTCGAAGTCCTCGGTATAATTGGGATCTTCGACCACGCCCCTTATGATTTCATAAGCGTCGAGCTCGGCCGTGAATATGCCGTCTCGGAAGACGTCGGCCGGATCCAGTTGGGTCACTTCCGCCGGGCTGTTGCTGTCGGTCGGGCTGTAGCCGTCCTGAACCCCAAGAACCTCAACCCGCATGGTGCCACCGGCCTCCAGGATCTGGTTGAAGTCAATCTCGGTCTGTTGCGCCTCATCGTTGTTGGAGGCGATAAAGGTCACAAACGTGTTTTCGCTGTAGAACGCATGCACCGAGGTTTCCTCTTCGGTCACCTCATGTTCATCGCGATCATCGGGGCTGAGATCCAGCGCCGTGGTGTTGGGCAGCACCTCATTCATCATGCGGAACATCTCACCAGGGACGGTCAGGGGCACGTCTTCGCCCTCATTGCCGGCCAGGTTGGTCAGGTTGTTCTGCTGGATCGCCCAGACAAAGCCCGAGTCGACACCGTGTTCGGTGAACTCCTCGGTCATGTTCAGCATTTCATGGGCCTGTTTCAGACCGTAGTTTTCGGTCACGTCCCAATTGTGGGTCGCTTTCAGGTTCCATTCGGTGATGTGCTTTTCCAGCTCACCAAACCGTTCGTCCCAGGTCTGTTCCACCGTGCGCAGATCGAAATCGCGGCTGCCAGGGTTGTCAGCACCTTTGGAATAGATGTGCAGCGCCAGACCATCGACCGCTTCGATCTCAGAGGCTTTGTCATACTCCGACATGATGATTTCATTCATCACCTTCGGCCAGGCCACATCGCCTGAATTGTAGATAAAGACCTCGGGGTCCAGATCGCCCAGGTTATAATCTTCGATCACCGCCGCCAGCTGCTCTTCGCCGGTCAGGAAGTGGTCATAGTCATTGGACAGGCGCGAGGAGCCGTAGTTCTGCCCGTTCTGCACCAGGATATCGATGTCCTGAAACAGCTCTGCCTGCGGGTGGGCGTTGATTTCCTGATGCACAATCTCGGCCATACGGGCCGAGACACGACCGTATTCCAGCGCGGTCATCTCACCGCTGCCCCAGTATTCGTTGCCAATTTCAAAACCGCGGATGGTCGGCTCACCATATTTGCCGTCCAGCGTGTCGCGGATGAAATCACGCAGCACCTGATCATCCACCGCTTCGGTGCGGTGGCCGCTCGCGTCTTCTTCCTGGCTCAGGTAATAGCGCGTGGGGAGCACAACCGTGACGTCGATGTTGTTGTCTTCGGCATAAGACATGAACTCGCTGTAAGGCAGCAGCTCAACCGTATTGCCGGTGTCGGGATCGATCGCCGTCTCTTTGTCGGGGTTGCGCAGATCGAAATAGTCTTCGGTCAGCGATCCACCGGGATAGCGGATGTGTTCCACGCCAAGCGCGGCCACTTTTTCATCATAGGTGCCGTCTTCGCCGATCTGATCCCGGCTGGACAAAACATTGGCCCCAAAGAGTTCTTGTGTGTACTCATTAGCGCCCAGAGACTGTGCGTTCAGATAAATCATTACTGCTCCCTCTTTTCGTCAAGAAAAGGTGGTTAGGGTGTTCGCTTCGATTTTTCGGACGCTTCCCAACCTTATTTTTTTGATGCTCGATAGGTGGGGAGCTGCCTGATGTAGATTTCTGAGATGGAGACTGTGGAAGGCCCCGTGCCAAGTCCACGGCAAGCCGGAATTGCCGACTTATTCGAGGTCCGATACCCCCCAAAGGAGGTGTCGTTTCGCCTTAAGAGCGCAAAATTTTATCCTAAAATCCGGCGGGGTGCCGTCGTGACCATGTCGAATTTTTCGCCCTCTCCGGGGCGATCTCTGGTCTTTTCCCATGCCAATGCGACTCGGGTGATTCGTTAAGTCGAGTCACCAAAGGTCGGCGCAAAAAGCGCGGGGTTTTCACGCCTGGGACAGGCGTTTTTACCACTTGCATGCGATAGGGGTGTGCAAGCCTCATGCCATGCCGCCATTCTTTTTGCAGCGGCTTGATATACCTAACGGCCTAGGCCATCTGGATGTTTAGCGCTCTTTTCAATTTATTTCGTTTTTTGTTAGATCGGGGGCTATGACACAGATCTTACAGACAAAATTGCCCTATGATTTATCCGCGCAACGGCCCCTGCCGGGGATCCAGCCGTTGGATATGGCCGATTGGCTACATGTGGATGAGGCTTACCTCGGCCAGATGGCCTACCGCGCGCAGTTGATTGCGGAAAAACGCGACAAGGTGATCGGTCTGCTGCCCGAAGCGGCAGAGCCTGCGGCGGAGCTGTTGGATCTGGTTCTGAGCCAACTGGCCAGCCGCCCGGATTTCACTGTGAGCGCGGAAACCGTGCTGCGCCCTGATGGTCAGCGGGTGCAGATTGACCGCAGCGATCCGTTGGCCACCCTTGGC
The DNA here is from genome assembly GCF_001458255.1 of Thalassovita autumnalis. Classification (GTDB taxonomy): domain Bacteria; phylum Pseudomonadota; class Alphaproteobacteria; order Rhodobacterales; family Rhodobacteraceae; genus Thalassobius; species Thalassobius autumnalis. The sequence goes on from NZ_CYSB01000025.1 coordinate 48,608, forward strand.
CATCTGGTGCAGGAGGATCTGTGTATTCTGCAAAAACAGGGCGACGCAGAGGGCGGCGAACATGTGCTGACCGGCGCGGTTCTGTGTTTCCCCTCCAGCTGGACGTTGGCGCAGAAGCTGGGCAAGCCGCTGATCGCGATCCATGTGCCGGTGGACGAATATGACGCCAGCCTGGCCAAACGGGTGCAGCGGCTGTTTGACGGTGTGCGCCCCGGCCGGCCGCTCTGGCGGTTCAACATCCTGTGGTACGGCGTTAGTGAGCTGTATTACCCAAGGCCGGAATTTGACCACCGCGAATGGGTCAGCAAGGAGGAGGCCTCTTTCCTGCGCTCAGAAAAGCAATGCATCCTGCGCCTGCCGCAGACCGGTGCGGCGGTGTTTTCCATTCACACCTTCATGCTGGAGGGCGATCTGGGCCGCGCCCTGGCGGCGGGACCGGCCCGCGTTGCGGGCTGATTGAGGTCTGGCACCCTGCGGTGAGGGGGCAATGAGTATTTGGGGAACATTGAAAGGGGTAGGGGCGCATTACCCTAAGGCGCGTCAATGCGGGCGGCCATCAGTGCAATGGCCTGTTGATAGACTGTTGCGGCGTTCCATTCCTGAATGACTTTGAAATTCCGCTCGCCCTCCTGATAGGGGCGGCCGCGGCGCCAGCCTTTCTTTTTCAGGAAGTTCGCGGTGGAGGTCAGCGCATCCACCCGGTTCGTCAGATCAACCCGGCCATCGCCGTTACCGTCGACACCGTATTTCAGAATATTGCCGGGCAGGAACTGGGTGTGGCCCACCTCGCCATGTTTGGCGCCCAAAGTGTCTGCGCTCAGCCCGCCGCGATCCACAAGCTGCAGCGCTGCCAGCGCATGTGGGGTGAAAAAACTTGGGCGGCGGCAGTCAAAGGACAGCGTGTTGATGGCATCGACCACATTGCTGTCGCCCATGAAACGGCCAAAGCCGGTTTCCATGCCGTGAATGGCCAGGATCACGCCGGCCGGAACGCCATATCGTTTTTCCAGTGCCGCAAAGAACGCCGCATCCTGCGCTTTGCGTTTGCGCCCCTGCGCCACGATGGTGGGGGCGCCGCGGATCTGCATGAACTTGTCCAGTGAATAGCGAAAGCTTTTCTGGTTGCGATCGGCGGCGATGGTGCGGCTGGCATACTGCGCCCCGGCAAGGGCGGCGAGGCCACGTTGCTTCACGCCTTTTTTGCGGGCGTAGCTGGCGAAATCCTGTTTCCAGGCCTGAAAGCCCACCGCGCTATTGCCGCAGGTGGCCGCCGTGGCGGCGGGGGGCAGGGCGAGGGATAAGGTCAGGGACAAGGTCAATGTGAAGGCAGGTGTGAAAAGGGCGCGCAGCATCGGCAACCTCCGGAAAAGGGCGTGGTCTGAATATGCATAGGGTCAGGCAGGTGAGGGGGGCGCGTCAAGCCCGGCCTCAGCGGCGGGGGGACGGGCCTAGCCGGTGGGTTCGGCCAGATGGCTCAGCCGGGCAAAGCGCGAGGGCTGCTGATCCGCACTCATGCCACGGGCCTCAAACAGGCGGCGGGCTTCATCGGCGTAATGGCGCGCCTCTTCCGGCTTGCCCGTAGCAAAGGCCAATTCCGCCCGTTCCTCAAACACCAGCCCCAGACCAAAGCCCTGCGGCCCGATCTCCACCACCAGCCGCTGCAGCTGGTCCAGCGCTTCGGCATTGCGGCCGAGATAGCGCAGCATCTTGGCGGCGTTCACACCTGCGACCCGGCGTTCGTTTTCTGCCCCCAGGCTGCGGCGCAAAGCCTTGTCGCGGTTGAACATTTCCAGCGCTTCGGCGATCTCGCCCGCTTCGAACAGGGCCCAGCCGAGGTTGTTGTAAAACGGGCCCAGCCAATGGCGTTGGCTCGGCGCCTCGCGCGTTAGTCTCTCGGCCTGATCCACAATGGCGCGGGCCACGGCGGGCGGTGCGGCGATGGCCTGCATGTGCAGCGCATCCAGTGCCACATCGGTGGCACCCGCCGCGCGGGCCTGTCCGGCCGCCTGATGAAACCCGGTGGCCGCCATAGCGCTGCGGCCCTCTTCGCGTGCCAGCCGCGCCCGTTCCAAGGTGATACGCGCCGCTGTTGCGGCAGTGGGGCCTATCGCTTCGGCCTGATCCAGCAGCAGCTCACCTTGGGTGAAATCGCCCTCCAGCCCCGCCATCCGTGCCAGCTGAGTGAGCCAGATCGCCTGATCCTGAGGGGCCGTGGCCGCGGCCAGCGCCGCCTCCAGCCGCGCCTTGCTGGCAAGCAGATCGTCAAAGTCCCAGAGGCTGAGGGGATCCATAGGCCGTTCATCTCATCCGTTTGTTCGCAGTTCCTAGCATGGCGGCAACTGAAACCGGGTTCAAGCCCGCAGAACCCACGTGGTGTCAGCGGTGGTGGCTGCAAGGACCGGCGGAGCGCCCCACGAAAAAGGGCGCCCCATGGGGCGCCCTTTCTGCGTACCGCGGGTGCGGATTAGCAGCTGTAGTACATGCCGAACTCAACCGGGTGCGGGGTGTGTTCGTAGGTTTCGACCTCTTCCATCTTCAGCTCAATGTAGCCTTCGATCTGGTCTTTGGTGAACACGTCGCCGGCCAGCAGGAAGTCATGGTCGGCCGCCAGGCTGTCCAGAGCTTCGCGCAGGCTGCCACATACGGTCGGGATGTCAGCCAGTTCTTCGGCCGGCAGATCGTAGAGGTTCTTATCCATGGCTTCGCCCGGATCGATCTTGTTCTTGATGCCGTCCAGACCGGCCATCAGCAGAGCTGCGAAGCACAGGTAGGGGTTGGCCGAGGGATCGGGGAAGCGGGCTTCCACACGTTTGGCTTTCGGCGATTCAGTCCATGGGATACGGACACAACCCGAACGGTTGCGTGCCGAGTAGGCGCGCAGAACAGGTGCTTCAAAGCCCGGGATCAGACGCTTGTAGCTGTTGGTCGACGGGTTGGTGAAGGCGTTCAGGGTTTTCGCGTGCTTCAGAACACCACCGATGAAATACAGCGCTTCCTGGGACAGGTCGGCGTATTTGTCGCCAGCAAACAGCGGCTTGCCGTCTTTCCAGATCGACATGTTCACGTGCATGCCGGTGCCGTTGTCACCGTAGATCGGCTTCGGCATGAAGGTGGCCGATTTGCCGTAGGCGTGGGCTACGTTGTGGATGATGTACTTGTACTTCTGCAGCTCATCGGCCTGTTTGGTCAGGCTGTCAAAGATCAGGCCCAGCTCGTGCTGACAGGAGGCAACCTCATGGTGGTGCTTGTCCACTTTCATGCCGGTGCGCTTCATGGTCGACAGCATTTCCGAACGGATTTCCTGTGCATCGTCGATCGGGTTCACAGGGAAGTAACCACCCTTGACGCCCGGACGGTGGCCGGTGTTGCCCATTTCATATTCGGTGTCGGTGTTCCACGAACCGTCAACCGCGTCTACTTCGTAGGACACTTTGTTGATGGTGTTGGCGAAACGCACGTTGTCGAACAGGAAGAATTCTGCTTCCGGGCCCATGTAGGCCACGTCACCGATGCCCGAGGACTTCAGGTAAGCTTCGGCTTTCTGGGCGGTGCCGCGCGGGTCACGCTCATAGGCTTCGCCGGTGTCGGGCTCAACGATCGAGCAATGGATCGCGATGGTTTTCTCGGCGTAGAAAGGATCGACATAGGCCGATTCAGTGTCGGGCATCAGTTTCATGTCCGAGTTTTCGATCGACTTCCAGCCAGCGATGGAGGAACCGTCGAACATGAAGCCTTCTTCCAGGAAGTCTTCGTCAACCAGGTCCACATCCACGGTCACGTGCTGCAGCTTGCCGCGGGTGTCGGTGAAACGGATGTCCACGTAGGCGGCGTCTTCGTCTTTGATCAGCTTGAGAACGGCTTCTGCGCTCATGCTCTTGTCCCTTCTGTTAAGAATTTGGGTGGATTACAGGGCGTCCGAACCGGTCTCACCGGTACGGATGCGGATGGCTTGTTCGACGGGGCTGACAAAGATCTTGCCGTCGCCGATTTTATCGGTTTTGGCCGCGTCGATGATCGCTTCAACAGCGCCGTCGACCAGATCGTCGTCCAGCACCACTTCGATTTTCACTTTCGGCAGGAAATCAACCACGTATTCCGCGCCGCGGTACAGCTCGGTATGGCCTTTCTGGCGCCCAAAGCCTTTTACTTCGATCACGCTCAGGCCTTGAATGCCTGCGTCTTGCAGCGCTTCTTTCACCTCGTCCAATTTGAACGGCTTGATGATCGCTTCGATCTTCTTCATCGCCCGGGTCTCCTCGCTAAACGGGGCCGTTGCGGAGCGTCCCCTCCACTGGCCGAACTGCGTTGAATGACGTCAGATCACTTTCCCTCGGCAGGCTCAAACGGATAGGGTGAAGTCAGCCCATTTTGCGGGCGCTTTTCTGAGGGCAGGTCAAGAATTGTGCGAGATGCACAAAATTAAGGCGTTTTGAAAACTTTTGCGGCGACGCGGATCGCCAATTGCCGGATTTACAGGCAGATATAGAGGGCAAAGATGACACAATTGCTAACCGCTGCACAGATGCGCGCCATTGAGCAGGCCGCGATCGAGTCGGGGCAGGTCACCGGTTTGGAATTGATGGAACGGGCCGGGCAGGGCGTGGTGGAGGCGATTTTTGAGGAATGGCCGGAGCTGGCAGCCGATATGCCCGAGGTCGCGCGCGCGGCTGATGCGGCGGAAGGGGGCCTTGCCCCCCGGCCTGCGACCGCCCCCCAGAGTATTTCTGAAACGTTGAAAGCTGTGGTGCTCTGCGGGCCGGGCAACAATGGCGGCGACGGATTTGTGGTCGCGCGCCTGCTGGCCGCGCGCGGCTGGGTGGTGGAGGTGTTTCTTTATGGCGACCCTGACAAACTGCCGCCGGATGCGCGGGTGAATTATGAGCGCTGGTGTGAGATTGGGGTGGTGACGGAATATGTAGACGATGGGGAGGACGCGTTCCGGCTTGATCCATCCATATACACGACCGAAACGGTGTTAATTGATGCCTTGTTTGGCACAGGTTTGACGCGCCCTCTTCAGGGCTTTGACGCTGTAGGCTGGGTTACACATTTGTCAGAATGGCGTCTCGCGCCGGAACTTCAACGGCAGGCATACCCAGGTGTTCGCGTCGTCTCGGTGGATTTGCCCAGCGGGGTTTGCTCTGATTCAGGTGTTTACCTCGACACCGATGAGCCAGACAGGCGCCGTGAGGAAATATCGGCGGCTCTTACGGTCACATTTCATTCCTTAAAGCCCGGGCACGTCTTGGCGGGTGGCCCAAGTGCCTGCAACAAGGTCGTCGTCAAGGACATTGGACTTGGCCATGCTGAGCTGGGCGATGCGATGTCTCGGAAGGCGTTGCAGAAGCTGACGGGCGAGGCGCGACTTGGGCGCGTTGTTGCGGGGTTGATTGAGGCACCTTCAACCTATCTCGGCAAAACCACCGGAGTGCACCAATTCTCCCACGGTCACGCGCTGGTTCTGACCGGTGGATCTGGCAAAACAGGGGCGGCGCGGCTGGCGGCGCGTGGCGCGTTGCGGATTGGGGCGGGGTTGGTGACGCTTGGCGTGCCGCCGTCTGCGCAGATGGAGGTTGCAGCGCAGATCACGGCCCTGATGCTGACGCGGGTGGCGGATGCGGCGGGGCTGGCTGAGGTGCTGGAGGACGCGCGGCTCAATGCGCTCTGCCTGGGGCCGGGATTGGGGTTGGCGCGGGCGCGTGATCTGGTGCCGGTGGCGCTGGCGGCCGCGCGGTCAACGGTTCTGGATGCCGATGCGCTGAGCGCTTTTGCTGAGGATCCAGAGGCGCTGTTTGCCATGGTGCATGAAAACTGCGTTCTGACCCCACATGGCGGCGAATTTGCCCGGCTGTTCCCCGACATTGCCGCCAAACTGCAGGCGCCCGCCACCAAGGGCCCGGCCTATTCCAAGGTGGATGCCACGCGTGAAGCAGCGGCGCGGGCCGGCTGTACCGTGTTGTTCAAGGGGGCGGATACGGTGATCGCCGATCCGTCGGGCCAGTGTTCGGTGCATTCCGCCAGCTATGAACGCAGCGCCCCCTGGCTGGCCACCGCCGGGGCAGGGGATGTGCTGGCGGGATTCATCACCGGTCTATTGGCGCGCGGGTTTGCGCCGCATCAGGCGGCGGCAGCAGCGGCCTATCTGCATGTAGACTGTGCCCGCAGCTTTGGGCCCGGGCTGATCGCCGAGGATCTGCCGGAACAGCTGCCGCGGGTGCTTAACGATTTATTGGCAAAAGAGGTGTAACAACGAAAAAGGGCCCGCATCTGGCAGGCCCGTTTCTCATCTCTGTCGCGTGTGGCTCAGGCCGTCATGCGAATGGTGGCTGTGGCGCATTCCAGCTCCAGCCCGTCGGCGTAAACCACCTGCGGCTCATCAAAGTAGAGCCGGAACACCATGTGCCGCGCTTTGGGCTGCAGGCGCAGATATTCACCGTCGATCAGGCTCTTGGCCTCGATCAGTTTCTGGGGCTCGCCATAAAGGGCCTTGGCGCGCCAATCCCGGATCAAAAGTTTCTGATGGGAGGGCAGGACGGTGTCCATACCTGGGCGATCATGCCCCAGCGATCCTGCACGTACGCGCACGGTTTCGCACATCTGGTAGCCGTGTTCGACGCCTTTCAGCATCGCCACACCGCTGCTTCGGGTGATGATCTTGTCTCCTGGAGCCAAGACTTCGACCGGCAATGCGCCGTCCAAAGTCAGGATTTGAGTCCCTGGCAATATGCCAAAGATAGACTCCGATTGGGCCTTAGTGGCGATCCCGCCACGCCGCGCCCCGACCGTTTTCGGTTTCATGGGCTATGTCCTACTGCTCTGCCTGTATTTTTTATACAAGCAGCTTACTGTGGATAACGTCCCTTGTCTTCTGTTTTTTAGTAAAAATTTCCTCTCGCATCTTCTGAAACTGTTTGCTATCTAGCGGCTCTGCGAAGCAAGCTGTGATCGCTTGTTTCATTGACCGGATGCGGGTGTGGCGGAATTGGTAGACGCACCAGATTTAGGTTCTGGCGCCGCAAGGCGTGGGGGTTCAAGTCCCTTCACCCGCACCATTTTTTCCGACTTTTAGCAGTTTTCAGACCGCCCCTGGGCGCGGTTTATGCCGGGTTGATTCGTCACGCATGACCCTACAGCTGGCTCTTCTTGGCCAGTATGTCGTGACCGGTGCGCGCCGCCCGTGTCCGGGTGATGAGCTCACCATCAAGATACAACCCAAGGGTTCCAATAAGTTGGCCGTATTGGCATGTCCATTAAGGCGCACTCTGCGAGTTTTATTTGTCTGGTGCTGTATGCCATTTGCGCGTTCGGTGCGCTGGTCAGACCCTCATGCCGCTGACCGGCGCAGTAGCGACCCGCGTCTCTGCGGGCGGTCATGCCTTTACCGATGAAAATGAGCCGTTTGAGGCGCAGGTTGGCTTTGTTGGGGTGCAAGCTCTAAACTAATACCCTGAGTGCCAGCCCACCACGCTGTCTGCTTTGACAGGACGCCCGGGTGTTGTGAACGTGCACGCGGTTGCGCGCGGCATTCTCCCCAAAGCCTAAGCTGTTCAGCTGTCGAAAAACTTATCGCCAATTCAATAGCATGGATTGTGCTTTGCGGCGTCTAGGTTGTAGCGTCCACGGCATGAGACCAGATCAATTTGCAAACATTTTTTTGAGTGCGGCCAAACGCAGGGGCATCCCCTGCAATGAGGTCGAAGTGTTGGGCGAACCACGCGCCAAGGCGCATTGGACGCGGATTGACCATCCCAATGGCCCATTTTTGCGCCGCAAGGGCGTGTTCCAGTTTGTATCGCGATTGCGCCCCAGACGTGCAGGGCGCCGCCTCAATCAGGGGGCGGAGGCGATCTGTTCCAGCCGCGGCGCATTGCGTGCGGTTCTGATGGGGCAGGGCCTGCCGGTCTGGTCGGCCTGTCTTGCGGATGCGGCGCAGATTGACGATGCCCTGCAAACGGTCTGCGACCCATCCGATAATGCGCCCGGCTTCGTGCGGTTGATGGCGGATGGGGCAAACGGGCTGACCGGGGACGTCAGGAACGCTCAGATCTATGATGCCGAGGCAGTGGATGCGTTGCGTGCCGCCGCGCTGGAGATGATTGAGCAAAGCGAAGTGGTCTCATTGGAACCACTCCACCCGGGGCAGCATATCTATGTGTATCTGGTTGGCGGTATTGTGCAGGCGACGCAGCGCCGCGCGCCGCCCAGCGTGACCGGTGATGGTGTCCAAACGATTTATCAGTTGATTTCAGCGCGCAACAGCGCGGAAGACACCGCTGACGCCCTGAGCCTTCGCCCGGCGCTGATGCGGGCGCTTGATCGCCAGGGGCTGAAACTGACGGATCGACCGGAGGCGGGCCAGCGGGTTCAACTCGGGCAGATACAGGATGGTGCGTCAGGCTATGAGGTGGGTGCGCTGAGTGACCCGCTGGACCGGCAACATGACGGCGCACTTGCCCAGCTTGCCAAGGCCGCACTCACCGCCGTTGGGGGAATGCCTTACGGTGCGGTTGAACTGTTCGCGCCCAAGGGGGCATGCCTGCAATCTGGCGCTGACGTTGTGCTGCGCAATGTCATCCCCTACGCGGATCCGGCCCCGTTTTGCGCGGCGGATGCTGACACGGCCGAAAAAATCAGCGACGCATTGCTGGCGATGCTGGGCAGCGACGAGGTGTGGCAGATGACACCCTTGCCAAACTATGCGCCCTCGGCTTTGGACGATGCAGATCCGGACCTGCGCGGGATCGACCCCGAAGCACGCGCAATGGCGCGGGAACTGGCGATGGCGCACATTCCCTATCAGGTTGCGACCTACGCGCCTGAACCGGACAGTGAGCCGATCAATTCCGTAACATTTCAACTCGCTGGGCACGAGTATTCCGTCGCAAACGGTGCGATCCGCATCATGTTAGGGGATGGTGCGCGCGGGCACATCAATGGCCCAGCGGTTCCGCTGACTTCTGACAAATCTGCTACCAAGGCGCTTCTCAAACAGCAGGGTCTCAATGCACCGGAAGGGCGCACATTCCAGCGCTCTGAGATGGGGGGCGCCATGGCTTATGCGCAAGACCACTTCCTCGCGCAGGGCATCCCGGTCTGTATCAAGCCGGCGGCGGGGCATGGCGGTATCCTCGTGTTTACAAAATGCGCGACAGAGGCGCAGGTCACCCATGCGCTGGAGGCGGTGTTCAGGCGCTTTCGTGAGGCCATCGTGGAGCAGACAGTCTCCGGTGAGGATGTGCGCTTTATCTATGTCGAGCCGAATATTGTCGGCACCCTGCAAAGCGTTCGGGCCGATGTCACAGGCGATGGGTGCAGCACCATTTTGCAACTGCTCAAGGCCTTTAATGACCAGATCCCTAGCACCGGTCGCTTGCGCAACGTCGCATGTGGGGCTGATTTGGTACACCATCTGTTTTCGCAGTCTCTGCAGCTGGAGAGCGTGCCAGCGGTTGGGCAGCAGGTTTCCCTGTCGCCGATTAACTATTTTACAACCTATCTGGATGGCACAGATAGCAGCGGCGATATCCACCCCGAATACTATGAACTCGCCAAATCTGTTTTTGCGGCCATCCCAGGGCTGCGTATAGGGGCAATGGACACGATCATCGGCGATCGGACCCAACCCGCGACAGGCGACAACTGGCATGTGCTGGAGATCAACAGCTCCCCCGGTATCACCACATATACGCAGCGTGGCACAGCTGACGCCCCGCAACCCTACGCCAAGGCTGTGATCGATCTGTTGCGGCGCAAAGGCGACGAGATTCAGAAAGCAGCCTCTGAACATGCCTTTGAAAAAGAGGTCACTCACTCAGACGAGGTTTTGGCGGAGCAGATTGATGCCTCGCTGGCAGCGCTTGAAACCATGCCCGCGGAATTTCTGGCCGAAACCCAGATGGACGCGCTGGTTGCGCTGGTAGAACAGGCAAAAGCGCACAGCCCGTTTTATCGCGATCACTTGAAGGATGTGTTCGTCAACGGCGCGTTTTCACCTGACGCCTGGCTGTCGCTGCCCATTTTGCAACGGCGCGACGTCCGCCTTCTGGGCGATAGGATGCACTGCGACACAACACCTGAAGGAGGGGAGGTTTCCACCGTCTCGACCTCGGGGTCATCAGGCTCACCTTTGACGGTGCGTTGGAACCGGATGGCAACGCTGGCAACACGCTCCGTCACGCAGCGTATGTATCGCTGGCACGGGTTTGACATGGCAGGCAGCTATGCAGGGATCCGCAGCTACGGCGAGAAGGGGGCAGCATTTCCGGGGATGCGACGTCAGCGCAGCTGGAACACCTTCAATCCCGATGCCCCCTTCTATTCGCTCTCGGTTGATACACCGATGGCGCAACAGCTGGACTGGCTGGGCATGATCCGGCCCGATTACCTCAACACCTATCCGTCTGTTGTGGCCGAACTTGCCCGGCTGGGGTTGCGCAACAATGAAAAGCTGCGCTTCGATTATGTGCTGACTGCGGGCGAAGTGGTCACGCCGGAGATCCGCGCCCTCTGTCAGGAGGCGTTTGGCGCTCGGATCCTCGACAGCTACGGCTGTCAGGAATTTGGCAAGATCGCCGTCCAATGTGAACATGAGAAGGGCCGCCTGCATATCTGCACCTCCAACGTTTTGGTGGAGGTGCTGGATGAAAATAACCAGCAGGTTCTGCCGGGCCAGAGCGGCCGCGTGGTCCTGACCAGCCTCTACAATTATGCGATGCCCTTTATCAGGTATGAGATCGGCGATTATGTGACACTCGCCGATAGCCCCTGTCCCTGCGGCCGTTCGGGGCCCACGATCGAACAGGTGCATGGGCGCCGCAGGAATATGATCGTTTTACCAAACGGGGATCGGCGCTGGATTGCGGGGCGCACCCTGTCAGACCTCGCCAAGATCCTTGGTGCCAGCAATTTGAGGCTGGTACAGACGCATCCTAATCGGATTGAGGTCGAGTACGAAGCAACCGCAACCCCGCCGCCGGGGATTGACCAGCGCCTGACGGATGTTCTCAGGGCGTCCGTTCACCCGCTTTTGTCTGCAACGTCAGTTGCGGTGGCTCAACTGCAGCGCAGCGCATCGGGCAAATTTGAGGATGTCGTTGGGCTGGAAGCTGACTGGTTGCAAAAATAACGAGTAGATAAAGTTATTGTTAGCCTGTACGTTGTATGAATATATGGGCTCAACGCCCGAAGTTTTAAGGCACTTCTCTAAGAACGGTTACAAGTTTCATGACAAAGTCAAACTGGCTCATCTTCTCATCCGCGCTGATTGGTTCAACCAGTGTCGCTGGCGCTGTTCAGGCACAAGACATGGTCAGCAGCTATGTCGATTTCGGTGTGGGTAGCTACCGTGATGTCGACTATAGCTACGTGATCGGTTCGGCACGTGTGCGGACCGACTCGCCGTTTTCTTTCCAGATTGACGCCATGGCAGGTGCGATGGACGGCGATTTTGCTGGCGGCCTGACCACCCACGGCATCTGGGAACTGGATGACAACTGGCAGGTTGGTGCTTTCGCAACCGCCATGAAATCCGAATCCGGCGGCGGGTCAACGGCCAAGCAGATCGGTCTGGAAGGGGTGTATTCCTCTGGTTCTTATGAAGTCCTGGGCTACTTTGGGCAGCAGTATGATTTCCAAGAGGGAACCTTCGGTGGCATCGCGATCACGGCATTTCCGTTTGAAGACCTGAGTGTCGGCATCGAACATAGTTTCGATAGCGTGACAGACGGCACGACCAGCCTGTCCTTGGAAAAACGATTTGGCTCCGCCAGCAACAGCTACTCGCTTTACACCAATGCCGGCTATGTCCACGACACTGAGAAGTGGAGCGTCGAAGCTGGTTTCCGCATCTATTTCGGCAATTCGTCGCGCCGGGATTTCGTCAGCCGCGGATTTTCCGGCTCTGCCGTGTCGCCACGGATGATGCCGAACCAGTTCCGCAACTTCATGCAGGCTGCAGCCAAACAGACGCAGGTCTACAACGATACCGTCGTCGAATAAGGCACACCTTTCAGGGTGCCCTAAGTTCTAGGGTCTGCCGGTCCGGTACTCACGGACCTGCAGACCTTTTTGTTTTTGGGTAATCGCTTGTTAAACCGGGACAGAACCTTCTGGGCGTTTGTCTTTGTCTTTGTCTTTGTCTTTGTCTTTGTCTTTGTCTTTGTCTTTGTCTTTGTCTGCCGTGCTGCTTGAGCACCCCCGGCCTGGACAGGGTACCTGTCAGACCGGGGTGCGCGTTCAATGGTGGCTGCGTTCGCTGCTAGATGTCCTTCATCAGCCGCAGCGCGTCATAGATGGCGGCATGGGTGTTGCGCGCGCTGACCGCATCGCCGATGCGAAACAGCTGGAAGCGCCCCTCGGGATTGCGCGTCACATTTTGCGGCTGCCCGTCAATCAGCGCGTCATAGTCCACCGCGCCCAAATTTGAAGACAGCGGTTTCAGATCAAAATAGAGATCATCCATCGGCAGGGTGCCATAGTTCACCACCACCTGATCGTAGTGGAGTTCGGACAGGTGATCGGAATAATCCGTGCCGATCACCGCTTTCAGCATGTTGCCCGCACGTTCGACCGCTTTCAGGCGACGGGTGACGGTGAAGGTGACATCCTTGTCCTGCAGGGCACGCATGTAGGGCACCAGGTTCATCCCCATGATATCGGGGGCAAAGGTGCGGTCGGGGGTCATCACCTCAACCTTGGCGCCAGCCTGCGCGGCGATCTCGGCCGCCATCAGCCCGGCGTGGTCGCCGCTTTCGTCATAGATCAGCACGTTCTGGCCGGGCTTCACATCGCCCGCAATCAGATCCCAGGAGGTGACAACCAGATCCTGCTCCTTGCCGCTTTCAAACAGTTCCACATTTGGCAGGCCACCGGTGGCCACGATCACCACGTCAGGCTCCAGCGTGGTGACATCTTCTGCTTCCGCCCAGGTGTTGAAATGAAACGCCACATCACGCGCCGCACATTGGGCCATGCGCCAATCAATGATGCTGATCATCTCACGCCGGCGTTCGGACTGCGCGGTCAGCCGCACCTGCCCACCGGGATCGGGCTGGGCCTCCAGCACGGTGACGTCATGGCCACGTTCCGCCGCCACCCGCGCAGCCTCCAGCCCGGCGGGGCCAGCGCCGACAATCACCACTTTCTTTGCGACCGTCGCAGGGGCGATTTCATGCGGCATCTCCAGCTCGCGCCCAGTGGCGGGGTTATGGATGCAGAGCGCCTCGCCCGCCTGATAAATGCGGTCAAGACAATAGGTTGCGCCAACACAGGGGCGAATGTCATCCTCGCGCCCCTCGACGATTTTGCGCACGATATGGGGATCGGCCATATGCGCCCGCGTCATGCCCACCATGTCCAACAGGCCTGACGCAATCGCATGGCGCGCGGTGGCCACATCGGGGATTTTGGCGGCGTGGAAGGTCGGCATGCCGGTGGCTTTCTTCACCTCACCGGCAAAATCCAAGTGTGGCGCGTTTTTCATGCCCTGCACCGGGATCACATCTGTCATCGCCGGATCGGTGTGGATCCGGCCGCGGATGACGTTCAGGAAATCGACCTGTCCCGTGTCGCACAGCCGTTTGGAAATCTCGATCCCCTCGGCAGCTGTAATACCGCCCGCCTCAGCCTCATCCGCCGTATAGCGCGCCCCGATGATGAAATCATCGCCTACGCGCTGGCGCATCGCGTCAATCACCGCGAGCGGCAGGGCCATCCGGCTTTCCAGGGTTTGGCCGCCGTAGGGACCCTCCAGATCATTGGTCAGCGGGGACCAGAACTGATCCAGCAGATGGCCGTAGATCTGCACCTCAATCCCGTCCATACCGCCGGCCTGCATCCGTTCCGCTGCATCGGCGAAGTCGCTGATAATGCGTGCAATATCCCAATCTTCGGCCAGTTTGGGGAAGGCCCGATGCGCCGGTTCGCGGTGTTTTGAGGATGAGACCGAAGGCAGCCAGTTGCCCTTATTCCAGCCGGTGCGCCGCCCCAGATGGGTCAGCTGGATCATCACTGCGGTGCCATGTTCATGACAGGCATCGGTCAGGCGCTGGATGTGGGGCACCACCTCATCCTTATAGGCGAGGATGTTGTTGAACACCGGCGGGCTGTCGCGGCTGACCGCGGCGGAGCCTGCCGTCATCGCCAGCGCCACGCCCGCCTTGGCGCGTTCGGCGTGATAGGCCGCGTAGCGCGCTTTCGGCATACCGTCCTCGGGGTAGGCGGGTTCATGCGCAGTCGTCATGATACGGTTGCGCAGGGTCAGGTGCTTCAGCTGGTAGGGTTGCAGCAGCGGGTCTTTGGACATGGTCTTCTCTCGGCTGGCTTTATGGGCATGCGGGTTTGGGGCGGCGTCAGATCACCTGTTTCAGGTCACCTCTTTCAGTACCAGGCATCCGGCATCGATGCCTTCTTGCGGGCGATGAAATCCAGCAGCGCCTGATCCTTGGCGATGTCCAGATAGGGCGCCTCGAACTCATTCAGCACCTGTTTCCACTGTGCATTGGCCCGCGTTGCGGCGTCTACACTGCCTTGTTCATCCCAGGTTTCAAACGGCTGATCGTCGTTAAAGCCTGTGTCCCAATAGGCGGTCTGATAATGGCGCAACGTGTGGTCGGTGCCAAACAGGTGCTCGCCGGGGCCAAACTGGGCAAGGGCTTCAAACCCAAGGGTTTCTTCGGTCACCTGCAGCCCCTTCATATAGGCGTGCAGCGCGCCGCACATGTCCACATCCATCATGAATTTCTCATAAGACATCGACAAAAGCCCATCGAGGAACCCGGCCGAATGCAGGATGTAATTCGCCCCCCCCCTGCACGGCGGACATCATCGACATCATCGCCTGCTGCATCGCCTGACCGTCCGGCCGTTTCGAGGTCGAGAAGTTGCCAGCGCAGCGCAGCGGGATCTTCCAGCGGCGTGACAGCTGCCCCATCACCAGTGATCCCAGTGCCGGTTCCGGCGTGCCAAAGGTGGGTGAGCCGGAGCGCAGCGACATTGACGACAGGAAGCCCGCCATCACCACCGGCGCGCCGGGGCGGGTCAGCTGGGCCAGCGCGCAGCTGGACAGGGTTTCAGCCAGACATTGCGCGATAGAACCGGCCATGGTCAGCGGCGACACCGCGCCGCCAAGCAGGAAGGGCAAGTGGATGGACCCTTGGTTCGCCGCCGCATAGGCGCGGATCCCTGCTGCCGTCACACCGTCCAGCACCATGGGTGAGGTGGTGTTGAAATTGCCCATGATGACGCAGTTCTGATCAACAAACTCAGCGCCAAACAGGATGCGGCACATCTCAATCGAATCCTCGGCTCGTTCCGGCGCGGTGATTGAGCCGAGGAACGCCCGGTCTGAATAACGGATATGGGCGTGCACCATATCCAGATGGCGTTTGTTCACCGGCACGTCTGTCGGCTCACAGATGGTGCCGCCGGAATGGTGCAGCCAGGGTGAGGACTGCGCCAGCTTCACGAAGTTGCGGAAATCCTTGATGGTGCCGTAGCGCCGGCCCTCATCCAGATCCATCACAAAAGGGCTACCATAGGCCGGTGCCAACACCATCGCATCGCCACCGATCTGCACGTTATTTGCAGGATTGCGGGCGTGCTGAGTGAATGTCTCGGGTGCGGTTTGCAGAATTTCACGGATTTGGCCTGGGTGGAACTTCACCCGCCAGACGTCTTCGCCCTCTTCACGCACCTCGGCGCGGGCCTCTTTGAACAGGCGCATCGCCTCATGATCATCGCGCAGCTCAATCCCGATTTCGCACAGTAACCGTTCGGCTGTGGCCTCGATTTTCTCAAGGCTGCCCTCATCCAGCAGATCATAGGTCGGGATGCCGCGGGTGATATAGGGCACCCGCAGATGCAGGTTCTCACCACCCTTGGCGCTGCGCCCGCCACGGTCTGCCCGGCCCGTACTTCGGCGTGCGCTTCTTCTGCGGGGTTTCACATCTTGAGTCATCGCGCTCGCCTCCTTGCTTGCTGCTGTGCGGGTCCATCTGGGGCTGATCCATCCGGGAAAGGGGTGGGGAATCTCTCTTCCGAGATCCACTTCCTGACATATGCGTCCACAGAATCGACACATGTGTCAATAAACTTGTGCATCCCTGTCAGCTTTGTTAGCTGTGAGGTCATGGACCAAAGCGTGACACAAACCGGATCCGAAGCTGCCTGGCTTGAGGCGGCCTATGATATGTTGACCGAAAGCGGCGTTGATGCGGTGAAGATCATGCCGCTGGCCAAACGGCTGGGGGTGTCGCGCACCTCCTTCTATTGGCATTTCAAAGACCGCGATGAACTGCTGGAGGCGATGATCCACCGCTGGGAGCAGAAGAACACTGGCAATCTGGTCGCCCGCACCGAAGCCTATGCCGAAAGCATTGCCGAGGCGCTGTTCAACCTGTTTGACTGCTGGCTGGATGGCGATCTGTTTGATGCCCGCCTTGATCTGGCGATCCGCAATTGGGCGCGCAACGATGCCGCTTTGCAGGTCCGGCTGGACGCCGAGGATGCCAAACGCAAAGAGGCGATGGCGGCGATGTTCCTGCGGTTTGACTATGACGCGGATCAGGCCGAAGTGCGTGCGCTGACCATGCTTTACACCCAGATCGGCTATATTTCGATGGAGATCGAAGAAGACCCCACCCAGCGGATGGCGCGGATGCCGGATTACATCGAAGTCTACACCGGTCAGCGCCCCACGAGGCGCGAAGTGGACCGTTTCCGCGCCCGTCACGGCGGCTGAGTGGCTCTTTGCCGCCAATCCCTGTCAATCTAGGCCCAGACAGCACCATTTCAGACTTGAATCCGCGCCCCCGGAGCCTTAGTAAGACGCAAATTTCATCAGGCGACCGTTCGGGTGGCCTGTCACCCTTGTGAGGAAACAAATGCAAGTTACCGAAACCCTGAACGAAGGCCTGAAGCGCGGTTACGAAATCGTTGTTCCGGCTGCTGAGCTGGACGCTAAGGTCAACGAAAAGCTGGCAGAGGCCCAGCCCGAAGTCGAAATGAAAGGCTTCCGCAAGGGCAAGGTGCCCATGGCGCTGCTGAAAAAGCAGTTCGGCCAGCGTCTGCTGGGCGAAGCCATGCAGGAAACCATCGACGGTGCGATGAACAAGCACTTCGAAGACAGCGGTGAGCGTCCTGCGATGCAGCCTGCTGTTGAGATGGTTGACGGCGAAAACTGGAAAGAAGGCGACGACGTTAAAGTCACCATGTCCTATGAAGCCCTGCCGGAAATCCCGGAAGTAGACTTCTCGGGCATCGCGCTGGAGCGTCTGGTGGTCAAAGCCGAAGCCGAAGCCGTTGACGAAGCGCTGGCCTCGCTGGCGGAAACCGCACAGGACTTCGAAGCCCGCGCCGAAGGCGAAGCGGCCGAAGACGGCGACCAGGTTGTGTTTGACTTCCTCGGCAAAGTAGACGGCGAAGCCTTCGACGGCGGCGCTGCCGAAGACTACCCGCTGGTTCTGGGTTCGGGTTCCTTCATCCCCGGCTTCGAAGAGCAGCTGGTCGGCTCGAAAGCCGGTGAAGAAAAAGACGTAAACGTCACCTTCCCCGAAGAGTATGGCGCTGAGAACCTGGCTGGCAAAGCCGCCGTGTTTGAGTGCAAAATCAAAGAAGTCAAAGCCCCGAAAGCGGCTGAGATCAACGATGAGCTGGCCAAGAAATTCGGCGCCGAAGACCTGGACGGTCTGAAAGCCCAGGTGTCCGAGCGTCTGGAAGCAGAATACTCCGGTGCCTCGCGCGCTGTTCTGAAGCGTGGCCTGCTGGACCAGCTGGACGGCATGGTCTCCTTCGATCTGCCGCCGTCGCTGGTCGAAGCCGAAGCCAGCCAGATTGCCCACCAGCTGTGGCATGAGGAAAACCCTGAGGTAGAAGGCCACGATCACGACAAGATCGAGCCGACCGAAGAGCACAACAAGCTGGCCGAGCGCCGCGTGCGTCTGGGTCTGCTGCTGGCAGAGCTGGGTCAGAAAGCCGAAGTGGAAGTTTCCGACGCGGAAATGACCCAGGCGATCATGAACCAGGCACGTCAGTACCCGGGTCAGGAACGTCAGTTTTTTGAGTTTGTTCAGCAGAACCAGCAGATGCAGCAGCAGCTGCGCGCGCCTCTGTTCGAAGACAAGGTTGTTGACCACATCGTGGAAGGCGCAAAGGTTTCGGACAAAGAAGTGTCCAAAGACGACCTGCAGAAAGCCGTTGAAGCGCTGGACGACGAATAAGTCCGCCACGCTGAACGCGTTTAAAACGGAAAGGCCACCCAATTGGGTGGCCTTTTTGTTTGCAGCGGGGCCGGGCGCCCGTCTGCCTTGGTAACGCCCGGCTGTGATATGCCTGTTGTCCCGCTGCCTGCTCTGGCCTTGGGTGGGGCGGCCCGGTATTGAGGGGACATGGGCCGCCCCGGCTTCTCCGCGAGTGGAGATTACGCGTCGCAGCGCTGCGTGGTGCTGCGGAAATAGGCGGTCATTTCAAGCTTGAGCGCCTGAGCGGCAGCCCGCTCTTCCGGGCTGTCAGCATCGGCGATCTGGCTTTCGAAATAATCCTGCAGGTCGATCTTGGTTGGGGCAGGGGTCTGCATCGCCTCAACCTCGGCCCGCATATAGTCGGAAACCCCGGGGTGGGTCGGCGTCGGCAGTGCCTTCGGGGCCGAGGCACGGGTGGCAAAGAGCGCCAGCGCGGCTTCATCATTCTCGGCGAAAACATCGCCCTCGATCCCGTTGAAGGCACGCAGCCGGTTGATCCGCTCATCGGTGCAATCCAAAAGCCCCGCCATCGCCTTGACCTTGCCCATCTGCACCGTCTTGCCCAGATAGTCATAAGGCGTGTTCTGGGACCGGATCATCACCCGGTTCATGATCGGATCAATCACCGCCACGGCGTCCAAAATACCGTTGTTCTTGCCATATTCAGTGGCCGCCACAAACAGTTCCGATGTGACGTAAGAGATTGAATTGCGGGACTTTCCGGCCTTCAGCCGATCGGTGTCGACGCAGAAACGGGTGACCTCCCACAGTTGGGCTGAGCGCACCGGTGGCTCACCGTCCATGATGTCATAGAACACATCCGCCAGCATATGCGGGCCGGTGGTCTGCAGGATTCGCATGCAGCCCACGACTTCGCCGCTGTCGTCCAGTGCAATCAAATAAGCTGGGTGCAGATCATCAAACAGATCCACCTCTTTGCCGTCCGTGATGTCCACTTCCCACCCCAGACGGTCATGAAACACACGCTTGCGCAGTTTGAACATGTCATCCAGCATCTCGGTGAACAGATGCCGATTGAGTGCGTCGACAATTACAATCATGGTTTTCCCCTACCATCAGCTGTCATTGGGGAAATATTGAACAAAATTAACGGGATCTAACCATTAGGGGTTTCCCGTAGATTGCATTTTTGCTGATGTCTTGGGTGTGTGTTGTGATGTTATTGCAACTATGACTGGTTTGGCCCGGCTGAATGATGCCCAGACGGATGGCGCGGCCCACGGCCTGCGCGGTTGTCAATGCACCAAGTTTTTCGCGGCCTGATCGAATATGCACCTCTACCGTGCGGTGCGAGATCGACAGGATATCGCCGATGTCCTGCTGCGATTTGCCATGGGCCACCCATTGCAGGATCTCCTGCTCGCGTTTGGACAGCGACGGGCGGGCCAGCGCCTTGGGCAGCACCTCAGAATTCAGTACATTGTCATGTAGGTTCACGGCCGCCATCTGTAGATCGCCTATCACGGTTGGAAGGAACTTGCGCCATTCCTCTTTGGAACAGTCACGGGTAACGCTGAGCAGGCCAAAATCCCCGTAAGGTCCGCGGATCGGAACCGACAGGCCGCGGTCGGTGATGCCGAAATCATGGGCGTCGAAAAACACCCGGGTGAAATCATCGGTCTTGGCCAGTCGCTGCCAATCCACCGGGGCAACGCTCAGCATGGCGGCGCGCAGGGTTGGGTCAAACCGCTGCATGCCCATTTTGGCGTAATGCAGCTCCCATTCTTCGGGGTAGGAGGTAAAGCCGTGAATATCGCCGGTGATCAGGCTGGTGGTCGCATAAGACGCGTGATCGAACCCTAACGCATCACCCAACCGGGTCAGAAAGTCGGTGTAATTCTCATCGCTTTCAAAGTCTGTCAGGTCGATCAGGGCCATTGTTCTTCGGTTTCCACGTACATGCCGGTTTGACAACAACGTCGTTACTGGGGCCGCGGGAAACAAGGGGGCAGCACTGCAAAGCTGCCGGACCGGCAAGGGGTTGAGGGGCTGTTTTGACCAGACAGTGCAAAAATGAACGCGCGTTAACAAGAGTGAATCGCAAAATAGCGAAAAGTTTCTGGGGGGTTAGTTTGCGCAAATAGAAACAGCCGCGCAATGTCTTGCGCGGCTGCCCGGGTCACAAAGGTGATCCGTTTACTCTTCCGAAGTCTCTTCCGAGGCTTCTTCCGCAACCGGTGCGTCATCATCATCCGATGCAGCAGCGCCGATATCGTCAAACAGGTTGGCGATTTCGAACTCTGCTTCGGCTTCTGCTTCAGCGGCCAGTTCCTGGATCGACTTGCCCGAAGCCTGCAGTTCCGCCTCTTCGTCCGAACGTGCAACGTTCAGATCGATGTGGACGGTCACTTCAGGGTGCAGGACAACTGCAACGGTGTGCAGACCCAGAGCTTTGATCGGCTCCAGAACAACAACCTGCTTACGGTCAACGGTGAAACCGGCTTCGGTGGCCACGTCTGCGGCGTCACGCGGGGTGACCGAGCCGTAGAGGTTGCCGCCATCAGAAGCCTGACGAATCACGATGAACTGCTGGCCGTCCAGCTTTTCACCCAGCGCTTCGGCTTCTTTTTTGGTTTCCAGGTTGCGCGCTTCCAGCTGTGCTTTCTGCGCGTCAAACTGTGCCTTGTTGGCTTCCGATGCGGTCAGGGCTTTGCCCTGGGGCAGCAGGAAGTTACGGGCGTAACCAGGCTTCACGTCAACGATTTCACCCATCTGGCCCAGTTTGGCCACACGTTCAAGAAGGATAACTTGCATGTGCTTTCTCCTTACTTAACGGCGTAGGGCAGCAGGGCGAGGAAGCGGGCGCGCTTGATAGCACGGGCCAGTTCACGCTGCTTCTTGGCCGAAACGGCGGTGATACGCGAAGGCACGATTTTGCCACGCTCGCTGATGTAGCGCTGCAGCAGTTTGGTGTCTTTGTAGTCGATTTTCGGCGCGTTGTCGCCCGAGAAGGGGCATACTTTGCGACGGCGGAAAAACGGTTTGGCTGCCATGATTTAGCGTCCTTTCCTAGCTGAGATCACGAACGACGTTCGCGGCGATCGCCACGTTCGTCACGCTTCTGCATCTGGATCGAAGGACCCTCGGCGTGCTCGTCGACCTTGATGGTCAGGACGCGCATCACGTCATCATGCAGACGCATCAGGCGTTCCATCTCCTGAACGGCCGGCGCCGGGGCGTCGGATTTCAGCAGAGCAAAGTGGCCCTTGCGGTTCTTGTTGATCTTATAGGCCATCGTCTTGACACCCCAGTATTCGCTGTCGACGACGCTGCCGCCGTTGTCAGCCAGTACGGTGCCAAAATGTTCGATGAGACCTTCAGCTTGCGCGTTGGACAGATCCTGGCGCGAGATGAATACATGCTCGTAAAGCGGCATGTGCACTCCTGTCATTTTCAAGCGCATTTCATAGGAGGGCCTGACCTTCCGCGACCCATCCACGAGAGACTGCGCGGTTCAACTAAACTGCGGAAGGAGCCGCCTCTTACGATGAAATGCCCAATGTTGCAAGCCTGTGTTGAGGCCCCGGTCCTTATGTAAGTGCCTCATCCGTGGATCTGGCGTCGGCGATGAGCTTGGCGTTGGCTTTGGCGGGGTCTTTGGCGCTGTGCGGATACCACCGGATCGTCGCCATCCCGCCCCATTTTCGCCCCAAGCTTTACCAAGATGTAAAGAGGATGGGAATGAGAGGTCAAAGGGACAGGCTTCATGGACATGACAAGCGGGCGCAAGATTGCGCAGCAGATGGCGGATGGGGTGGTTGAACCCGTGCTGGCGATGCCGAAACGGGCAGAGCCCCTGGTAGAAACCGGCCGGTTTGGCCCGACGCTGGATGCGCTGCAGCTCAGCCAGGCCCAGGCCGGTTCAATCCTGCGCAGCCTGATGACCTTTTTCGGTGTGGTGCTCTGTTTGGCGGCCTTTGGCCTTTGGTTGGTGCCCGCGGCCGTAGCGACCCCAGCCTCGCAGGTGATCCGTGCCGGTCTTACCTTCCTGTTCATTGGCGCGGGCTTCGCGCTCTACTGTCAGGGCCGCAATACAAATGAGGCAACAACCATGGAACTTGACCTGCGTGGCGGCGAATTGCGTCAGGTCTCGGTTGGACAAACAGGCCGGGCCCAGATCATCGCACGCTACGCTCTCGCGGATTTGAACTGTGTTTCAACAGGTTCAGGTGAAGTTTGCCTGCACAGCGCTACCGGGCAAGAGCTGATCTGCCTGCAAGGCGATGCTGCTGCTCAGGTGGCGCGTTTCTATTCCCCGGGCTATACGCTGAACTAATCTCCTTTCTTTATTGGTCTAAGTCACCTTGTCATTGGGCAGGCTCTGCCCTTGCAGGTGGGGCACCTGCGCTGACATGAGCGGAGTTCCGCAACAGGCGCAGATCCGTCTGTGCAATTCTGCGCAGGTCCTGTGGCGTGCTCAAGGTTGCTTCACCCCCGTTATCTCGCATCTTTGCAGTGTCAAAACACACCTAAATTGATGTGAAAGGGAACTTCGTGAAAACCTCCGTATTGGCCGCAGTTGCGGCATTGAGCCTGGGCGCTTCCGCCGCCGTCGCCGCACCCGAAGCCTATGTGCTGGACGCCAGCCACAGCCAGGTGATCTTCAACTACAACCACCTGGGCTATTCGACCACCTGGGGCATGTTCTCGGGCTTTGAGGGTGAGATTTCCTTCGATCAGGAAGATCCCGCCGCCTCCAGCGTGTCGGTGTCCATGCCGCTGGCGTCGATGATCACCGGCTGGGACGCACGTTTTGGTCACTTCATGTCGCCCGACTTTTTCAACGCCCAAGGCGATGAGCTTGTGACCTTCACTTCCACCGCGATTGAGGTCACCGGCGAAGCCACAGCGCTGATCACCGGCGATCTGACCCTGAACGGGGTGACCAAACCTGTGGTGCTGGACGCCAAGCTCAACCAGGTCGGCAATCACCCGATGGCCAACAAACCCTGGGCCGGGTTTGATGCAACTACGACTTTGGTGCGCAGCGAGTTTAATCTGGGTCAGTTCGCTCCTTTCGTGAGTGACGAGGTTCAGCTGCAGATCTCGATCGAGGCGATGAAAGCCGAATAATCTGAAGATTTGGTTAAGCTAAAAAAATCCCGTCCGAGTGCATCTCGGGCGGGACTTTTTGTTGGTTTTCTGATTGCGAAGTCGGCGATTAACGAAGTCTTCAGAAATATGTGATTTCCTCTGACAAGGTCCCGTGGCTTGGCCCCGATACATGACGGGGCCAGTGCAGATCAAATTTGGTTAGATAGCAGCGCCCTTATTGGTGCTGCGCTGTGAGATTAAAGGAGAGCGCAACCGCAAAACCCAAAGTCCCCTCATCAGGCACCGTGTCGCCGATGCCGAATTCCCGACGATCCAGGGTGAAACTGCCAGCTGCCGTGGCGGTGCCTTCGGCTAGGGTCAGGTCAATAGGGAAGGCAAGAGGGACCGAGGCGTCTTTGATCGTCAGCGTGCCAGTGGCGGTCAGGGTGCCGTCTATTTCAGCAAGATCCGCCTGATAGATCGCTGTCGGGAAGGCGGCGCTGTCAAAATAATCTGGTCCCATGGCCTGCGCGCTAACGGTGCCTAGGCTGAGCGAGGCAATGTCAATCTCAACCCGGATCTCACCCATTTGGGCAGGATCAGCATCCGGGTCGAATAGGATATGGGCCTGCCAGGTTTCAAAGCTGCCGTTCACGGCGTTGCCCAGCTGTTGGATGGATAGTGTCAGCGCGCCATCGGCAACCTGCCAGTTTGGCAGATCAGAGGCCGCAGGGGCGTTATCTGCGTTCTGAACGCCGGTAGGCCCTGGATTGGCGTCTGGCGCAGCCTGAGCAACATCCCCCTGCGGCGGATTTTGTTGTTGGGCAGCGCTTGCTGCGGAGGTGTCATTTTCATTGGGGGCGACGTTTGGTTCAACCGATGCCTGCGCAGGGGCGGTGTCCCGGTGGTCCTGCGCCTCGATGGTCCAGGTGGTGCCGGCGGCGGCGAGGATCACCACAGCGGCCAGGGCGGCGCTGGTTCGGGCGGTGGTCTTATGGTGTGGGTCTGGCGCAATGCTGTCAGAAGTGGTGTGACTGGTAGATTGGCCTGCGCCTAGAGCTGTGATCGACACTGGCCCCGCTCCGGGGGCCGACTGTGCCACCGGCTGGCGGCGGTTTGGCAGCATCCGCGCCAGAGTGGTGTCACGATCAATGATCTGGTGTTTCAGCGCCCCGGCGATATGCAGGCCAAGAGATAGGACCATCACCACAACGGCGGCGAAGTGGAAGGCAGCGAACAGTACTGACAGCGCTTCCGATTTCGCCACCATGGGCAGGTCCTGGCCAAAAGGCCCCCAGATCGGCGCAAAACCGGTGCTGGCGGCATGGTGGATCCAGCCGGTCAGCGGGACCAGAACGATCGCACCATAAAGCAGCCAATGCACCGTTTCGGCGGCGAGGGTTTCCAGCCGTCGGTCAGGGTGCAGGGCGCGGGGTTTTGATTGGCTGAGCGCCCAGAGGATCCGCAGAAGGGCTACAAAGAAGACCACAACCCCCAAAGTTTTATGGGTGGAAAACAGCGTGGTCAGCACCTCGATCGACACGACGGGGCTGCCAGCCTGGGTGGCCTCGGCCAGTTTCTTGGCGATAAATCCCATCGGGATCAGCACAAGGATCAGCAGGGCGGTGGTCCAATGGAGGGCCTTGGCAATGCTGCCGTAGCGGTCGGGTGAGTTGGCGATGGACATATTAGTCTCCGGATCAAATGCGTTGCGTCGATAGCTAGGCCGATTGAAACGAACCATAAATATTTGTTCCTGCACAGATCCTCTGCACCTGTCCGCAGAAACCCGCCGGTGAGCGGGGAGGCACGAAATACAAAGCCTTAGCAGGGCAATCCGGGGCGCGCGCGCCGGTTGCGTGCCTCTTCTCTTGTGAAGCGCGCGCGGGACGTTTACACCACGTCAAAGACAATCGTGACGAGGCCTAGAATGACCAAAGCATTTGTTTTCCCCGGCCAGGGGGCTCAGACCATCGGAATGGGCAAAGCCCTGGCCGATGCCTATCCGGCGGCGAAAGCGGTTTTTGATGAGGTGGATGCGGCGCTGGGGGAAAACCTCTCGCAGCTGATCTGGGAGGGGGATCAAGCTGATCTGACCCTGACCCAAAACGCCCAGCCGGCGCTGATGGCAACCTCGCTGGCGGCGATGAAGGCGTTGGAGGCCGAGGGCGTTGTGCTGGCGGATCAGGCGGCCTATGTCGCGGGTCATTCGCTGGGCGAATATTCTGCACTGGCGGCGGCTGGCGCCCTGTCGATTTCGGATGCGGCGCGTCTGTTGCGCACCCGGGGGCAGGCGATGCAGCAGGCCGTGCCGGTGGGCGAAGGCGCGATGGCGGCCCTGTTGGGGCTGGATTTCGAGGGTGCCAAAGCCGTCGCGGAAGAGGCTGCCATGGGCGAAGTTTGCCAGGCCGCCAATGACAACGATCCGGGCCAGGTTGTGGTCTCCGGCCATAAGGCCGCTGTGGAACGCGCGGTGGAGCTGGCCAAGGAAAAAGGCGCCAAACGCGCGGTTCTGCTGCCCGTCAGCGCCCCTTTCCATTGCCAATTGATGGAACCCGCCGCCGAGGTCATGGCCAAGGCCCTGGCTGAGGTCGACATCAACCGCCCCGTGGTGCCGGTTGTGGCCAATGTTGTTGCCGAAGCGGTTTCTGACCCGGCCACCATCCGCTCGCTGCTGGTCAATCAGGTCACCGGTTCGGTGCGCTGGCGCGAAAGCGTCGCCTGGATGGCCGGGCAGGGCGTTGATGCGATCTGGGAAGTGGGCGCGGGCAAGGCGCTGTCGGGTATGGTGCGCCGCATCGAACGCTCGATTGCCTGCACCGCGATCGGCACCCCCGAAGATGTACAAAAAGCTGTGGCATCGCTGGCCTGAGGCCGCGCACACAGGACGGAACCGGGCGGGGCGCGCGCTTTTGCCAGCCAAAGGCGCAGCCCGCACCGCCCTTAGTGACAAGAGAGGGACTGTCACATGTTTGATTTGACTGGAAAACGCGCGCTGGTGACCGGCGCATCCGGCGGCATCGGTGGTGCCATTGCCAAGGCGCTGCACGGTGCCGGCGCAACCGTGGGCCTGTCGGGCACCCGGGTGGAACCGCTGGAGGCGCTGGCAGCCGAACTGGGCGACAACGCCCATGTTCTGCCCTGTAACCTCAGCGATGCGGCTGCGGTTGACGCGCTGCCCAAAGACGCCATCGCGGCGATGGGTGGCCTGGATATTCTGGTAAACAACGCCGGCATCACCCGTGACCAGATCTTCATGCGCATGTCGGATGAGGAATGGCAGTCGGTGCTGGATGTGAACCTGACCTCCTCGATGCGTCTGTGTCGTGGCGTGATGCGCCCGATGATGAAGGCGCGCTGGGGCCGGATCATCAACATCTCCTCCATCGTGGGCGCAACCGGCAACCCCGGTCAGGTGAACTACGCTGCTGCCAAGGCGGGTATGGTCGGCATGACCAAATCCATCGCCTATGAGGTTGCCAGCCGTGGCATCACCGCCAACGCCGTTGCGCCTGGCTTCATCGCCACCGCGATGACCGACAAGCTGAACGATGACCAGAAAGCGGCGATCAACACCAAGATCCCCGCAGGCCGCATGGGCACCCCGGAAGAAATCGCTGCGGCGGTTCTGTATCTGGCCAGCCCTGAGGCGGGTTATGTCACCGGCACAACGGTGCACGTCAATGGCGGCATGGCGATGCTCTAAGCCGCGAGGGTTGCGCTTTGGCAGACAGACCATAGATGGTGTGCGCGCCGATGCGCTAAATCGTTTGCCTATGCGTCACCATATGCTATAGGCCTCCCAGATTCTTCGGGGGCGGAGCGATCCGGCCCTGAAAATGTTCCAAAGCAAGTGGAACGAAATCTGCCCCGCCACCCTTGAAATGGGCAGCGTTGGGCACCAACTTGGACCAGCCTTCGGGCGGGGCGACACATCGGGCATTGGCCCAAAGGAATGAGGACAGAACATGAGCGATATCGCAGACCGCGTCAAAAAAATCGTTGTTGAGCACCTGGGTGCCGAAGAAGACAAGGTTGTTGAAAACGCCTCCTTCATCGACGATCTGGGCGCAGACAGCCTGGACACCGTTGAGCTGGTAATGGCCTTCGAAGAAGAGTTCGGCATCGAGATCCCGGACGACGCAGCCGAAACCATCCAGACCTTCGGTGACGCGGTTAAATTCATCAGCGAAGCCTCCTAAGCGCATCCTGATTTGAGTTTTTTAAAACCCCTGCCTTCGGGCGGGGGTTTTTCTTTGCCGCGGGCCTTGGGGCAGGGTGCATTCCCCGCCCACAAGGGCGTGATTGCGCCGTGAAAGCATGAGGGTCGATCGCGCGACAGGCCCCGGTGTTTCAGCCAAGAACCCCCTGATATTCCTGTCTTTGTGCCGGATGCGCTGCAATCTCCGAAGGGGGTCATTTTTGCATTGGCAAGAATGGGCCAGATCACCGATACTGCCGCGCATGCACTTGCGCCGGGGGCTTATTCCAAGCTATTGAAGGCGCAAACTGCCGAGGCAAAGGAGAGCAGATATGCGCCGAGTTGTTGTGACAGGTCTGGGTCTGGTGACCCCGCTGGCATGTGGTGTGGAAGAAACCTGGACGCGTATTCTGGACGGTCAGTCCGGCGCGGGCAAAATCACCCGTTTTGACGCCAGCCATCTGGGCACCGATTACGCCTGCGAAGTGCCTTATGGCGATGGCACCGATGGCACCTTCAACCCCGATGACTGGATGGCTGCCAAGGAACGCCGCAAAGTGGATGACTTCATCCTCTACGGTATCGCGGCGGCTCAGCAGGCGGTTGAGGATTCCGGCTGGGTGGCCGAAAGCACCGACGCACAAGAACGCACCGGCGTGATGATCGGCTCGGGCATTGGTGGCCTGCAGTCGATCGCGGAAACCACTTTGCTGCTGAAGGAAAAAGGCCCGCGTCGTGTGTCACCTTTCTTTATTCCCGGCGCGCTGATCAACCTGATCTCGGGTCAGGTTTCAATCAAATACGGCTTCAAAGGCCCGAACCACTCGGTTGTGACCGCCTGTTCCACCGGGGCGCACGCCATTGGTGATGCCAGCCGTCTGATCAAATACGGTGATGCGGATGTGATGATCGCAGGCGGCGCCGAAGCGGCCATCTGTGAAATTGGCATCGCGGGTTTCAACGCCTGTAAAGCGCTGTCGACCAAACGGTCTGATGATCCGCAGGCTGCCAGCCGCCCCTATGACAATGACCGTGACGGTTTTGTCATGGGCGAAGGTGCCGGCGTTGTGGTTCTGGAAGAATACGAACACGCCAAGGCACGCGGCGCCAAGATCTACGCCGAAGTGCTGGGCTATGGCCTGTCGGGCGACGCCTATCACATCACCGCCCCGTCGGAAGATGGCGAAGGCGGCGAACGTTCGATGCGCGCGGCGATCAAGGACGCCGGTGTGGAGCCTTCGGCGATTGACTACATCAACGCCCACGGCACCTCGACCATGGCGGACACCATCGAACTGGGCGCGGTTGAGCGGCTCTTGGGTGATAAAGCCTCCTCGGCCACCATGTCCTCGACCAAATCGATGACCGGTCACCTCCTAGGCGCGGCTGGCGCGATTGAGGCGATCTTCTCGATCCTGGCGATCCGCGATCAGGTGGCCCCGCCCACCATCAACCTCGACAACCCGGCGGTGGAGCCGAAACTGGACCTCGCGCCGAACAAAAAGGTCGAGCGTGAGATCAAGGTGGCGTTGTCCAACAGCTTCGGCTTTGGCGGCACCAACGCCTCGGTGATGTTCGGGAAAGTCGACTGATATGTGGAAGGCGCTGGCCTCTAACGCACTGACGTTTCTGGTTGTTTTGCTGTTTCTTGCCGGGGGTGTGATCCTCTGGGGGCAGCAGAGCTATCAAAGCGCAGGCCCGCTGGAGGCCCCGATCTGTGTGCGGGTGGCCAGCGGTTCCAACATGTCGCGCGTCTCCAGCCAGCTGGAGCAGGACGGCGCGATTTCCAACGGTTCGCTGTTTCGGATCGGCGCGGATTATTCCGGCAAATCCGATCAGCTGAAGGCCGGGGCCTTTCTGGTGCCCGATGGCGCCTCGATGGAAGAGATCGTTGATATCCTGACCCGCGGCGGCGCCAGCACTTGCGGCACCGAAGTGGTCTATCGGATCGGCGTGACCCGCAGCCAGATCCTGGTGCGTGAGCTGGATCCGGCGACCAGCCGGTTCGTGGAAACCGCCAACTTCAACCCGGCCGCCGAAGACACCCCGGCTGAGTTCACCACCGCAGCCGAACGGGGCGACACCCGCCACCGCATCGCGATGGCCGAAGGTGTGACCTCCTGGCAGGTGGTGGAAAGCCTGAAGTCGGTTGGCGTGCTGACCGGTGAGGTGGCTGATCTGCCCGCCGAAGGGTCGCTGGCACCTGACAGCTATGAGGTCAATCGCGGCGATACCCGTCAGTCGGTGATCGACCGGATGCAGGACGCACAGGCCAGCATTCTGGCCAGCGCCTGGGCCAACCGCGTTGAGGGCCTGCCGCTGGAAACCCCGGAAGAAGCGCTGATCCTTGCCTCGATCATCGAGAAGGAAACCGGCGTGGCCGAAGAACGCCGCACGGTTGGGTCGGTTTTCATCAACCGCCTGAACCGTGGCATGCGCCTGCAGACAGACCCGACCGTGATCTATGGCATCACCAAGGGGCAGGGCACCCTGGGCCGTGGTCTGCGTCAGTCCGAACTGCGCGGCGAAACCCCGTGGAACACCTATGTGATCGACGCGCTGCCGCCGACCCCGATCGCCAACCCAGGCCGCGCCAGCATCGAGGCGGCGCTGGATCCTGCCAGCACCAACTTCGTGTTCTTTGTGGCTGATGGCACCGGCGGTCACGCCTTTGCGGAAACCCTGGCGGAACACAATCGCAACGTCGCCAAATGGCGCGCGATTGAGGCAGAGCGTAGCAACAACTAAGCCGCTGGCCTGACAATAAAACATTCTGGAAAACCCGCCCTCGTGGCGGGTTTTTTTATTGGGTGTGATCTTGATTCTACCCATCAATGAGGCGCGTCTGCGTCCGAACCGAGGGGCGAAGCGAAGCGCCCGCCCCATCAAACCAAAGGTTTGTCTTCGACAAAACGGGGCGGTTCGGGCGCTGCCCGGCGGAGCCGGGCAATAATCGTGTGCGCTGTCCAATGTTTTCATCAAATCGCCGGATCGCGGTCCCTTGTTGCGCGCCCTCTCTCAAACCCCACCGCACGCTGCCCTAACGCGATCTTAGCTTGGGTGCGGCAGTCTCCTTGCCAACTGGACAGCAGATCCAAAGGGGGCGGGCACGATGAATGTGCACAACAGCGACCAGACCGAGGGGGCCGTAGCGGCGGACCTCCTGGCTGAACAGCTGCTCGAGGTGGGGCAGCTGCTTGGTGAAATGAAACACGACATGAAGGCGATGCAATACCGGGTGCGTCTGGATGATGACGGGGCAGTCAGGGACAACCTGCGCCTGATCAGTGACCTGCGCAACTGGCTGAAGATCGCCTGGGAACTGGAGACGAAATTCCATGAACGAGAGCAAGAGCGCGCCGGACAGTCGGCCACCTATGCCGTCGACTTCGACCGGGCCAGGGATCAGATCCGCTGCCGGTTGGATCGGTTGCGCCGATGTGGCCTTGCAGACGGCCTTTCTCGATGAACTGGGCGAGGAGGAGATCCTCGCGCTGCCCTATCTGTTTGAGTTCTGGGCGATGGAGCATCAACTGCCGCCCTCTGGCGATTGGCGCGCTTGGGTGATCCTGGGCGGGCGCGGTGCGGGCAAAACCCGGGCCGGGGCGGAATGGGTGCGTGCGCAGGTCGAAGGCGCGCGGCCCCGCGATCCCGGCCCCTGTCAGCGGCTGGCCATTGTGGGTGAAACACTGGATCAGGCGCGCGAAGTTATGGTCTTTGGCGAAAGCGGCATCCTTGCCTGTTCCCCGCCTGATCGGCGGCCCGACTGGATCGCCAGCCGCCGCCTGTTGCGCTGGCCCAATGGGGCTGAGGCGCAGATCTTCTCGGCCCATGATCCCGAAGCCCTGCGCGGTCCGCAGTTTGATGGCGCCTGGGTGGATGAGCTGGCCAAATGGCCCAAGGCGCAGGACACTTGGGATATGCTGCAGTTTGGCCTGCGCCTGGGCGAGGACCCGCGGGTCTGTGTGACCACCACGCCCCGCAATGTCACCGTGCTGAAGGACCTGTTGAAACGCGACAGCACCGTGGTGACCCATGCCGCGACCGAGGCCAATCGCGCCAATCTGGCGCGTGGTTTCCTCGAAGAGGTGGAGGCACGCTATGCCGGCACCCGGCTGGGCCGTCAGGAACTGTCGGGTGAGCTGCTGGAGGACGCCGAAGGCGCGCTGTGGCGCCAGGCGGGTCTTGAGGCGCTGCGTGTCGCGCAGGTGCCGGATCTGGACCGGATCGTTGTGGCGGTGGACCCGCCGGTAAGCAGCCACGCCGGATCAGATGACTGCGGCATCGTGGTGGTTGGCGCGGTCACCCGCGGGCCGGTGCCCGACTGGCGCGCCTATGTGCTGGAGGATGCCAGCTGTAGCGCCGCCAGCCCCACGGAATGGGCCCGTAAAGCACTGTCAATGATGGAAAAATGGGGTGCTGACCGTCTGGTGGCTGAGGTCAATCAGGGCGGCGATCTGGTGGAAACCGTGATCCGCCAGCTGAACCCAACCGTGCCCTTTACCAAATGCCACGCCAGCCGCGGCAAGGTGGCCCGCGCGGAACCTGTGGCGGCGCTTTATGAACAGGGCCGGGTGTTTCACGCCCGCGATCTGGGCGCGCTGGAGGATCAGATGTGCGCCATGACCGCCCAGGGCTTCAGCGGCAAAGGCAGCCCTGACCGGGTGGATGCGCTGGTCTGGGCGCTGACCGATCTGATCCTCACCCCAGCACAAAACTGGCGCCGCCCACAGCTGCGTGCGCTGTAGTGAACAGACGTTAACCATTTCCCGTCACAGTGTTTCGCAACACAAACTGACCCGCCGCCAGATGGCAAAAGCAGGAGAAATCGAACCCAATGGTGTTTTCGCTTTTCAAATCGACCGCCACAACGCCGCAAACCGCCTCTGAAACCGCTGTGGCTGCGGTCCCGGCGCAAAAGGCCAGCGCGGCCGGGCGGATGATGGCCCTGCAAAGCGCAGGTCGCATCACCTGGAGCCCGCGCGATGCCGCCTCGCTGGCGCGCAACGGGTTTGCAGGCAATCCGGTGGGGTTTCGCTGTGTCAAACTGATCGCCGAGGCCGCCGCCTCGCTGCCACTGCTGTTGCAGGACCGGTTGCAGCGCTATGAGACCCATCCGCTGCTGGAGCTGCTGCGCCGCCCAAATCCGGTGCAGGGCCGCGCTGAACTGCTTGAGGCGCTTTATGCCCAGATCCTGCTGACGGGCGACGGCTATCTGGAGGCCGTGGGCCATGAGGGCGAACTTTGTGAACTTTACGTGCTGCGGTCGGACCGGATGCAGCTGGTGCCGGGCGCTGACGGCTGGCCCAAAGCCTATGATTATGCCGTGAACGGCCGCAAACACCGGTTCAACATGCGTGCTGACCTGCCGCCGATCTGTCACATCCGCGCCTTTCATCCGCAGGATGATCACTATGGGCTGTCGCCGATGCAGGCCGCTGCCCAGGCGCTGGACGTGCACAATGCCGCTTCGCGCTGGTCGAAGGCGCTGCTCGACAATGCGGCGCGACCCTCGGGCGCATTGGTCTATCAGGGTGCGGACGGGCAGGCCGGGCTCAGCGCGGATCAATATGACCGGCTGCAGGCCGAAATGGCGCAATACCATCAGGGCGCAGGCAATGCGGGCCGGCCGATGTTGCTGGAGGGCGGATTGGACTGGAAACCGATGGGGTTCAGCCCCTCGGATATGGAGTTTCAGAAAACCAAGGACAGCGCCGCGCGCGAAATTGCCCTGGCCTTCGGGGTGCCGCCGATGCTCTTGGGCGTGCCGGGCGATGCCACCTACGCCAACTATCAGGAGGCCAATCGCGCCTTCTACCGGCTGACGGTGTTGCCGCTGGTACAAAAGGTCTGTGGCCGGCTGGGCGATTTCCTGTCGCAGCATGTCACCGCTTCGTTGGACCTGCGGGTCGACCTGGATCAGGTGCCCGCCTTGGCCGCTGAACGTGACGCGCAATGGCAGCGGATCAGCGATGCGGCCTTCCTGTCGATCGCGGAAAAACGTGCCCTCCTGGGGCTGCCCGCCCTCACTGTCGAGGAGCCGGCAGAGGCCCCCAAAAAGGGACCGGATGATGAGCTATGAGCGCCGGTTTGAACCCTTTGAATGTGCACCCGGCCTCAAGCTGGAGGCCCATGAGAGGATGACGAAACTGCAGTTTGACGGCCAGAACCGCCGCATCGAACGGCTGGAACACCAGATGGAGCGGCTGGAGCGTCGCCTGTGGCTGACCGTCTATGGGGTGGTCGCAATGATCCTGGCGCAGGCGCTGCAATCGCTGCTGCACATTGGCTGAGGTATGATGATGTTGGAACGTAAATTTACCCGCTTAAACAATTCACTATCCGTTGAAGGTGAGGTCACGATCAGCGGCTATGCCAGCCTGTTTCACCAGCCTGATCAGGGCGGGGATCGGGTGATGCCCGGCGCTTTTGCAGCCTCCCTCAAGCAGTTGGCGGCTGAGGCACGCGCGGTCAAAATGCTGTGGCAGCATGATCCTGCCCAGCCCATCGGCCTGTGGGAGGAGATTTCTGAGGATGCGCGCGGCCTCTGGGTCAAGGGGCGGCTCTTGCCTGAGGTATCGCGCGCCCGCGAAGCGCAGGCCTTGATTGCCGCCGGAGCCATCGATGGTCTCTCCATCGGGTATCGTACGGAAAAGGCGGTCAAAAACCCCACCGGCGGTCGCGCCCTGCACCAGTTGGACCTGTGGGAGGTGTCGCTGGTGACTTTCCCCATGTTGCCGTCTGCGCGGCTGCAGCCCGCAGCGCTGCAGGAAAAGGCGCAGAATGATGCGCGAGACTGGCGCGATCTCACCGCTGCGCTTCGAAACGCAACCGAATTGATCCGCCAACCGGGCGCCTGACGCGCCCCCAGACCCATCCATCCCTCACGAAAGGAAATGCCATGACCGAGGCAGAGTCTCGGACCGGGGAAGATCTGTCTCCGGCCCAGGAAGTGAAAACCGCAGTCGCGGATTTTATGAGCGCGTTCAACGGCTTTCGGGCCGATGTTCATCACCGCATTGAAAAGCAGGAAGAGCGATTGACCATGATTGACCGGAATTCCAACTCCCCCGCCCATATCCCGCAGCGCCCCCAGCTGAGCGCCGCAGCCGCCCCTGAGGTGCCGCATCAGAAGGCCTTCAACGCCTATCTGCGCTCTGGCGAAGATGACGGGCTGCGCGGGCTGGAACTGGAGGGCAAGGCGCTCTCGACCGCGGTGAACGGCGATGGCGGCTACCTGGTGGATCCCGCCACCTCTCAGGCGGTGCAGTCGGTGTTGACTGGCGCCGCCTCAATCCGGGCGATTGCCAATGTTGTTGCGGTCGAAGCCACCTCCTATGACGTGTTGATCGATCAGGGTGAGTTGGGCCACGGCTGGGCGACTGAGGCGGCTGCCACCGAAACCGGCACGCCGACCATTGATCGGATTTCCATCCCGCTGCATGAGCTGTCGGCGCTGCCCAAGGCCAGTCAACGCCTGCTGGACGATGCCGCCTTTGACATTGAGGGCTGGCTGGCCGGTCGTATCGGCGAAAAATTCGCCCGGGCTGAGGCCGCGGCCTTTGTGAATGGCGACGGCGTGGATAAACCCACCGGTTTCCTGACCCATTCGGCGGTGGCCAATGACAGCTGGGCCTGGGGCAGCTTGGGCTATGTGCTCAGCGGCGCCGATGGTGGATTTAACGGGGCAGATGCGCTGATCGATCTGGTCTATGCCTTGGGCGCGCAGTACCGCGCCGGGGCGGCCTTTGTGATGAATTCAAAAACCGCCGGGGCGGTGCGCAAGCTGAAAGATGCCGATGGCCGCTTCCTGTGGTCCGATGGTCTGGCTGCAGGGGAACCTGCGCGCCTGCTGGGCTATCCGGTGGTGATCGCTGAGGATATGCCAGACATCGCCAGCGGCGCGGATGCCATTGCCTTTGGTGACTTTGCTGCCGGTTACACCGTGGCGGAACGCCCGGACCTGCGGATCCTGCGCGATCCCTTCAGCGCCAAGCCGCATGTGCTGTTCTATGCTACCAAACGGGTGGGCGGCGATGTCAGTGACTTCGCCGCGATCAAACTGCTGCGCTTTGCCGCCAGCTGATCCTGACTGCCTGTCGCGCGGTGTGATCGCCGCGCGACGGGCAAGACCGGCCCCAAACCCTCCCAACAGCCAGGCAAGCGACGGAGAGCCCGATGACCCTGACAGAAGTGACCCCTGTTGCCCTCGCGGATCTGCCCGTGCTGGCGTTGAAATCCCATCTGCGGCTTGGCAGCGGCTTTGCCGAGGCGGATCTGCAGGAGGATCTGCTGGCCTCGTTCCTACGCGCTGCGCTTGCGGCGATTGAGGCCCGGATCAGCAAGGCCATTCTGGCGCGCAGTTTTGACCTGCAGCTGACCCGTTGGGCCACCCCCGCCGCGCAGGCGCTGCCGTTGGCCCCGGTCACAGCGATCGAGGCGGTGACGCTGTTCACCGCGACGGGCACGGCTGAGGTTGTGGACCCAGCCCGCTACCAACTGCTGGCCGACAGCCAGCGCCCGGCGCTTTGGCCGGTCAACGGCTGCTTGCCCGCCATTCCCGGAGGTGGCCATGCCCTGGTGCGGCTAACCGCGGGTTTTGGCCCCTGGGGCGCGGTGCCGCCGGATTTGGCGCAGGCCGTTTTGATGCTGGCCGCGCATTATTACGAATACCGCGACGACACCGGGCTGAAGGCGGGCTGCATGCCCTTCGGTGTCACCGCATTGATCGAACGTCACCGCCAGATGCGGCTGGGTGGCATCGGCGCCAGCGACGGGGTGGCGCGATGACTGCCCCGCGTCTGACCCGCCAGCTGATGCTGGAAGACCCGCTACAGGTCAGCGATGGCGCCGGTGGATTTACCGTGACATGGCAAGCGCTTGGCACGCTTTGGGCCGAGGTTGCGATGCGCTCTGGCCGCGAGGCCGGGGGCCTGTCACAGGCCCGGCTGAAAATCACGCTGCGCGCGGCACCCGTTGGCTCCTCGATGCGGCCACGGCCTGACCAGCGCCTGCGCGAAGGCGCGCGGCTATATCGGATCGATGCGGTGCATGAACGCCCCGGCAGCGGCCGTTATCTGGTCTGCCTCGCGCATGAGGAGGTGGCGACATGACCTATGCGCTGACCGCCGCCCTGCAGGAGGCGATTTATGCTCAACTTACCTCTGATGCGAATTTGGCCGCGCTGGTGGATGGCGTTTTTGACGCCTTGCCAGCGGGTGTTTTGCCACAGCGCTATGTGCAGATCGGGCCGGAACAGGCGCGGGCCCGTTCAGACAAGACCGGCGCGGGCGCGCGACATGTGTTTGAGGTTCACGTGGTGGGGCGGGACGCCGGCTTTTTGCCGGTGAAACAGGCAGCGGCGCGGGTCAGTGACCTACTGGTTGACGCGCCGCTGCCAATGTCCCGGGGGCACATCGTCAGCCTGCGGTTTTCCCAGGCCAAAGCAACCCGCGATCGCAGCGATGACAGTCGCCGCATCACCCTGCGCTTCACCGCGCAACTCTATGACAGTTAACCAAAAAACGGAGGCGCATCATGGTGGCGCAGAACGGTAAGGATCTGTTGATCAAGGTCGATCTGACCGGCGATGGTCAGTTTGAAACGCTGGCAGGGCTGCGGGCGACGCGGATGTCATTCAACGCCGAAAGCGTTGATGTGACCAGCCTCGACAGCACCGGCGGCTGGCGCGAATTGCTGGCGGGCGCAGGCGTGCGTTCGGCGGCAATCACAGGCGCCGGGATCTTCAAGGATGAGGCGACGGATGAACGGGCGCGCCAGATCTTCTTTGATGCGGAAATGCCCGACTTTCAGGTGGTTATCCCGCATTTCGGCACGGTGACCGGGCCGTTTCAGCTGACCGCGATTGACTATGCCGGCAGCCACGACGGCGAAGCGACCTATGAGATGTCGCTGGCCTCGGCCGGGGCGCTGACCTTCACGGCGGCAAGCTGATGGCGAACCCTTTTGCAGGTGAGGTCACGCTGGTTCTGGACGGGCAACCGCAGCGGTTGAAGCTGACGCTTGGCGCCTTGGCCGAGTTGGAGGCCACCCTGCAGGAGGACAGCCTGATCGCCGTGGTCGAACGGTTTGAGGCCGGGCGGTTTTCCAGCCGTGATGTGCTGGCGCTGCTCCTGGCGGGGCTGCGTGGGGGCGGCTGGCAGGGCGATGCGGCCACTTTGGCGGCGGCGGATATTGCGGGTGGCCCGATGCAGGCCGCCCAGATTGCAGCGCGCCTGTTGCTCCTGGCCTTCACCCCGCCAAATGCCGCCGAGGGGCGTGACGGATGACGCAGGGTACCGGGCAACAGGCACCCAGACAGGGCACCCTGGATTGGCCGGGATTGATGCGCGCGGGCCTTGGTCAATTGCGGCTGATGCCCGACCAGTTCTGGGCGCTGACCCCGGTCGAACTGGCCCTGATGCTGGGGCATTTCGGATCTGAAAAGCCGATGAATCGCAACCGGTTAAAAGATCTACTTCAATCATATCCCGATCGCGGATCATCCCGCGCATCGGGACAGCGACAGGAGTGAGCGGCGATGGAGCCGGACGATATTGAAACCCTGAACGGGCAGCTGGATCACCTGATGCAGGGCCTGTCTGATACCGCAGGCATGGCGCATAGTTTCAGCCAGGAACTGCGGCGCGTGCAGGCCACGTTTCAACAGACCTCGGTCGAGATGGCGGCGCTGGAACGCGGCATGAGCCGTGGCCTGAGGCGGGCCTTCGACTCGGTGGTGTTTGACGGCGCGCGGCTGTCGGATGCGCTGAGCGGGTTGGCGCAGTCCATCTCGCAGACGGTTTATGCCACCGCGATGAAGCCGGTGACCGACCATTTCGGCAGCATGCTGGCGCAGGGCATCGGGGCGATTGTGCCCTTTGCCGATGGCGGGGCTTTTGCGCAGGGGCGTGTGATGCCCTTTGCCAAGGGCGGCGTGGTCAGCGGCCCCACAACCTTTGCCATGCGGGGCGGGATGGGGCTGATGGGCGAAGCGGGGCCAGAGGCGATCATGCCATTGAGCCGCGGCCCGGATGGCAAGCTGGGGGTGCGCGCTGCGGGGCAAGGCAGTGCCACGGTGGTGATGAATATCTCCACCCCCGATGTGGCCAGTTTCCAACGCTCCCGCAGTCAGATCGCGGCCCAGATGGGCCGGGCACTGGCGCAGGGAAATCGGATCAGGTGAGGGAGGTAAGGCGATGAATTTCCACGAAGAACGATTTCCCGAAAACCTGAGTTTCGGCGCAGTTGGCGGGCCGGAACGGCGCACCGATGTGGTGACGCTGGCCAATGGGTTTGAGGAACGCAACACCCCCTGGGCCCATTCGCGGCGGCGTTATGATGCGGGGCTGGGGTTGCGGTCGTTGGATGATGTGGCGGCGCTAATCGCGTTTTTTGAGGCCCGGCAGGGGCAGCTGTACGGGTTCCGCTGGAAAGATTGGGCCGATTTCAAATCGACGCTGCCCTCGGCCGATCCGCGCCCAACCGATCAGGCGATTGCCATTGCCGATGGCACCGCGGCGACGTTTCAACTGGCGAAAAACTACCGCTCCGGCGCGCAGAGCTACCTGCGCCCGATCACCAAACCGGTGGCGGGCAGTGTCATCCTGGCCGTCGATGGCGTCACCCAATATGAGGGCGCGCAGTTTGATCTGGATGTGACCACCGGCCTTGTCACCCTGCATGAGGCGCCCAATGCAGGCGCGGAGGTCACGGCGGGGTTTGAATTTGACGTGCCGGTGCGCTTTGACAGCGATCAGATCCGTGCCTCGGTTGCGTCATTTCAGGCCGGGGATGTGCCGGATGTCCCCGTGGTGGAGCTGCGGGTCTGATGCGGATTTCTGAGGAATTACAACAGCATCTGGACAGTGGCGTCACCACGCTCTGCCGCTGTTGGCTGGTTGAGCGGCGCGATGGGCAGCGGCTGGGCTTCACCGATCATGATGGCGCGCTGGTTTTTGACGGGCTCACCTTTGAGGCTGACAGCGGCCTGACGGCTTCGGCCCTGCAACAGGCCACGGGCCTGTCGGTCGACAATGCCGAGGCGCTGGGGGCGCTCCGTTCGGCCAAGGTCAGTGAGGTGGATATCGCCGCCGGTCGTTATGACGGGGCGGCGGTCACCTGCTGGTTGGTCAATTGGGCCGCGCCAGCTGAGCGCGCGGTGATGTTTCATGGATCTTTCGGGGCGTTGGAACGTTCCGCCGGGGCGTTTCGGGCGGAATTGCGCGGGCTGACCGATGCGCTCAATGAACCGATGGGGCGGAGTTTTCAGAAACCCTGCAGCGCGGTGCTGGGGGATCAGGCCTGTGGGCTGGATCTGGCCACGCCGGGTCTGCGCTATGACGGGACGGTTGAGGTGGTGATTGATGCCTCATCCTTGCGCTTCACGGCGTTACCGGGGTTTGAGGACGGCTGGTTCACCCGTGGCGCCCTGCAGGTTCTGGACGGTGCGGCGGCTGGGCTGCGCGCGCCGGTGAAACGGGATCAGACCGGGCCGAAGGGGCGCCTGATCACCCTGTGGGAACCTTTGCCGATCCTGCCCGCGCCGGGTGATACGCTGCGGCTGGTGGCGGGCTGTGACAAACGGTTTTCGACCTGCCGGTTGAAATTCAACAACGCCGTGAATTTTCAAGGGTTTCCCGATATTCCCGGCGATGACTGGATCACGCTGGATCCCAGCGCCAGCACCGCCCGCAACGGGGGCAGTCGGCGATGACGGTGCAGGGTCACGTGGTGGCTGAGGCGCGGCGCTGGATTGGCACGCCCTACCGGCATCAGGCCGCCTGCCTTGGGGCGGGGGCGGATTGTCTGGGGCTGCTGCGCGGCGTCTGGCGGGCGCTTTATGGCGCTGAGCCAGAGCCGCTGCCGCCCTATAGCCGCGACTGGGATGAGCCGCAGGGGCAAGAACAGCTGTGGCAGGCGGCGACGCGGCATTTGACCGCCAAAACCATGGATCAGGTGGCGGTGGGCGATGTGCTGTTGTTTCGCATGCGGCAGGGATCAGTGGCCAAACATCTGGGGCTGCAATCTGCCATCGGCGCGGCGCCGCGTTTTATCCATGCCTATAGCGGTCATGGGGTGGTGGAAACCGCGCTCAGCCAGCCGTGGCAGCGCCGGATCGTGGCGCGGTTTGGCTGGCCTGAGACCCCGCGCCAAATCTGAGGAGTGAGAGGTAAGTCATGGCAACCATTTTGTTTTCTGCGGCAGGCGCTGCAATTGGTGGCAGTCTGGGTGGCACGGTTTTGGGCCTGTCCTCGGTGGTGGTGGGCCGCGCGATTGGCGCCACTTTGGGCCGGGTCATTGACCAGCGTCTGCTGGGCGGCAGTGAGGTGGTGGAGAGCCCGCGCATTGACCGGTTCCGCCTGACCGGTGCGGGCGAAGGCGCCGCCATTCCGCAGGTCTATGGCCGGATGCGCCTGGGCGGATCGGTCATTTGGGCCAGTCAGTTTGAAGAACACAGCAAGACCCATCGCGGTGGCAAAGGCAGCCGGCCCAGCACACGCACTTACAGCTACTCGGTCAGCCTGGCGATTGCGCTCTGTGAGGGTGAAATTGGGGGCGTGGCGCGGATCTGGGCCGATGGCACCGAAATTTCACCGCAGGATCTGACCTTGCGGATCTATCCGGGCAGCGACAGCCAGCTGCCAGACCCCAAGATGGAGGCGGTGGAGGGCGCGGGCCGGGTGCCGGCCTATCGCGGCACCGCCTATGTGGTTATGGAGGATCTGGATCTGGCGCCCTTTGGCAATCGGGTGCCGCAGTTCAATTTTGAGGTGCTGCGCCCGGATCAGGTCTTCACCGGTGCGGAGGCGGAGCCTGCCGATGCCGTTCAGGCCGTCGCGCTGATGCCCGGCAGCGGTGAATACGCCCTTGCGACCCACCCCGCAGTGATCAAAAGCGGCGTTGATGGCGGGCGTGTGGCGAATGTAAATTCTGTCAGCAATCAGAGTGACTTGCAGACCTCACTGGATCTTTTGGCGCAGGAGTTGCCGGGCGCGCGGGCGACCTCACTCATCGTCAGTTGGTTTGGTGATGACCTGCGTGCGGGCCATTGCCAGCTGCGCCCCTTGGCGGAAACCGTGGACGGCGATGCTAAGGATATGGCCTGGCAGGTGGCGGGTGTCGGGCGCGGTGCGGCGGGGCTGGTGCCCTATGCGGAGGGGCGCCCGATCTATGGCGGCACGCCCTCGGATGCCTCGGTCCTGGAGGCGATTGCAGCGCTGAAAGAGGCGGGGCAAGCGGTGATGTTTTACCCGTTCATCCTGATGACGCAGACCGCTGGCAACGGGTTGGAAAACCCATGGGACGGCGCCGCGGATCAGCCGCATCTGCCGTGGCGCGGGCGGATCACTGGCGCAAGGGCCCCCGGCCAGCCCGGCAGCCCGGATGACACAGCGGCAGCAGATGCCGAGGTGGCGGCGTTTTTTGGCACGGTCACTGCGGCGGATTTCACGGTGAGCGGCGGCGCGGTGAGTTATCACGGCCCGGCGGAGTGGTCCTACAGCCGGTTTATCCTGCACAATGCGGCGCTTTGTGCGGCGGCGGGCGGTGTGGATAGTTTCTGCATCGGGTCCGAAATGCGCGGACTGACCCAGCTGCGCGGCGCGGGCGGTAGCTTCCCCTTTGTGGCGGCGCTGAAGGCACTGGCGGTGGAGGTGCGCAGCCTGTTGGGGCCAGGGGTGAAGCTGGGCTATGCGGCGGATTGGTCTGAATATTTTGGCTATCACCCGCAGGACGGATCGGGGGACGTGTTGTTCCACCTTGATCCCCTGTGGGCGGATGAACAGATCGATTTCATCGGGATCGACAACTACATGCCGCTGTCTGACTGGCGGGAGGACCCCGATCATCTGGATGCGGCGGCGGGGGCGATCTATGACCTTGAGTACCTGCGCAGCAACATCGAGGGCGGGGAGCTCTATGACTGGTATTACGCCCATGATGCGGCGCGCGCGGCGCAGATCCGCAGCCCGATCAGTGATGGAGCCCATGGTGAACCTTGGGTCTACCGGGTCAAGGATCTGCGCGGCTGGTGGCAGAATGTGCATCATGAGCGTATAGGCGGTGTGCGACAGTCCGCGCCCACCGATTGGGTGCCGCAGTCCAAGCCGATCTGGTTCACCGAATTGGGCTGCGCGGCGATCGACAAGGGCACCAACCAGCCCAATAAGTTTCTGGATCCCAAATCCTCGGAATCTGCATTGCCGTATTATTCCAGCGGGGCGCGGGATGACCTGATCCAGATGCAATATCTGCGCGCCATGCTGGGGTACTGGGCGGAACCTGCGCATAATCCGGTCTCGGTCGAATATGACGCGCCAATGCTGGACATGTCGCGCGCCTTTGTCTGGGCCTGGGACGCCCGGCCTTACCCGGTGTTTCCGCGCGCCTTGGATTTGTGGTCAGACGGGGCGAATTACGCTCAAGGGCATTGGCTGAACGGGCGGGGGGCGGCGCGTTCGCTCGCCTCAGTGGTGCGGGAGATCTGTTTTGCCGCCGGGGTGAGCCGGATCGACACAAGCGCATTGCACGGGCTGGTGCGGGGCTATGTGGTGGATCAGCTGGGCGATGCGCGCGCTGCCCTGCAGTCCTTGATGCTGCGGCATGGGTTTGACGCGGTGGAGCGTGACGGGGTGCTGGTGTTTCGCTCGCGCGGGGCGGAGGTGGATGTTGACCTGTCAGAGGATCACCTGGCCCGGTCTGAGGATCTGGAAGGCAGCGTCGAAAAGTCCCGCGCGGGCGAAAGTGAGATGGCCGGCCGGGTGCGGCTGCGCTTTGTCGAATCTGGCGCGGATTACG
Organism: Thalassovita autumnalis; assembly: GCF_001458255.1. Classification (GTDB taxonomy): domain Bacteria; phylum Pseudomonadota; class Alphaproteobacteria; order Rhodobacterales; family Rhodobacteraceae; genus Thalassobius; species Thalassobius autumnalis. The sequence continues at coordinate 91,898 of NZ_CYSB01000025.1, forward strand.
ATGTGATTTCCGAAGAAAGCGTGCTGCCGGATGAGGCGGCGCATGGGGTCTCATCCTCGGAAATGCCGATGGCGCTCAGCCGGGCTGAGGGGCGGCAGGTGGTGGAGCGCTGGCTGTCAGAGGCGCGGGTGGCGCGGGATCGGCTGCGGCTGGCGCTGCCGCCCTCGGCGCTGGGGCTGGGGGCTGGCGATGTGCTGGCCTATCAGGGCGCGCGCTACCGGGTGGAGCGGGTGGAATATGCCCGTGAGCAACTGCTGGAGGCGGTTGAGATTGACCAGACCCTCTATCAGCCGCTGCCCATTGTTGAAGACGGATCGCCCGCCGCGCCTTTTGCCGCCCCGGTGCCGGTTTTGCCGCTGTTTTTGGATCTGCCACTGCTGCGCGGGGATGAGGTGGAGCATGCACCGCATCTGGCGGTTTCGGCCACACCCTGGCCCGGCACTGTGGCCTGCTATCATTCGGGTTTTGATCGTGACTACGCGTTGCTGCAGGAAACCGCCCGCCGCGCCACGCTGGGCCAGTTGAGCGCGCCTTTGGCTAAGGGGCCGGTGGGGCGCTGGGACAATGCGGGCCGGATTGAGGTGGATCTGGCCTATGGCACGCTGGAGAGCCGCGATCCGCAGGAGGTGTTGGCCGGCGCCAATGTGATCGCCCTGGGCGATGGCAGCCCTGAGGGGTGGGAGTTGGTGCAATTCGCCGAGGCTGAGCTGGTTGGACCGGGTGCCGTTGCGGCATCCGAGGGGCAGGGCGGGCGCTATGTGCTGACCGGGCTGTTGCGTGGCCAACAGGGCACCGAAGGCGCGATGGCGGATCCCTGGCCCCTGGGCACCTATGCGGTGCTGTTGGACGGTGCGCCGCAACAACTGCCGCTGGCGGCAAACACCCGGGGTCTGGCGCAGCATTTCCGCATTGGATCTGCCCGACGTGGCTATGACGATCCGTCCTATGTGCATGAGATCCATGCGTTTTCCGGCATCGGCCTGCGCCCCTATGCGCCGGTGCATCTGCGCCACCAGCCGCTTTCGGATGGCAGCCTGTGGTTTAGCTGGATCCGCCGCAGCCGTATTGGTGCGGACAGCTGGGACGGGCTGGATGTGCCGCTGGGTGAAGAGAGCGAGGCCTATCTGCTGCGCGTTATGGCGGGCGACACCGTGCTGCGCGAGGTGCAGTTGAACACACCGGACTGGACTTACAGCGCCGCCGAACAGGCTGCAGATGGTGGGCTATCTGGTCATGTGGTGGAGCTGCGCCAGATCTCAGCCCGTTACGGCCCCGGCGTGGCGGCGCATCTGTCACTGGGGTGAGCACTGGAGTGAGCAAGGTGGGTGAGGACAGATTTCCAACCGTGATGACAGGTTTCACGTCTTTGCGTTTTGCCAAGCTGCCCTATCTGGTATAGTGGGGCAACCCTGAGACTTCAGAGGATGGTAGACATGGCTGAAACCAGAACCAATTTGACCGACCTTGATCCGGTCTGGACGCAGATCCGAGCCGAGGCAGAGGACGCGGTTCAGGAAGAGCCGCTTTTGGGCGGTTTGATCCACTCCAGCATTCTGCACCACGAAACCATTGAGGCCGCTCTGGCCTATCGCACCGCTGTGAAACTGGCCTCGGCTGAGATGTCCGAGCAGTTGATCCGTGAAATCGCCGATGCGGCCTATCGCGCCGATCCTGAGATTTCGCTGGCGGCGCGGGCGGATATGGTGGCGGTGCGCGAACGCGATCCGGCCTGCCACCGGTTTTTCCAGCCGTTGATGTTCTTCAAGGGCTATCAAGCGTTGCAGGCTTACCGGATCGGCCATTGGCTGTGGTCCGAGGGGCGGCGCGATCTGGCCTATTTCTTCCAGATGCGGATTTCTGAGATGTTTGGCGTCGATATCCATCCCGCCGCACGGATCGGTAAAGGCATCATGATCGACCACGCCCATTCCATCGTGATCGGTGAAACCGCAGTTGTGGGCGACAATGTGTCGATGCTTCATTCGGTGACGCTGGGCGGCACCGGCAAGGAAGAAGAGGACCGCCATCCGAAGATCGGCAACGGCGTGTTGATCGGTGCAGGGGCCAAGGTGCTGGGCAACATCCGGGTGGGCGATTGTTCACGCGTGGCGGCTGGCTCGGTCGTGCTGCAGGAGGTGCCGTGCAAATCCACCGTCGCGGGCGTGCCGGCCAAAGTGGTGGGTGAGGCAGGCTGTTCCCAGCCCTCGATCAGCATGGATCAGTTGCTGGGCAAGTAAGCCTTTGCGCTGCTGAGAGATTTGAGACCCCGTGGCGCAGGCTGCGGGGTTTTGTGCATCATAGGGCCGCGGTGCGGCGGCCTAAGGCCGCTGTTTCGCGCTGGCAAAGAGTAAATAGGCTTAAAAGGCCACATCGCGGTTCGGACGCAGGGAACCCGTGGGCTGAAGAGAACCTTTCCGGTTCGTGCAGCGAACCGGATCGCGCCCGACCCCGCCCCCAAGGGCGGGCGCGAATATGATCGGGTGTGCAGATCTAAGTGCTGGCGTGTGATTAGGCGCCGCCGCGTGCTGCAAGCCGCCCCCGGGATCGGGCGCGATCCCACGTATCAAAAAAGCCCCGGCGTTCACCGGGGCTTTCTCGTGTAAAATCAGATGCTTGTCTTAGGCCAGCATGGCAACCGGGTTTTCCAGGTTGTCGACAATGGCTTTCAGCAGGTTCGCACCAACCGCGCCGTCGATGACACGGTGATCGACCGACATGGTGACCGACATGACGGTGGCCACGGTCAGTTCGCCATCTTCGCCCACAACAGGCTTCTTGGTGCCAGCGCCCACAGCCAGAATGCCGGCGTGCGGCGGGTTCACGATGGCGTCGAAGTTGTCGATGCCGAACATGCCGAGGTTGGAGATCGCGAAGCTGCCGCCCTGATATTCATGCGGGGCCAGCTTGCGTTCACGGGCGCGGGAGGCCAGATCCTTCATCTCACCCGAGAGGGCCGAGAGCGATTTCATATCCGCGTCCTGCAGAACCGGGGTGAAGAGACCGCCTTCGATCGCAACGGCAACGGCCACGTCCGAGGCTTTCATCTGCAGCACCCGGTCACCGGCCCAAACGGCGTTGGCTTCGGGCACCTGCTGCAGTGCGTTGGCCACGGCCTTGATGATGAAGTCATTGACCGAAAGTTTCACGCCGCGCGCTTCCAGCTGTTTGTTCAGCTGCGAGCGGAACTTCAACAGCGCGTCGAGCTTGATGTCGCGGCGCAGGTAGAAGTGCGGGATGGTCTGTTTGGCCTCGGACAGGCGGGCGGCGATGGTTTTGCGCATGCCGTCCAGCGAAACCTCTTCGAAGGTGCGACCTTCGTAGGTTTTGATAACGGCGTCGGTCGAGGGGCCGGTGGGTGCCGCTGCAGCGGCGGCTTTGGCCGGTGCTGCAGCGGGGGCAGCAGCGGCGGCAGGGGCAGGCGCGGCGGTGGCGTTTTCGACGTCTGCCTTCACGATGCGACCGCGCGGGCCGGAGCCGGAGAGCGTGGCCAGATCCAAACCTTTGTCGGCCGCGATGCGACGCGCCAGAGGCGAGGCAAAGATGCGGGAGCCATCCGCGCTGGCCGGAGCAGCAGGTGCCGGAGCGGCGGGTGCGGTAGCTGGGGCGGGAGCTGCCGCTTCGACAGCCGCAGGGGCCGCCTCAGCTGCAGCTGCGGCAGGTGCCGCGGATCCGATGTCATCGGCGCTTTCGCCGTCTTCCAGCAGAACTGCGATCGGGGTGTTCACAGCCACCCCTTCGGAGCCTTCCGCGATCAGGATCTTGCCAACAACGCCTTCGTCCACGGCTTCAAATTCCATGGTAGCTTTGTCGGTTTCAATCTCAGCGATCAGATCGCCGGAGGACACGGTGTCGCCCTCTTTGACCAGCCATTTGGCCAGGGTGCCTTCCTCCATGGTGGGGGAGAGAGCGGGCATGAGGATTTCAATAGGCATCTGTCAGGCTCCTCAGCGGTAGGTCACTTGTTTCACAGCGGCGATCACCTCATCGGTGGTGATCAGCGCGTGGCGTTCCAGGTTCGCGGCGTAGGGCATGGGCACGTCCTTGCCGGTGCAGTTGATCACCGGAGCATCCAGGTAATCAAAGGCGCGTTCCATGATGGTGGCCGAGAGGTGGTTGCCGATGGAGGCGACCGGGAAGCCCTCTTCGATGGTGACGCAGCGGTTGGTTTTCATGACCGAGTTCAGCACGGTGTCATAATCGATCGGGCGCAGGGTGCGCAGGTCGATGACCTCGGCCGAGATGCCTTCTTCGGCCAGTTTGTCCGCCGCTTCCAGCGCGTATTGCATGCCAATGCCGAAGCTGACCAGCGTCACATCCGAACCTTCGCGCCAGATGCGGGCCTTGCCGAAGGGCACGGTGAAATCATCCATATCCGGGACGTCAAACGAGCGACCGTAGAGGATTTCGTTTTCCAGGAAGATCACCGGGTTGTTGTCACGGATGGCGGTCTTCATCAGACCTTTGGCATCCGCGGCCGAATAGGGCATCGCAACCTTCAGGCCGGGGATCTGCGCGTACCATGCGGCGTAGTCCTGGCTGTGCTGGGCGCCCACGCGGGCGGCGGCGCCGTTCGGGCCACGGAACACCATCGGTGCACCCATCTGACCGCCGGACATGTACAGCGTCTTGGCGGCGGAGTTGATGATCTGGTCAATCGCCTGCATGGCGAAGTTGAAGGTCATGAACTCAACAATCGGGCGCAAGCCACCGAAGGCCGCGCCGGTGGCGATGCCGGCAAAGCCGTGTTCGGTGATCGGGGTGTCGATGATGCGTTTGGAGCCAAACTCATCCAACAGGCCCTGGCTGACCTTATATGCGCCCTGATATTCGGCGACTTCTTCGCCCATCAGGAAGACGTTTTCATCGCCGCGCATTTCTTCGGCCATGGCGTCGCGGATGGCTTCGCGCACAGTCTGTTGTTTCATCGGGGTGCCTTCGGGCCAATCCGGGGTCAGATCGGCGGGGGCTGCCAATGGGGTTGCCGGGGCGGTTGCCACCGGTGCCGGGGCTGCTGCGGGGGCCGGGGCGGCCTCTGCTGCCGGGGCAGGGGCGGCGGGGGCGGCGATGTCATCGGCGCTTTCGCCCTCTTCCAGCAGCACGGCGATCGGGGTGTTCACGGCGACACCTTCGGTGCCTTCCGCGATCAGGATCTTGCCGATGATGCCTTCATCGACCGCTTCAAACTCCATCGTTGCCTTGTCGGTTTCGATCTCGGCCATGATGTCGCCGGAGTTTACGGTATCGCCTTCTTTGACCAGCCATTTGGCCAGGGTGCCTTCCTCCATGGTGGGGGACAGGGCGGGCATGAGAATTTCGGTTGCCATTGTCAGTGTCTCCTCAGGGATCAGGCGTAAATGTCGGTCCAGAGCTCTTCGAGCGCCGGTTCCGGGCTTTCTTTGGCGAAATCAGCGGATTCGTTCACGATCGCTTTGATTTCCTTGTCGATCGCCTTCAGATCTTCTTCGGTGGCGTGTTTGCCGGTCAGCAGCAGGTCACGGACCTGTTCGATCGGGTCACGTTCGTCGCGCATTTTCTGCACTTCTTCGCGGGTCCGGTATTTTGCCGGGTCCGACATGGAGTGGCCGCGGTAGCGGTAGGTTTTGACCTCAAGGATGTAGGGGCCTTTGCCGGCGCGGCAGTGTGCGGTGGCTTTTTCGCTGGCGGCTTTCACGGCCAGAACGTCCATGCCATCGACAATTTCCCCGGGGATGCCGAACGGCGCGCCGCGGGTGTAGATGTCTTCGGTCGAGGTGGAGCGGTTCTGGGCGGTGCCCATGGCGTATTGGTTGTTCTCAATCACGAAGATCACCGGCAGTTTCCACAGGGCGGCCATGTTGAAGGTCTCATAGACCTGGCCCTGGTTGGCGGCGCCATCCCCGAAATAGGTAAAGGTCACATTGTCATTGCCGCGATACATATCCGAGAAGGCAAGGCCAGCCCCCAGCGGCACCTGTGCGCCGACGATGCCGTGGCCGCCGTAGAAATGTTTCTCTTTCGAGAACATATGCATGGAGCCGCCTTTACCTTTGGAGTAGCCGCCTTCACGGCCTGTCAGCTCGGCCATCACGCCGTTGGGGTCCATGCCGCAGGCCAGCATATGGCCGTGGTCACGGTAAGAGGTGATGCGCTTGTCGCCTTCTTTGGCGGCAGCTTCGAGGCCAACAACAACCGCTTCCTGACCGATGTAGAGGTGGCAGAACCCGCCAATCAGGCCCATGCCATAGAGCTGTCCGGCCTTTTCTTCGAATCGGCGGATCAACAGCATGTCCCGATAGTAGGATTTCAGTTCCTCGGCGGAAACGTTTGATTTAGCTTGGGTTTTCTTGGCGGCCATGCGGCGTCATCCTCCCGGTAGCAAATATAGTTTAGCGTTAAACTATTCTATACAGCAAACGAATGCGCAGGGCGAGACTTAATTCATCGCAACCCGTTACGCGGCAAAATCCAGCCGCGTTCAGGCGGAAGATTTAAGCCCTGACATAAAGATGTTGCGAAAGAGAACAGAAGATCAGCGGATGACCAATTCATCGCTGCGGATCATGCCCAGCACCGAACGGGCCTGCTGATCCAGCAGGTCCAGATCCAGGTAAGTGTCAGAGAGGCGGCGGGTCAGATTATCCATCCGGTTGACCTCAGCCTGCAGCGCGGCCAACTCACGGTTCAGCGTGGCGGCTTCGCGCTCAATCTCAGCCCGGCGTGAGACCCCATAGCCGCCTTGCACCGCCGCAACGGTGAAGTAGACGCCCAGCAAAAATGCCAGGGTGAAATAGGCCCAAGTGCCCAGGGTGCTGCGCTTACTGCGGTGCATTGCTCTGCCTCTCAAATCCCGCCGTTTTGGCGGGTTCGCCTCTTGCTTGGGCGATGCAGGAACTATGCCATAGGTGATTCGCCGTGTGAATCCCCTTAGCCAAAAGAGAGTGCAGTTTTCTGGGGATAACTTGGACTTGTGTCACATAATTGCAGCAGCCTTGGCTGGGCGGGGAGGCTGGACGGTGAAAACCGCCCGCAGCCCGGCAATTTGCCCACGTAATCAAGGCACAAACAAGGGGCGATCAGGGCGAGGGGCGATCATCCAGGCGCAGTTGCAGGAAGATCAGTTCAAGCCAATCGCCGAATTTCTGGCCAACCTGCGGCATACGGGCGGTGACCTCAAATCCCAGCGCTTCGTGCAGGCGGATCGAGGCGTCATTGCCGGCGGTCACCGCGGCAACCATCATATGCAGCCCATCCGACTTGGCCTGATCAATCAGCGCCTGCATCAGCTGCCGGCCCAGCCCCTTGCCGCGCTGGCCATCGCGGACATAGACCGAATGCTCGACCGTTTCGCGAAACCCGTGGAAAGGGCGCCAGGGTCCGTAGGAGGCATAGCCAATCACCCGACCGTCCTCTTCGGCGACCAGCACCGGAAACCCGTCACCCTGCCGCTGGGCCACCCAGGCGGCGCGGTTTCCGGCGTCAACCAGGGTTTCGTTGAGGATGGCGACGGTGTTTTCAACTGCGTGGTTGTAAATCTCGGCCAGCCCTTGGGCGTCTGCGGCGGTGGCGGTGCGGATGATCATCGGGGCCTCATGGTCTTGTGCGGCGTCTTGTTCGGCACAGTTCTGCGGGAAGTGGCACGGATGTCAATTGGGGCAGCTGTGTTTTATCCCATGCCAAATCCATAGATTTGGCAGCGCCCGAACCGCCCCCACGGGGCGGGCGCTTCGCTTCCACCCCTCGGTTCGGGCGCGACATCTAAATTCGGTAGGCACAAAAAAAGGCGCCCCGGGTGGAGTGCCTTTTCTATATATAGCAAAGAGCTTAGCCCGCAACGGAGGCGTCGTAGATCGACTGGACGCTGGTGTTCAGCGTGGCGTCGAAGGCGTTCTGGTCCTGCTGGGCGGACAGACCTTCTGTCAGGGCGCGCGAGAAGGAGGCGATCATGCCGGTGTTCTGGGCCAGACGGGTGTTGGCCTCATCCCGGTCATAGCCGCCCGACAGCGCCACCATGCGCAGCACGCGCGGGTGATCAGCCAGCGGTTTGTAGGTGTTTGCCACTTCAGGCAGGGTCAGTTTCAGCATCACCTGCTGATCGCCTTCCAGCGCGTCCAGCTGGGCCTTGATTTCGGCCATCAGCATCTCTTCGGCCTGCGCCTTGTCGGCGATCGAGATGGTCACCTCGGGTTCAATGATCGGCATCAGGCCGGCGGCGATGATCTGTTTGCCGATCTCAAACTGCTGGGCCACAACGGCTTTGATGCCTTCGGGCGAGGCGGCGCTGATGACCGAGCGCATTTTGGTGCCATAGATGCCTTTGGACACGGCTTTTTCCAAGAGCGCGGCCAGATCGGGCATCGGTTTCAGGATCTGAACGCCGTTTTCCTCATCGGCCAGACCTTTGTCGACCTTCAGGAAAGGCACGACCTGGCAGTCCTCCCACAGGTAGGTGGCGGTGGGTTTGCCATCGATGCCGCCATCCATGGTGCGTTCAAACAGGATGGCGCCCAGCACACGTTCGCCGTTGAACGCGTTGGATTTGATGATGCGGGCGCGCATGTCGTGGATGATGCCGAACATCTCTTCTTCGGAGGTGTAGGCGTCTTCGTTCACACCGTAGAGGCGCAGCGCCTTCGGGGTGGAGCCGCCGCTCTGGTCCAGGGCCGCAATGAAGCCGTTGCCGGTGCCAATCAATTCGCTTTGGGTCTGGTTTGTCATGGTCTGGTCCTGCGTGTGAATACGTGTTCAGTGGAGGAAAGGTCTGCTTTCAACCGCTCCAATAAGCGACAGCGCGGCGGCTGACAATCTTGGTAGCGCTAGCGACGGGAAAACTTTCAGGTCAAGGTGTTAAGATGGGGTGAATTCACCTGATCTTAGAGTGGATCCGTCGCAGTTTTGCGACAGATCCTGTTGTTTTTGGGCCAGGGCGCTTAACCCTGAAGGGCGGCCACACCGGGGAGGGTTTTGCCCTCCATCCACTCGAGGAAGGCGCCGCCTGCGGTGGAGATATAGGTGAAATCTGCTGCGGCCCCTGCTTGGTTGAGCGCTGCAACCGTGTCACCGCCGCCCGCGACCGAGGTCAGCTGGCCAGCTTTGGACAGGGCAGCCGCTTTTTGGGCAGCGGCGTTGGTGGCGGTGTCAAAAGGTTCAATCTCAAAGGCGCCAAGCGGGCCGTTCCAGATCAGGGTTTTGGCGCCGTCGAGGACCTCTGCGATGCGTTCAACCGCTTTCGGGCCGGCATCCAGGATCATCTTATCGGCCGGGCAGGCGTCATTGGCGACAACTTCATTGGCGGCACCGGCGGCAAATTCAGCGGCCACCACCACGTCGGCAGGCAGCACGATGTCACAGCCGGCGGTCTTGGCTTTTTCCATGATCTCACGCGCAGTGTCGGTCATGTCATGTTCGCAGAGCGATTTGCCCACATCGATGCCCTGGGCGGCCAGGAAGGTGTTGGCCATGCCGCCACCGATCACCAGATGATCCACCTTGGCAACCAGATTGCCCAGCAGTTCCAGTTTGGTGGACACTTTGGCGCCGCCAACCACGGCCACAACCGGGCGCACCGGCTGACCCAGGGCGCCCTCCAGCGCCTCCAGCTCGGCCTGCATTAGACGACCGGCGCAGGAGGGCAGGTGATGCGCCACCCCTTCGGTGGAGGCATGGGCGCGGTGCGAGGCCGAGAAGGCATCCGAGCAGAACACATCGCCCAATTTGGCCAGACGGGCGGCAAATTCGGGGTCGTTTTTCTCTTCGCCGGGGTGGAAGCGGATGTTTTCCAAAAGCGCCACCTCAGCGGCGTCCACTTCGGCCGACGGGGTTTCTGCGCCTTCCAGCGTTTCGATGAAAGCGACCGAGCGGCCAAGCGCGGTTTCCAATGCGCTGAGCGTGACGCGCAGCGACATGTCCAGCACCACCTTGCCCTTGGGACGGCCAAAATGCGCGATCAGCAGGGGCTTGCCGCCTTTGGCGATGATGTCATTGACCGTGGGCACAATCCGTTCGATCCGGGTGGCATCCGTTACCTTGCCGTCGGCGACCGGGACGTTGATGTCCACGCGCACCAAAACGCGCTTACCGTTGAGATCCATGTCATCAAGGGTTTTCCAAGCCATGCTCTGCTCTCCAAAGGGAAAAATCACTGTGGTTGTGCGTGTCATCGCTTGTGAGGGCGCTCAGGTCAACCTCATGCTTGGCAATTGGCTGTTTGGGGCTTAGGTATCGGGGCAAGATGATTAGAGAGGAAGCCCAAATGGCCGAGTATAAAGATCCCGAAAACACCATCCTGCTGGAACTGAAGGGTGGCACGGTTGTGATTGAACTGCTGCCGGACGTTGCACCCAAGCACGTTGAGCGCATGAAAGAACTGGCCCGCGCCGGCAAATATGACAATGTTGCCTTCCACCGTGTGATTGACGGCTTCATGGCCCAGACCGGTGATGTGGAACACGCCAACATGGAAAACAACTACAACCCCGGCCGCGCAGGCACCGGTGGTTCGGACCTGCCGGATCTGCCCGCAGAGTTTTCCAAAGTGCCGCACGCCCGTGGTTCGTTGGGCGCCGCCCGGTCGCAGAACCCGAACTCGGCCAACTCGCAGTTCTTCATCAACTTCAAAGACAACAGCTTCCTCAACGGTCAGTACACCGTTTACGGTCAGGTGACCTCGGGGATGGAGCATGTGGATGCGATTGTACGTGGTGAGCCGCCTGCGAACCCGGATCGCATGATCTCGATGAAGGTTGCCGCGGATGTATAAGTCGCTGGCAGCCGCACTGGTTCTGGCAGCAGGCCCCGTCGCCGCTGCCGGCATCAACATCGCGGTCGCGGGTGAGGCCAATGGCACCATCCAGATCGACCTGTTCGAGGATGTGGCCCCCGGCCATGTTGAACAGATCACGACGCTGGCCGCTGAAGGCGCCTATGACAACGTGGTGTTTCACCGCGTGATCGAGGGCTTCATGGCGCAGACCGGCGATGTGCAGTTCGGCGTGATGGGCGGCGATATGCGCATGGCGGGTCGTGGCGGTTCCGATCGTCCTGACCTGAAGGCGGAGTTTTCCGACCTGAACTTCGACCGTGGTGTTGTGGGCATGGCGCGCAGCCAGAACCCGAACTCGGCCAATTCGCAGTTCTTCATCATGTTCGCCCCGGCGCCGCATCTGAACGGTCAGTACACCATCGTCGGCGAAGTGACCGAAGGCATGGATGTGGTTGACGCCATCAAACGCGGCGCTGGCCGCAATGGTGAGGTTGTCGGCGCACCGGATGTGATGAAAAAGGTCACCGTGACCGAGTGATCTCGGGCCTGATAACGGGCCTGACAATGTGATTTTGGCAAACGCCGCCTCTTTGGCCTTTACAGTCGGGCTTGGGGCGGCGTTTGTGTTTTTGAGTATTTTTGGCAAGATGAAAACAGGCGCTTTCCTGGGCGCCACAGGGGGCGAGATGACAGCATTAGAGGTTATTCGGGCGCGGGCGCCGGGCGTGGCGCCGAAGGTCGGATTTATTCTGGGATCTGGCCTTGGCGGGCTGGCCGATCATGTCGAGGGTGTTTCCATCGATTATGCGGATCTGCCGGGATTTCCCCATGTGGGGGTTTCTGGCCATAAGGCGCAGCTGCATCTGGGCCGTTTTGAAGGCTGTGAGGTGGCGATCCTCGGCGGGCGGGAGCATTTTTATGAAAATGGCAATGCGGCGGCGATGCGTCTGCCTTTGGAGGTGTTGAAGGCGCTGGGGGTCGAGACGCTGTTTTTGACCAATGCCTGCGGGTCCTTCCGCGCCGATATTCCACCCGGCGATCTGATGCTGCTAAACGATCACATCAACTATTCGGGCCGCTCCCCCCTGATTGGTGAGAAGACGGATAAGCGGTTTGTGAACCTGACCGAGGCCTATGATCCGGGTCTGCGCGCCGAGCTTAGCGAGATTGCCAAAGCCCAGGGGATTGACCTGAAATCAGGGGTTTATGCCTGGTATTCCGGGCCGAACTTTGAAACCCCGGCAGAGATCCGGATGCTGAAGCTGCTGGGGGCGGATGCGGTGGGCATGTCCACCGTGCCTGAGGTTATTCTGGCGCGGTTTCTGGAGATGCAGGTCTGCGCCTTTTCCGTGGTGACCAATATGGCGGCGGGGCTGGGGCATGAACATATCAGCCATGAACACACCAAAGCATCGGCCCCTATAGGTGCGGCGAAGCTGGAAGGCATCATCCGGGCGTTTCTGCGGGCGCGGGCCCAGCCAAGTTAATCCGGCCAAGTTAATCCGGCCTAATCAATAAAGCTCCAGCTGTCGGCGCCGTCAAAGCGGCGCACCGGGACCTTTGCGGCCTCCTCAGGGTCGCAGAGGTTGAGGTTTACCGCCATAGGACCGGTTTCTGGCTCGGCCATGTTTTCCCAATGGGTTGGGCAGCCGCAGGTGGTGCAGCTGTGAAAGCCGATGTTTTCTTCGCCGCGCAGGTAGCGGTGGGTGGCGCCTTCGGCCATGTGGAAGGTGATCTGATCGGCATTGGCATAGATCCAGGTGGCGCCCAGACGGCGGCAGATCGAACAGTTGCAGGAGGCCGCTGTTTCGGCTGTTCGCTGATAGTCAAAACGCACAGCGCCGCAGTGACAGGAACCTTGGATCATTGGCTAAGCTCCCTCAGAGAGGTTTGGTTTTACGGGAAAACAACAGGTTGCCCACAGGGCGTCAAGTGCGATCAGGCCATCTTCATGATCCTGGAGACATCTGTCAGCGCCTCTTGCTGGCTGCTGGGGGGATGCGGGTATTTCCGATGGACGCGCCACATTCACTAGATTGGCGACTTGCAACATGGCCCCAGATTTATGGTGCGTTTAGATAAATTCTTGCGTGTATCCTGCGTTCCCCAGAACGCATGTCGAGTACTCTTATCCAGAGTTTGTAATTAGTGAGGACGCGATTAAAGTACTTGCTGGTAAACGATGTGCGCCTATCAACCTCACCATTTTCAAACCAAGCTTTATCTGTGGTACTCAAGTTCGAGTCATCCGCATGGATCACATATGTGCTGTCCATGTTTTCCGTGAAGAACGCGATCGGATCGTCAATCTGGTTGTCTTCCAGATAGTGCAGCACGGCATCGGTCACCAGCTGCGGATCAGATCTGTGGCCGAATTCCCTGATCGTTGCCTTGGCGAACTTATCGAAATCCGATGCGAAGAGCGGCAGCAGTATGACAGCCAGCAGGCTGGCAGACAAAAGACCTAGGAAAAGATGGAAAATGCGTCTCATGGCTACTCACTTATGGCAGCACGGGCTGCGTTAGGGTTGCTGCAGAGGCTCTTATTGCATCCATGGGGTGTCAAGTTGCGTGGGGCGCGGGGGGCATCCATTGGCCCGCCCCCGGCGAGCTGCATCAGGCTGTCCGGCGCAGTCACCATCTATCACATTCCTGCGTGCTGGGGTTTCCATCGCCCTGAAAACCGCCACAGTAGCAGTCAGGAGGATCGCCCATGACACGCCTGTTCACTGCCCTGACTGTTGCCCTTGGCCTGACCACCGCCACCACGACTGCCTTCGCTGATCCAAACTTTTGGCAACATGAATGGCCGGAGACGGATTTTAGTCAGACCACGGTGGCCAATTGGGCTGAGATCTTGTCGGGCGGGCCGCCCAAAGATGGCATTCCGGCGGTGGATGAGCCGCAGTTTCTGCGTCAGTCGGATGAGGCGGGGCTGTCACCGCGCGAAAGCGTGATCACCGTGGCGCTGGAGGGCCAGCCGGCGCGCGCCTATCCGCTGCGCTATCTGATGTGGCATGAGATTGTGAATGATCGGATTGGCGATATTCCGGTGGCGGTGACCTTCTGCCCCCTGTGCAACTCGGCCATCGTGTTTGACCGGCGCACTGAGGCGGGCGAATTGTCCTTCGGCGTCTCGGGCAAGCTGCGCAATTCGGACATGGTGATGTATGACCGCGAAACCGAGAGTTGGTGGCAGCAGGCGCTTGGCACAGGCATCGTGGGCGATCTGACCGGGGTGGAGCTGACCCAGCTGCCGGTCTGGATGGAGAGCTGGGCCGCCTTCCGCGAGGCCCATCCTGAGGGGCTGGTTATGGCAGAGCCGCCGTTCCGTCGCGCCTATGGCATGAACCCCTATCAGAATTACGACAGTTCACACCGGCCGTTTCTGTACAGTGGGGAGAACCCGCCGCATGATGTACCGCCCTTGATGCGGGTGGTGCGGGTGGGCGATGCCGCCTGGACCTTTGACCGGCTGCGGGCGGAGCAGCGGATTGCGGAGAACGGCGTGACGCTGACCTGGGAGGATGAACAATCCTCCGCCCTGGATACTGCCGATATTGGGGGTGGCAAAGCGGTGGGGGCGATCCGGGTGCGCGATGGCGCCGGGCAGGATGTGGCCCATGATGTGATGTTTGCCTTTGCCTTTCATGCGTTCTGGCCCGAGGGCCAATGGATGGTGAAATGAGTATTTTTGAAACAGTGAATATGTTTCATCGTTTCAAAATACACTCCGGGGGATGAATTAGTGCCAACGTAGTGGCGCCATGAAGGGGGCAGCGCCCCCTGGCCGCGTGTTAGCGATGCTCAGGGCCCATTTCTGTTCCTGTACCGGTTCGGCGTCTCTTCAAACGGTGCCCGATAAGACATTTCCATTGCGTGTCGACACTTGCGCCGCTATCAAAGCCTCATGAACGCAACGATTTGCATTATTATCTGCTGCATTACCTGCTGAGACATCTCAGGCGGGCCGTTGTTCTTCTTCCAAACATGAGTTGATCTTGCTAAGCCCGCCGCGAAGCCATGATGCACGCGTGTGAGGACGCTATGACGGAAACAGTGATCAAACTGCACAACTCCAAAAGCCGGTCGAAAGAGGTATTTGCCCCGATCGATCCCAAGAACGTGCGGATGTATGTCTGTGGTCCGACGGTTTATGACCGCGCCCATTTGGGCAATGCGCGTCCCGTGATCGTCTTTGACACGCTGTATCGCCTGCTGCGTCATGTGTATGGCGCCGAACACGTCACCTATGCGCGCAACTTCACCGATGTGGATGACAAGATCAATGCCACGGCCGTATCGCGCAAAGAGGCAGGGGCCGAGGGCACGCTGGAACAGCTGGTCACCGAGCGGTCCGATGAGACCATCGCCTGGTATCTGAAGGACATGGGTGCGCTTGGCGCGATGGAACCCGATCACATGCCGCGCGCGACCGAGTTTATCGCACCAATGGTGGCGATGATCGAGGATCTGATCGCCAAGGGCCATGCCTATGCCGCTGAGGGCCATGTGTTGTTTGCGGTGGAAAGCTACAAGGCCTATGGCGCGCTGTCGGGCCGGTCGGTGGATGACATGATTGCCGGTGCGCGGGTGGAAGTGGCACCTTACAAGAAAAACCCGATGGATTTTGTGCTGTGGAAGCCTTCGAGCGATGATCTGCCCGGTTGGGACAGCCCCTGGGGCCGGGGGCGTCCGGGCTGGCACATCGAATGCTCGGCCATGTCATATGAGCTGCTGGGCGCGTCGTTTGACATTCATGGCGGCGGCAACGACCTGCAGTTCCCGCATCATGAGAATGAGATTGCGCAAAGCTGCTGCGCCCATCCCAAGGCGGAGTTCGCCCGCTACTGGATGCACAATGAGATGCTGCAGGTCGAGGGCAAGAAGATGTCCAAGTCCTTGGGCAACTTCTTCACCGTGCGGGATCTGTTGGATCAGGGGGTGCCCGGTGAGGTGATCCGCTTTGTCTTCCTGTCGACCCATTACGGCAAGCCGATGGACTGGACCGAGAAGAAGGCGAAAGAGGCGGAGGCGACGCTGCGCAAGTGGCGCGGTCTGTCCAATTCAGCGACCGACGCAGGAAGCCCTGCAAAGGCTGTTGTTGCAGCTCTTGCCGATGATCTGAATACCTCTCTCGCTCTGACGGAGTTGGGGCGCATGGCCAAGTCTATTCTGCAAAGTCAGCGTAGCGACGTCGATCAAACTGAGATTGATGATTTCGCTGCATCAGCACGCTTGCTTGGGCTGCTGCTCGATGAAGCGGAGATGGGCGCGTGGGTGTTCGGTGGAGTAGTCGATACATTGCTTGTAGATGAGCAGTTGAATGAGTTGGCCGACAAACTGGCGGGCCTGCGCGCAACGGCGATGGAGAACAAGGACTTCGCGCCGGTGGATGCGTTGAAGACCGCGCTGATGGACGCCGGGGTTGAGGTGCGGATGAGCAAGGCGGGGGTGGAACTGCTGCCCGGTGCCGGATTTGACGCGGCGAAGCTGGACGGTTTGTAAGCCACAAAGATTAGGAAACCCAGCCCGGGCTTGCCCGGGCAGCGCCCGACCCGCCCCCAAGGGCGGGCGCTTCACGCCCACCCCGGGCCGGGCGCTGCCCGAACAAGCTAAAGAGCCAGACAAATGAGCAAAGAGCGACTGTATATCTACGACACCACATTGCGCGACGGGCAGCAGACGCAGGGGGTGCAGTTTTCCACGCCGGAAAAGCATCAGATCGCTGCGGTGCTGGATGAGTTGGGCGTCGATTACATCGAGGGTGGCTGGCCCGGTGCTAACCCCACGGACAGTGAGTTCTTTGAAGACAAGCCCAAGCTGAAGGCACGTTTCACCGCCTTTGGGATGACCAAACGGGCCGGGCGCTCGGCCGACAATGATGAGGTCTTGGCAGCGGTGATGAATGCCGGCACATCCTCGGTCTGTTTGGTGGGCAAAAGCCATGATTTCCATGTGGAAACCGCTCTGGGGATCACCCTGGCGGAAAATACCGAAAACATTGCCAAATCGGTTGAACATATCGTGGCTTCGGGCCGCGAAGCGCTGTTTGATGCGGAACATTTCTTTGATGGCTATAAGGCCAATCCGGCTTATGCGCTGGAGGCGGTGAAGGCCGCTTATGAGGCGGGCGCGCGTTGGGTGGTGCTGTGCGACACCAATGGCGGCACCATGCCGTCAGAGATCGGGGCAATTGTGGCGGCGGTGATTGCGGCGGGCATTCCCGGTGATCACCTCGGCATCCACACCCACAATGATACGGAAAACGCGGTGGCGGGCTCATTGGCGGCGGTGGAGGCTGGGGCGCGGCAGATCCAGGGCACGCTCAATGGCTTGGGCGAACGCTGTGGCAATGCCAATCTGACCACGCTGATCCCGACGCTTTTGCTGAAGGAACCCTATGCCAGCCAGTTTGACATTGGTGTGAGCCGGGAAGCGCTGAGCGGGCTGGTGAAAGCCTCGCGTCTGCTGGATGACATTCTGAACCGGGTGCCACAGCGGCAGGCGCCCTATGTGGGGGCTTCCGCCTTTGCGCATAAGGCGGGGCTGCATGCTTCGGCGATCCTGAAAGATCCCAGCACCTATGAACACATTGATCCCGCAACGGTGGGCAATGACCGCATCATCCCGATGTCCAATCAGGCCGGGCAGTCCAACCTGCGCCGCCGTCTGGCCGAGGCCGGGCTGGAGGTCGACAAGGCCAATCCGGCGCTGGCGCGGATCCTGGATGTGATCAAAGCGCGCGAAAGTGAGGGCTACACCTATGATTCCGCGCAGGCGAGTTTTGAACTGCTGGCGCGGGCTGAGCTGGGACAACTGCCCGCGTTTTTTGAGGTAAAGCGCTACAAGGTCACCGTGGAGCGGCGCAAGAACAAGTACAATCGCATGGTTTCGCTCTCGGAGGCGGTGGTTGTGGTCAAAGTGGACGGTGAAAAGAAACTGTCCGTGTCGGAGTCGATGGATGACACCGGCAGTGATCGCGGTCCGGTGAACGCCTTGGCCAAGGCGCTGATCAAGGATCTGGGCCGCTATTCCGAAGTGCTGGCCGATATGCGGCTCGTGGACTTCAAGGTGCGAATAACCCAGGGCGGCACCGAAGCGGTGACGCGTGTCATCATCGACAGCGAAGACGGGCAGGGGCGGCGCTGGTCCACGGTGGGTGTGTCACCAAACATAGTGGATGCCTCATTTGACGCGCTGTTGGATGCGATCAACTGGAAACTGCTGCACTGCGACGCGGCGGTCTGAGGGATGTCTGACGCGATGGCGCATGATGATTTTCAGGCCTGCGCGGATCTGGTGCAGCGTGCCGATCCCGATCGGTTTCTGGCCACAATGGCAGCACCGCCTGCGGCGCGGGATCTGCTGTTTGCGCTTTATGCGGCAAATGTCGAAATCGCCCGCGCGCCCTGGCTGACCCAGGAGGAGATGATCGCCGAATTGCGCCTGCAATGGTGGCGCGATGCCATTGAGGAGATTGGCAAAGGTGGCGTGGTGCGCCGTCATGAGGTGGTGACCGCCTTGGCCCTGACCATGCGGCCTGAGGATGCGGTGTTGCTGGATCAGCTTTGTGATGCGCGGCGCTGGGACATCTACAAAGATCCGTTTGAGGATGTCGCCGATTTTGAACGCTATATCCAGCTGACCTCGGCCAATCTGTTTGTGGTGGCGGTCAATGGCCTGGGCGGTGGCGATGAGCAGGTGGTGCGCGATCTCGGCCATGCGGCGGGTTTGGCCAACTTCCTGCGCGCGATACCGGCGCTGGTGGCGGCGAAACGCGTGCCTTTGCTGGATGGCCGACCCGAGGCGGTGCAGGCCCTTGCTGAGGCAGGGTTGGACCGTCTGACCCGGGCGCGGCGGCGGCGTGGTGACATTCACCGTGATGCGGCCCCGGCCCTGCTGGGCGGCTGGCTGGCCGGTCCGGTGCTGCGGCGCGCGGCCAAGACGCCTGAGGCGGTGCTGGATGATACGCTGATGCCTTCAGAGGCGCAGCGGCGGCTCAGCCTGATGTGGCGCAGTGTCAGCGGTCGTTGGTGAGGCCGTTGGTGATTTGTGCGACGGGCTGCGCGCGTTGAGACAGGATCTCGTTGATCGCTGACATAAGGGGCGTGCCCGAGCCCGAGGGCGGCTCACCGCCTGCCTAGGCCGTGACAGCTACCCTTACGTTTGCCGCTATTGGATATGCTGCAATTCGCGCCCGCCCTGGGGGCGGGGTCGGGCACGAACCGGCTCGCTGCGCGACCCGGTGGGCCCAGCCCCTTACGCCATCTCTTCCTTGGGTTGGAACATCAGCCAGATCAGCGCGCCGCCAGCCAGCATCAGGAAGGGGGCCATGGCAATATTGACCGCCGCCCAGCCTACGGCTGCTTCACCGCCGGAACAGTTCATCAACCCACCCGAGGCCAGCGAGGCCAGGGTGACACCGCCAAAGACCAAGAGGTCATTGAGGCCCTGCATGCGGCCGCGTTCCTCAACCGTGTGGGATGCGGCCAGCAGAGACGTGGCGCCGATAAAACCGAAGTTCCAGCCGATGCCCAGAAGCACCAGTGCGATGAAGAAGTTTTCCAACTCTACCCCCTGCAGGGCGACAAGACCGGCACCCGCAAGGATCACCAAACCGGCGGCAATAATTTTCTGCGTGCCAAAGCGGGCGATCAGATGCCCGGTGAAGAAACTGGGGATATACATCGCCAGCACATGCGCGGTGACGATATCGGCAGCGTTGTCCTGTTCAAAGCCGCAGCCCACCACGGCCAGGGGCGTAGACGTCATCACCAGGTTCATCAGCGCATAAGAGACCATGCCACAGATCACCGCCACGGCGATCACCGGCGTGGTGATCAGCTGCCAGCGGGTGCGGCCCTTCGGTGCATCGGCGCTGGGTTTCGGCGGGGTGGGGATGTCCAGAAACAGGAACAGCAGTGAACCGAGCAGGTTGATCGCGATGATCGCCACATAGGCGCCAAGGAAGGGCACCACGAAGGTATCCGAGGTCAGCTTGACCAGCTGCGGGCCGATGATGGCTGCCGCCAGCCCCCCCGCCATCACATAGGAAATCGCCTTGGGCCGGAAGGCATCCGAGGCGGTATCGGCTGCGGCGAAGCGGTAGAACCCATGCGCTGACATATAGGTGCCGGTGAGGAAGGAGCCGACAAGAAACAGTGGGAATGACGCGATCGACAGTGCATAGGCGCCCACAACCGCGCCTGCTGCGCCAAAGGCCGTGCCCATCATGAACCCGACACGACGGCCAAACCGCTGCATCACAGCCGCCACTGGCGTTGCCGACAGCATGGAGGACAGCACGATCATGGTGATCGGCAGGGTGGCAAAACAGATGTTTGACGCCAGGCTTTGACCCGCCAGCCCGCCAATGGTGAACAGCATCGGCATCTGCGCGCCGAGGATGGCCTGCGCCAGCACCAGGATCACAACATTGCGCTTGGCCGCAGCGTCGGATGTGGGGCCGGTATCGGGGGCGGGGGTATTGATCGCGTCAGTCATGGGGCAAGTGCTAAACCGATTGGTTCAACCCCGCAAGCGGCCTCCTGCCGCAGGAAGGCTGCGACTGGGGTGTGCGTTTGTGCACATTCGTGACGTTTTGCCGGGGGTCGAGCGTGGGATTTGAGTATTTTTGAAACGGTGAAAGCCGCGGTTGCGTCTGAGCCGTAGTGGGATCTGGTTAGGCGAGGTCGATCAGATGGGCGAAGGAGCCGTGGGTGCAGGCCTGACCGTGGCGCTGGCTGAGGCCCATGTCGGGCAGCGCGTTGCCTTCGGCGTCTTTGGCAGCAAAAAGCGGCTGGCCCTTGGCGCTGAGCGTGGTGGCATAGTGGAACTCATGCGCTTTCAGCGGGGTTTTGAATGGGCCGGTCAGTGGTGTCAGATCACGGTAGCCGAGGTGCAATTTGCGTTTGGCAAAGGAGGTTTCCAGCCGCAGTAGACCCGCCATCTGATGCGCGGTGCTATCGGCATCGATCAGCACCTCACCCAGGGTCATGTAGCCGCCGCATTCGCCATAAATTTCAGTGGTTTCTGCAGTTTTGCGAAGGCTGGTCAAGAAGGTTGAATTGGCGGCGAGGCGACCGGCGTGCAGTTCGGGATAACCGCCGGGCAGGTAGAGGAAATCACAGGCGGGCACGGCGTCATCCGCGAGCGGTGAGAAAAAGGTGATTTCGGCCCCTTGGGCGCGCCAGTCCGCCAGCAGGTGCGGATAGCAGAAGGCATAGGCCTGATCGCGGGCCACGGCGATGCGTTGCGCGGGCGGCGGGATGCGGTGGGCCTTGGATTTGGTGGGGGTTGGACGCAGGAGTGTGGTGAGTGTGTCTTGGTCGAGGGTTTCGGCCAACGCATCGGCGGCGCGGTCGAGGAACTGGTCGAGGTCGTCCCGTTCGCCCGCCTGCACAAGGCCCAGGTGGCGCGATGGCATGGTGAGCGTGGCATTGCGGCGCATGGCGGCGAGCACGGGCAGGCCAAGGGGGGCTAGGGCGCGGCGCAGCATCGCCTCATGCCGCTCGGAGCCGACGTTGTTCAGGATCACACCTGCGATGGTGACATTTGCGTCGAAATGGGCAAAGCCCGAAACCAGCGGTGCGACGGAGCCTGCCATGCGGCCAGCGTCCACGACCAGCACCACCGGCAGCTGGAACAGACGCGCCAGATCGGCCACCGCGCCTTTGCCCTGGGGCGGGGCGCCGTCAAAAAGGCCCATGGCCCCTTCGATCACCAATGTGCCGTCGCCAGACGCAAGACTACGGAGCCTGTCGGGTGACATCGCCCAGGCGTCCAGGTTCAGACAGGGCTGGCCGCAGGCGGCTTCGTGAAACTTGGGGTCGATATAGTCGGGGCCGGATTTCGCGCCTCGCACATTCATGCCTTGCCGCGCCAGCAGCCGCAGCAGCGCCAGCGTGACGGTGGTTTTGCCGGCACCCGAGGCGGGCGCGGCGATGATCAGCCCGCCCGAGGGCGTGGGGGCGGTGGCGGCGTTCACGCTTGTTCGGCCGGGCGACCGCGCCCGAGGGGATCGAGGTTGCGGGGCGCTTGGCCGGCGATCAGGCCCTGCCAGTCCAGCACCTGCCGCATCAGGACCGAGCGGCCCACACAAAGGATCGCGGGCGGTTTCAGACCGGAGGCTTGGATATCCGCGGCCATATGGCCCAGCGTGGTTTCCAGCACCTGTTGATCGTCGGTGGTAGCCGAACACACGACAGCGCAGGGTTCATCGGCGGGGCGACCGGCGGAGAGCAACTCACCAGCAATACGCTCCACATGTTTCATACCCATGTAGATCACCAGCACCTGCGCGCCTTCGGCGATGGCCTTCCAGTTCAGCGACGATGGCGTGTCGCCGGTCTGGTCATGGCCGGTCACAAAGGTCACCGACTGGTTCACATCGCGGTGGGTCACCGGAATGCCCGCATAGGCCAAGCCACCGATTCCCGCGCTGATGCCGGGGATGATGCGGCAGTTGACGCCGTGCTGGATCAGGGTCTGGGCCTCTTCACCGCCGCGACCAAAGACAAAGGGATCACCGCCTTTGAGGCGCAGCACACGCTTGCCCGCACGCGCCAGATCCACCAGCCGCAACGAAATGTCGCGCTGTTTGGCGGAGGGTTTGCCGCCGCGTTTGCCCGCATAGATATGTTCGGCCTGCGGCGCCCAATCCAGGATCGCCTCCTGCACCAGGGCGTCATAGATCACCACATCGGCCTGGCGCAGCGCATTCACCGCATGCAGCGTCAGAAGGCCGGGATCGCCGGGACCTGCACCACAAAGCCAGACCCAGCCGGGTTCCAGTGTGGGCCAATCGTGGGCGGGGAGGGTGAGCGAGTCAGTCATGCCCCCTGTATGCCCCGCAGCGGTCTGAGAGAGAAGTCCGGAAACGACATATTGGCGGCGGTTGCGCCGCAGCCTATAGTCGCGCCTTATGAGCCGGAAACCCGACAGAGAATTGCGCCGTGGCTGGACCACGGGCGCCTGTGCCACCGCTGCGACGCGGGCGGCGCTGATGATGCTGTGGGGCGAAGGCAAGCCCGAAAAGGTGCGCATCACCTTGCCCCGTGGCGAAAGGCCTGAGTTCGAGGTGGTTGAGGCGCGCCAGGGCGAAGGCTGGGCCGAGGCGGGGATTGTGAAGGACGCGGGCGATGATCCGGACGTCACCCACGGGACGCTGATTCTGTCACGGGTCGAGGCCTCAGCCGGTGGGGTGGTCTTTGTTGGCGGGCGCGGCGTGGGGCAGGTCACGAAACCCGGTCTGCCGATCCCGCCGGGCGAACCTGCAATCAACCCGGTGCCACGCCAGATGATGACCCAGACGGTGGAGGAAATGGCCACGCGTCTGGGGCAGACGCCTGACATTCAGATCACCGTTTCGGTCCCTGCAGGTGAGGAACTGGCAGCGAAAACCTGGAACCCGCGTTTGGGCATCAAAGGCGGGCTGTCGATCCTAGGTACCACGGGGATTGTGCGGCCCTTCAGCTGCGCGGCCTGGATCGCCTCGATCCATCGCGGGGTGGATGTGGCGCGGGCCGAGGGGCTGGCTCATGTGGCGGGCTGCACTGGTGCGACCTCGGAACGGGTGGTGCAGGGGCTTTATGGCCTGCCGGATCACGCCATGCTGGATATGGGCGATTTTGCCGGGGGGATGTTGAAATACATCGCCAAACATCCGTTGCCCCGTGTCACCATCGGCGGTGGCATCGGCAAGATCACCAAACTGGCGCAGGGCGCGCGGGATCTGCATGCGGGCCGCTCTCAAGTCGATTTTGATCTGCTGGCCGATTGGCTGGGGGATGAGCGGCTGCGAGAGTGTAACACTGCGCTGCAAGCCTATGAGATCATGGGGAAAGATATGGCCGATATGGTCGCCCAGAAGGCGCTGGTTGAGGTGCGAAAGATGCTGCCCGACGGGGTGGAGTGTGATGTGGTTGTGATTGACCGCGCGGGCAAGCTGCTGGCGCGGACCGATGGCGAGGGGGCGCAATGACGGTTTTGTTGCTGGCTGGCACGGGGGAGGCGCGCAAATTGGCGGAGGGGCTGGATCAGGCCTATGTGCCGACGATCGCCTCCCTTGCTGGCGCGACCGAGGCGCCCAAACCCCTGCCGGTGCCCACACGTGTGGGAGGCTTTGGTGGCGAAGCGGCCTTTCGCGATTTCCTTTTTGGAAAAGATATCAAGCTGATCCTTGATGCAACGCATCCTTTTGCGGCGCAGATCAGCGAACGGGCGGCACGTGTCGCTGCGGACATGGATCTGCTCTATTGCCAGCTGCTGCGCCCACCTTGGCGGCCCGGCCCGGGGGAATTTTGGACCACGGTTCCGGATGCGGCGGAGGCCTGCGCGCGGATTGCACCGGGGGCAAAGGTGTTTCTGGCCACTGGCCGCAGCTCATTGCCCGGCTTCATGGCGCTGTCACACAGTGACGTCAGCTTGCGGGTGGTTGACCTGCCTGAGGGGGATTTCCCGATGCCGCAGGGGCGCTACATCGCTGGGCGTCCGCCCTTTGATGTGGAGGAGGAGAAAGCACTGTTCACCGATCTGGGCATCGACACGTTGGTGGTGAAAAACGCCGGCGGGGCGGCAGGTAAGGCCAAGCTGCAGGCGGCGAAGGAGCTGGGCATTCGCGTCATCATGATTGCACGGCCCCCGCAGCCCGCCCCAAAACCTATGGGCCGACAGGTGGAAACCGTGCAGGAGGCGCTGGACTGGGCGGTGGCCGAGGCCAAAGCGCGGGGCGTGATGCCGTGAGCGCTGTTGGGACCGTGGGTGTGGGGCGGATCATCGAAACGGAGGATTGCGTGGCCGAAGGCGTCGCGTGGTTGGGGGCGCATGATCCGGCGATGGCACGGGCCTATGCGGTGACCGGGCCGCTGCCGCTGCGGCGCAAACCCGATGGCTTTGGCGAGTTGTTGTCAGCGATTGTCAGTCAGCAGGTCAGCGTGGCCTCGGCCAATGCGATCTGGAAACGCCTGCAGGATGCGGGCTGTGTTAGTCCCGAAGGCGTGCAGCGCTACAGTTTTGACGATCTGCGCGGGCTGGGCCTGTCACAGCAGAAGGCGCGTTATGCGCTGGCGCTGGCTGAGGCGGGTATCGATTATGACGCCCTGCGCGACGTGCCTAACGCCGAGGTCATCAGGGTTTTGACCGCGGTCAAAGGCATCGGCGTCTGGACGGCAGAGATCTACGCGATGTTTTCGCTGGGCCGCGCCGATGTCTTTGCCCCCGGCGATCTGGCGCTGCAGGTGGCGGCGCAGGATCTTTACGGGCTGGAGGCGCGCCCCAAAGAGCGTGAGCTGCGTCAGATGAGCGAAAATTGGAGCCCCTGGCGCGCCGTTGCAGCCCGTCAGCTCTTTGCCTATTACAGGCATGTCAAACAACGGGAAGGGATCAGATGACACGTGTTTTGCAGGCGGGCCGCAAAGAGGCCAAATCCGGGGTGACCCGGTCGGTGGTTGTGTTCCTGCATGGCTATGGCGCCAATGGCGCGGACCTGTTGGGGCTGGCCGACCCGCTGTCAGATCACCTGCCCGATACGCTGTTCATTGCGCCGGATGCGCCGGAAAACTGCGCCGGGGCGCCGATGGGTTATCAGTGGTTCCCGATCCCTTGGATCGATGGCTCCTCCGAGGAGGAGGCCGAGCGTGGCATGGTTCAGGCGGCCGAGGATCTGAACGCCTTCCTTGATGCGGTGTTGGTGGATGAGGATCTGCTGCCTGAACAGATGGTGCTGTTCGGCTTTTCCCAAGGCACCATGATGTCATTGCATGTGGCGCCGCGCCGGGAGGATGAGATTGCCGGCATCGTGGCTTTCTCGGGCCGGTTGATGTCACCGGATCTGTTGAAGGATGAGGCGATCTCAAAACCTTCGATCCTGCTGGTGCATGGCGATCAGGACGATGTGGTGCCGGTGCAATCGCTGCCGGAAGCTGCCGAAGCGCTGGATGAGGCTGGGTTTAAAGAGGTTTACGCCCATATCATGAAGGGCACCGCCCATGGCATTGCCCCCGATGGTCTGTCGGTGGCGCTGGCCTTCATGCGGGACAAGCTGGGGCTTTAACGCCCTGTCCTGTGGGAGATGATGGGTGAGGGGGCGCTGCCCCCCTTGGCCTGCGGCCAATTCCCCCCGGAGTATTTTGAAAACGTTGAAAGCGCCGTCTGTCATCAAGGCAGGCGGCGTTTGCTGTTTTTTTCCAGCGTCATATGGCTGTCATCTGCGTAAGCGAGATAAAGCAGCAGAACTCTATATCATGGGGGTTGTCGGATCGATCCCGGGATATATAGTGTTAATTAAGGCAAGGATCGGGGGATCCTGTGTGACTTCCTGATCTGCGCCCCGTTTTTAGGGCAGGAGGGATAGTCCCCCATGGATGGCGATTTCAGGCATGAGTTTGTACGTGAACGCGGCGCGTTGAAACAGCACCCGGCGCTGGTGCTGAATGCGGATTACCGGCCGCTGTCTTACTACCCGCTGTCGCTTTGGCCCTGGCAGGAGGCGGTGAAAGCGGTCTGGCTGGACCGGGTGGACATCGTTGCGGAATATGACGCCGAAGTGGCCAGCCCCAGCACCCGAATAAAAATCCCCTCGGTTGTGGTGTTGAAAGACTATGTGAAACCCAGAAAGCGCGTGGCCTTCACGCGCTTTAATTTGTTTTTGAGGGATGAATTTTCCTGCCAGTATTGCGGCAGCCGGGGCGATCTGACCTTTGACCATGTGGTGCCGCGCGCCGCCGGGGGCATTACCAGCTGGGAAAACGTTGTGGCGGCCTGTTCGCCCTGCAACCTGAAAAAGGGGTCAAAGTCGCTGCGTCGGGCGGGCATGTCGCTGCGCAAGGTGCCGCGGCGGCCAACCGCGTCTGAGTTGAACAACGTGGGGCGCAAATTCCCGCCCAATATGCTGCATGAGAGCTGGATGGATTACCTCTACTGGGACGCCGAGCTGGAGGCATGAGCAGAGGTTTGACAACTGGGCTTGAAACTGGTCCAAGGCGGCAGATCTTTGACCCATTGGAATCGGGAACCCTGCCATGACCGCCAAACGCCTTGTGATCTCCAGCGATCACGCTGACATCGAGCTGCGCAAGACCATCGCCAAACATGCGGCGGACAAGGGCTGGGCGGTTGACGACATCGGCCCGATGACCAGCGAAAGCACCCATTACCCGATCCACGGCAAAGCCGCGGCAGAGAAGATTGTGGCCGGTGAGGCGGATCTGGGCATCATCGTCTGTGGCACCGGCCAGGGTATCATGATGGCCGCCAACAAGGTTGAGGGCATCCGCTGCGGTGTCTGTTCCGATGTGTTCTCGGCCAAGATGATCCGCGCCCATAACAATGCCAACATGCTGTCGCTGGGCGCGCGTGTGATCGGCGAAGGGCTGGCGCTGGAAATCGTCGATGCCTTTCTGGAAGCCGAGTTCGAAGGCGGCCGCCACGCCACCCGCGTGGATATGATCGAAGGCTGATTTTGCTGTTCGATGCGAAATTTTGGGCGCCTCCGGAGGGATCTGGGGGCGCTTTTTGGTTTTGATTAAGGGAATGTTAGGGGATGGCTGCCAAACTGACAGACGCGTCGCGGATTTGCCCCGGCTGCGGCGCCGATCTGGACCCTGAACTGGGGCCCACCCATGACTATATGACCGCCAGTCCCGCCTGTTACGCGCGGTTCACGGCAGTGCTGGCACATGAATACAGCAATCCCGCTTTGTTGGCGACGCACCGGCTGAGCGTGGACACCTATGCGGTACAGCACCCCGGTGACGGGTCAGAGCGGCGGATGGTGCAATCGGTCGGGCTGCATCTGGCACGGCTATATGTGCAGCTAGAGGATCGCGCGGCTGGCCATCCGCGTGGTGCGGAGGCGACGAATGCGGTGATGCTGGGGCTCGGGCGGCATAAGGCAACGTTGGAGTGGTTGGCGCCGCCAGCGCGGTTTGCGGTGACTGTGGCGGATGTTGCGCCTTTTGCGGGCGGGCCGGAGCATGCCGCGCGGGTGATCACCTGGGCAGAGGCGACATGGGCTGATTGGGCGGCGCATCATGGCTATGTGCGTGATTGGGTTGGGCGCTGGATGGGGCTGTGAAGGGTCCGCGTTGCCCTAGGCCTTGCCGCAGGCGGTTTGAATGTAACCGGGTTGCGCGTAGGGCTGTGTGTCCACGGGGGACCAGTTAAGGCGTTTGTAGCTCCAGATGTAGGTCTGCCCGTTTGCCATGGTGAGGCCATGTGCTTCGCCCAGGAAACTGGTGCGGATGTGGCGAAGCGACCAGAGGAAACTGTGGCGCTTGACCTCCGATGCGCCAAGGGCGAGGGCGCGCTGACACATCAGGGAACGGCTGTGTCTCTCTGCCATCGGTAGGGCGAGCGGGATTACAACGGCCACTACAATCAGCGGCGTCCAGATCCGCAGGGGCGCAAAGATCGCAGCGATCAAGGCGAGGCAGAGGCCCGCGCCAAGCGGGAGGTAGTAGAAGTCAGCGTAGAAATTTGAATGCTGTAGGAGCAAGTCGGAGACCAGCACAGCGGTTGGCAGTGGCCAGAGGAAACCGATCACGGCGGACCATCCTCCACCCATTGCGAGAACAATGAAGGTTATGATCAGGGAGAGTTGCAGCGCCAGCGCGCCGTAGGTCCAACGCTTGCCTGATGTCCTCAGCCCAAGGAGGAGCCAGATCCAAGCTGCCCCAAGGGCGGCGGCGATCAATAGAAACAGAAGGGACAGAAAATAAAGCATAGCCGAAGCTGATTAGCTAGAAACGAAAAAGGCGCCCCCGAAATGCCTTCTGGGGACGCCTTGGAATGTCTTAGATCCGTTGGGGATCCGCCGGGGATCAGCCTTCGGCTTTGGGCGCCTTGGCAGGTTTGCCACCCGACAGCGGGTCGTCCTGACGCTGAACGGAGCCTTCGAAATGGGCGCCGCTTTCGATCGCGATGGTTTTGTGGATGATGTCACCTTCGACGCGGGCGGTCGAGGTCAGGCGCACCTTCAGGCCACGCACGCGGCCTACGATACGGCCGTTGATCACCACGTCATCGGCAACCACTTCGCCTTTGATGGTGGCGGTTTCACCGATGGTCAGCAGGTGGGCGCGGATGTCGCCCTCCACAGTGCCTTCGACCTGAATGTCGCCGGTGGTTTTCAGGTTGCCAGTGATGTGCAGGTCCGAAGACAGCACCGATGCCGGCGGTTTGGCCTTGGGCGCAGTGGGTTTGAAATCTGTCTTGGGCGCCGCGGCTTCGGGGGCTGCGGGCTTCGGAGTTTCGCTGGCTTTGGGGCCGGGTTCGTTGATTTTGCTTTTAGAAAACATCGTTTGCAGCCTTGATATAGATCATTGGGTTTGCAGGCTTGCCGCCCACACGCACCTCATAGTGAAGGTGGGTCCCGGTTGAACGTCCGGTATTCCCCATATCACCGATGCGTTGCCCGCGCGAGACCCTTTGACCGACCTTCACGCGAATTTTCGACAGGTGAGCATAGCGCGTCTCAATTCCAAACTCATGTTGGATTTTAATCAAACGGCCATAGCCCGAGGACCACCCGGCATGAACAATCACGCCGTCCGCGGTGGAATAGATGGGGGTGCCAGTGGGGCCGGCGAAATCCGCCCCCTTGTGCAGGCGGCGCCCGCCGGTTTTCGGATCCCGGCGATAGCCGAAGCCCGAGGTAAAGCGCACCGCGTCCTTCACCGGTTTGGCAAAAGGCGCCTTGGAGGCGGCGATACGGTAGAGGTTGAGGTGATCCAGCTGGCGCAGGATCCGGTTGGCGCGCAGCTCATCGGCGGAGGGCTCTTCCCCTTTGGTGGAGAAGGACATCGGCATCAGCGGGCCGCCCTGACCGTCGTGGTTGGAGCGCACCTGATCGATCAGGCTCTTGGTTGAGAGGCCGGCGGCGCGGAACATCTTGTCCAGCGGCTCCACCGAAATGGTCATCGCATCTTCCAGCTGGCGGAAAATCTGATCGTTCTGATCTTCCATCAGCTTGATCTGAAACTCCAGATCTTCGGCATCTTTCAGCGCCTGCTTGGCATCGGCCAGGATCTGGTCACGTTCGGCGGCGGTGTCCGCCAGCGCGGCGACCATGAAGTCCAGCGTGTCATCAGAGCCTTCGACCTTGCGGTTCTGGCCCAGCGGATCCCCGATCTGCTGCATCACCGCCAGACGGCCGCGCGCCTCATCGCGCTGATCCATGGTGTCACGCAGGTTGGACTGAATGACCTCAATGCCGGTTTCCAACTCAGCCCGGGCAATTTCCGAGGCCAGAAGCTGGCTCTGCATGTCCGAGATCTGGTCCAGCGCTAGGTTGAACCGGTTCTGCGCCGCCATGGCCTCGGCCGCGCGGGTGTCGCGTTCTTCGGCCAGCAGGTTCAGGCGGTTTTCGTAAACGCGTTGATCGCGTTTGGCCTGTTCGCGGAAGTTGCCCGATCCGATGCTGTCCATCAGCAGGATCGCCGTGGCCACAATCGCCCAGGCCACAACCGACGCGCTGCCGGCGAAGGCAATCAGCTGGGTGGCCGGTCGCAGGCGGATAAACCGCGTGTCGCTGTCCGATCGCAGAAATAAACGACGCTCGGGGAACCATGGTTCCAGTATGGCGTCAAGTTTGATTGCAAGACGTGTTCTCACCCGTCTGTCCCCTTTGTCCCCACTCGTCGTGGCCCGTTTCTGTGGCAGGTCCACCGGCTAAGGTGTTAAACAGCCCCCCCGCGTATGGCAACAAATTTAGACGAATAGGGTCGGACTACGGACGTATTTCCGCCGATTTGGCGGAAATTTGCCGATTCAGAAGGGGTTAGAGGGGGCAGAAAGCCGCCACCAAGAACGCGCGGTTGGTGGCGGTTGCAGGGGGGATGCACGCAAAACGCGCATGCGTATGTGTATCGTTTGTCCCTTAGGCCGGACGACCCTTCGCCGGGGTCTGGTCCGCCAACGGCCAGTAGAAATCGGGCGGCAAGCCGGCTTCGGCGCGCTTTTCCTCATTGAAGGGCGGTTTCAGCGCGCCATGGAAATACTTGCGCACGAGGGCGTGAAATTCGTCCTTCGGGTCCAGCTCATGACGGCCGCAGAGGAAATGGAACCATTTGGAGCCATAGGCCACATGCCCCACTTCTTCGGCGTAGATGACCTCCAGAGCTTCGATTGTGGCGGTTTCCTTGGCGTTCTGGAAGATCTTGATCATGCCGGGCGTCACATCCAACCCGCGTGCCTCCAGTACCATGGGAACCACTGCGAGGCGGCCCATGATGTCATCCACCGTGTCTTCGGCGGCGCGCCACATGCCAGCATGGGCTGGCATCGCGCCATAGTGGCTGCCCATCGCTTCAAGACAGTCGCATACCAGGTTGAAATGTTTGGATTCTTCATCGGCTGATTTGACCCAGTCATCATAGAAACCCAGCGGCATCTTGATATGGCCAAAACGCGCGATGATGTCCCAATGCAGGTCCACGGCGTTCAGTTCGATATGGGCCACCGCATGCAGGATCGCTTTGCGTCCCTCAGGGCTGCCGGGGCGGCGGCGCGGCACGTCGCGGGGATCCAGCAGCTCTGGCTGCTCTGGGCGGGCCGGGCGCAGGGGTGGTTCTGCTTCGCCCACGGGCAACGGGGTGCCGGCCGCGCGGGCGGCAAACCATTCGGCAGCGTATTTATGTGACAGCGCGGTTTTTGCGCGGCCATCGGCGGTGGTGAGTACCTCCACCGCCATCTGTGTCAGAGTTTTCTGGCTCATGCGCCCCTCAGGATCAATCTAGGGGCGCTTGTCTCACAGTGCTTTGACCGCGTCCAGAACCTCTTCGACGTGGCCCTTAACCTTTACTTTACGCCATTCGCGTACAATCGCCCCGGTGCCATCAATCAGAAAGGTAGACCGCTCAATCCCCATGAATTTCTTGCCATACATGGATTTTTCCTTCCACACGCCGAATTCCTCACAGGCGGTGGTTTCCTCATCCGACAGCAAAGGTATGCCCAAATCCTTCTTCTCGCGGAATTTTGCGTGACTGGCGATACTGTCTTTGGATATGCCGAACACCAGGGCGCCTAGGGCTTCGAAATCTGCTTTCATGGCAGTGAACCCTTGGGCTTCGGTGGTGCAGCCGGGCGTGTTGTCGCGCGGGTAGAAAAACAGCACAACCGGGGCCGGGCGCAGCGCGGACAGGGTGACGGGATCGCCGCCATCCTGCGGCAAAGTGAAATCGGGGGCAGGGCTATGTGACACGTCTTGTCCTCTAAATTGAATATGCTTGGCAGTAGGTATAGCCTTGCATCAAGAAGATGAAAGTCATCCGCCCAAAAATGCCGCAGCAAGCGGCGGACGCGGAGAGGGACGAGCAGCAGGAGCGCAAGCGGTGAAGCCCGCACAGACGCCAGATGACCCAAAAGAGGCGCCGGTGAACCAACCCGTCGACGAAGCCGTCGACACACCGGCACCCGCAGCCCCGCGTAAACGCCGCCGCCTGTTGCGCGCGGGCCTGTGGGGCTGTGGCTGCATGGGGCTGTTGCTGATTGCGTTGGTCATTGTAGCGCTGCTGCTGATCGGGCGTGAAATGGCGGTCCCAGCCTGGATGCACAGCCGGCTGGAGGCGCGGCTGTCCACCATGGTGCCGGGGGCAGAGGTGCGCTTTGAGGGGATCAACTTTGAGGTCTCCTCCGGTCTGAAGCCCCGGGTGCTGCTGCAAGGGGTGGAGATTGACGGCAAAGATGGTCGCCCGATCCTGGCCTTGGGCGAGTTGGAAACGGGACTGGCCGCGCGGCCTTTTCTGGATGGCAAAATGCGGCTGGGCAAATTGCGGGTCTCGGGCGCAGAACTGTTTGTGCGTCGCCGCGCTGACGGGACCTTTGATTTGGCTTTCGGTGCCAGCCTGCCCGAGGTTGAACAGGCCGCCAGCCCGGCCGAGCTGATCGCCAATCTGGACCGGCTGATGCAAAGCGATGAGCTGCGCCACCTGCGCGATGTCACTGCGGAGGCGATGATCCTGCGGTTTGAGGATGCCCGCGTGGGCCGCGCCTGGACGGTGGATGGCGGCCGCGTCAGCCTGACCCGGGAGGGCGATGATCTGCGCATCCGGGGCGATATGGCGCTGCTGGGCGGGCACCAATATGTCACCACGGTCGAAACCAATTTTGAGAGCAAGATTGGCGAAACGGCTGCGCGCTTCGGGATGAGTTTTGAGGATATGCCGGGGCCGGATATTGCGGTGCAATCGGCGGCAGTCGCCTGGCTGGAGGCGGTGCAGGCCCCCATTTCCGGCGCGCTGCGCGGCTCGGTCACGCCAGAGGGCGATCTGGGTCCGATCAGCGGCACCTTGCAGATTGCTGAGGGCGTGATCCAACCCACGGCGGAGACGAAACCGGTGCCGTTCCGCTCGGCCCGCAGTTACTTCACCTTTGATCCGGTCAGCCAGAGCCTCAGCTTTGATGAGTTGACTGTGGACAGCAATTGGGTGTCGCTGAAGGCCGAGGGCAAGGCGGTGCTGCAGGGGCTGGAGGCGGGCATTCCTGAGGCGTTTCAAGGTCAATTTACCCTGACCGATCTGACCGCCGCCCCCGAAGGTCTGGTGCCAGAGCCGGTGTCGGTCGACCGCGCGGCGATGAGTTTCCGGCTGACGCTGGATCCGTTTGAATTGCACATGGGCGAGTTGACGCTGGAGGCGGAGGGTCAGACGCTGGTCGCCAATGGCCGGGCACGCGCTGCGGAAGATGGCTGGGCGCTGTCGGTTTCGGCGCAGGCGGCCTCCCTGGACCCCAAGGCGGTGCTGCGGCTTTGGCCTGAGGAGTTTCGGGTGAAAAACCGCAAGTGGGTTGCGGAAAACATTTACCATGCGGACATTCGAAACGGCCATTTCGCCTACCGCAAGATGCCCGGGCAAGAGCATGATATCTTTGCCAGTTTTGAGTTTCAGGATGCCAATGTGCGCTACTCACGCCACCTGCCACCGATTGAGGCGGGCATGGGCCACGGCGTGCTGGAGGGCAAACGTTTCGCGGTCACCGGCGATGGTGGCTATATCACCCCGCCTGAGGGCGGGCGGATCGATATCACCGGCACCACCTTCGTTATCCCCGACATCACCATCAAACCCGCCCCGGCGGAGGTTAATCTGGTAGCACGCAGCAATCTGACCGCGGCGCTGTCGCTGCTCAACCTGCCGCCCCTTTCGGTCCTTGATAAGGCCGGGAGGGATCTGGATCTCGCGACCGGGCAGGTGGCGGCCACGGGGCAGTTGCGGATGCCGCTGAAAAAGAAGCTGCCGCCGGAAATGGTGCGCTATGAGATTGAGGCGCTGCTGGCTGGCATGGAAAGCACCACGCTGGTGCCGGAAAAGACGCTGCGTGCGGAGCGGCTGGAACTGTCGGTGGACAATGACCGGCTGGTGATCATCGGGCCGGGCACCGTCGATGGCGTGCCCTTTGATGCGGTTTATGAAAGCGGCCTCAGCAAAGAGGAGCGTGGCAAGGCGCAGGTGTACGGCACCGTTGATATCACGCCCGAGGCGCTGGAGGCGCTGAACATCACCCTGCCCAAAGGCACCCTGCGCGGCGCGGGTGAGGGGCGGATGACGCTGTTGTTGGAAAAGGATCAGCCGCCGCTGTTTGAACTGACCAGCGATCTGGCCGGTCTGGGCCTGTCGGTGCCGCCGCTTGGCTGGTCTTTGCCGCAATCGCGCGAAGGGGAGTTTTCCATTCGCGGCGCGCTGAGCAAACCGGTGCGGGTTGATGCGCTGTCCCTGCGTGCGCCGGGGCTAAGCGCTGCGGGGCGGCTGACGCTTGCGGCAGATGGCGGGTTGCAGAGCGCCCGGTTTGATCGGGTGCAGGCCGGGGGGTGGCTGGATGCACCGGTGATCTTGACCGGACGGGGCAAGGGCCGCGCACCTGCGGTCAACCTGCCTGGCGGCACCGTGGATCTGAGCCGCAGGCCCGCCAGTGCCAATGGTGGTTCCACCGCCGGGGGCAGCACTCCGTTGGAGGTCAAACTGGACCGGCTGCGCATTTCGGATGGGATCAGCCTGACCGGTCTGACGGGGCGGTTTAACGCGGGCGTCGGACTGAACGGTGATTTCACCGCGCGGGTCAACGGTGCGGCGGCCATCACGGGGCGCGTGGCCAGTGCCGGCAGCCGCGCCAGCTATGAGATCCGCAGCGAAGATGCCGGCGGCGTGTTCAAAGCGGCCGGGCTGCTGAAACAGGCGCGCGATGGTGACATGCTGCTGCGCCTGTCGCCGGCGACGCAGCAGGGGTATTACGATGGCACGCTGCAGGTATCTAACACCCGGGTGACCGAGGTGCCGGCGCTGGCCAGCCTGCTGCATGCGGTCAGCGTGGTTGGCGTGTTGGAGCAGATGGCGGGCGGCGGCATCATGTTTTCCGATGTGGAGGCCAAATTCCGCCTGACCCCGGAGCAACTGCTGTTGCAGAAATCCTCGGCCGTGGGGGCCTCCATGGGGATTTCGATGGATGGGATCTTTAACCTAAAATCGGGCACGATGGATTTTCAGGGTGTGTTGTCGCCGGTCTATATGTTCAACGGCATCGGCGCCATTCTGACCCGCAAGGGCGAGGGGCTGATTGGCTTTAACTATCTGCTGAAAGGGTCGGCCGAAAATCCGCGGGTTCAGGTCAATCCGCTGTCGCTCTTTACACCCGGCATGTTTAGAGAGATATTCCGCCGCCCACCGCCGCAGGTGGGGCAGTAACCGCAAGCCTATCTGGCTTTGCCCCAATGTGCCTATGCCCCAAGCCGCCTTTACCCAAGAACGGATCCGATGAAACTCTCTGATTTCGATTTCGACCTGCCTGAAACCCTGATTGCCACGCGGCCTGCGAAACCGCGGTCCTCGGCGCGGATGCTGGTCTGTGACAGCGGAGCGATCCATGATCAGGTGGCAATAGATCTGCCCGATTGGCTGCGTCCCGGCGACCGGTTGGTTTTGAATGACACCAAGGTGATCCCGGCGCGTCTGTTTGGGGAACGTCCGCGTCTGGGCGCCGAAGGGCCAACCCGGGCCAAGATGGATGTGACCCTGCTGGAACCCCGCGCCGATGGCACATGGGCGGCGCTGCTGAAGCCGCTGAAAAAGATCCGCGAGGGTGAGGTGATTGAGTTTTCCGCCGCCTTGTCCGCCACGCTGGAGGCGAAAGAGGACGGGCAGGCGCATCTGCGGTTCAATCTGACGGGCGATGATTTTGACGCCGCGCTGGCCGAGGCCGGTGCAATGCCGCTGCCGCCTTATATCGCCGCCAAACGTGCTGCGGATGAGCAGGATAAAGAAGACTACCAGACGCTTTGGGCCAAAAACGCGGGCGCAGTCGCCGCGCCCACCGCATCGCTGCACTTTGATGAGGCGCTGATGGCGGCGCTGGAGGCGCGCGGCGTCCGTTTCACCCATGTGACCTTGCATGTGGGCGCGGGCACCTTTCTGCCGGTCAAGGTGGAGGATGTGACCACCCATAAGATGCACGCCGAATGGGGCCAGGTCAGTGAGGCCGCCGCCGAGGAGATGCGCGCGACCAAAGCTGCGGGCGGTCGGGTGATCCCGGTGGGCACCACGGCACTGCGGCTGATCGAAAGTGCGGCGCGCGGGGGGCAGATTGCCGCCTGGGAAGGGGAGACGGATATCTTCATCTACCCCGGATTTCAGTTCAATGTGACCGATGCGCTGATGACCAATTTCCACCTGCCGAAATCGACCCTGTTGATGCTGGTGTCTGCCTTGATGGGCAAAGAGGTGATGGATCAGGTCTATGCCCATGCGGTGGCTGAGGGCTATCGCTTCTTCTCTTATGGCGATGCCTCGCTTTTGATCCCCAAGGGTTGATCCCCCAGTTGGCCGTAACCGACACCTGACTTTTCTGCCCCGGCGGATTGGAAACGACCCGGCCGGGTCGTTTTCATCTCATCTTTCGGCGGCATGCTAAGCTACCCAGCGATTCTGTTTAGTCATCCTGGCCCCGTCCTTGGGCCCCCCAGCTGGGACAACGAAAATGATCCAGATCCTGTCGAGCGCCTGGGCGCTTTTTCTTGGTTTGATGCTCCTGATGGTCGGCAACGGCCTGCAGGGGACTTTGCTTGGTGTGCGCGGCGATATCGAAGGGTTTTCGACCTTTGAAATGTCGATTGTGATGTCGGCCTATTTCGTCGGCTTTCTGGGCGGATCGCGCATGGCGCCAGAGATGATCCGCCGCGTGGGGCATGTGCGGGTCTTTGCGGCGCTGGCCTCCATGGTGTCGGCGGTGCTGATCCTTTACCCGGTGCTGGCCCATCCCGTGGCCTGGGCCCTGGGCCGGGTGGTGATCGGATTCTGTTTCTCGGGCGTTTACGTGACGGCCGAAAGCTGGATCAACAATGCGGCCGACAATGAAAACCGTGGCAAGGCGCTGTCGCTCTACATGATCGTACAGATGACCGGGATCGTGTCGGCGCAGGGTCTTTTGTTGGTGGCGGACCCGTCGGGCTACGTGCTGTTTGTGATCCCCTCGGTGCTGGTTTCCATCTCATTTGCGCCGATTTTGCTGTCGATCACCCCGACGCCGGCCTTTGACACCACCAAACCCCTGTCGATCAAAGAGCTGTTGGAGCTGTCCCCCCTGGGCTGCATGGGTATGTTCTTGCTCGGTGGTGTCTTTGCAGCGCAGTTCGGCATGGCGGCGGTTTACGGCGGGGAGGTTGGGCTGACATTGCCGCAGATCTCGATCTTTGTGGCGGCGTTTTATGTTGGGGCGGTTCTGCTGCAATACCCGCTGGGCTGGCTGTCGGACCGGATGGACCGGCGGGTGCTGATCGTGGCGGTCTCGCTGGTGGGCGGCATTGGCGCGGTTGTGGGTATGGCGCTTGGTGGTCAGTTTCAGATCCTGCTGGTTGCGGCCTTCCTAATCGGCGGCACCTCAAACCCGCTTTATTCGCTGCTGGTGGCCTATACCAACGACTTCCTGGACCCCGATGACATGGCGGCCGCGTCGGGTGGTCTGGTGTTCATCAACGGGCTGGGGGCGATCCTGGGGCCTGTGATCGCGGGGTGGATCATGTCGGTTTCCGGGCCGCAGGGCTATTTCTTTGTGATTGCGGTGCTGATGCTGACCATGGCGGGCTATGCACTCTACCGGATGACACAGCGCGCGGCGATTCCGGCCGAAGACACCACAACATACACCCCCGTTATGCCCTCAGCGACGCCGGTTGCGGTGGAGTTTGCGCGGGAATACGCAATTGATAGCGCAAACGAAGAAGACGATGCGCAAAATGACGGGAATTAATACAGAACCGTTGCAAAAATTGACTGTTCTTCAACGGTTTTTCGTTATTAACCTTGGGTCATCGAGGGTGCCGTTTGCGAACAGGAGGCAGGCATGAACGGGGCAGCAAAAGCAACTCAGGAACCGATGGTCGGGGCAGACGAGGTTCTGAAATTCTGGCTGGATGAAGTGGGTCCAGACGGCTGGTATGCGGTGGATGAAAAACTGGATGCCACCATTCGCAGCCGTTTTGGCGAAGCCTGGCGTCAGGCGAAGGAGGGCAAGTTCGGCATGTGGCTGACCTACCCGTCGGGCGCCTTGGCCTATATCATTCTGCTGGATCAGTTCCCGCGCAATATGTTCCGCGGCAAGGGGGAGGCCTTTGCGACGGATAAGGCAGCACTGGCCGCAGCCAAGATCGCCATTGATCACAAGTGGGACATGAAGATTGATGAACCGGCGCGCCAGTTCTTCTATCTGCCGCTGATGCATTCAGAAAACCTGTGTGATCAGGAACGCTGTGTGCGGATGATGAAGGAACGGATGCCGGAAACTGGCCCCAGCAACCTGTTGCACGCCAAGGCGCATCGCAAAGTGATCCGTGATTTCGGCCGTTTCCCCTATCGCAATGAGGCGCTGAACCGGCATTGCACACCACAGGAAAAGGACTTCCTTGCCAACAGCGGTTACGGCGATGTGGTGCGCGCCCTGCGGGCGGCAGTGGCCACACCGGCATAATCAGGGGCGCGTTGCCTCTAGAAATTGATGTAAAAAGAATATGTTAGACCCCGCATGCGCATGAAATCGCTGCGGGGTTTTCTGTTTGTTGTTCCGTGGAAAAAAATAGTTTAATATCAAACTAATTCAGGAATCGGAGGGGCTGATGGCTTCCAAATCATTTGACGTCGTGGTGATCGGGGCGGGTCCCGGTGGGTATGTGGCTGCTATTCGTGCAGCACAGCTGGGTCTGAACGTGGCCTGCGTGGAACGCGAACATTTGGGCGGCATCTGCCTGAACTGGGGATGTATTCCCACGAAGGCGCTTTTGCGCTCGGCTGAGGTCTATCATCAATTTGAACGCGCTAAGGAATTTGGCCTGACCGCAGACAAGTTCGGCTTTGATCTGAATGCTATCGTGGACCGCTCGCGCAAGGTTGCCGCGCAGATGAACGGCGGCATCAAGGGTCTGTTCAAGAAGAACAAAGTCACCTCGATCATGGGTGAGGCGACGATCACCGGCAAGGGCAAGGTCTCGGTCAAAACTGACAAAGGCACCGAAGAGCTGACCGCACCCAGCATCATCGTAGCCACCGGCGCCCGCGCACGCGAACTGCCAGGCCTGGAAGCGGACGGTGATCTGGTTTGGACCTACCGCCATGCGCTGAAGCCTTCGCGTATGCCAAAGAAACTGCTGGTCATCGGCTCCGGCGCAATCGGTATCGAATTTGCCAGCTTCTACAACACCTTGGGCGCTGACACGACCGTGGTTGAGGTGATGGATCGCGTGCTGCCGGTGGAAGACAAGGACATCTCGGACTTTGCCAAGAAGCAGTTCAAGAAACAGGGCATGACCATCTGGGAAAAGGCGATGGTCAAGCAACTGGACCGTACCCCGGGTAAGGGCGTTGTTGCCCATATCGAAAAGGGCGGCAAGATCGAGAAGCATGAATATGACACGGTGATTTCTGCCGTGGGCATTGTTGGTAACACCGAGGGTCTGGGGCTGGAAGCGCTGGGTGTGCAGATCGACCGCACCCATGTGATCACCGATGAATATTGCCGTACCGGCATCGAGGGCGTTTATGCCATCGGCGATATCGCCGGCGCGCCTTGGCTGGCGCACAAAGCCAGCCACGAAGGTGTCATGGTGGCCGAACTGATCGCGGGCCAGAAAGTGCATCCGATCAAGCCAGGCTCCATCGCGGGCTGTACCTATTGTCATCCGCAGGTCGCCTCGGTCGGGATGACCGAAGAGAAGGCCAAAGAGGCGGGCTACAAGATCAAGGTTGGCAAATTTCCCTTCATCGGCAACGGTAAAGCGGTCGCGATGGGCGAAGCCGAAGGCATGGTCAAAACCATCTTTGACGAAAAGACCGGTGAGCTGCTGGGCGCCCATATGGTTGGCGCCGAGGTGACCGAGATGATTCAGGGCTACGTGATCTCTCGTCAGTTGGAGACCACCGAAGAAGATCTGATGGAAACCGTCTTCCCGCATCCCACAATGTCAGAGATGATGCACGAAAGTGTGCTGGCGGCCTATGGCCGGGCGCTGCACATCTAAGGAGCGTATCCTTCTGAAATAAAACGGAAAGCCGGGCCTCAGGTCCGGCTTTTTGCTTGTTCCGGGCCTTGGGTGGAGCAACCGAATGGGGCTGGACCTTGGTCCGATTGCGGGGCAGGGTCCGCCAAATGACAGATCCGAAAACACAGATGTCACGTGACCCGCTGAGTGACCCAGTGAGCAATCGGCGCGCAGCCTTTTTGGTGGCGGTGATTTGGTTTGCCGGCCTTGGCGCTGCAGCGCAATACGGCAAGATCAGTGTGACCTTTGACCGGCTTGGCGCGCTGTACCCTGAGGCGGGCACGCAACTGGGCCTGGCGCTGTCGCTGGTGGGCAGCGTGGGTATTGTGCTGGGGGTGATTGCCGGGGTTTTGGGCGCGCGCATCGGCTTGCGCCGCTGCCTCATTTGGGGGCTTGGCCTGGGCGGCGTTCTGTCGCTGGCGCAGGCGGCCCTGTTGGCGGGCGGCGCGGCGCTGGAATGGCTGTTGATCGCCCGGGTGTTTGAAGGCCTGTCGCATCTGGCAATTGTAGTGGCGGCACCGACCCTGATTGCCCGGATTGCGCCCCCGCGCTGGCATGGGTTTGTCATGACGCTTTGGGGCACGTTTTTCGGCGTGGCCTTTACCCTGCTGGCCTGGTTTGGCCTGCCTTTGGTGGATCACGCGGGCCTTGCGGCGCTGTTTGTGGTGCATGGTCTGTGGATGGTTGGCTTTGCGCTGCTTTTGTCGCTGGTCACCCTGCCGCCCAGCCCGCATCCGGTGCCCGAGCTGCGGTTGAGCGGGCTGCTGGCGCATCATCTGGCGATCTATCGCAGCCCGTTTGTGAACGCGGCCGCAGTGGGCTGGCTGTTTTACACCTTCTGCTTTGTCAGCCTTCTGACTCTGCTGCCGCCGACAATTCCGGAAGAATGGCGGGCGCTGACCCTTGGCGCGATGCCCTTGATGAGCATTGTCAGCGCGATGACGCTGGGGGTTTATCTGCTGCGCTACACCACAGCTGTCGGGGTGGCGGTCATTGG
The DNA here is from genome assembly GCF_001458255.1 of Thalassovita autumnalis. GTDB lineage: Bacteria > Pseudomonadota > Alphaproteobacteria > Rhodobacterales > Rhodobacteraceae > Thalassobius > Thalassobius autumnalis. The sequence goes on from NZ_CYSB01000025.1 coordinate 133,151, forward strand.
CTTTGTGCTGACGGCGCTGGTGGTTTTGGCGCTGACCCTCTGGCCGGGGGCGCCGTTGCTGTGTCTGGCGATGGCCTTTGCGCTGGGGCTGGTGCAGGGGGCCGGGTTTACCATTGTGCCGCAGTTGAATGCGGCCGAGGGGGATCGCGCCGCCGCCAATGGCGCGATGGCGCAGACCGGCAATTTGGGCAACACGCTGGGCACGCCGGTCATGCTGATGATCGGCGCTTGGGCGGGCTATGTGGGCATGATGATGTTGGCGCTGCTGGTGCTTTTGGCCGGGGCCCTGGCGCATCTGGGATTGGCGCGGCTGCGGGCCCGGGCCTAAGTACGGCGTCGCCGTGGCTTAGGTCGCCACAACGGTTCCGCCGGCGGAGATCCAATCGTCAAAGCTGCCAATTACATGGACATCGCTGTAGCCCATATCCTGCAGCATTTTGCGCGCGTTTTGCGCCCGTCCACCGGAGCTGCAGTAAAGCGCCATGGTGCCGTCATAGCTGAAACGCGGGTTGAACAGCGGGTCACGTGGGTTTGCTGCAGCGCGTAGCCGTCCCATCGGGATGTGCAACGCACCTTTGGCCTTGCCGGTGCGCGCCAGTTCATCGGGCTCACGCACATCCACCACCAGCGCGCCGCCGGAAATGGCACGATGCACCGCATCCTCGGGGCGGAAATAGGGGGACGGGGGCTGGCGGAACATGAACATGGGCTGTCCTTTGGTGGCGGTCCGGGGGAAGATCCGGTTTGGTCTTTTTCTTGGTTATTGGCCAAAAAACGGCCCGCACACACTGCTCTTACACAGGAAAAACGGCCCCGAAGGGCCGCTTTTTAGTCGTTTTCTGCAGGTTTTCGTGATGTGGCCTTTTGGTCACGTCACAGCGTCACACCAGCCGGTCATTCCACGGTAAAGGTCTGGCGGGCCAGAACCCGTGAGGCGCCGTTTGCCGTGACATAGCGCAGCTCATACGTGCCGGGGCTGTCCGGCGTCATGACCTGCAACTCAGACCCTTCACGGGTGTAGGTGTAGGTCAGATAGGCGTCCGCATTGGCACCGACCTCAGTGAAGGTCACATAGTCACCATCATAGTCGGGCCCATCATGGCGGACGCTGATAGCGCTGCCCGCCTTGGCGCTGGTCGGGGCGGTCAGGGTGACAGCAACATCGGTCAGGCTGATCGGCTGGCTGTATGCGATGGAGGCATCCTGCCCGTTGATATAGCGCAGCTCATAAGCGCCGGGGATCACCGGCATGCGGAAGCGTAGCGGGTTGCCGTCGCGGACATAGACATAGCCCAGATAAGCGCCGCCATCGCTGCCCACCTCGGCCACGGTCAGGTAGTCATCATTGTAACCGCCACCGGTCCAGCCGACGTCAATCGTCGCGCCCAGCGGGGCGCTGCCCACCGCATCGAGCGAGAAATCGAGCGCCGTGATCTCAATCTGGTGGGAGGTGGCGATCGTGCTGTCCTGCCCGTTGACATAGCGGATCTCATAGGTGCCGGGCGTTGAGGGCATCAGCAGCGGCGCCGGGTTGCCATCGCGAACGTAGGTGTAGGCCTCATAGCGGTTTGGCGCAGCGTCAAGGGCGGCCACCGATAGGTAATCGCCATCATAGCCGCCACCGGTCCATGTGACATCTATGGTGGATCCGGCCGAGGCGGTTTCCGGCCCCTGCAGCGAGAAATCGAACGCCGTGATCTCAATCTGGCGGGAGGAGGCGATCGTGCTGTCCTGCCCGTTGATATAGCGGATCTCATAGGTGCCGGGGGCGGAGGGCATCAGCAGCGGTGCCGGGTTGCCGTCGCGCACGTAGCTGTAGGCCTCATACCGGTTTGGGGCTGCGTCGAGGGCCGCCACCGACAGGTAGTCGCCATCATAGCCACCGCCGGTCCATGTGACATCGATGGTGGATCCGGCTGTGGCACTTTCCGGCGCGTCGAGGGTGAAGGCGAGGGCGGTGACCTCAATCTGTCTGGTGACCGCGATCGATGTATCCTGCCCGGTGATATAGCGGATTTCGTATTGGCCGGGTTCGGTTGGCATCAGCAGCGGTGCTGGGTTGCCCTTGCGCACATAGGTGTAGGCCTCATACCGGTTCGGGGCAGTACCTGCGCTGGCGATGGAGAGGTAATCCTCATCATAGCCGCTGCCGGTCCAGCTGACGTCAATGGTGGCGCCAGCAATGGCTGTGGCAGGGGCCTCCAGCGCAAATTCGGCCGGGGTTACTGTGAGGGGCACGCGGGCCAGGATCTGTGCGCCGTCGCCCAGAACATAGCGGATTTCATAATCACCGGGCTGGGCTGGTACCCGTAGCGCGGTGGGGTTGCCGCGTTCGGTATAGGTGTAGGTCAGATAGGTGCGGGCCTCGGCTCCGACAGGGGCGGTGTCCAGATAGTCCTGCGCCGCATCGGGGCCGGTCCAGTCCACGCTGATGGTGGCGCCGGCGGCGGCGGTTTGGGGCGCCAGCAGGGTGACCTGCGGCAGGGGCGCCTCAAATTCAAAATGCGCCTCAGTGCGGGCATTGGGGCGGATCACCACCTGTTTTTCCTGCCGCGCGCCGTCGCTGACGCGGGTGACGGTGAGGGTGTAGATGCCTTCGGGCAGGTCCTGTTCGCCAAAATCAACGTGATAGGCGGTGATCATCTGCTCGCCGTCTTCATTGAGCAGCGACCATTCCACATCAACGCGACGGCTGGCCTCACCGTGTTTTTCGGCCACCGAGTAGATCAGCGATCCGGGCAGCGGCGCGGGTTCGGGGGTGGGGTCTACCACCGCCACCTCAGTCAGTGCAGCCGAAAGCTGCGCCGCATTGGCGGCGGAGAGGAACTGACCGCCGGTGCTGTCGGCCATACATTGGAACTGCGCCAGTGTTTCCGGGGCATCCACGCCAAAACCCACCACATGGGCGGTGAAATCAACGCCGGTTTCTTCCAGCGCGCGGGCCACAGCGCAGACATCAGGCACGCAGGTTTCAATCCCGTCTGAGACAAGGATCACCGTTGCGGCCTCTTCGGTGTGGCGCAGCGCCTTGGCGGCGGCGACCACCGCATCGGCCATGGGTGTTTTGCCTTTGGGCTTGATGCCGTTCACCGCGCCGGTGATGGCGCCGCGGGTGTCGGGGCCGGGCATCACCAGCGTTTCAATATCGGCGCAATCGCCTTTGCGGCGGTGGCCATAGACCGTCAGCCCCAGATCCAGATCCGCGGGCAGGGTGGTCATCAACCCGCCGATCACATCTTGGGCGATGGTGATTTTTGCGGTGCCATCGATCTGCCCCCACATGGAGCCAGATCCATCCAGAACCAAAATCGCGGCAGGGCGTTCCTGCGCGGTGAGCGGGCTGGCCATAAGGGCGATCACCGCAAGGGCGGTGGGCAAACGTGTCATAAAATGTCTCCGGTCAAAATGAATTGGCAGGACTATGCCGCTTTTTGAGATTTTGGCAAAGCGCGTAACGTCGAAATTAAAATGTTCGTGTAATGTTCGCACTTTTCGGTTGGAGACTCGCGGCGCGTCAACTATCTGTTAGGGATTACCACCACTGGGGTGAGCTCGGGACTGAAGATGGCTGATCTGAAGAAAATCGAAGTGCGCGGCGCGCGGGAACATAACCTCAAAAGCATTGACGTGGATATTCCCCGTGATGAGCTGGTGGTGATCACCGGCCTGTCCGGTTCCGGCAAGTCCTCGCTGGCGTTTGACACCATCTATGCCGAAGGTCAGCGCCGCTATGTGGAATCCCTCAGCGCCTATGCCCGTCAGTTCCTTGATATGATGGAAAAGCCGGATGTGGACCACATCAGCGGCCTCAGCCCGGCGATTTCCATTGAGCAGAAGACGACCTCAAAGAACCCGCGCTCAACTGTTGGCACGGTCACTGAAATCTACGATTACCTGCGTCTGCTCTTTGCCCGTGTGGGCACGCCCTATAGCCCGGCCACCGGCCTGCCGATTGAGGCGCAGCAGGTGCAGGATATGGTGGATCGCGTGATGACGATGGAGGAGGGGACCCGCGCCTATCTGCTGGCCCCGATCGTGCGCGACCGTAAGGGGGAATATAAGAAAGAGTTCCTGGAGCTGCGCAAACAGGGCTTCCAGCGGGTCAAGGTGGATGGCGAGTTCCACGATCTGGACACGCCGCCGACGCTGGACAAGAAATTCCGCCATGACATAGATGTGGTGGTGGACCGTCTGGTGGTGAAAGAGGGGCTGGAAACCCGTCTGGCCGATAGCTTCCGCACCGCGTTGGATCTGGCAGACGGTATCGCGGTGATGGAAACCGCCCCGAAAGAAGGCGATCCGGAACGCATCACCTTCTCTGAAAACTTTGCCTGCCCGGTCAGCGGTTTCACCATTTCTGAGATTGAGCCACGGCTGTTTTCCTTCAACGCGCCGTTTGGTGCCTGCCCGGATTGTGACGGTCTGGGGATGGAGCTGTTCTTTGACGAACGGCTGGTGGTGCCGGATCAAAGCCTGAAGGTCTACGATGGCGCCCTGGCGCCCTGGCGCAAAGGCAAATCGCCCTACTTCCTGCAAACCATTGAAGCGATTGCGAAACACTATCAGTTCGACAAGAACACCAAGTGGAAAGACCTGCCCAAGAAGGTGCAGCAGGTGTTCCTCTATGGCTCGGGCAAAGAGGAAATCCTGTTCCGCTATGACGAAGGCGGCCGCGTCTATCAGGTGACCCGCACCTTCGAAGGTGTGATCCCCAATATGGAGCGGCGCTACCGTGAAACGGATTCAAACTGGGTGCGTGAGGAATTTGAACGCTACCAGAACAACCGCGCCTGCGGCACCTGTGGCGGCTACCGGCTGAACCAAGAGGCGCTGGCGGTGAAAATCGGCCCGGCGGACGGTGGCCCGGATGAGCTGCTGCATGTCGGCCAAGTGGTGCAAATGTCCATCCGTGAGGCCTATGCCTGGTGCAAAACCGTGCCGGAGCATCTGACCGACCAGAAAAACGCCATCGCTGGCGCGATCCTGAAAGAGATCCGCGAACGTCTGGGCTTCCTCAACAACGTGGGTCTGGAATACCTCTCGCTTAGCCGAAACTCGGGCACACTGTCGGGCGGCGAAAGCCAGCGGATCCGTCTGGCCAGCCAGATCGGTTCGGGTCTGACGGGTGTTTTGTATGTCTTGGATGAACCGTCTATCGGTCTGCACCAGCGCGACAATGACCGCCTGCTCGGCACGTTGAAAAGCCTTCGGGACCAAGGCAATACCGTGATCGTAGTGGAACATGACGAAGAGGCGATCCGCGAAGCGGACTACGTTTTTGACATCGGTCCGGGGGCGGGTGTGCATGGCGGGCAGATCGTGTCACAGGGCACCCCGGCTGAGATTTCAGCGGATAAGAGCTCGCTCACCGGGCAATACCTCAGCGGCGCGCGTGAAATCGCGGTGCCGCTGGACCGGCGTGAGGGCAATGGCAAAGCGGTCACCGTGGTCAAGGCCACCGGCAATAACCTGCAGAATGTCACGGCGGATTTCCCGCTGGGCAAATTTGTCTGCGTCACTGGCGTCTCGGGCGGCGGCAAGTCGACCCTGACGATTGAAACCCTGTTCAAAACCGCCTCCATGCGGCTCAACGGGGCGCGGCAGACGCCGGCGCCTTGCGAAACCATCCGGGGGCTGGAGCATCTTGATAAGGTGATCGACATTGACCAGCGTCCCATCGGGCGCACGCCGCGGTCGAACCCGGCGACCTACACCGGTGCCTTTACCCCGATCCGCGAATGGTTTGCCGGCCTGCCTGAGGCCAAGACGCGGGGGTATAAACCCGGCCGCTTCTCCTTCAACGTCAAAGGTGGGCGCTGTGAGGCCTGTCAGGGTGACGGGGTGATCAAGATCGAGATGCACTTCCTGCCGGACGTCTATGTGACCTGCGAAACCTGTAATGGCGCGCGGTACAACCGCGAAACACTGGAGGTGAAGTTCAAAGGTAAAAGCATCGCCGATGTACTGGATATGACCGTTGAGGACGCGCAGGAGTTTTTCCAGGCGGTGCCGTCGATCCGGGAAAAGATGGACGCGCTGGTGCGGGTTGGTCTGGGCTACATCAAGGTGGGGCAACAGGCCACGACGCTGTCAGGGGGTGAGGCCCAGCGGGTGAAACTGAGTAAGGAACTGGCGCGCCGCTCGACCGGCCGTACCCTCTATATTCTGGATGAGCCGACCACGGGCCTGCATTTCGAAGACGTGCGTAAGCTGTTGGAAGTGCTGCATGAATTGGTGGATCAGGGCAATACCGTTGTGGTGATTGAACACAATCTGGACGTGGTGAAAACCGCCGACCATATCATCGATATCGGCCCAGAAGGCGGCGACGGCGGTGGCCGGATTGTGGCTGAGGGCACACCGGAACAGGTGTCCGAGGTCGCGGAAAGCCACACAGGCCACTACCTGAAACCGATGCTGAAAGGCGCCAAGGTGGCAGCCGAATGAACGGGGTGAGCAACCGGCCAGCGCTGGCGGCGCTGGCTGTGACGGTGCATGACGATCACGTGCTGCTGGTGCGCCGCCGCAAAGAACCGGATCGCGGTCTTTGGGGCTATCCCGGTGGCCATGTGGAGGCGGGTGAAACCGTAGCCGTGGCTGCCGCGCGTGAATTGGCGGAAGAAACCGGCGTCCGCGCGGAGCCCTTACGGACGCTGGGCGGGATTGATGAGATCGGCCATCACGGTGACGGCGCGGTCAAACATCACTACTATCTGGTGGCGGTGCAATGCCGGTATCTGGCCGGGGTGCCACAGGCCGCTGATGATGCGGAGGAGGCCGCGTGGATTCCCGTGGCGGATGTGCTGGCCCGGCGGATTGAGATGAGTGACTATGTTGACGATCTGCTGGAACAGGTTCTGGCCAGCGCGTAATGCGCGGCTTGTTAACCCGCGTTAACAGGTATTCTACACAGCCCTCTTGAATGTTAATTTGATTTACTTACTTGTGAAGAAGTTCATTTAAGGAGGGACCCATGCGTGGGATAGTTCCAATTGTTTTGACCAGCGCCGCCGCCATTGCACTGGCATCGGCCGCATTTTCCGAGGAGCGCAGCTACGCCTTCGACGATTTCCAAAGGATCGACGCCGCGATGGGCGTTGAGGTCAAGGTGACAACCGGCACCGGCTACGCCGTTGAGGCCGAAGCCCTGCGCGGCGAACTGGACCGTCTGGTGATCCGCCAGAAAGGTGACCGGTTGATTATCAAGCGCAAGAAGCCGCTGGGGCTGATCGGGGCGCTACGGTCTGATCTATTCGTGGTCACCGTCAGCCTGCCGCAACTCACCGCGGCGGAGGCCAGTTCCGGCGCATCCATCAGTGTGACGGGCGATGGCACGGCAGATCTGGTGATTGACGCCTCCAGCGGATCTAACGTGAAAATACGCGGCATTTCAGAGGGTTCGGTTGATGTCGATGCCTCAAGTGGTGCCCATGTGTCACTGGCGGGGCACTGTGGATCCATCACGGCCGATGCCAGCTCCGGCGCCCATGTTCAGGCCGGCGATCTGATCTGTCGCATGGGGCAGTTTGACGCCAGTTCGGGCGCTTCGGTGCGGGGCCATGTCACGGGGGCTGTCAGCGCTGATGTCAGTTCTGGCGCGTCGGTGAAGGTGCAGGGTGGCGCGGATATCGCCAAGAAGAGCCTCAGTAGTGGCGGATCGCTTCAGGTGATCTGAGGAAACTAGAAAGCCCCGGCAACGCGATAAACACTGCATCCGGGGCTTTGTCTTATTTTTTCACCGAACAGGTGGAAATGCCAAGCAGGGAATAGATCGGGCAGCTGCCGATCAGCGCTGTGGCCAATGGGATCAGGCCAATCCACATCCAGACGCCATAGCCCAGTAATGCACCGATCATCAGTAATGTGCCCAGAACGGCGCGGAGAAATTTGTCAGTGCTGCCGACGTTTTTCGCAGAGAAATTCATAAGTCTTACCAACCTCCGTTTAATGAACGTGAAACAATGATAAGATGAATTATATATGTTGAATATGATTTGAGTCAAATTGCCCAAATCCGTGAGGGGCAGGGTTGCCCCTCACTGAGGGTATTGCAGTCTTAGCCGCGACCACGCTTTTCAAACCGCGGCAGCATGGCCGAGAAGTCCATGCCCTGACCACCTTCGTTTTCGACAAACTGCTCATAAAGGGCCTTGGCCAGTTCGCCCATCGGGGTGTCGGCATCGGCGCTTTCGGCGGCTTGCTGGCTGAGGCGCAGGTCCTTCAGCATCAGTTCAGCAGCAAAGCCCGGCTGGTAGTCATTGTCAGCCGGTGATTGCGGGCCAACGCCGGGGGCGGGGCAATAGGCGTTCATCGTCCAGCTGTAGCCCGAGGAGGTGGAGACCACATCAAACATCTTGCCGCGATCCAGCCCCAATTTGTCTGCCAAAGCAAAGGCTTCGCAGGTGGCGACCATGGTGACGCCCAGGATCATGTTGTTACAGATTTTGGCGGCCTGACCAGCGCCCGCATCGCCGCAATGCACGGCTTTCTGGCCCATGATGTCAAACAGCGGATCAACCGTGGCGAAAGCATCCGCGCCGCCGCCAACCATGAAGGTCAAGGTGCCGCCTGCCGCGCCGCCAATGCCGCCGGAGACCGGTGCATCCAGTGCGCCAAGGCCGGCCGCCGTCGCCTGCTCTGCGACCGCGCGGGCGCTGTCGACATCCACGGTGGAACAGTCACAGAGCACAGCGCCTGCGGACATGGCAGGGATCACCTCACCGGCAACCGCGCGCAGGATCTGACCGTTGGGCAGCATGGTGATGACCACATCCGCGCCGGTGGCTGCGGCTGCGGCGGTGTCGGCTTTGCTGACGCCTTCGGGCATCGGTGCGGCCAGATCAAAGCCTGCAACCTCATGGCCTGCTTTGGCTAGGTTTGCGGCCATTGGGCCACCCATGTTGCCAAGTCCGATAAATCCGATTTTCATGTCTGTCTCCTCAGATCTTCAGGGCGTCATCGCCCAGCGGCAGCAGCATCTGGGTGATCTCAAGCGAGGTCACCTCGGCAGGGCTGCCATGTTTCCATGTGGGGGTGCGGTCCTTGTCAATGATCTGGGCGCGGACGCCTTCCAGAAAATCACCCATATCCATGGACCGGTAGGTGAAGCGGAACTCCTGCTCCAGCGCTTTTTTGATCTCGTCCGTGGCCCGGGCGCGGTGCACCAGTTCGATCGTGCAGCCAGCAGAAAGCGGTGATACTCGGGTGAGCGTCTTCAGCGCCTTGGCGGCAAAGTCACTGTCCGCACCGTTGAGGGCGTTCAACACATCCGTCAGCCCGTCACCGGCAAAGAGCGTATCGATCTCATCTTGTTGCCCGGCTAGAACCCCGTCCGGGGATTTTTCTGCTGCGCGATCAATGGCTTCCCAGTCACCGGTCTGGGCCAGTTCAGCTGTCAGCGCAGCCCATTTTTCCTCTGGCACGAAGTAGTCGGCAAAGCCGGCGTGGATGGCATCGGCTGGCCCAATCCGGCCACCCGTGGCGCCCAGATATTCGCCAATCCGCCCCGGCGCACGGGCCAGGATCAGGGTGCCGCCCACATCCGGGATCAACCCGATGCCGGTTTCGGGCATGGCGATCTGGCTGCTTTCGCCAACCACGCGGTGGGAGCCGTGACAGCCAATGCCAACGCCACCGCCCATGGTGAACCCCTGCATCAGCGAGGCCACGGGTTTGGGGAAGTTGAACAGCTTGGCGTTCATCCGGTATTCGTCACGCCAGAAGGTGCGGGCGATCTCATATTCGCCTTTGGTGCCTGCCTCATACATGGCGGCGATGTCACCGCCTGCGCAGAAGGCGCGCTCGCCCTCGGCGTCCAGCAGAACCATCTTCACGGCGTCATCAGTCGCCCAGGCATCCAGCGCCTTCTCAATCTCAAGGCACATCTCATAGCTGAGCGCATTCAGCGCCTTGGGACGGGTCAGGGTGATCCGGCCGATCTGGCCGTCGATACGGGTGTGGATGTCAGCCATGGGTTATGCGTTCTCTGCCAGAAGTTGCCGCGCCACGATCAGACGCATGATTTCATTGGTGCCTTCAAGGATCTCATGCACCCGCAGGTCACGCACGATCTTTTCAACACCATAATCGGCCAGATAGCCGTAACCGCCGTGCAGTTGCAGGCATTGGTTGGCCACTTTCGATCCGGTCTCGGTCACAAAACGTTTGGCCATGGCGCAGAATTTGGTGGCATCGGGCGCACCCTGATCCAGTTTCCATGCGGCCTGACGCAGGAAGGTGCGGGCGGCTTGCAGCTCAATCTCCATATCGGCCAGACGGAATTGCAGCGCCTGGAACTGGTCAATGGATTTGCCGAAGGCCTTGCGTTCGCTCATATATTGCAGCGTAGCGGTCAGTGCAGATTGTGCAGCACCCAGACTACAGGCTGAGATGTTGAGGCGCCCACCATCCAGACCCGCCATCGCGTATTTGAACCCGTCACCTTCGCTGCCAACCAGGTTGGCTGCGGGGATTTTGCAATCGTCAAACTGCACCTGACGGGTCGGCTGGCTTTTCCAGCCCATCTTATCCTCTAGCCCACCAAAGCTGAGACCGGCGGTGCCGTCATCCACCACCACGGTGGAGATGCCCTTGGGCCCATCATCGCCGGTACGGACCATGACCACATAGGCGTCTGAGTAGCCGCCACCTGAGATAAAGGCCTTGGTGCCGTTCAGCGTGTAGCCTTCGTTGCTGCGCTCTGCGCGGGTTTTCAGCGCCGCTGCGTCTGAGCCGGAGCCGGGTTCTGTCAGGCAGTAGCTCAGCACCTTGTCCATGGTGATCGCGGGCGCAAGGAACTGTTCCTTCACATGGTCATCGCCGAAGGTGTCGAGCATCTTGGCGCACATGTTGTGGATCGACAGAAAGGCCGCCACCGAGGGGCAAGCCATTGAAAGGGCTTCAAAAACCAAAGTGGCATCCAACCGGCCAAGGCCCGAGCCGCCCGACTCCTCAGAGACATAGATGCCGCCCAGACCCAGCGCGCCCACTTCGGACCACAGCTCTTTGGGGATGGTGCCGTCTTTTTCCCATTGGTGGGCATGTGGGGCGATATGTTCTTCGCCAAATGCCTTGGCCATGTCGAAAATGGCGGATTGTTCTTCGGTCAGTGCAAAATCCACTGGCTCGTCCTCCGGTAAGTGTCGCGCGAAACCATTGCCGGCACGGGGAACCCCATGCGGCGTCCATTATTGAACGCCTGTTTAATTTCCAATTCCTACAGAAGTTTTGCAAGGGCAAAGCCACGGCAATGAGCCGCAAAAAAGGAGATTATTCTGCGGATTTCAGGTGCGGCGGGGTTTGCATGAGCGCTTGGATTTGCTGCGCCTTCAGCGACAGGTGTTGCATGGCCTCTTCGGCGGTTTCAGCGATGGAAACGCGGACCGAAGGGAAGGGCGCCCAGAAACTTTGCAAATTTGCGGCGATATCCTGTGACAGGGCATTGGGGGCAAAAAACACGAGTCTTGTTGTCGGTGCGTGCAGGTTTTGCGCCTGTAACACCTGTTGTTGTATCGCCAAGAATGCTGGCATTTCCAGCTTGACCAGAGTGACCCGGGACAGATCGATCAGTTGGCGTTGATGTGGGGAATAGTCCACGTGGCTGCGGTAGCGCAGCATCAGTGTGCTGATCTCTTCGACAACAATGGCACCTTGATAGCGTGCGTAGACCAGATTGTGATCAAGAAAGATTTCAAATTCGGCTGGCACGCTAGTGTCCTCCAAAAATCAGGGTGATTTGGGTAAGACACAGTCAAAAAACGTGGGGGTCAGTCTTTTTCTGCTGCGATCATTTCAGCAAAAGACCTATAAGGCAATTGAAGTATAAGTAAAGCTTCGCTTTCGCTGGCGGTCAGATGGACATCAATCAATGGGACGGCCTCCCAGAACCTGAGGTAGTTCTTGGCCAGCTTAGCGGATTTTCCATCGGGCACATACATCACATAGGTGCGTGCCTTGCCGCCCATGGTTAGGATCGGTTCCATGATGGAATGCAGGGCCATCCGTTTTTGATAGTCGATCCGACTTTCTTCAATGCCGGACATGTCAGCCAACATGTTTTGCCCCGGGCGGGCCGCAGGGTGGGTGGCGTAGGTTTCAAACGCGGCAATGGAATCCGCGTCAGTCACCAATCCGTGGGATCGCATGAACATGAGATCCGATTTTTCCAAAATGCTTATTTCTAGCGGCATCGGTCTTCCCAAATGGTCGAGTGAAACCAAGTGATATCGGTACCTTACGAGGACTAAACTATACAGTTCATAGGCGAAAGGGTCAGTACGGGATATACCGTAGAAAGCTCAAATTTATTCATTTCTATCCAGTACTTCCGCGATTGATCCTGCCGTAATTTTAAGCAGAGCCAGCGCTTCGGCTTCGTTTGCAGTGACATGAGCTGTCACAGAGGGTGTGCAATCCCAAAGCGCGGCATATTGATCGGCCAATTCCTGTGATTGCGGGGTTGGCGCAAAGTAAACGATGGTGCGGTTCTTGTCGCCGAGTCCTAGAACCCGGTCCAGTGACGCCTGCAGCGCCAAACGTTTAGGTAGGTCAAAATATCCGGTTTCAACCCCGCTCATGTCGCTGAGAATATCCTGACCAATCCGCGCATCGGGATGGGTCGCGTAGGTCTGCAGCGCCTCGGCGCTTTGGTCATCGTTTACGATGCCGGACCAAACCATGATCACAAGATTGCGTTGCAACAGGATGTCTAGGTCAATGGCCATGAGTGGTCTTTCGGATCTTGGGGGGTAAGCGGGGGGATTAGTGCAGCAGGGGGGAACTGATCACCTGTCGTAACGTGCCGTCGGGATCATCCAGAAACCTCAGCGCCTCATCGGTGGTTTCGCAGATAATCGGCTGCGGCATTGGCAACCCGTCCCACAGATGGCAGATCATTTTGGCAAAGCTCATCGCCACATCCGTGGGGGCCAGATAGATCGGGGTTGGCGGGTAGTCGACCTGTTTCAACTCGGCCAAAGTGGTACGCATTGCCTGCATTGCCTTGGCATAGTCCAACTCAACCGAGATAACTTCGGTGAAGTCGGCAAGTTGTTGTAATTTCGGGTGATAATCAGGATCAACAGTCAGCTCGGCCAGCAAAGCTTTGGTTTCCCCAGCACGAATGTGGCCGCTGTAACGGAAATAGACGATGTCTTCTTTCGCCAGGATCTTGAAGCTGACCGTCACGTCGGGGGGCTGCCTGTATTGTTATTCTTCTGCGCTCAGCTTGCGGGGTAAGTCTGCCCAAATCAAGAATAATTTACCCAGCGGCAGAAGGGCAGTTGTCTTGTTGCACCATGGTCGCGAAATCATCGAGGGGGATTTCCAGCTCTGCGAGTGCAGAGGCTTCACTGTCTTCTACAATTGAAACCTCCGCACCCGATGGTTCCCATGTTTTGGCAATAAGGCGGGCAAAGGTGCAGCCAAAATCGGTTTGAGCAAACAGCACCAGGCGTACGGGATCCCCGCTTGGGGCGATTTTTTGCATCCGGTATTTCTGCAGCTCGCGCATTTTGACCAGATCCATCTGCGCGCCGGTGACCCGGTTCAGGTCAAACAGGCCGCGTTGATTGATCCGGAAATCCCGGTGGTTCAGGTATTTTTCAAAGTTCTGAGCGGTCTCAATCGTTAAAAGGTAATCTGAGTACCGTACCAACACCAAATTCCACTCGGGGTAGATCGTGGTCGATGCGGGCATCGTAAAATGGTCCAAAGAAAAACAGCGGCTGAAGGATCAGCCGCCGTCAAACTTAGCAGAACTAAGAAATTAGTCCATTGCCTTGAAGGCAAACTCGCCGCCCTCTTTGATGCCGGAGAACCAGCGGGCCGTGACGGTTTTGGTTTTGGTGTAGAACCGCAGCGCATCCGGGCCGTACTGGTTCAGGTCACCAAAGGCCGATTTCTTCCAGCCGCCGAAGGTGAAGTAGGACAGCGGAACCGGGATCGGGAAGTTGATGCCAACCATGCCGACGTTCACTTTGTTGGCAAAGTCACGCGCGGTGTCGCCATCTGCGGTGAAGATCGAGGTGCCGTTGCCGTAGTTGTTCTTGATGATCAGGTCCAGCGCCTCGTCATAGCTTTCGGTGCGCACCTGACTCAGAACCGGGCCAAAGATTTCTTCTTTGTAGATGTCCATGTCTGCAGTGACATTGTCAAAGAAGGTCGGGCCAACATAGTAGCCGTTTTCATAACCCTGCAGGCTGAAATCACGACCATCGGTGACCAGTTCCGCACCCTGCTCAACACCCGAGGAGATAAGGCCGTTGATACGGTCCTTCGCCTGTGCGGTGATGACGGGGCCGTAGTCGACATCTTCTTCCGACGTGTAAGGGCCAACCTTCAGCGCCTCGATGCGGGGCACCAGACGTTCGCGCAGGGCGTCGGCGGTTTTCTCACCAACAGGCACAGCAACCGAGATCGCCATGCAGCGTTCGCCAGCGGCGCCAAAGCCTGCGCCAACCAGCGCATCAGCAGCTTTGTCCATGTCTGCGTCGGGCATGATGATCATGTGGTTCTTGGCACCACCGAAGCACTGGGCGCGTTTGCCGTTGGTGGCGGCGCGGCCATAGATGTACTGGGCGATCGGGGTCGAGCCCACAAAGCCAACAGCCTGAATGTCCTCGTTGTCCAGGATCGCGTCCACGGCTTCTTTGTCGCCGTTCACAACCTGCAGAACGCCATCGGGCAGGCCTGCTTCTTTCAGCAGTTCCGCCAGACGCAGCGAGGTCGAGGGGCAGCGCTCGGACGGTTTCAGGATCATCGCGTTACCGGCAACCAGCGCCGGGGCCATTTTCCACAGCGGGATCATGGCGGGGAAGTTGAACGGGGTGATGCCCGCAACAACGCCCAGCGGCTGACGCATCGAGTAGAGGTCGATGCCGGGGCCGCCGTCATTCATGTACTCGCCCTTCAGCATGTGCGGGGCGCCCATGCAGACTTCGACCACTTCCAGACCACGCTGCACGTCGCCGCGCGCGTCGGGCAGGGTTTTGCCGTGTTCACGGCTGACCAGCTCAGCCAGTTCGTCCATGTGCTCGTTGATCAGCGCACCGAACTTCATCATCACGCGGGCGCGACGCTGCGGGTTGGTGGCGGCCCAAGCCGGCTGTGCAGCTGCGGCTTTGGCAATGATGGCGTCCATTTCTTCTTTGGTCGCCAGCGGGACCTTGCTGGCCGGCTCACCGGTCGCAGGGTTGCAGTTTTCAGTGTAACGGCCCGAGGTGCCAGGCACCATTTCACCGTCTACGTAGTTCATGATTTCCTGCATGGAACAGTCCTCCTTCAAGATTGCCGGCATCATAGGCTTGCAAAAATCACTCGGAAAGACCAAAGTTCCCAAAATAGATTTGCAAAAATGCAGCTTGCCCTCCGGCGCAGTTCTGTACGGGCAAGAAATCAGAACAAACAAGACTTTGACGCGAAATGAGGGGGCAGTGATGAATCCGAATTGGGACGACATGAAGGTGTTCCTGGCCGTGGCGCGGCTGGAAAGCCTGTCCGCGGCAGGACGGGAATTGAAGGTGGATCCGGCGACCGTAGGCCGCCGGGTGGCGCGCTTCGAAGAAGAGATGGGCGCGCCGCTGTTTGCAAAATCACCCCAAGGTTATGCGCTGACTGACGCAGGTCAGCGGCTGCTGGCCCATGCGGAACGCGCCGAACAGGCGATGAGCGGCGCGATGGAGGAACTGGCAGGGCAGGCGGGCAACCTTTCCGGCACGATCCGTATCGGTGCGCCGGATGGCTGTGCTAACTTCCTGCTGCCGCAGGTGTGCAACAAGATCGCTGAGGAGAACCCCGATCTGGACATTCAGATCGTGGCGCTGCCGCGGGTCTTTAACCTGTCCAAACGTGAGGCGGATATGGCGATCGGTGTGTCAGCACCCGAGGCCAGCAACCGCCTGACCGTGCAAAAAATCACCGACTATAAGCTCTACCTTGCAGCGGCACGGTCTTACCTGATCCAGCATCCACGTATTCAGGAGCTGAAAGACCTACGTGGCCATCGGATGATCGGCTACATCCCCGATATGATCTTTGACAAAGAACTGGATTACCTGGCTGAGCTGGGTCTGGACCATGTCAATCTGGCCTCAAATTCGGTCTCAGTGCAGTTCAACGCAATCCGCTCCGGCGGTGGCATCGGGGTGGTGCATGGCTTTGCGATGGCCAATGCGCCGCGTCTGCGCAAGGTTCTGGGCGATGACATCAGCCTCACCCGCAGCTTCTATCTGATCCGTCATGCGGATGACCGCCGCCTGGAACGGATGAACCGCTTCGCCGCAGCGCTGAGCGAGGGGTTGAAGGCCGAAGTGAGCCGTCTGGAAAACTGGCGCAAGGAATAAGGGTTGGAACATTGACGGGCTCCGACCAGCCATCCGGATAGGCGCTCATGCGGCGGATCCCTTGACAGCAGGGGTTGTGGTGAGGGACGCTGAACCTACAAATCATTGTTGTGTAGGAGATTGCTCATGCTGGTCCATCAGATCCTTAAGGCCAAAGGCGACAGCGGTGTGGTGACTGTGACACCCGGAACCGGTGTTGCTGAAGTTGCCCAGATCCTGGCAGAACGAAGGATCGGCGGCGTTGTGGTTTCCTCGGACGGCAAACAGGCCGAGGGCATTATTTCCGAACGTGACATCGTGCGGGCCCTTGGGGTGCGTGGCGCGGGCTGCATGGGGGAAACGGTGGATGACCTGATGACCCGAAACCCGGTCTGCGGCTCACGCAATGACTCGGCCGATGCGATCCTGCAGCGAATGACCGACGGGCGCTTCCGCCATATGCCGATCACCGAGAATGGTGAGTTGGTGGGGATCGTGACCATTGGTGACGTCGTGGCTGCCCGGCTGGAAGAGCTGTCGATGGAGCGTAACGCGCTGGAAGGCATGATTATGGGGCACTGAGCCTGCTGCCCGTCAGATCTGGCACAGTAGGCCGGGTCTGACGTGGCGTTCCGGGGGGCGGCTGTCTGCGTAGAAATACCAAATGCTGCAATTGCACTTGCATTTCCCCGCGCAATAATATTGCGTGCGCGCAACACATTCAGGCCCAACATGCCTTGCCTTAGGGCAGGGCGCTGCAAGGGGGAGCACAGCATGCGCATTGGCCTTTATCCCGGCACTTTTGATCCGATCACACTTGGACATGTCGATATCATCCGCCGCTCAGCCGGTCTGGTGGACCGTTTGGTGATCGGCGTTGCCATCAACCGTGACAAGGGGCCGTTGTTCAGCCTCGAAGAACGGGTGGCAATGATCGAACATGAAACCGCCGAGTTGAGCGCCCAAACCGGCACTGAGATCGTTGTGCATCCGTTTGAAAACCTGCTGATCGACTGCGCCCGCGACGTTGGTGCACAGCTGATTGTGCGTGGTCTGCGTGCGGTCGCGGATTTCGAATACGAATACCAGATGGTTGGCATGAACCGTGCATTGGACAGCTCGGTAGAGACGGTGTTTCTGATGGCCGAAGCCCGGCATCAGGCGATTGCCTCGAAACTGGTAAAAGAAATCGCCCGTTTGGGTGGTGACATCTCAAAATTCGTGACCCCGGCGGTGCGTGAACAGCTGCTGGAGAAACTCAACAGGTAGAAAAATGGCCAAACAGGACATTCAGGCACCGGAACAGGAAGAAACAATTTTCACCATTCCGGTCAGCCGCTTGATCCTGTGGCTGTCCCTTGCGGCCGGGGCGATGGTGTTGATCGTGGCGATCTGGGCCGTCACCCACAACCGCTATGTGGTCACTGTTGATGTGCGCGCGATGGATGCGCCGCGCGACTGTTGGGAAGACATCGATGGTGGCCTGCTAAGCCGCGCGCGTGAGGCCAAACGCTCCCGCGCGCCCCGGCGCAGCTACCTGGGCTACTGCGGCGCTGTGCTGACCACACATGGCGCCTTTGCCCTGCCAGAGACCTTTCCGCGTCCCTGGCTGGGCCAAACCCGTGCCGATATCCACAACCGCCTGCAGCGCGGCTGTCGCTACGATCTGGTGGTCACCGCTGACAAACGCCCCAGCCGCCGCGACGCCGGAAAATCCCGGCGCAATCGCCCGGAAATCCGCCGTATCATGTTCAGCTATCCCTGTTGAGCCCATGGTCTGGCGCCACGGCGCGGGCTGCCCTCAATCATTTACCGAAGTGTCTTGATCCCATCGTTTTGTAGCGAAGACAGCTGTCTAAATGAAAATTGGGTTTCAAGCGCGTATAAAATTGCAAGCGCAGCCCTGTCGTCTCAGCGCCAGAACGCCAGCCATTCCAAGAAATCGTCAAACTTCTTACCGAGGTAGAGCAGCGTCTCGCCTCCGGTCATGAAAAGATCGCCGCCAATAAAGGCGACGATCATGATGCCAAGAACGATGGCAATCTGGTTGGTCATGAAACTGATCCGTGATGAATGGCCCTTAGGCCAATTCATGCCCGCGAACGGCCTCAGGATCAACCTCAGCTTTTTGCAGCTTTCCCATGGCCACCGCCACATCCGCCATCCGGCAGGAGAAACCCCACTCATTGTCATACCAGGCCAGAACCCGGACCAGACGGCCGCCGGTGACTTTGGTTTGATCGGGGGCAAAGATCGAGCTTTCTTCGGTGTGGTTGAAGTCGATCGAAACCTTCTGTTCGGTGTCAAAGCCAAGGATGCCCCGCAGCGGGCCATTTGCGGCGGCTTCTGCCACGATGGCGTTGACCTCAGCCACGGTAACGTCACGGTCTGCGATGAAGGTCAGATCCACGGCCGAGACATTCGGCGTCGGCACACGTACAGCGGAGCCGTCCAGCTTGCCCTTCAGCGCCGGCAGAACCTCACCCAGGGCTTTGGCCGCACCAGTGGAGGTGGGGATCATCGACATGGCCGCCGCACGGGCGCGGTAGAGGTCCTTGTGACGACGGTCCAGCGTCGGCTGATCGCCGGTGTAGCTGTGGATGGTGGTCATGATGCCCGACTCGATGCCGATCTTCTCATGCAGCACCTTGGCCAGCGGTGCCAGACAGTTGGTGGTGCAGGACCCGTTGGAGATCATCACGTCGCCCGCGACCAGCTCATCATTGTTCACACCCATGACGATGGTCTTTTGGACGTTCTTGGCCGGGGCCGAGATCAGAACAGCGCCGGCGCCCTGTTCGATGTGCTTTTTGGCCTTTTCACCGTCGTTGAACTGACCGGTGCATTCCAGCACAACGTCAACGCCGCTCCAGTCCAGCTCATCCATGTTGTAGGTCGACATGACCTCAAACTTGCCACGACCCAGATCCATCCAGTTTTTACCGTTTTCATCGGTGCCGGTGGTCACGTCACCGGGGAAACGGCCATGGACCGAGTCATAGCGCACCAGATGCGCCGCGGTGTCCAGCGGGCCGGTGGCGTTGATCTTGACCACTTTGATATCTTCACGTGCGCTTTCAGCGATATGCATCAAGGTGCAGCGACCGATGCGGCCAAATCCGTTGATACCGACGGTGATGGTCATGGCAGTGTGACTCCTGTCTCGGGTTTGCTTGGGGCTGCTATAGGCGGGGTTTGCACCTGCGGAAAGATAAAAAACACAGGTTTTGCAGCATGTTGGCGCAAACATAGGGTGGTTGCGCTAACGATGGCGCAACCATGGTCTTTCCGTCATAGGACCAATGGATTAAGTTGGCGCTAACGTATTGCAGCCCCCCCTGAGGGGACCATTTCCAAGAGGTGAATTCATGAGCGGTCTTCTGGCATTGATGGATGATGTGGCAGCGATTGCCAAAGTGGCGGCCACCAGTCTGGATGATGTCGCCGCCGCGGCTGCCAAGGCGGGGTCCAAAACCGCTGGCGTGATCATCGATGATGCCGCTGTGACGCCGAAATACGTGCAGGGGTTTGCCCCGGCGCGCGAATTGCCGATCATCTGGAAGATCGCCCGCGGATCCTTCTTCAACAAGCTGGTGATCCTGCTGCCGCTGGCGCTTTTGTTGTCGAACTTTGCGCCTTGGCTGGTGACGCCGCTCCTAATGCTTGGCGGCAGCTACCTCTGTTTTGAAGGTGCTGAGAAGGTCTTCCACGTGCTCTTCCCACATGGTGACAAACATATTGAGGCCGATATGTCGGTCAAAGATCCCGGCCACTTGGAAGAGGAAAAGGTCAAAGGCGCGATCAAGACCGACTTCATCCTCTCAGCCGAAATCATGACCATCTCGCTCGCCGCCATCGAGGTCTCCAACATCTATATGGAGGCCGCCACTCTGGCCCTTGTAGGCATCATGATCACCATCGCGGTTTATGGCTCGGTAGCGTTGATCGTCAAAATGGATGACGTCGGTCTGCATTTGGCCCAGAACGCCAGCCTTGGTCTGACCAAAAGCTTCGGCCGTGGTCTGGTGAAATTCATGCCGGTTCTGATGAAGCTTTTGTCGATCATCGGCACCGCCGCGATGCTCTGGGTGGGCGGATCGATCATGATCCACGGGCTTTATGAGCTGGGCATGCCGCATCCCTACAAAGACATTCACAACATCGCCGTCGCGGTCGCCTCAGGCGTCTCGGAAAACCTGCACGGGTTTGTGGAATGGGCGGTCACCGCCTTTGCGGATGGGGTGCTGGGGCTGATCTGGGGGCTGTTGCTGATCCCGCTGGCCACCCGCGTGATGGGGCCGTTGATCGGCGCCTTTTCCGGAAAGAAGCCTGCAGCCCATTGAGCGCGGAATTGTGAGTATTTGGGGAACATTGAAAGGCGCTTTCATCGTTCCCTAAATACTCCGGGGGAATTGGCCGTGAGGCCAAGGGGGCAGCGCCCCTTAGCTCCTGCGTCTCAAGAGCGAGTCGTTGATAGATTTGCGGTGCCAGTAGAATTCTGAGCCGGTGACCGTTTGGCGAACTTCGAAGCCAAGTGTTTTCAGCACACGCATCAGCTTGGGGTTTGGGACCTGACAGTTTCGCGCCAATACGGTCCATTCGATGGCGTAGTATTGTCGCGTTTTGGCAGCGGCCTCGATCGTTTCAATGAGGGTAGGCAGCACCCCTTCGCCGCCCTGTTCAACCACGGCAATTTCAACCATCAACACGCTATCTTTACGTGAAAATTGTGCAAGCAGTTGCGCCTTGCCAATTGAAAACACAATTGGTCGATCGACAACGACCAGGTCTTCTAGTTCCGGAAGGGTGACGAGGGTCTTGGGCGGTATGCCGTCGATCAGGAGGTCCGGAGATGCCATCTAAGCGCCTTTCAGATTTAGCCCCAGATCTGAGGAGTAAGGGCTCTTCCTGATAATAATGATGTCCCAACTCAATGCCAAAGAAAAAGGCCACGCGGTTACGTGGCCTTTTTTTGTTTTCGGCGATGCCGCGGGCTTAGCCCAGCAGTGCCTTGACCTTTTCGGCCACAGCTTCGGCGGTGATGCCGAATTTTTCGTAGAGCACGTTCGCCGGGGCGGAGGCGCCGAAGCTTTCCATGCCGACAAAGGCCTGTTTCTGTTCACGGCCACGGTTGCCGAGCAGGTATTTGTCCCAGCCACCGTCACGCACGCCAGCCTCGATGCCGACACGCACGGGGCCTGCGGGCAGGACACGTTTGCGGTAGGCTTCGTCCTGGGCGTCAAACAGTTCCATACAGGGCATGGAAACCACACGGGTGCCAATGCCCTCGGCCTGCAGTAGGTCACGTGCGGCCAGCGCAATGGAGACCTCGGAACCGGTGGCGATCAGGATTGCCTGACGTTTGCCTTCGCTGTCGGCCAGCACGTAGCCGCCCTGCGCTGTCAGGTTCTTGGTGGTGTGTTTGGTCCGCACGGTCGGCACGCCCTGACGGGTCAGCGACAGAACCGATGGGGTCTGCTTTGCGGTCAGCGCGATTTCCCAGCTTTCTGCGGTCTCAATGGTGTCGGCGGGACGGAACACATAGGTGTTCGGGGTCGCGCGCGAAATAGCGACATGTTCCACCGGCTGGTGGGTCGGGCCATCTTCGCCCAGACCGATCGAGTCATGGGTCATGACAAAGACCGACGGGATCTGCATCAGTGCCGCCAGACGCATCGCAGGGCGGGCGTAGTCGGTGAAGGCCATGAAGGTGCCGCCGTAGGGGCGGATGCCCCCGTGTAGCGCCATACCGTTCATCGCAGCCGCCATACCGTGTTCACGGATACCCCAGTAGACATAACGTCCTTTGCGGTTGTCGGTGTCAAAGATGCCCATGTCGCCGGTTTTGGTGTTGTTCGAACCGGTCAGGTCAGCCGAGCCGCCGACGGTGTCGGACATGATCGGGTTCACAACTTCCAGCACTTTTTCAGAAGATGCGCGGGTTGCCAGCTTGGGCTGCTCTTCGCTCATCTGCTTTTTCAGTGCGCGGATGGTCGGGGCCAGACGCTTGGGCGCGTCACGGTCGAAGATGCGGGCGAATTCCGCCTGCTTGCGTTCCGAGATGGAGCCCAGACGCTCTTCCCATTCAGCGCGATCTGCCGCGCCGCGCGATCCGATGGCTTCCCAGGCCGATTTGATGTCGGCGGGGATTTCAAACGGACCGTAGGTCCAGCCATAGGCCTCTTTGGTGTCGGCGATCAGCTTCTCATCGGTCAGCGCGCCGTGGCCCTTGGAGGTGTCCTGTGCTGCGGAGCCCAGTGCGATATGGGTTTTGCAGGCAATCATCGAAGGCTTGCCAGCCTTTTTCGCCGCAACAATCGCTGCGTCGATGGCTTCGGGATCGTGACCGTCGATTTCCTGAACGTGCCAGTTGGCCGATTTGAAACGCTGCACCTGATCGATGCGGCAGGACAGGTCAACGGTGCCGTCGATGGTGATGTTGTTGTTGTCCCAGAAGACGATCAGCTTGCTCAGCTCATGACGGCCGGCCAGACCCAGGGCTTCCTGGCTGATGCCTTCCATCAGGCAGCCGTCGCCGGCAATCACATAGGTGTGGTGATCCACGATCTTCTTGCCGTACTGGCCGCGCAGAATTTCTTCGGCCATGGCGAAACCAACAGCGTTGGCGATGCCCTGACCCAGCGGGCCGGTGGTGGTCTCAATGCCTTCGGCGTGACCATATTCCGGGTGGCCTGCGGTCTTGGCGCCCCACTGGCGGAAGTTCTTGATTTCTTCCAGGGTCATGTCCTTGTAACCGGTCAGATGCAGCAGCGAGTAAAGCAGCATCGAGCCATGGCCTGCCGACAGGATGAACCGGTCACGGTCAGGCCAGTTCGGGGCCGAGGCGTCGAACTTCAGGTGCTTTTCGAACAGCACAGTTGCCACGTCGGCCATGCCCATCGGCATGCCGGAGTGACCGGAGTTTGCAGCGCGGATCGCATCCAGGGTAAGGGTGCGGATGGCCGCGGCCTTGGACCAGTGATCCGGGTGGGCAGAACGCAGAGCAGAGATATCCACGGGTGGCTTCCTTTGATCGGGGCTTCGTTAGCGCTGCTCATACCAGCCCTTGCGTTAATATCAAGCGCTGCAATGGGCCAAAAACCGCTTGGGGGGCGCATTTTCCCCCTCTATTCGGTATTCTGAGGCTGAACAGGCGCCATTTTGATTCGTCGAGCGGATGAAACGAGCGCCCTGAGAAAAGAAGAGGCAAAAGGCGCATGAGCGAAATCAGCGAATTGGAACGCCGCATCACCGCCGCATTGGACCGGATTGCCCGGGATGTGGACGTATTGGCAGCGCGTCCTGCAGTGGCGGAGAGCACGGCAGAGAGCGACAGTGAACAGGGGGCGGATCAGGCCCCCTCGGATGCAGTTGAGACTGCGGCAGAGGCTGCGGCAACGGCAGAGGAGCTGGCGACCCTGAAACAGCAGCTGGAAGATGAAAAACTGGCCAATCAGCAGCTGGAAGAGCGGCTGAAAAGCCTGCGTCTGAAGCTGGACAAGAAAGACGCTGAGGCCGAGCTGGCAATGAGCGATCTGAAAACCTCCATGGCGGAGCTGGACGGCGCGCTGCAGGCGCTGCGGCAGTCTTCGGCAGAGCTGCGCGGCAGCAGTGTGGCCCTGCGTCAGGGCGCGGCCGCTGGCGTCAGCGACCCGGAAGCGATCAATGCGGCAATGGCGGCGGAACTGGCCGCGCTGCAGGCGGAACGTCAGGCTGAGGCGGCTGAAGGCGGTGCAATCCTCACCGCGATGGAACCGCTGCTGACCCGCGCCGAAGAGAAGGAGCAAGCCTGATGCCTGAGGTCGAAATTCACATCGGTGGCCGTGCGTTTGAGGTCTCCTGCCAGGAGGGTGAGGAGCATTTCCTGCATTCCGCTGCCCAGATGCTGGACAGCGAAGCCAGCGTGTTGTCGCAACAAATCGGCCGTCTGCCAGAGGCGCGGATGCTTCTGATGGCGGGTCTGATGCTGGCGGATAAAACCGCCGGGGTTGAGGACAAACTGGCCGAGATCGAGGCCAAGCTTGCAGAAAAAGAAGCCGAACTGGCTGCCCTGAAGGAGGCCCCTGCGCCCGAGCCTGAGCGTATCGAGGTGCCGGTGATCCCGCAGATCGTCAATGACACGCTGGCCGAACTGGCCGCACGCGCCGAAGCGCTGGCCGGTGATATCGAAGATAAGGTGAAAGCCGAGGCTTAAGGCGCTGTTTTTTCAGTTAAAAGGCGCTCCAACAGGGGCGCCTTTTGTGTTTGTAACAGCGTGATCCCACCTCGGGCTATTGTGCTTTGACCGGGGTCTCGCCTTTTGACGCCGCCTGTTTCTGATGCGCGCGGTGCAGGTGCCAGAGGCGCAGGCCGAGGAGCACGGCAACAGCGACCGCAGCGTTGAAACCGATGCCGTCGCGCACCAGCGGCCAGAGGTAGGCGACCTGATCCATCGCGCCAGCTCCCATGCCAACGTAGATGGCCACCCATGTGGCTTCCCCGGCGATGCTGCCAAGGGTGAAGGCGATCCAGCCCATTTTGGCCGCCCCGGCGGTGAAATTCACATAAGGCCCCAGCGGGCTGACCAGCCAGCGGCTGAAAAACACCGCCCAAATGCCGCGTTGCCGGGTGAACGCGGTGGCTTTTCTCAGCGCATAAGCCTGTTTGCCGCCCTTGGCCTCCATCCGTTCCACATGGCCCGTGCCCAGACGCCCGATGTGAAAGCCCAGCTGATCCCCCAGAATGGCCCCGACCAGCGCCCCCAGCGCCACATGCCAGAGCGTCAGATCGCCCGCCATGGCAAAGCCGCCCGCCGCGATCATCATCACGGAGGCGGGGATTGGCATGGCCAGGCAGGACAGCAAAGTCACCAGCAGCAGCAGATAGGCGCCATAATCCGGCAGGATGGTGAGCAGCGTCTCGGTCATTGCCCGCGCGGCTCACGGCGGGGTGGGCGGTGTTCGGCCAGAAACGCCTCAATGTCGGCGATCAGATCCTCAACCGGGCGACCCTGTAGCGCGGCCAGTTCCTCAAGGCTGAGTTTCCAGCGGATCTTCTCCGCGCCGATGGCATCGCTGATCAGCGCGGGGCGCACCAGATAGCTGCGAGCCACAAAGCGCACGGTCATCCAAGGCTCAATCGGGGCGGCCTCTGCCGGGCGATCGCGCCAGTCGCGACCGCGGTCATTGACCTGAACGCCAAAAAAAACGGCAGCCGCAATTGCGGCCACCATCATGATCATTGTGGGTTTGTGATGAACCCAGAGACGATGCAGCGCGGCGGGTGGTTTTGCCATCTAGACCTCCTGCACCTTTAGACCCCGTGCGGGGCGCCGATCAGGCGTTTGCTTCGCGGATCTTGTCGGCGGCGTCTTTGGAGTAGACCACCTCATTGGTGTCAAACAGCGCGTCCAACTCACCCGACAGGGTCATCTCGGTCACGATATCACAGCCGCCGATAAACTCACCCTTTACGTAAAGCTGCGGGATGGTCGGCCAGTCCGAGTAATCCTTGATGCCCTGGCGGATCTCATCATCGGCCAGCACGTTCACATCGGTGTAATCCACACCCATGTAGTTCAGCACGCCCGCCACACGGCTGGAGAAGCCACATTGCGGCATGTCCTTGGTGCCCTTCATGAAAAGCACCACGGTGTTGGCTTTGACGGTTTCGTCGATGCGGGTGTTTGCGTCAGTCATCTTATTCTCCGTTTCCAGGCGCGCCATCGGATTTGCCGCTCAACCCGCCAGAACCTAGGTCCATATTTTAGCAAATTTCTGCAGCCACATATGGGAACCATCAGCATGTAGGCAAGGTCGATAATGAGTATCAACGCCTTTGCGAATGGCCACCATATGAGCTCGTCCATCACTCCGGTGCTTTGGTGGTCAGGGCCAAGGCGTGCAATTCGCCGTTGGGGCCATCCATCTTGCCTTTCAGCGCCGCATAGACAGCGCGTTGCTGCTGCACACGGTTTTTGCCACGAAAGCTCTCATCCACGATCATTGCGGACATATGTTTGCCATCGGTGCCTTCTACAACGATCTGAGCGGCGCCTGGAAACGCCTCGCGCAGCATGTCTTCCAGTTCCTGTGCGTATACGGCCATCGGGCCCTCCGGGTGTTCTTTGGTCTTGAGGGAAATCTAGGGCGCAGCGAGGCCGGGTGCAAGCGTTCCCCCCGGGGCTTGCGTCAAAAAGAGACAGAGAAGGGGCATCTTTTTCGGGTCCAGTTGTTTTAGGTCACCCAGATCACAAATAGGCCGCCAGGGACTGCAGGTAGCGGGGGACATCGGCCAATGCCTCCTGCACCTCGGGTTCTTCGAAATCGTGGACCGAGGTGTCTTCGGCCGGGCACATCGCCACCATCAAGGCGCGACCTTCGTCTAGGGCGGCGGCAGGCAGCGGCAGTTTGGCGGCCTCCTGCAGCAGCAACAGGGCCTCATGGATGGGCCGGATCACCCGCAGTGCGTGGGCCATGTGGTAGATCAGATCGGGATCATCGCGCCAGGTTTCACCGGGAAACAGCTCCTGTGTGATCCGCTGACCGGCGCCTGCGCAGGAATAGGCGACGCAGCCGCCAAATCCTTTGACCTTCAGGTCTTTGTGGATAGTGCAGCGGAAATCGCAACCCAGATTGGGGCAGGGGCTGTCTGCCTCTTTCAGAAGGCCAAAATCCTCATCCGCATCAAATGGATAAGCCACGCAGCAAAGCGCTGCGCAGCTTTCACAGTTTTCAGTGAGCACCGGCAAATTGGGGTGCTCGATCGCCATGGGATCAGCCAACCGCAGCTTCGAAGCTGGCGCGGAACTGTTCCGCCAACTCAGCCAGAGGTGCCGCGGATCCGCCCAGCTTCACCGTATCGCCGGTGAACTTGCCCACGGTTTCGATATGCACGCCGGCCTTGGCCGCTTCGCCCATCAGCCATTCGGCCTGATCGAAGTTACAGGCCAGGAGGTAGCGCGCCTGATCTTCACCAAAGAGCAGCGCCTGATCCGCCACGTCGATCTGAACGCCAACCTCACCCGCCTCAGCCATTTCAAAGGCCGCCAGCGCCAAGCCACCGTCTGCCAGATCGGAACAGGCGCGGATGTATTCGGCATTGGCGCGGATGAAATCACCGTTGCGTTTCTCAGCCGCCAGATCCACATGCGGGGCGTCGCCGTCTTCACGGTTGAACACCTCGGCCAGCAGGGCCGACTGACCCAAGTGGCCTGCGGTTTCGCCCACCAGCAGGGCCACATGGCCGTCTCGTGCGGTGCCGATGATCGCCTGTTCCGGCGTTTCGATCAAACCCACGGCGCAGATGGTCGGGGTCGGCAGGATCGCCTGACCGTCGGTTTCGTTGTAGAGCGAGACGTTGCCCGAAACGATCGGCACATCCAGCGCTGCAACCGCTTCGCCGATGCCTTTGATCGCGCCAACAAACTGGCCCATGATCTCAGGCTTTTCGGGGTTGCCGAAGTTCAGGTTGTCGGTGGTGGCCAGCGGGGTGGCGCCCACGGCGGTCAGGTTCCGGTAGGTTTCCGCCACCGCCTGTTTGCCGCCCTCAACCGGGTTGGCGCGCACATAGCGTGGTGTCACATCCGAGGTGAAGGCCAGCGATTTTTCGGTGCCATGCACCCGCACGATGCCTGCGCCCAGACCCGGCGCCTGCACGGTATCTGCCATCACTTGTGAGTCATACTGCTGATAAACCCACTGTTTGGCCCCGTAGTTGGCCGAGCCGATCAGCGCCTTCAGCCCGTCGATGGGATCCACCGCGGGAATATCTCCCAGCTCCGCGTCCACTTCGGTTTCCACCCAGGGGCGGTCATATTCCGGCGCGCGGCCCGACAGCGGTGACAGCGGCAGGTCGGCTTTCACCTCGCCATTGTGCAGGATGAGGAAGCGGTCCTCAGCAATGGTTTCACCAACGATGGCGAAATCCAGATCCCATTTTTCGAAAACGGCGCGCGCTTCGGCTTCCAGTTCCGGTTTCAGAACCATCAGCATACGTTCCTGAGATTCCGACAGCATCATCTCATAGGCTGTCATGTTCTCTTCGCGCTGCGGCACGTCTTCGAGGTTCAGCTTTACGCCCAGCTTGCCCTTGTCGCCCATTTCCACGGCCGAACAGGTCAGACCCGCCGCGCCCATATCCTGGATTGAGATCACCGCGCCGGTCTGCATCAGCTCCAGCGTGGCTTCCATCAGGCGTTTTTCGGTAAAGGGGTCGCCAACCTGAACGGTGGGACGCTTTTCCTCAATGGTGTCGTCAAACTCGGCCGAGGCCATGGTCGCCCCGCCAACCCCGTCACGGCCGGTCTTGGCGCCGAGGTAGACCACCGGCATACCTACGCCTGAGGCGGCGGAGTAGAAGATCTTATCGGCATCGGCCAGGCCCGCGGCAAAGGCATTGACCAGGCAGTTGCCGTTATAGGCCGGGTGGAAGCGTACTTCGCCGCCCACAGTCGGCACGCCGAAACAGTTGCCGTAGCCGCCGATGCCTTCGACCACACCATGCACCAGCTGGCGGGTCTTGGGGTGGCCGGTTTCACCAAACGACAGCGAGTTCATCGCCGCAATGGGACGCGCGCCCATGGTGAAGACATCACGCAAAATGCCGCCAACACCGGTGGCGGCACCTTGATAGGGTTCGATGTAAGAGGGGTGGTTGTGGCTTTCCATCTTGAAGATGACGGCCTGACCGTCGCCAATATCTACAACACCGGCGTTTTCGCCCGGGCCACAGATCACCTGCGGGCCTTCGGTCGGCAAGGTGCGCAGCCATTTCTTCGACGATTTATAGGAACAGTGTTCGTTCCACATGGCCGAGAAGATGCCCAGCTCGGTGAAGGTTGGCTCTCGCCCGATGATCTCAAGGATGCGCTCATACTCATCGGGCTTTAGCCCATGCGCTTCGATCAATTCGGGGGTCAGGCTCGGGTCTTGCATATCCGGTCACTCTCCAGCAGGCGCTATTTGCGCGCCTCTTTAAGGCACGGGGCGGATTTGGGGAAGGGGGCAAAGGTCGGGAAACGCCGCTTCTTTGCCGCAGATGCGCAGTTTTTGCCTCCTGGCACCCCGGCAGCGCTTTCAATGTTCCCCAAATACTCCCGCCGGAGGCCCGCAACCGCGCCGCCAGACACACCGATGAAGATGGGCTTGACCCGATTTGCGCCAATGGGGATTGGACAAAAAAAGAGGCCGAGCACTAAGCTCGGCCAAAGTCCAACAGGGAGGTATGAAAGTGGCGAGAGTTTGATCGTCGTCACCGTCGAGTGCTGAAATAGGCATCAGAAATGAATCGTTCAAGCACCATAATGCCGCAGATGCATCATGGCTGTTATGCATCCAATGCATGGCTCAGCCAAAACCTAACTAACTGACTGATCTTTCATCTGTTTGCGGTAGGCGATAATCTCTTCCTGAACAAAGTCACGGAAGGCCGAGATGCGCTTGGAATGCCGCAATTCCTCCGGGTAGGCCAGATATACGGGCACTTCGACCGATTGCACGTCCGGCAATACCCGCACCAGATTCGGGAAATCCTGGCTCAGATAGTTGGGCAGAACACCAATTCCCAGATGGTTGGCCACCGCCTGCAGCACCCCGAAGTAGTTGTTTACCATGAGGGTCGATTTCACATCATAGGTCATCAGATGGCCCACAAGGTTGGAACTGGCGCCCACTTGCGGGGAATTTGTGTTTTGGCAGACCAGACGATGTTCCCCGATATCCTCAATGGCGGCGGGGTGGCCGTTCAGCTCCAGATATTCCTTGGAGGCAAAAAGCTGCATCCGAACCGCCATCAGTTTCTTGCGGATCAGATCGGCCTGGCTGGGCTCTTTCATCCGGATGGCAACATCCGCTTCGCGCATTGGCAGGTCCAGCACCCGCTCTTCCAGCATCAGCTCAATATTGAGGTCGGGATATTGTTCATAAAGCTTGGGCAGGCGCGGGGCCAGCCACAGGGTGCCAAGGCCAATGGTTGTGGTCACCCGCAGCTGACCAAAGACCTCTTCCTCACTGTCGCGGATCCGCGCGGCGGCGGCGTCCAGGCGTTTGGCCATGGCGCGGGTGGCGTCAAACAGCAATTCCCCCTGTTCGGTGAGAATCAAACCACGTGCGTGACGGTGAAACAGGGTGGCGTTCAGGCTCTCTTCGAGGGCGCGCACCTGACGAGACACAGCCGATTGTGACAGGTGAAGCACATCACCGGCATGTGTGAGGCTGCCTGCGTCGGCAACCGCGTGAAAAATTCTAAGCTTGTCCCAATCCATTTCGACAATTTCCCGATGTGAAGCGCCCTGTTACACGAAACCATTGAAACATTAACCCGTTTTTCTGATTTTTCGACAAGAAATGATTAGGTTCATCGCCGTAGCTTATGATGTGTGACCCTAGAATGGGGCCTGTCTAAGCAGCTCTGCTGTCTTGGTGGGCATTGGGGCAGGCACCGACTATGCCCCTTGCGCGGGTTTCTCCTTTCGATCGTTTAGATTGCCAGAGCTGAGAGTTTCCATTGACGGACCTGCGTCAAAGCATCGGTGGGGATCCCGCCCGCTTGGGAGCGGGCGCAAGCCTCAGATCGTCGCTTAGGCCCCACAGGGTGCATGATCGGTGGCGCTAACGGCTCTGCTGCTACACTTTTGCCACCCCGCATTTTCCCGGTTTCTGTTGAAACTAGGGGGCAGGGGCTGTTAAACGCCCTTTCAAACACGCAGGAACTATCAAGGCGGCTCTCCTCCATGGCCTCGAAAAGACATATCGCTCGTGACATCTCCTACTCCTATGCGGGGCGCACCAAAGGTGGCCGCGCTCTGATCCGGACGCTGGAAAACATGACCGGTCGGATCCGTATGATCAAACGTGCCTCTGGTTATGAGCGCGACGTGGAAAACGGTGCGGACTTCTGGCAGGTGATGGTGGAACGCTACGGGCTGTCGCTGGATGTGATTGGCGGATCGCTGGAAAACATCCCGGCGGAGGGGCCGTTGATCCTGATCGCCAACCACCCTTACGGCATTCTGGATGGCCTGATGATGGGCCATATCCTTTCAGAACGCCGTGACCGGGATTTCCGTATTCTGGCCCACCGGGTGTTCCGCAAATCTGAGGATCTGAACAAGGTTGTTCTGCCGATTTCCTTTGATGAGGATCGCGCGGCGGTCAAACTGAACCTGCAGACCCGCAAAGAGGCCGAACAATACCTGAAAGCCGGTGGTGCTGTTGGCATCTTTCCGGGCGGCACGGTCAGCACCTCGGCGCGGCCCTTCTCAAACCCGATGGATCCGCATTGGCGCAACTTCACCGCCCGGATGATCGCCAAATCCGGCGCCACCGTTGTGCCGGTCTTCTTTGATGGCAACACCTCGCGCCTGTTCCAGATCGCCAGCCACATGCATTACACGCTGCGGATGGGTCTGTTGATCAAGGAATTTGCCAAACGCGTCGACACCCCGGTGAAGGTTGTTGTGGGTGAGCCGATCAAGGCAGAAGAAATCCGCGCACGGGCCGGTGACAGCAAAGAGCTGATGGATTTCCTGCGCAAATCCACCTACGATCTGTCGCCAAGACCGATTGAAACCCGAGAATACGGGTTCGAATTTGAGGACAAGCACAAGGCCGAGTTTCTGGCCCGTCAGAAGGCGTTCAAAGAAACTCGACAATCTCGCTAACAGCGGGGACCACGCGGCCCCGACCAAGAGAGGCAGGCACATAGATGGCAGTTGGCATTTTCGATTCAGGGCTTGGTGGATTGACGGTTCTGGATGCCGTCAGCAAACGCCTGCCCGACGTTCCTTTCGTCTATTACGGTGATAACGCCCATGCGCCTTATGGCGTGCGCGATGCCGATGATGTTTATGGGTTGACCACCAAAGCGGTGGAGCGGATGTGGGCCGAGGGCTGCGATCTGGTGATCCTGGCCTGTAACACCGCCTCCGCCGCTGCCTTGCGCCGTATGCAAGAGGGGTGGATCCCCGAAAATAAGCGGGTTCTGGGGGTCTTTGTGCCGTTGATTGAGGCGCTGACCGAACGCAAATGGGGGGACAATTCGCCCCCGCGTGAGGTGGAGGTGCAGCACGTTGCGCTGTTTGCCACCCCTGCAACCGTTGCCAGCCGTGCCTTCCAACGTGAATTGGCCTTCCGCGCGATCGGCGTGGATGTGGAGGCGCAGGCCTGTGGTGGTGTTGTTGACGCCATTGAGGATGGTGACATGATCCTGGCCGACGCTTTGGTGCGCAGCCATGTGGATGCGTTGAAACGCAAAATGCCCCATCCTGAGGCCGCGATCCTGGGCTGTACCCATTATCCGCTGATGCATGACATCTTTCAGGAGGCTTTGGGGGAGGGCGTCAAGGTCTACAGCCAGGCTAATCTGGTGGCCGAAAGCCTTGCCGACTATTTGGAGCGGCACCCGAAAATGGTGGGTGCTGGAGAGGAAAGTAAATTCCTGACCTCCGGCAACCCGGTCACCGTGTCGACCCGCGCCACCCAGTTCCTGCGGCGCGAGATCAAATTCGACGCGGCATAATGCCGGTTGTTTGACCCGCGACACCATTCAAGGCAAAGCTTGTGCTAGCATAACCGGGATAATCGGTCGCAGGCGCGTTCCCTTGTGCGGGGACGCGCATTTGTTAAGTGAAGAGCCAGAGACAGACGCGCGCGAAGGAGCCAGCAAGATGAAGGGCCTGAAAAAGAAACGTCGGATACAGGTGATCGCGATTGCGATCGTTGCACTGGCTCTGTCGACCGGTCTGATTGGCTATGCGATGCGCGATGGCATCAACTTCTTCCGCTCCCCGTCCGAGGTGCTGGCCAGCCCGCCAAGCGCCTCCGAAACTTTCCGTATCGGTGGCCTGGTCGAAGAGGGCTCGCTGGTGCGCGGTCAGGGGCAGGCGATCACCTTTAATGTCACCGATGGCAACGGTGTGGTGCCCGTCACCTACAGCGGCATCCTGCCGGATCTGTTTGAGGAAAACCAAGGCATGATCGGCACCGGAAAATACATCAACGGTATCTTCGAAGCCTCTGAAATTCTTGCTAAACATGATGAAACCTACATGCCCAAAGAGGTCATGGATGCCCTGAAGGAACAGGGTGTTTATGTGGAGCCTGAGGCCTAACAGGCCCGTATCGCGCGGCGCCTTTCAGCCCTGTTAACCCATTGCCCCTAGGGTGAGGTCATTCTCATTTTCGGGGGGTGTCATGTTGGACGTCAGGCAAATCGCACGTGAAATTGTGGCCCGCGAAGGGGGCTATGTGAATGACCTCGATGACCCCGGTGGCATGACCAAACATGGGGTGACCCTGGGCACGCTGCGCCGGTTGGGCATCGATCTGGATGGCGATGGGGACGTTGATGGCAGCGACCTGCGCCGCATCACCAAGACCCGCGCGGTGGAGATCTACCTGCAACACTACTATCAGGCGCCGGGCATCGATCAGCTGCCGATGGTGCTGCAGCCGTCTGTGTTTGACATGTATGTCAACGCAGGCGGCAATGCGGTGAAGATCCTGCAGCGGTTGCTGGGCCAGATGGGTCAGCAGGTCAGCGTTGACGGGGTGATCGGGCCGCAGACCGTCGCCGCGACCAAAGCCGCCGCGCGGGTGGCGCCGCAGCATCTGGCCGATGCCTATGGGATTGCGCGGCGCAATTACTATTTCCGGCTGGCCGATCAGCGTCCGGCCTCGCGCAAATACGCCCGCAGCCGCAAGGGCGGCAAAGGCGGCTGGATCAAACGGGCGGAAGAGTTTATCGATCCACGCTACCACCTGACCCAGGATGAATTTGACCGGAGGGTTGCGGCATGGGGCTGATCCTGCGGATGCTCGAGGGGCTGTTTGGCGGCGGCGCTGGTGAAATGCGCCGGACGGTTGAGGTGTTTCGTGAAAACGCGGAGAGCGGCGCGCAGCGCGGGCAGGTGATGCAACAGGCCGCCCTGCAGCAATTCGCGGCCGAGTTTGCCCGGGATCGCCGCGGGCTGTTTGACCGGCTGATTGATGGCCTGAACCGCCTGCCGCGGCCGGGCTTGGCCCTGGGCACGCTGGCGCTGTTTGTTGCGGCGATGGTGGATCCGCAGTGGTTTGCGGCCCGGATGCAGGGCATTGCGCTGGTGCCGGAACCGCTGTGGTGGCTTTTGGGGGTGATCGTCAGCTTCTACTTCGGGGCGCGCCATCAGGCGAAGGGGCAGGCGTTTCAGCTGCGGCTGGGCCAGACATTGGCGCAACTGCCCCAAATCGCTGCGCAGCTGCCGCCGGCACCCGTGGCTGAGGAGCGTGCCACCCCAACCGACAATCCGGCGTTGGCGGCCTGGCAGCAGGCGCGTCAGGATCAAGGCTGAGGCCCCGCGACAATGTGATCCTTTTCTATTGCCGATTGCGATTGGCCGGACCGCCGCTTGCGCCTATAATAAGGGCATGATTACAGAACTCGGTCACTTCGCCCTTATCCTGGCCTTCCTGGTCGCCATAGTGCAGTCTGTTGTCCCCCTTGTCGGGGCCGCAAAGCGCTGGCCGGGTTGGATGGCACTGGCAGAACCTGCAGCAAATGCGCAGTTTCTGCTTACCGCTTTTTCCTTTGCAGCGCTCACCTATGCCTTTGTCACGTCAGACTTTTCTGTCGAGCTGGTGGTGCTGAACTCGCACTCGCTGAAACCGATGCTCTACAAGGTGTCGGGTGTCTGGGGCAACCATGAGGGCTCGATGCTCCTTTGGGTGCTGATCCTGACGCTGTTTGGCGCCTGTGCCAGCTGGTTTGGCGGCAACCTGCCGCCAACGCTGCGCGCGCGGGTTCTGGCGGTGCAATCAGCGATTGCGGTCGCGTTCTTTGCTTTCATCATCTTCACCTCCAACCCGTTCCTGCGGCTGGCGATGCCGCCGATGGATGGGCAGGACTTGAACCCGCTGTTGCAGGACCCCGGTTTGGCCTTCCACCCGCCGTTCCTGTATCTGGGCTATGTGGGCCTTTCGATGACCTTCTCCTTCGCGGTGGCCGCGCTGATTGAGGGCCGTGTCGATGCCGCATGGGGCCGCTGGGTGCGGCCCTGGACCTTGGCGGCCTGGCTGTTCCTGACCATCGGCATCGCGCTGGGATCCTGGTGGGCCTACTACGAGCTGGGCTGGGGTGGTTTCTGGTTCTGGGATCCGGTCGAAAACGCCTCCTTCATGCCATGGCTTATTGCGGCGGCGCTGCTGCATTCGGCCATCGTTGTGGAAAAGCGTGAAGCGCTGAAAAGCTGGACAATCCTCCTGGCGATCATGGCCTTCGGCTTCTCGCTGATCGGGACCTTCATTGTACGCTCGGGTGTGATCACCTCGGTGCATGCTTTTGCCAATGATCCCGAACGCGGCGTGTTCATCCTGATGATCCTTGCCGTCTTCATGGGCGGGGCGCTAACGCTTTATGCGGCACGTGCCAGCGTGATGGAGGCTAAGGGCATCTTTTCCATGGTCAGCCGCGAAAGCGCGCTGGTGATGAACAATATCCTGCTGGCGGTCAGCTGTTTTGTGGTCTTCATCGGAACCATCTGGCCCCTGGTGGCCGAACTGGCGATGGGCCGTAAACTGTCGGTCGGTGCACCGTTTTTCAACATGGCCTTCACCCCCTTTATGGTGGTGTTGGCGCTGCTATTGCCATTGGGCGCCATCATGCCGTGGAAACGGGCCCGGATCGCACGCAGCTTCAAGCCGCTGATCCCGGCGCTTGTGCTGGCGCTTTCAGTGATGGGGCTGGCCTGGGCCATTCAAACTGAGCGGACACTGCTGGGCCCCATCGGCATGTTCCTGGGCACTTGGCTGGTGGCGGGCGCTGCGGTTGATCTGTGGTCGCGCACCGGCAAAGGCGGCTTTGCCCGGCTGAAACGTCTGCCCCGCGCGGATTGGGGCAAGGCGGTATCCCATGCGGGTGTTGGCATCGTTTTCCTTGGGGTTTCGGGGCTGATGGCCTGGGAACAGGAAGACATCCGTGTGGTTCAGATCGGCGAAAGGTTTGAGATCGCTGGCTTCACCCTGTCGTTGGACCGGGTGGAGGAGGTCGAAGGCGCCAACTACCTGTCGACAATGGGCTGGGTCACCATCCGCAAAGGGGATCGGGTCATTTCGGTCGTGAACCCTGAAAAACGGGTCTACCCGGTGGCGCGTATGCCCACCACCGAGGCCGGGATCGACAATGGGTTCCTGCGCGACGTCTACGTCGTGATCGGCGACGAACAGGCAGGTGGGGGCTACGCGGTGCGCAGCTACTACAAACCCTTGGCCAACTGGATCTGGGGCGGCTCCATCCTGATGGCCTTTGGCGGCTTGCTGAGCCTATCTGACCGCCGTCACCGTGTCGCCGCTGGCGCGCGCAAAACCAAAGCTGTCGGGGTGCCTGCAGAATGATGCGTTTCGTAAAACCCATGGCCGTGACGCTGGCCTTAGCGCTGAGCGTCACACCGGCCGGCGCGGTGCAACCGGATGAGATCCTGGCCGATCCGGTGTTGGAAGAACGGGCGCGCGATATCTCCAAGGATCTGCGGTGTCTGGTCTGCCGGAACGAAAACATCGACGATTCCAATGCCGAACTGGCGCGTGACCTGCGTCTGCTGGTGCGCGAACGGCTGGTGGAGGGCGACAGCAACGGTGAGGTGATCGACTATGTGGTTGATCGCTATGGCGAATATGTGCTGCTGAACCCGACCAGCCGGGGGGCGAATTGGATCCTGTGGTGGGCTGGGCCGATCATGCTGGTGCTGGGGCTTGGCATCGGTTTCAGCTTCCTGCGGCGGCGCGAAAAGACGCCGGAGCCGGTGGTCGCGGCCCTCTCAGATGAAGAAAAAGAACGTCTCAAGCAAATTCTCGACGAATAACGCCGCGTTTGGGTTTTAACTGACCGTTGGGTCACCTAAGTTGCACTCAAGAAGAGGGAGAGCCCATGGAATACGAAACAATTAAGCTTGAGATTTCCAAAGACGGCGTGGCGATTTTGACGCTGAACCGCCCAGATAAAATGAACGCGCTGAACACCCAGATGCGGGCTGAAATCACCCATGCGGCGCAAGAAGCGGCGGGCAAGGCACGGGTTCTGGTGCTGACCGGCGCGGGCAAGGCGTTCTGCTCGGGTCAGGATCTGAGCGCCCGCGCCAATGCCAACAATCTGGATCTGGAACGCACCCTGCGGGACGAATACGGCCCGATGCTGAAAGCGATTTATGACTGCCCGATCCCGACCATCTGCGCGGTGAACGGTGCAGCAGCCGGGGCAGGGGCGAACCTGGCGCTGGCGGCGGACGTGGTGATCGCCAAGGAAAGTGCCTATTTCCTGCAGGCGTTTTCGCGCATTGGCCTGATCCCTGACGCTGGCGGCACCTACTGGATGACCCGCAACATGGGCATGGGTAAGGCGATGGGTGCTGCGCTGTTCGCTGATAAGATCTCGGCCCGTCAGGCAGATGACTGGGGCCTGATCTGGGAAGCGGTGCCGGACGCCGAATTTACCGCGATCTGCAAAGCCCGTGCGCTGCACCTGGCCAAGGGCCCGACCCTGGCCTATGAACACATCAAATCAGCCATCCGGGGCAGCTGGGACAACTCGCTGGAACAGCAGCTGGAACTTGAGGGTCGCAAGCAAGGCACCTGCGGTCAGAGCCGTGATTTCAAAGAAGGTGTTGTGGCCTTCCTGGAAAAGCGCCCGCCGCATTACGAAGGCCGCTAATGCCAAGCAAATGCTGTCAAAGGGCGCTCCATGAGGGGCGCCCTTTGTTGTGAAAGGTCGGCGTTTTAAGGTGAGTTTTAGGTAAATCTTTTTCGGTCGCTTGAAATGTCGCAACATAGGATCACTTAATTTAGACATTGAATAAAATGAAAATGTGATGCCGTGAAGGCAGCTTAGTACATGGGGGTGGAATGCCCGCAAGTTATCAAGTTTATCCAAAACAACGCCTTCTCTACGTGCGTTATGAGGGGCACCATCACACACGTCAGACCGAAGATCTGTTGCCTTATTACCGGTTGGATCCGATGGTCAGGCCCGGTATGCGCTGCATGATCGACTGTGAACATCTGACAAGCGCCAAGATTGACATTGACCTGAGACGCCAACAGATGGATCAGCTGTGTGCCTTGCTGAAAGATCCAGCGAAAGATTGGCCCATCGTCTACTATTGCCCGAATAAGGTCAGCCAAAGCCTGACCGCCATGACCGCCAAGATGTGGGCGGAATATGAGGGGGTCAGTTTTCAGGTGGCGAAGACCCGCGAAGAGCTGGCCCAGATCCTGAACGAGCCGCTGGATTTCGTCGATATGATTCTGCAACGGCCAACGACGTAACATATCTTTAACACGTGCTAGCTATGCTACGCGGTAACCTTGGATCATCCTATTTCAAGCGAAGAGCGCTCCGTTCTGAGGTTAAAACATCCTTGGGTGTTATTTCCTCAATATTTCAGTGACTTGCCACTTTCTCCGTTTGTAAGCTGAGGTTGCCTGTGTAGTTTCATTCGAGAGGATGTGGTGATGAGTGTGACCTATACTGTTTTGCCTCAGTATCAGCTGCATTATGCGCGTTATTTCGGTCATCACCATACAGTTCATACAAGTCAGTTGTTGGCTGACTACCGGCGCGATCCTCTCATCCGGCGCGGCTTGCGTTCTGTTTTGGATTTCTCCCGCATTCAGAGCGCTGAACTTGATCTGGACCTGCGCCGGCGGCAGATGGAAGATCTTTATGGGATGTTCTATCAGCCCGGCACCACGTGGTGTGTAACATACTACTGCCCAACCGAAATTAGCCGTGGCCTGACCTCAATGCAGCAAAAGATGTGGGAGTCGTGGCCCGATGTGGATTTTCTCGTCTCCGACAACATCCGGGACATCGCCCAGAAAGTGGACGTTCATGAGGACGTTATTCGATCCTTGGTCACGCAGAAGGTTTAATGGTTTGGCACCGCAATGAAAAAGGGCCGCCCGAAGGCGACCCCTAAATCTTTGATCCGCTGGAATATTAGCGGTTTTCAACATCCACGTAGTCGCGGTTGGTCTCACCCAGATACAGCTGACGCGGACGGCCGATTTTGTTCTGAGGATCTGCGATCATTTCTTTCCACTGCGAGACCCAGCCGACGGTGCGCGACAGCGCGAAGATCGGGGTGAACATCGAGGTCGGGAAGCCGAGGGCCTCAAAAATGATGCCCGAGTAGAAGTCTACGTTCGGGAACAGTTTCTTCTCGATGAAGTAGGGGTCTTCCAGTGCGATGCGCTCCAGCTCTTTGGCAACCTGCAGCAGCGGGTTGTCTTCGACGCCCAAGAGTTCCAGCACTTCGTCGGCGGATTCTTTCAGAACCTTCGCACGCGGGTCGGTGTTTTTGTAGACACGGTGACCAAAGCCCATCAGACGGAACGGATCGTTCTTGTCTTTGGCGCGTTCGATGAATTCCGGGATACGATCGACGGAGCCGATTTCTTTCAGCATTTCCAGACAGGCCTGGTTTGCACCACCATGCGCCGGGCCCCAGAGGCAGGCGATGCCAGCAGCGATACAGGCAAACGGGTTGGCACCCGAGGACGATGCCAGACGTACGGTCGAGGTCGAAGCGTTTTGTTCGTGGTCGGCGTGCAGCGTGAAGATACGGTCCATCGCGCGGCTGACGATCGGGTTCACTTCATACTGTTCTGCAGGCACCGAGAAGCACATATGCAGGAAGTTTGCAGCGTAATCCAGATCGTTGCGCGGATAGACGAAGGGCTGACCGATCGAGTATTTATAGGCCATCGCAGCGATGGTCGGCATCTTGGCGATCAGACGGTGCGATGCGATCTCACGCTGGCGCGGATCCGAGATATCGGTCGAGTCGTGGTAGAAGGCAGCCATGGCGCCAACAACACCCACCATGATCGCCATCGGGTGTGCATCCCGGCGGAAACCACGGAAGAAGTTGTGCATCTGCTCGTGGATCATGGTGTGGCGGGTGATCGTGGTCTCAAACTCTTCCAGCTGAGCCGCGGTCGGCAGCGCACCGTAAAGCAGCATGTAGCACACTTCGAGGTAATGCGACTGACCGGCCAGCTGATCGATCGGGTAGCCGCGGTGCAGCAGCTCACCTTTGTTACCATCGATATAGGTGATGGTGCTGTCGCAGGACGCGGTCGAGGTGAAGCCCGGATCGTAAGTGAAGACGCCGCCCTGTGCGTAGAGCTTGCGGATGTCGATCACATCGGGGCCAGCCGTGGGGCTGAACATTGGCAATTCCAAAGTTTTCCCGTCAAACGTCAGCGTTGCGCTTTTGGTCGATTCCGTCATGGTTTTCCCTTCATCACATGGCTCAGCGCGCCCGGACGGGCGCGCGGCGTTGCACTATTTTGTTGGCCGTTTTGGCATTTAGGAGGGACCGTTTGGTCCCCGCTGTCAGCCTGCGGCGTCGGTCAGACGGGCAAGTGTTTCGTCCTGCCCGAGGACCAGCATCATGTCAAAGACACTAGGGGTAGCAGCGCGCCCAGCAAGAGCGGCACGCAACGGTCCGGCGAGTTTTCCGAACTTCATCCCCTGCGCTTCGGCAAACTGGTTGGCCGTGGCCTCCAGTTCGTCACGCGTCCAGCTAACATTTTGCAAATGCGGCGTCAATTCCTTCAGTATACCACGGGATACATCATCCAGGTGTTTTGCCGCCTTTTCCTCAACGTCAATTGGCCGGCTTGCCAGGGCAAAGCGTGATTTTTCAATGAGTTGAGGGAAGGTTTTTGCACCGGTCTTGGTGCAATAGAGCGCCTTACGTAGAACTACGTTCTGCGCGTCGGTCAGCGCCTCTTCGCCGGTTGCGGCCAGAAAAGCCTCCAGCTCATGCAGCACTGCAGCATCATCCGTTGCAGCCATATGCTGACCACAGAGGTTTTCCAGTTTTTTGAAATCAAACCGGGCCGGCGATTTGCCGATGCCGTTCATGCCGAACCATTCCTGCGCCTGCGCATCGGTGAAGAACTCATCATCGCCGTGGCTCCAGCCCAGTCGCGCCAGATAGTTGCGCATGCCCGCTGCCGGGTAGCCCATTGCCTGATATTCTTCGACGCCAAGCGCACCGTGGCGTTTGCTGAGTTTCTTGCCGTCGCCGCCATGGATCAGCGGGATATGGCCCCAGACCGGAACGTCCCAGCCCATCGCGTCATAGATCATCATCTGACGCGCGGCATTGTTCAGGTGGTCATCGCCACGGATCACATGGGTCACACCCATATCGTGATCATCCACCACCACGGCCAGCATATAGACAGGTGTGCCGTCCGAACGAAGTAGGATCATATCGTCCAGCTGATCGTTGCGGATGGTCACATCGCCCTGCACCTCATCCTTGATGACGGTGCTGCCCTCCTGCGGTGCCTTGATCCGCACCACATAGGGCGCATCGGGGTGGCTGTCCTCAGCCGCCTCACGCCAAGGCGAACGATAGTGGGTCGATTTCCCTGCAGCGCGGGCTTCATCGCGGAAGGCTTGGATTTCTTCCTGCGTGGCGAAGCACTTATAGGCTTTGCCTTCGGCCAACAGCTGGTTGGCGACCTCGGCGTGACGGTCGGCGCGTTCGAATTGGCTGATGACCTCACCGTCGTGATCCAGCCCCAGCCACTCCATGCCTTTTAGGATGGCGGCGGTTGCTTCGGGGGTGGAACGCTCGCGGTCCGTATCCTCAATCCGCAGCAGGAATTTGCCGCCACGGCCCCGGGCGTAAAGCCAGTTGAACAGCGCGGTGCGGGCGCCACCGATGTGCAGATAGCCGGTGGGGGACGGGGCGAAACGGGTCACGACTTGTGTCGACATGCGGGTATTAACCTTTCGGTAACCAGGAAGATCGTATCATTTCCGCCTGTCTATCCATGCGAACCTTTAGGGGCAAGGCTTGGCTCTGTTACCGGACATCATTGCAAGGGCAAATACGCTGCTGTTGACCCAGCGCGGCCATCTGTTCCCTTGGGCACCGGTGTTTCTGGCCCTGGGGATCGGCAGCTATTTCGCGATGCTGGTGGAGCCTGCGCCTTTGCTGCTTGTGGCCTTCGCTGCGACCTCTGTCGCCGCCGCCATTCTAGCGCTGTGGCTGAAATCCGGCCCGGCCCCTGTGATCTGGGCCTTGGCGCTGCTGGCGGCGGGGCTGCCCTTGGCGGCGATACGGGCCCATCTGGTGGCGGGCCCGGTGCTGACCAACCGCTACTACGGCCCGGTGGAGGGGCGGGTGGTTGGGTTGGATAGATCGGCCTCCGGCGCCTTGCGGGTGACGTTGGATCAGGCGGTTCTGGCGCGATTGGCCCCGAAGGCGACACCGCGCCGTTTACGGGTTGCGTTACATGGCGATCAGCACTGGCACGCGCCACAGCCGGGGGAGCGTGTGCTGGTCACCGCCCACCTGTCGCCACCCGCCGGCCCTGCCGAGCCGGGCGGGTTTGATTTTCGCCGTCACGCCTGGTTTCAGCGCCTTGGGGCCGTGGGGTATGCCCGCACGCCGCTGTTGCTGCTGGAGCCAGCCACAAAGGGCAGCGTTGCGCGGCTGCGGATGGATCTGTCTGCGCGGATCAAAACCGCCTTGCCCGGTGAACGTGGCGCCGTTGCGGCGGCGCTGATGACCGGGGATCGCACCGCATTGTCGGCGGATCTGCTGCGGGATCTGCGCCGGGCCAATCTGGCGCATCTCTTGGCGATATCGGGACTGCATATGGGGTTGGTCAGCGGCTTTGTCTTTGCGCTGGTCCGGCTGATGCTGGCAGCGGTGCCTTACATCGGCTTGCGCGTCCCGGCGAAGAAAATCGCCGCCCTTGCCGCCCTGGCCGCTGCAGCGGGCTATCTGCTGCTGTCGGGCGGGAATGTCGCGACGGAGCGTGCCTTTGTCATGGTGGCGGTGATGCTGGTGGCACTGCTGTTTGACCGGCGCGCCATTTCTCTCAGGGCGGTGGCCGTTGCCGCATTGGTGGTGCTGGTGTTGAGACCAGAAAGCCTGTTAAGTCCAGGTTTTCAAATGTCCTTTGCGGCCACAACAGCGCTTGTCGCGGTCTTTGCGGGCCTGCGGGACAGCAACCGCCTGGCACGCGGCAGGCTGGGCGGGCCTTTGACCTTGCTCTTGTCATCAGCGGTGGCGGGGTTGGCCACGGCCCCCTTTGCCGCGGCGCATTTCAACATGGTGTCGCAGATGGGGCTCTTGGCCAATCTGGCCTCGGTGCCTCTGATGGGGGCCTTTGTGATGCCCGCGGCTGTGCTGGCCGCCGTGGTGATGCCCTTGGGGCTGGAGGCCTGGCCGCTGTGGCTGA
Organism: Thalassovita autumnalis; assembly: GCF_001458255.1. Taxonomy (GTDB): domain Bacteria; phylum Pseudomonadota; class Alphaproteobacteria; order Rhodobacterales; family Rhodobacteraceae; genus Thalassobius; species Thalassobius autumnalis. Next base: position 176,691 of record NZ_CYSB01000025.1, read on the forward strand.
TGGGGCAGGGGATTGCCTGGATCATGGCGGTGGCCCATTGGATATCTGTACAGGAAATGGCGGTGCGCCATGTGGTTAGCCCCGGCAGCCATGTCTTGCCGCTGCTCAGCCTCGGTGCCTTATGTGTCATCCTCTGGCAGGGGCGATTGCGCTGGGGCGGCAGTGTGCTGGTCGCCTTGGGTTTGGCGGGCTGGATGCAAAGCGAACGGCCCGATCTTTTGATTGCGGAAAATGGCAGCTTGGTGGGTGTGGTGACACCTGACGGGCGGGCCCTGTCCAAATCCCGTGGGTCTGGATTTGTTGCCGGCGTCTGGCTGGAAAACGACGGCGCGCCGATGCCGCAGGAGGAGGCCGCCGCGCTGTGGCCCGCGCATGTGGCGGTGGAGCAGGGGGCGCTGCGGGTGATCGCTGGCAAGAAAGCAGCGGCAGGGGCATGGTGCAACAAGGGCGATTGGCTGGTCAGCAATCAGCGGATTGAACAGCCCTTGCCCTGTCAGGTCTTTGATCCAAAATCCCTGAAACAGACAGGCAGCATCGCGGTATTTGACGGGGCAGAGGGCCCCAGAATCGAAACCGCCCGCCAAAGGGCGGGCGATCGTTTGTGGAACCATTGGGTCTGGCAAAAAGAATTTCCGCTAACCCGTTGATTGAATTACTTTAGTAGCTGCGGATCAGCCCGACCAGACGCCCCTGCACTTTGACCCGATCCGAGGGGAAAATGCGGGTTTCATAGGCGGGGTTTGCGGCCTCCAGCGCGATATTGCTGCCCTTGCGGCGCAGGGTTTTCAGCGTAGCCTCCTGATCCTCAACCAGTGCGACCACAATGTCACCGTCATCTGCGGTGCGGGTTTCGCGGATGATCACAACATCACCGTCATTGATGCCCGCGTTGATCATCGAGTCCCCTTTGACCTCAAGCGCGTAATGCTCATAGCCGGAGGTCAGCATGGATCCGGGCACGGCCACGTTATGGCTGACCTCGCTGATCGCCTCAATCGGGACACCGGCGGCGATACGGCCCATCACCGGCAGCTCCTGCGCGTGGATCACCTCAACAGGCTGCGCAGCGGGCGGGGTGGCCTCGGGGCGGCCGCCCTCAATCACCTTGGGGCTGAAGCCGGCGGTTGCTTCCCCGCCCATGCTTTCAGGCAGCTTCACAATCTCAATGGCGCGGGCGCGGTGGGCCAGACGGCGGATGAAACCGCGTTCTTCCAGTGCGGTGATCAACCGGTGGATGCCCGACTTGGATCGCAGGTCCAGCGCCTCTTTCATTTCATCAAAGGAGGGGGGCACGCCATCCTGCTGCACCCGCCTATGGATGAACTGCAAAAGATCGAGCTGTTTTTTGGTCAGCATGGAACGCACCCTCGCCTGTTGGTTTGGGTTTGTTCTATACATGTTCCTGTTTTGTGTCAACTGAGTTGCGGAACAAGGGGGGAACGCGCGGTTAAAGAGGTATGAATTCCATTTCTTCGCCAGCAGAGCGCGCCGGGTCACGTACGGGGCGCACAAGAAGGGCATTGGCGGCAGATAAAACCGTCAGGAGGGAGCTGTCCTGATTGTCGAAAACCGTGATCTCGCCCGCCTCAACACGCGCCCGCATGTAATGTTCGCGCGGGCCGTTTGCACCGATCGGGGTGGCGAGGCGGGCGGTTTTGCGCGTTGGGGCAGTTGCTGGCAGCCCCTGCATCGCCTGCACCACCGGCACCAGAAAGATCGCGCCGCAGACCATGGCCGAGACCGGGTTGCCCGGCAGCCCAACCATCATCGCCTGACCCATCCGGCCCGCCATCAGCGGTTTGCCGGGACGCATGGCGATTTTGTAAAAACTCCGCTCCATCCCCAGTTCGGCTGAGACCGGCGCAACCAGATCGTGATCGCCGACCGATGCGCCGCCGATGGTGACCACCAGATCAGCCCCTTCGGCCAGCGCAAAGGCTGTTTTCAGACTGTCCACATCATCGCGTGCAATCGGCAGGATGCGGGTCAAGGCGCCGTGCTGGTCCAGCAAGGCCTTCAGACCAAAGGTGTTGGAGGCGATGATCTGATCAGGGCCGGGCGTTTCCCCCGGCATCACCAGTTCATCCCCGGTTGAAATCAGCGCAATATCGGGGCGGCGGATCACCGGCACCGCAGAGATGTTCATCGAGGCCAGCAGCGCAATGTCCGACGGGCTGACCAGCCGGGGTGCCGCAATCACATCGCCGATTTTGAAATCGCCACCTGCGGGGCGGATGTTGTCCCCCTGACCGGGATCCCGCGCGATGGTGATACGGTCACCTTCTCGGTCGATATCTTCCTGAATGACAACGAAAAAGTCACCTTCCGGCACCGGGGCGCCGGTGAAGATGCGGATTGCCTGACCTTTGCCGACCACGCCTTTGAAGCCAGATCCGGCGGCGGCTTCACCGATCACGTCAAACTGCGCGCCAATCTGCATCTCACCTCGGTGCACGGCATAGCCATCCATGGCGGAGGCGGCAAAAGGCGGCTGAGTGCGCTGTGCGGTGACGTCTTCGGCCAGCACACGCCCGACGGCTTGTACCAGTGGTACGGTCTCTGCGCCAAGCTGCGGCGTCAGGGAAAACAGATGGTCGAGGGCCTCGGCAACGGGGATCATTTGGCTTCGTAGCGGCCGGATTTGCCACCGTCTTTCAGCGTGACGTGAATGCCGCCGATTTCCATGGCTTTGTCGACGGCTTTGATCATGTCGTAGACGGTCAGCGCGGCGGTGGAGACGGCAGTCAGTGCCTCCATTTCAACGCCGGTCTGGCCGGTGGTTTTCACGGTGCCTTCGATGCGCACACCGGGCAGGTCCGGGTCCAGAACCAGCTCCACCGCGACCTTGGTCACGGGCAAAGGATGGCAGAGCGGGATCAGATCCGGGGTTTTCTTGGCCCCCATGATGCCCGCCAGACGCGCGACGCCCAGCACGTCACCTTTCTTGGCCTTGCCTTCCGAGATCATCTGGAAGGTGGCCTCGGCCATACGCACCCAGCCTGCCGCCGTGGCGATGCGGCTGGTCACGGCCTTTTCGGAAACATCCACCATATGGGCATCGCCCTTGGCGTCGAAATGGGTCAACCCGCTTGCAGCCTGTCCGCCAGTATCTTGTCCGCTCATCTCTTCACCCTTGCCTTACATGCCAGTTGCGGTCAGCGGGTTGGCCAGCAGGCGCCGCGTTGCTGAGGCCACATCTTCGTTGCGCATCAGGCTTTCGCCGATCAGGAAGGTGCGGGCGCCGTAACGTGCCATATCGGCCAGATCCTCGGGCGTGTTGAGCCCGCTTTCGCTGACAAGCATCCGGTCGGCAGGCACCCGTTTGGACAGTGTGCGGGTGGTGTCCAGCGTTGTCTCAAAGGTTTTGAGATTGCGGTTGTTGATGCCGATCAGGTTGGATTTCAGCGCCGTGGCGCGTTCCAGTTCTTCGGCGTCATGTACTTCGATCAGCGCGTCCATGCCCCATTCAAAGGCGGCGGCCTCCAACTCGGCAGCCTGCGCATCGCTGACCGAGGCCATGATGATCAGGATACAATCGGCCCCCAATGCGCGCGCCTCAGCCACCTGATAGGTGTCATACATGAAGTCCTTGCGCAGCACCGGCAGGCTGACCGCGTCACGCGCGGCGACAAGGAATTCCTTGGCACCCTGGAAGGATGGGGTATCGGTTAGCACCGACAGGCAGGTTGCGCCGCCGTCTTCATAGGCTTTGGCCAGTTCCGGCGGGTTGAAATCTTCGCGGATCAAACCTTTGGAGGGGCTGGCTTTTTTGACTTCAGCGATCAGCCCGTAGCCTTCGCGGCTGGCTTTGGCCAGCGCTTCACCAAAGGGGCGGACGGGGCTGGCGGCGCGGGCTTCAGCCTCCACCGCTTCCAGTGGCTTGGCGGCCTTATCCGCGGCCACTTCTTCCAGCTTGTAGGCTTTGATCTTGTCCAGAACGGTGCCGGTGTTCATTGTTTTTATCCCTGTTCAAGCTGTGGTGTGATCACCCGGAGGTGACGGCGGCCAGCGTTGTGACGGCCTTCATGGCTGCCCCGCTATCGATGCTTTCTGCGGCAATTTCAACACCTTCTTTGAGGGTGCTCACCTTGTCCGCCACAATGAGCGCAGCGGCTGCGTTCAGCAACACCGCGTCGCGGTAGGCGCCCGCTTCCCCCTCAAGCAGGGCGCGCATTGCCACCGCGTTTTCCTCAGGCGAGCCTCCCAAAATGTCGCGCAGCCGGTGGACCGGCAGGCCGGCGTCCTCAGGGTGCACCTCCAGCGGGGTGATCTTGCCCTGATCCAGAACCGCAACCTGCGTGGTGCCGGTGATGGTCAACTCATCCGTGCCATCCGATCCATGCACCAGCCAGGCCTTTTCGCTGCCCAGTTCCAACAGGGTTTCCGCCATTGGGAAAATCAGGTCCAGCGCAAAGGCACCGGTCAGCTGGCGTTTCACCCCGGCCGGGTTGGTCAGCGGCCCGAGGATGTTGAAGATCGTCTTGCAGCCTAGTTCCTGACGCACGGGCATCACATGTTTCATCACCGGGTGGTGCATCGGCGCCATCATGAAGCCGATCCCGGCCTCGGCAATGGCGCGTTCCACCACATCGGGTTGCACCATCACGTCAATGCCCAGTTGCCCCAGCGCATCTGCAGCGCCGGATTTGGAGCTGAGGTTGCGGTTGCCGTGTTTGGCCACGGGCACGCCTGCACCCGCCACCACGAAGGCCGTCGCGGTGGAGATGTTCAGCGTGCCGATGCCGTCACCACCGGTGCCGACGATGTCCATCGCGTTTTCCGGGGCTTTGACAGGGATGCATTTGGCGCGCATCTGCGCCGCCGCTGCGGCATATTCCGCCACCGATTCACCACGGGCCCGCATGGACATCAAGAGACCGCCGACCTGCGCCGGGGTGGCCTGACCTTCAAACAGGATCTCAAAGGCCATATCTGCCTGCGCCCGGCTCAGCGGACCTTCGGAAGCGGCAAAGATAAGCGGTTTGATCTGCGAAGCGGTCATGCGGGTACTTTCATAATATCAAGGAAGTTCTGCAGCAGCTTATGGCCATGCTGCGACGCAATGGATTCAGGATGGAATTGCACGCCGTGGATCGGCAGCTCGCGGTGTTGCAGGCCCATGATGGTGCCATCTTCCAGCGCGGCGGTGATCTCCAGACAATCGGGCAGGCTCTCACGCTCAACGACCAGCGAGTGATAGCGGGTGGCTTCAAACGGGCTGGGCAGGCCTTTGAACAGGCCCAGATCATCATGGTGCATGGTGCCCATTTTGCCATGCACGATCTCATGGCAACGCACCACCTTACCGCCAAAGGCCTGACCAATGGTCTGATGACCCAGGCAAACCCCCATCAGCGGGGTCTTGGTTGCGGCCGCCGCTTCGGTCAGGGCCAGACAAATGCCGGCCTGATCCGGGTCACAAGGGCCCGGCGACAGCAGGATCCCGGCCGGGTTCATCGCCATGGCCTCCTGCACATCCAGCGCATCATTGCGTTTGACCACCACATCGGCGCCCAATTCGCCCAGGTAGTGAACCAAATTATAGGTGAAACTGTCGTAATTATCGATCAGAAGCAGCATCGCGCCCATCTTTGTTCTATGCGGGGCTGGAACGCCCCTTCAGTCGCGGTATACTTGTTCAGGCTTGCGCCCCAGCGTCAAGGGGGGCAGGGGCGTCAAAAGGTCGGAAAACGACCCATCGCAAGGCAAGAGGGGGCGTACGTGGCACGCAGCAGTATTAGCGGATTTCTTTTGGGCACGGTTGTGGCCGTGGGTGGCATGGCCGCTGTGTCAGTATTGCAGACGCTGAACACGCCCATCCCTGAGGCGGCAAATGTTAACGTGCCAGCCGGCAGCGGCTTTGACGGCGCGCGCGAAGATGTCGCCACCAGCCTGCCCGCGGCCGATCCGGTGGAAACCACCACCGAAGCGGCGCGCGCCGATGCCCCGGCGCCAGAGGATACCGCCGGGATCCAAGGGGTTGAGACCACGCCGGCCACAGCGCCGGAAACCGGCACGGCTGAGGTGGCCTTGAGCGCCCCCGCCAGTGGCAGTGACAGCCCTGATGTTGCCAGCGCTGCGGATGAAACGCCACGGGCCACCGCCCCCAGCCTGCCAAGCGCCAGCGCTGATGCGCCTGTAACGGCAGTGCCTGCACGGCCCAACAACCCCGAAGTGGGCGACAGCACCGATCAGCCGGAACTGGCCGCGCTGCCCAATGCCGACAGCCCTGACGTCCCTGCTGGCGAGGCGGCTCAACCCAGCGGCGCGGCCCCGAGCGCGCCCACGGCTGACACGCCAGAAAGCCAGCCTAGCGCCGTTGCCCCGCTGCCCTCGTCAGATGTGGCGGGTGATGTGGCAGAACCGCAGGCCAGCCCTGAGACAAGCGCGCCCGATGCGCCTGTTGTGAATGAAGATACTGCACCCAACACCTCCACCGCCGCGCGTCCTCAGATCAGTGAGGAGCGGGAGCCGGCCGTGATCGTCGCCATCCCAACAGAAGAGGCGCCGAAACGACCCGCGCTGCCAAAAGTGGGCGAAGCGGTCTCAGACGCGCCGCGTATCGGCACCCCGGCCAGCCGGCTGACCGACCGCACGCCAGACAGCACCGCTGAGGAAGCCGCCCCTGAGCCCGCGCCGGACCTGCCGCCGCTGGAAAAATTCGCGGCCGACTTCAGCAACCCCGACAACAAACCGCTGATGTCGATCGTTTTGATTGACCGCGGTGACAGTGACATCGGGCTGGAGGCCTTGGCCGCCTTCCCCTATGCGCTGAGCTTTGCGGTGGATGTGACCAGCCCCGAGGCACGCGCGCGGATGGAACGCTACCGCGCGGCGGGCTTTGATGTGCTGGCGCTCAGCGACATTCCGCTGGGGGCCACTGGCGCGGATACCGAAACCCTGCTGCGCGCCGGGCTGCGTGAACTGCCCGAAGCGGTAGCCGTGATGGAGGGTGACGGCACCGGGCTGCAATCGGACAAAGCGGTGTCAGATCAGGTGACAGCCGTCTTGCAGGAAAGCGGCCATGGCGTCGTTTTCTTTGCCAAAGGGCTGAATACCGCACAGAAACTGGCCAGCAAAAACGGCGTTGCGGCCACAACCGTGTTCCGCGATTTCGACAACAAAGGCCAAAGCGCCGTTGTGATGCGCCGTTTCCTGGATCAGGCGGCGTTCAAAGCGCGGCAACAGCCGGGCGGCGTGGTAATGGTTGGGCGTCTGCAGGCGGAAACCATTTCAGCGCTTCTGCTCTGGGGCCTTCAGGACCGCGCCACGCGCGTTGCGCTGGCGCCGATCTCAGCCCTGTTGCAGGCCACGCAGAACTGAGCCTCTTGCCTTAAGCGTCGCGCCATTGGCCGGGTTGCAGCCCGGCCAGATGCCAATCGCCAATCCTGACCCGGATCAGCCGCAGTGTGGGAAAACCCACCGCGGCCGTCATCCGGCGCACCTGCCGGTTGCGCCCTTCGGAAATGGTCAGCTCCAGCCAGCTGTCGGGAATGGATTTGCGCACCCGAATGGGCGGCACCCGCTCCCAGACCTCAGGCGCCTCCAGCCGCGCCGCTTTGGCGGGGCGGGTCATGCCGTCTTTCAGCTCCACCCCTTTGTGCAGGCGCGCCAGCGCCTCATCAGTAATCTCACCCTCAACCTGCGCCCAATAGGTTTTGGTCATCTTGTGTTTCGGGTTTGAGATTTTGGCCTGCAGCTTGCCATTGTCGGTCAGAACCATCAGCCCTTCGCTGTCACGATCCAGCCGCCCGGCCGGATAGACCTTCGGCACGTCGATGAAATCCGAAAGCGTCGCGCGTTTGCTGCCCTCGGTGCCGCGGTCGGTGAATTGCGACAACACATCAAAGGGTTTGTTGAACAGGATCACCCGGGTCACGCCGCGCCCCTTTCAATGGTCCAAAAATACTCCCGCCGGAGGCAGCGCCGTCAGGCGCGCCTCAGACAGAAAGGTCAGCTGTTGCCGTCGCGGGTAAAGCGCGCTGCATCGGCAGCGGCACGACGGATCGCGTTGGATTTATGCACGGTTTCCATAAACTCAGCCTCAGGATCGCTGTCATAGACAACGCCGCCCCCAGCCTGGATATAGAGCTTCTTGTCCTTCACGATGGCAGTCCGAAGCGCGATACACATGTCCATGTCGCCGCCTGCGCTGAAATAGCCCAGACCCCCGCCGTAGATGCCGCGCTTTTCCGGCTCCAGCTCATCGATGATCTCCATCGCCCGCACTTTTGGCGCACCAGACACGGTGCCTGCGGGCATACCGGCGAAATAGGCATCAACCGCATCTTTGCCCTCATCTAGTTCGCCCACCACGTTGGAGACGATGTGCATGACGTGGCTGTAGCGCTCGATGATGAATTCTTCGGTGGGTTTCACCGTGCCGATTTTGGCCACACGGCCCACATCGTTGCGGCCCAGATCAAGCAGCATCAGGTGTTCTGCCAGCTCTTTCTTGTCGGCCAGCAGATCGGCCTCCAGCGCCTTGTCTTCTTCGGGGGTTGCACCGCGTGGGCGGGTGCCGGCGATGGGGCGGATGGTGACCTCTTTGTCAAAGACGCGCACCAGGATTTCCGGGCTGGCGCCAACAACCTGAAAACCGCCGAAGTTGAAGTAGAACATGAACGGCGACGGGTTGGTGCGGCGCAGCGAGCGGTAGAGCGCAAAGGGCGGTTGGGTGAAATCCTGCGTCCAGCGCTGGCTGGGCACCACCTGGAAGATATCGCCGGCGCGGATGTAGTCTTTGGCCTTTTCCACCGCAGCCAGATAGGCCTCTTTGGCAAAGTTCGATTGCGGCGGCTGCACCACATCGGCTTCGCCCAGATCGCGGCTGGCCTGGGGCAGGGCGCGTTCCATATCGCGCACCGCATCCATCACCCGTTCTGCCGCTTGCGCATAAGCGGCGCGGGCGGATTGGCCGTCATTGACCCAGACCGGGGCCACAACGGTCACATCGCCTTTGACGCCGTCCAGCACGGCCACGACCGACGGGCGCATCATCACTGCATCCGGCACGCCCAGTGGATCCGGGTTCACATTGGGCAGATGTTCGACCAGACGGATCGTGTCATAGCCCAGATAGCCAAACAGCCCGGCAGAGGCGGCTGGCAGATCTTCGGGCAGGTCGATGCGGCTTTCGGCGATCAGGGCACGCAGATTGTCCAGCGGGTTGCCCTGCTGGTCCTCAAAGGCGTCTGGATCAAAACGGGCCATCCGGTTGATCTGGCTTTTGTCACCATGGCAGCGCCAGATGGTGTCTGGTTTCATCCCGATGATCGAATAGCGCCCGCGGACTTCGCCACCGGTCACGGATTCCAACATAAAGGCGTCTTTCTGCGCGCCGGTCATTTTCAGCATCAGCGACACAGGCGTGTCGAGATCTGCAGCCAACCGGGCGTAGACCACCTGATTTTCGCCAGCCTCATAGGCTTTGGCGAAATCGTCATAGGAGGGGATGAGTTCCACCGTTTTGTCCTTTGCCTTTCCGCTTAGCGGAAGTTTGCATGCACCGCGTTGAGCGCGGTCTGGTCCAGATAGATGCCGGCCTGATCCTGAATGGCACGGGCATAAGCCGCATAAAGATCATCCGAGATCCCTGCATCACCCTGTTGTGCCAGCAGCGTGCGGAAGCCGGTGACCTCAGCATCGTTTTCATCGGGGCCTTTGATGGCGTCCAGTTTGACGATGGCGACGCTGTCAGTGCCGCGGATCACGGTGACGCCGCCATCCTGCATCTTAAAGACCTCATCGATCAGCCCTGCGGGTGCTTCCGAGATGAAATCAGAGCGTATCATGTCTGCTTCCGGCCGGGCGGTCAGGCCCAGTTCGGCCATGCCGGCGCCCTGGACCAGCTGGTTGACCATGATCTCACCCTGCGCAGCCAGGCCGATGTTGATCTGCTCTGCCTTATAGGCGGCGGTCACGGCGTCGCGGACCTCCTCCAGCGGCTGCAGGGCGGCGTCAATGTTGGCTTCCCAGCGCAGCGCGGCGATGCCGCCGTCATCCAGACGGATCACTTCGGGGTAATCGCCATCTTTTGCGGCCAGTGCGGCGCTGCGGAAATCAGCGTAGCCGGCAATCTCTTCTTCGGACCCTGCGTGCCAGTCGATGCTGGACAGCACAGCGCCGCCTTCCCCTTCCAGCTCTTCCAAGGTGGCGCCGCCTGCCAGCAGGTCATCCAGGTCTTCGGCCACACGGTCGATCTGACGGCGGGCGGCATCGCTGGCCAGTTCGGCGTGCAGTTCTTCGCGCGCCTCGTCCAGTGAGGTTTCTGAGCCGGGCAGAACCCCGTTCACCCGGAACAGCGCCGGGCCAAGCGTGGTTTCAACAGGGCCCACAACGCCGGTGCCGTCCAGGGCAAAGACATCAGCCCCCGCAACGCCAAGGCTGGCGGCGGTCACATCGCCCATGTCAACGTCGGCCAGATCAAGGCCACGATCCGCAACCAGCGTTTCAAAGTCCTTCTCACCGGCGTCCAGCGCGGCCTTGGCAGCATCAGCGGCAGCAGCATCGGAATAGATCAGGCGTTCGACCAGACGGCGTTCGGCGACGATGAACTGATCTTTGCGCTCTTCATACAGGGCGGTGATCCGCTCTTCGTCCACATCGATGCCTGCGACCAGCGCGTCGGGCGACAACCAGACATAGGTCAGCCGCTTTTTGGCCGGGCTGGTGAAATCAGCGGCGTTGTCGGCGTGGAATTTGGTCAGCTGCTCTTCGGTGGGTTCCACCTGTGCGGTCATCAGATCTGCGGCGCTCAGCAGGGCCCAGGTGAAATCGCGGCGTTCGCCCGCAAAACCGATCAGCGTGTCAGCGTAGGCCGAAGGCATGGGCGCGCCGGTGACAACGGCACCCTGCAGGATGGCGCGGACGGTGTCGGCGCGCATCTGGCCTTCAAATTCAATCTCGCTCAGGCCTGCCTGATTGAGGGCAAAGCGGTAGCTTTCACGGTCAAAGCCATTGGCACCCTGAAAGGCGTCAATCTGCACGATCTGCTGGCTGAGGTTTTCATCCCCGATCGACAGGCCCAGTTTGGCCGCCTCATTGTCCAATGCGGCCTGGCCGATCAGCCGGCCCAGCGCGGCGCGGTCAACACCTGCGGCCAGCACCTGATCAAAGGTCATGGCGGAACCGGTCTGTGCCTCAATCGCGCGGATGTCCTGTTGCAGGGCACGCGCATATTCGTTGACGTCAATGTCCTCATCGCCGACCGAGCCAACGCGGGTGATGTTGCCCGACAGGTTGGTTGCCCCGAAACCGCCGAGACCCACGATCAGGAGGCCCATAATCCCCCACATGAAAGTTTTGGAAGTCGTCCCGCTTGCCATGGTATTCCCTTAAAGTTTCGGGTTGTTCAAAGTCTTGCCGCGAATGTTTAGGCCGAAGCCTGTCCCGGCACAAGGTCTGCCAGTGTTGCCAGCCGGTCAAACAGCGCCGCAATGCCTGCGCGGTCCACATTGGCAAAGGCGATGCGCAGCTGTTTGCGTCCCTCAGCATCGCCGTCGGGCATGAACATCGTGCCGGGCAAGGCCAGAACGCCGATGTCTTTGACCATGTTCTTGGCCAGTTGATCTGATGCAATATCAAAGGGATGCTCGACATAGGCAAAGTAGGCGCCACAGCCCAACAGCTGCCAGCCCTGCGCGGCCAGCACCGCAAAGCCCTCTTCGATGGCGGCGCGGCGGTCGAGAATTTCCAACCGTTCCCCGGCCAGCCAATCACCAAGGTTCTGCATGCCCCAAAGGGCGGCGTGCTGGGCCAGCTGGTTGGGGCAGATGGTGACGGTGTCGATAAACTTCTCCGCCTCGGCCAGACGCTCAGGTGAGGCGACCATGGCGCCAACGCGGTGGCCGGTCAGCCGGTAGGCTTTGGAAAAGGAATAGAGCTGGATCACCGTATCGGCCCATTCAGGATCTTCGAACAGATCATGGGGCGCGCCGGTCCGGCTGTGAAAATCTCGGTAAGTTTCATCAATCACCAGCGGCAGGCCGTGTTTGCGCGCAAGATCGCGGAATTGGGCAATCAGCGCGGCGGGGTATTCCACGCCGCAGGGGTTGTTGGGGCTGACCAGCACCAGCGCTTTGGTGCGGTTTGTGATCAGCGCCTCGGCCTGCGCGGGATCGGGCAACATGCCCTCACCACAGGCCAGCGGTACGGTTTTCACCCCCGACATATCGAGCCACATTTTGTGGTTGAAGTACCAGGGCGTTGGCAGGATGACCTCATCCCCTTCACCGCAGAGCGAGACCATGGTGGCACAAAAGGCCTGATTGCAGCCCGAGGTGATGGCAACCTGATCAGCGCTGACGGTGCCATTGTAGGTGGATGACACACTGGCCGCGACCTCGGCCCGCAGGGCCGGTAGGCCCAGATCGGGCCCGTAAAGATGCGCCTCGGCCATGTTGAGCGCGGTATCGGCAATGGCCTGACGCAGCGGTGCGGGCGGTGGATCCACTGGCGCGGCCTGGCTGACATTGATCAAGGGCCTGTCAGCTGCAAACTCCACACCGTCCAGCCAGCGCCGGGCCTCCATCACGGGGGGCGCAAAAGTGGTGGCGGTGCGGGACAATGTCATGGCTCTCTCCTCAGGTCTTGGCGGGCGAGGATAGGCGGATCGCAGTCAGGGGCAAGCGGATAATGCACGCAATCAGTGGTGCAGCCGGGCATTGCGCCAAGATGCAAAAAGGCGCCGCAGAGCGACGCCTTTCAAAGATCTTGGTGATCGCCAGTTCAGCGGGCAGATCAATCGGTGCCGCGATAAGGCTCAACGTATTGCAGGGCCATGTCCCAGGGGAAGAAAATCCACGTGTCCTGGCTGACCCCGGTGATGAAGGTGTCGACCATCGGCTCACCCGCGGGTTTGGCATAGACGGTGGCGAAATGCGCCTTGGGGTACATGGTGCGCACCAGTTCCAGGGTTTTGCCGCTGTCCACCAGATCGTCGATGATCAGGATGCCTTCGCCGTCGCCCATCAGCTCGGGGTCGGGGCTTTTCAGGACCTGGGCTTCGCGCTGCTGATCCTGTGCGCCGCCACCGGAGTAGTAGGACTTCACGCTGATGGTATCCACGGTGCGGATGTCCAGCTCACGGCTGACGATCATCGCCGGTGCCATGCCGCCACGGGTGATGGCCACAACAGCCTTCCAGGCACCATCATCCGGGCCTTTGCCATCCAGACGCCATGCCAGCGCGCGGCTGTCGCGATGGATCTGGTCCCAGCTGATATGAAACCCTTTTTCGTGTGGCAGACGATCGGTCATGGCTTCCCCCATGTGGATTTTAAGATACGGAGTGTGTCGCGGCTTGGGCCACGTTCAGATTAGCACAGGGCGATACTGTGCCTTGGCATGCGACGCAAGGAAAAGCCGAAGATGCGGGCGGTTTTCCTGTGGATTGGGGCGTTGAGCGGCGCTGAGCCCTTAGGGGGCCACGTGATAACGCCCGTCCCGGACCGAGGTTTGTGGCAACACTTGCGTGGCTTCAAACTGTTGATAGGCCGGGGCCAATTGACGCCAGAAATCGATCCAGTTGGACCCGCTTGCCTGCGCCATGCGCGGCTCCGTCATGCGGAAAGGGAAGGCGTGGACAGGCACGGTAGCTTGCCCGGCCTTTAGTGCGGCTTCAACGGTGAGGTAGATCTCCTCGATCAGCGGGTCGGTCATCGCGTAGCACCCAATCGACAGGCAATTGCCATGCACCATCAGAAAGCTACCGGTGCGTCCGTGGGCACGGTCAAAGCTGTTGGGAAACCCAAGGTTAAAAGACAGATGATAGCTGGAGCGCGGATTAAGCGCGCTGAGCCCGACCTGATAAAACCCTTCGGGCGATTGCCGATCCCCTTCGCGCAGTTTGGGGCCTAACCCGCCTGAGAAAGTGCAAATCGGGTAGCTGCGAAACAGCTGATAGGTGCTACCCGATTTGACCCAAAGCTCCAGCGTGGCCTCTTCTTTGAAGATCCGCAGATAAACTGGTGCGCCAAAGGTCAGGCCCTGGGCGGCAAACTCAGCCTCCAGCCGTGGTGTGACCCGGTTGCGGATTTCAGTGATGTCAGCGCGTAGCCCAAGCGATTCCGCGATACGGGCGGGCAGGTAGGCGCGGCCCAGATAGAGTGCGCTTATCGTCAGGCTGGCCAGCAGCAGAAGGATCAGAGGCCGGCGCATCACCTGCGGCTACCGGTTCAGGATCAGTGACAGCCCCAGCGTCCCAATGGCAGCGCTGCACAGCCGGTCGATCCCTGATTTGGCGCGTAGATAAATTGCCTTGGCCGTCTGGGTGGTGAAGATCAGCGCGAAACACGTGTAAACAATAACCTCCAACGTCAGCACCAGCCCAAGGATTGAGGCTTGCGAGCTGAGTGCCAGCGGATCCGGGAAGATGGTGACAAAAACGGCCGAGAAGTAGAGCGCGGCCTTGGGGTTGGCCAGATTGGTCAACACGCCGCCCGGCAGACCCAAAAGGCGTTTGCGTCCCTCCGCTGAGACCGGGCGATCGGCGCCGCGCCAGATCTGCAGCGCCATCCAGATCAGATAGGCCGCCCCCAGCAGTTTCAGCGCGGTGAACAGCCAGGGCAGGGCGGCAAAGACCAGCGAAAGGCCGGCAAAGGCAAATGCCGCCCACAGTGTTGCAGCCAGCGCCAGACCCAGACCGAACCGCAGGCCCACGCCGCGCCCATGGGCGAAGCTTTGCTGCATGATCGCCATGATCGCAGGCCCCGGGCTGATCAGCGCCAGCAGCTGTGTTGCCAACAGCAGGAGTATCTGATCAATGCCGAAGCCCATCTGGCCGTCCTTTGCTTCTTTCTGGGGGCAGGCTTACTTGCGGCCCGTCACCACATCAATGTCAGGCGCGTCCACCGCCTTCATGCCCACCACGTGATAGCCCGCATCCACATGCAGGGTTTCGCCGGTAACACCGCTGCCCAGATCGCTGAGCATGTAGAGCGCCGATTTGCCGACATCCTCAATGGTCACGTTGCGGCGCAGGGGCGCGTTCAGCTCATTCCATTTCATGATGTAACGGAAATCACCAATGCCGCTCGCGGCCAGGGTTTTGATCGGCCCGGCCGAGATCGCATTGACGCGGATGCCGTCTTTGCCCAGATCTTCGGCCAGATACATCACCGAGGCCTCAAGCGCGGCCTTGGCGACCCCCATGACATTATAGTGCGGCATCACCTGTTCGGCGCCATAATAAGTCAGCGTCAGGGCGCTGCCGCCGTCACTCATCAGTTTTTCAGCGCGCTGCATGACCGAGGTGAAAGAGTAAACGCTGATGTCCATCGTCATCGCGAAGTTTTCACGGCTGGTGTCAACGTAGCGGCCACGCAGTTCGTTTTTGTCAGAAAAGCCAATGGCATGGACGATGAAGTCAATCTTGCCCCAGGCTTTTTCAATCTCGCCAAAGGCCGCATCCAGTGAGGCGGGATCGGAGACGTCACAGTCCAACATGATCTCCACCCCCAGCTGGTCAGCCAGCGGGGTCACCCGTTTCTTGAAGGCATCGCC
The DNA here is from genome assembly GCF_001458255.1 of Thalassovita autumnalis. Taxonomy (GTDB): domain Bacteria; phylum Pseudomonadota; class Alphaproteobacteria; order Rhodobacterales; family Rhodobacteraceae; genus Thalassobius; species Thalassobius autumnalis. The sequence continues at coordinate 192,195 of NZ_CYSB01000025.1, forward strand.
CATATAGGTAAAGGCCATTTCAGCCCCAGCGTCGGCACAGGCCTTGGCGATGCCCCAGGCGATCGACTTGTCATTGGCCAGCCCCATGATCACGCCGCGTTTGCCTGCCATCAGCCAATTTGCCATCAATTGGTTTGACATTGGCCCCTCTCCATCCAAATGATTGCCTGCAAATTGCTTTAGGGGATCGGCGGGGGTGCTTCAAGCCTCGCTTCCTTAGCGGCAACTTTGCGCGAGTTCCCGGGGAAACCGTGCAGATCGGGCGGCCCGGCGCCCAGGCAGGCCAGCAAAGGGGCCAATGACCAATGAGTGACCGTAGCGGAATTTTTGCAGGCGATGATCCGTTTCAAATTGCCCGGACCTGGCTGGCTGAGGCCGAAGAGAGTGAGCCGAATGACCCTAACGCCATTGCGCTGTCCACGGTGGATGCGGATGGGCTGCCCAATGCGCGCATGGTGCTGCTGAAGGAAATCGAAGACGGGGCTTTCGTGTTTTACACCAACTACGAAAGTGCCAAAGCCGGTGAGATTGACCAGGCGGGCAAAGCGGCCTTTGTCATGCATTGGAAATCGCTGCGCCGGCAGATCCGGGTGCGCGGTATCGTCAGCAAAGAGGACGGGCCGAAGGCGGATGACTATTACAATTCACGCTCCTTGAAGTCCCGTTTGGGGGCCTGGGCGTCAAAACAATCTCGTCCGTTGGCCTCGCGCACTACTTTGATGGCTGAAGTGGCCAAAGTGACAGCCCAGCATGGTCCAAATCCCAAGCGACCCAACTTTTGGGGAGGTTACAGAATCACGCCGCTTGAGATTGAATTTTGGGCGGACGGGGCATTTCGCCTCCACGATCGCTTTACTTGGCGTCGTGAAACAGTGAGTGAAAACTGGAAGATAGACCGCCTGAGCCCGTGATTTTCGCGTGACGTGAAATGCAAATAGTTGTAAAAAAATCAACTTTTGCCTTGCATGAGCACTGTTGTATGTCACATGAAATGCATGGGGATGACGATCATGTGGGTAACGAAACATTGAGAACTGAAGTGGATGGCGCCCGCAGGGTAATTGGCCTGGTGAAATGGTTCGACCCCGTAAAGGGGTTCGGATTCGTTGTCGCCGATGAAGGTGGGCCAGATATCCTGTTGCATGCCAACGTTTTGCGCAACTTTGGGCAAAGCTCTGTGGCGGATGGCGCGAAGATAGAACTGGACGTACAGAAAACGGAGCGTGGGATCCAGGCGACCGAAGTGTTCAGTATTGAGCCACCGCTTGGAACAGAAGGGGCCACGCTGGCCGATTTCGAAGACATTGATCCAGAAGTGATCCGCACCGCTCCGTTGGAGCCGGCGCGCGTCAAATGGTTCGACAAGGGCAAGGGCTTTGGCTTTGCCAATATCTTTGGTCGCGGCGAAGACGTGTTTGTACATGTCGAAGTGCTGCGCCGGTCGGGTCTGGCGGACCTGCAACCGGGTGAGGCCGTCGGCCTGCGGGTGATTGACGGCAAACGCGGACGGATGGCGACAGAGGTCTGCGCCTGGGAAGCGGCCCTTAAATCGGATGACTAAGATGATGCGGCTGGTCCTTGCGGGGCTGGCCGCAACTCTTTTCAGCGCCTCCATCGGCGCGGCGGCCTGTCGTGAGGATGTGGTGCAGCTGCGTGGGGATTGGGGGCAGGCCCAGTTCCGTGTTGAACTGGCCGATGATCCCGCCGAGCGGCAGCAGGGGCTGATGTTCCGCAAATCTATGCCGCGCGGATCGGGCATGCTATTTGTCTATGAAAATGAACGCGCGGTCGGCTTCTGGATGCGCAACACCTATATCGCTTTGGACATGATCTTTGCCGATGGGGCAGGTGTGGTGCAGCATGTGCATCATAATGCGGTGCCCCTGGATGAAACGGTCATCCCCGGCGGCGATGCGATTCAACATGTGCTGGAAGTCAACGCAGGCCTGGCTGAGGGGCTGGGCATTGTGCCGGGCAGTCAGCTGCGTCATCCGGCGATTGATCAGGCGCGTGCCGCCTGGGTTTGCGATTAAAATCCCAGTGAATAAAGGGCGCTTTGGTGCGGGTGAAAAAAACTCGCCCCCGGAGGTGATTTCGCTCTTTTCAATCCGGTTCACACGGGGTAGACCCCACGCACGGTCCGGGGCGTAGCGCAGTCTGGTAGCGCACCTGTTTTGGGTACAGGGGGTCGTGAGTTCGAATCTCGCCGCCCCGACCACTTCCTTCCATCGATAGACTGAATTGCCCTTCGGGGCCGATGCTGCCGTGTCCGTTCGCGCAGGGTGATTGTTTTTTCAGCAGTGGCGCAGCAGTCCAGTTTGCGGGCAAGGATTGCGCCAAATTCCTGAATTTTCTGCGGATTTGGACAGGAAATATGCCCTATTGGCGCCGTGGAATGGTGCGATCAGAATTCTGCCCTTACTAGCAAGGCGTTGCGCGATGTGGCGTGTTTCCCCCACTCACGAAGGAATCGCGATCCTGTGACCCAACGCGTGCGAATGGGCTTTCGGTCAACGAAAAAGATTAAATTTTCCGAAAATAAAACCGTTGACCGAATATGGGTGCATACGCCAACTTGTGGGGGCCAGCGGCAGGCTGCACCATATATTGTAGCCGCAGGTGACAGGGACATATTCATCGGAACGGGGTTTCCCCACTTTGTTTTTCTTCGATCTCATGGGGGTGGGATCGTTGCGCTAAAGATGTGCGCGGTCTGCTGTTGGCACGAATGCAACGACATTCGTTGACCAGGGATTGAGACAGACCACAGACAGGGCAGCACAGCGATGCACATCGAGAGAAAGTTTACCACATCCGGTCAGGACGCCTATGCGGAGCTGACATTTACCACCACCGCTTCGGAAATTCGCAATCCTGACGGCACCGTGGTGTTCAAACTGGATGAGGTGGAGGTTCCCGACAGTTGGAGCCAGGTGGCCTCGGATGTGATTGCGCAGAAGTATTTCCGGAAAGCAGGCGTTCCAGCGGAACTGAAAAAGGTCAAAGAGGCAGGTGTGCCAGAGTTCCTCTGGCGGTCGGTGCCAGCCAGCAAATCCACCAAGATGGGCGGTGAAACCTCGGCCAAGCAGGTGTTTGACCGGCTGGCGGGCGCCTGGACCTATTGGGGTTGGAAGGGCGGCTATTTCAGCAGCGAAGAGGATGCGCGCAGTTATTACGATGAGATGCGCTATATGCTGGCCACCCAGCGGGCGGCGCCAAACTCCCCCCAGTGGTTCAATACGGGTCTGCATTGGGCCTATGGGATTGATGGTCCGGGGCAGGGGCACCACTACGTAGATTACAAATCCGGCAAGCTGGTCAAATCCAAATCCGCCTATGAACATCCGCAACCGCATGCCTGTTTCATCCAGTCCGTTTCGGATGATCTGGTGAACGAAGGCGGCATCATGGACCTCTGGGTGCGTGAAGCCCGCCTGTTCAAATACGGCTCTGGCACGGGTACCAATTTCTCCTCCCTACGTGCCGAGGGGGAAGCACTGTCAGGCGGGGGCAAATCCTCTGGCCTGATGGGCTTCCTTAAGATCGGGGACCGGGCGGCAGGCGCGATCAAATCGGGTGGCACCACCCGGCGCGCGGCCAAGATGGTGATCTGTGATGTCGATCACCCCGACATCGAAGAGTTCGTGAACTGGAAGGTGAAAGAAGAACAGAAGGTCGCCTCGATCGTCGCTGGCTCCAAGATGCATGAAGCCAAGCTGAACGCGATCTTTGCCGCGATCCGTGCTTGGGATGGCGCGGCGGCAGATGCGACAGATCCCAAGGCCAACGCGGGGCTGAAAGTGGCGCTGCGCGATGCCAAAAAGGTAGCGATCCCGGAAACCTACGTGAAGCGGGTGCTGGATTACGCGCGGCAGGGCTATGACAGCATTGAGTTTCCAACCTATGACACCGATTGGGATTCTGAGGCCTACGCCTCGGTCTCGGGCCAGAACTCCAACAACTCGGTGCGGGTGACGGATGCCTTCCTGAAGGCGGTGGAACAGGACGAAGACTGGGCGCTGTTGAACCGGACGGACGGGCAGGTTTCCAAGACCTTGAAGGCGCGCGATCTCTGGGAAGATATCGGTCATGCCGCATGGGCCTGCGCCGATCCCGGTATTCAGTTCCACGATACCGTCAACGCCTGGCACACCTGTCCCGAAGACGGTGAAATCCGCGGGTCAAACCCCTGTTCGGAATATATGTTCCTGGACGATACCGCTTGTAACTTGGCCTCAATGAACCTGCTGACCTTCTTTAAGGATGGCACCTTCCAGGCCGAAGATTACATGCATGCCACGCGGCTGTGGACCATCACGCTGGAAATCTCGGTGATGATGGCGCAGTTCCCGTCAAAGGAAATTGCCCAGCTGTCTTATGAGTTCCGCACCCTGGGTCTGGGCTATGCGAACATTGGTGGCCTGCTGATGAACATGGGGCTGGGCTATGACAGTGATGCGGGCCGGGCGATGGGCGCGGCGCTGACGGCGATCATGACCGGTGTGTCCTATGCCACTTCGGCTGAAATGGCCGGTGAGCTGGGGCCGTTTGCAGGCTACAAGCGCAACAAGAAACACATGCTGCGCGTCATGCGCAACCACCGCACCGCCGCCTATGGCGCGACCGAGGGCTATGAGGATCTGGCCGTCAAACCGGTGCCGCTGGATCTGGGCAATGTGCCGGATCAGCGGTTGGCGCATCTGGCGATGCAGGCCTGGGATGAGGCGCTGGAGCTGGGCGAAAAACACGGCTACCGCAACGCGCAGGTGTCTGTGATTGCCCCAACCGGCACCATTGGTCTGGTGATGGATTGTGACACCACCGGGATTGAGCCGGACTTTGCCCTGGTGAAATTCAAAAAGCTGGCCGGCGGCGGGTACTTCAAGATCATCAACCGCTCGGTGCCGGCAGCGCTGGAAAACCTGGGCTATTCCTCGGCCCAGATTGAGGAGGTCATCTCCTACGCGGTGGGCCATGGCACCATGGGCAACGCGCCGGGCATCAACCACACCTCACTGGTGGGCCATGGCTTCACCAGCAATGAGATTGAGAAGGTGGAGGCGGCATTGGCCACGGCCTTTGACATCCGGTTCGTGTTCAACCAGTGGACGCTGGGGGAAGAATTCTGCCGCAACGCGCTGGGGATCCCGGCGGAGAAGCTGAGCGATCCGTCCTTTGATCTGCTGCGCCATCTTGGGTTCAGCAAGGCGGATATTGAGCAGGCCAATGACCATGTCTGTGGCACCATGACCCTGGAAGGGGCGCCGCATCTGAAAGAAGAGCATTACCACATCTTCGACTGCGCCAACCCCTGCGGCAAGAAGGGCAAGCGGTATCTGAGTGTGGACAGCCACATCACCATGATGGCCGCCGCGCAGAGCTTTATCTCAGGCGCGATCTCCAAAACCATCAACATGCCCAACGATGCCACGATCGAGGACTGTAAAGCGGCTTATGAGCTCAGCTGGTCTTTGGGCATCAAGGCAAACGCGCTGTACCGCGATGGCTCCAAACTCAGCCAGCCACTGGCCGCAGCCTTGATTGAGGACGATGATGAGGCTGCTGAGGTGCTGGAAACCGGCACCCCGCAGGAAAAGGCGCAGGTGCTGGCCGAGAAGGTGATCGAGAAGGTCGTCGTTAAGGAGCTGGTGCGCAGCCACCGTGAAAAAATGCCGGAGCGGCGCAAGGGCTACACCCAGAAAGCGGTTGTTGGCGGTCACAAGGTGTATCTGCGGACCGGTGAATATGAGGATGGTTCCCTCGGGGAAATCTTCATCGACATGCACAAAGAAGGCGCCGGATTCCGCGCGATGATGAACAACTTCGCTATCGCTGTGTCGGTCGGGCTGCAATACGGCGTCCCGCTGGAGGAGTTTGTGGATGCCTTCACCTTCACCAAGTTTGAACCGGCGGGGATTGTGCAGGGCAATGACTCGATCAAAAACGCCACTTCGATCCTAGATTACATCTTCCGGGAACTGGCGGTCAGCTATCTGGATCGCACCGATCTGGCGCATGTGAAACCGCAGGGTGCATCCTTTGATGACATCGGGCGCGGCGTCGAAGAAGGGGTCAGCAATGTTGAGGAGTTGAGTGAAACCGCGGCGACCCGGTCCCTGGAGATGCTGAAGCAGATCAGCTCCACCGGGTACCTGCGCAAGCGTATGCCCGAGGATCTGATGGGGCTGCAGGTGCCACAGACCAGCACGGATGTGGCGCCAGAGGTGGCAAATGTCGCCGTGGCGACGGCCCCGGCCAGCGATGCCGCAACGGCGCTGGATGCACGATCCAAGGCGAAAATGCAGGGCTATGAGGGCGAAGCCTGCGGTGACTGCGGCAATTACACTTTGGTGCGCAACGGCACCTGCATGAAGTGCAACACCTGCGGCGCGACCTCGGGCTGCAGCTGATGAATTCCGGGGTGGGTGCGCCCACCCTTGATGCGAAATGGGCGTACAGGCAAAACACAATCGGGCGGTAAAATAGCGTCCCATTTCGCAAAACTGGCCCCCCGCGTGGGGGCCTTTTCTTTGCAACCATGGGTCGGATTTCCCTGTGTTTATTGAGGATTTCTAAAAGTATACCGTAAAAACCCGTTAGAGGTTCCAAGAGTGCTGTTCAGAGTAATCGAGGGAACCCATGGAATTACAGTCGATCAATGCGGATGAAGCGACCCCGGTAAACCCTACGGAACCGGATGCCATTTCGGCGCAGCATCAAGAGGCGATCCATGAGATTGCCAGTCGGATCGGCGCGCTGTCGGTTTCGCTCGCCTCAGCGTCTGGGGAAATTGCAGACACCAGCGAACGTGTAAACGCCGAAGCGGTGGTGTTTCAGGAACTGGCCTCACAAACTGAACAGATGTCCGCGCAGAGCCGTTCGGTGCTGGATAGCGCCAGCAGCGCGGTCGAAATGTCCGGATCCGCCGAAGAAACTGTTTCCGCAACCTCCAAACGGCTGAGTGCGATGGTGTCTGAGGTGAACGGTCTGATCGACGGTGTCTCGGCGATTTTCAAGAAACTATCGGTGCTGGAAGAAACCCTGCAACGAGTGGCCACGGTTTCAGGTGAGGTCGACAATATCTCACGCAAGACCAACCTTTTGTCACTAAACGCCTCGATCGAAGCGGCGCGTGCCGGTCGTCATGGGCGCGGGTTCATGGTTGTGGCGCAAGAGGTGAAGGATCTGTCGAACCTGACCAGCGAAGCCACGGGTGAAATTCAGGAAACCGTTGGGGAGTTGGGCAAAGAGTTGCGCGACCTGATGTATGATGCGCAGCAAGCGGTCGAAACCGCTGGCAGCATCCGTCAGCAGACAGACGGTATCGGCAGTGAGATCGAAGCGATCCCGGAAACACTGGGCCAGATGACCAAAGCGCAGCGCAACATTCTGGCCGCCAGCGAAGATATCAGCAAAGTCACCGGTGAGGTGGGCACCTCAATCGCGCAGCTGGCGGAAGAGGTCACAGACAGCTCCAACAGTTTGAAAGACGCGATCACCGCCGTGCAGGACATCACGGAAAACGCCGAAGGCATCACCGGCATGGTGTCCCGTCTTGGTGTTGAAACGGTGGACACCCCCTATATCCGCGCGGTGCAGGAGCTGGGGCAGCAGATCTCAGAGGCCTTTTGCGATGCGGTGAATGCGGGGCGGATCACCTTCCAGGATCTGATGGACCGCAACTATACGCCGATCCCCGGCTCTGACCCGGCGCAGGTGATGGCGCGCTTCACCATGTTTACAGATTCCGTTCTGCCCGCGTTTCAGGAAAAGATGCTGGAATTTGCCGATGATGTTGTGTTCTGCGCCGCAGTGAACAAGGACGGTTACCTGCCGACCCATAACAAGAAATTCTCCATGCCGCAGATCCCCGGCGAGACCGAATGGAACATGGGCTACAGCCGCAACCGCCGGATCTTTGATGACCGGGTGGGGCTGGCGGCCGGTAATTCGACCAAGCCGTTCCTACTGCAGGCCTATCGCCGCGATATGGGTGACGGCAACTTTGTGATGATGAAAGACCTCTCGGCGCCGATCTTCGTCAACGGCACCCACTGGGGCGGGATCCGGCTGGCCTATAAGGTCTGAGAGATGAGTTTGACGTAACCAGTTTGCCTTGTTGCGGCAGTTTTACGTCTGATGTGGCAGGGACGGGAGTGCAGACCCGTTCCTGCCATTTTCTTTTCGTCCTAAGCTTAAGCCTTGCGGGTGGCTGCGGCGATCCAGATGCCGGCTATCACAAAGGATGCAATGGCGTTCCAACTGGCCATCGACAGGCCCATCAGCTGCCAGACCACTTGATCACACATGACGATGTCGCTGCCAGTGGTGGACAGGAGGTTGCCCATGTCCAACCCGTTGCCGCTACCGCTACAGCTGGTCGGGCCTTCCCACCAGTCGCGTTCAACCCCGGTGTGGTAAACACCCAGCCCGCCCGTGGTCAGCGCCGCCGCAGCTCCCAGCCAGGAAAAGATCCGCAAACCGCCAAGCGTCAGCGCGATACAGCCAATGGCAATGGCCGCCGCATGGGGCCAACGTTGCCAGAGACACAGCTTACAGGGCGCATAACCCAGAAACTGAAACATGAAGGCGCCACCGATCAGGGTGATCGAACCCAGCGTGGCCAGTGCCACCAAACTTCTGCGGTCAAAAGACATCATAGATATTTCACCAGATAGAACCCGCCAGCCAAGATCACGATGAACAGGATGAACATCAGACCCAGGCGGCGTTCGATAAAGTCACGGATCGGCGCGCCGAATTTCCACAGCAAAGCCGCCACAATGAAAAAGCGCAAGGCCCGTGCGATGATTGAAGTCACGATAAAGGTCACAACAGGCAAGCCGGTCCAGCCCGACATGATGGTAATGACCTTGAAGGGGAAAGGGGTCAGCCCGGCGATCAGCACTGGCCAGAACCCGAAGGAGTTGAATCGATCGTTAAACCCGGCCATTGCATCGCCTTTGCCCATCGCTTCCAGTACCGGGCGGCCCAGCTCCTCATAGAAGAAGGCGCCAATGCCATAGCCCAGAATGCCGCCAAGGACCGAGCCGACCAGTGCAACCGAGGCAATCAGCCAGGCGCGCGACGGGCGGGCCAGGATCATCGGGATCATCAGCACATCAGGTGGGATCGGAAAGAAGGAGGCTTCGACAAAGGCAATGATGCCAAGCACCCAGAGGGCCCGCGGATGATCGGCAAAGGCCATCGTCCAGTCATATAGTTTTTTCAGCATGCCCCGCCTCATTTCTTGTGTCTTTTACGCCATGGCCCTGCGGGACGGTCAACCGATTTTCCGGCCTCCTCACAATTCTGTGCTGAAATCGGCCTGTGACGGGACGTAGACTTTCGGATTCCGGGCTGCGATCGTCCTGAAACTCCAGATCCCAGGATGCAGAACCCGTGGGCGGCGCGGGAATTTTCTACACGATTACGTCGCTTTGCCTCTGGACGGCGCGCAGCGGGGGCGGTACATCAACAAAACACCGTGCCCAAGTGGCGGAATGGTAGACGCAGGGGATTCAAAATCCCCCGCCTTTGCGGGCGTGCCGGTTCGAGTCCGGCCTTGGGTACCATATAAACCCCTGTTTTTCCTTTCGGAAATGCAGGGGTTTATTGTTTTTGGCGGGCTGTGCTCAGGATGATTGTCAGCGCTGTGAAATCGCCTTAGCAAGGGGATAAGACGCCACAAAGGGGATGGATGATGCAAGCGGAACGGTTGCCGGACGGGACGATCAAGCTTTCTGGGCCGGTGTGGCATGAGATCTTTGCTGAGGAGCGTCGGCTGCCCTGGGCGCGGTGGTATCGTCAGATGCATGCCGACCATGGCGCGCCGAGCTATCTGCAAGCGGCTGAGGCATTGGAAGCTTTGGGCGAACCGGGCTGAAAAGACGATGGGGTGGCGGAGGTGGTTACCTGCGCTTCGCCTGACGACAGTTGTTGCGGTTTCCAAACATGGGCCAAATGATGGCCGCTTGGCGTCAAAGGGTGGCACGCCCCTCCTTTCGGGAGAGTGACGCCCCGAATCAAACTGCAAAACGGCCGGATTCGGCCCTGTTTTCGTCAAATTGATTCGAAAATTCCTCGAAGAGCGGTGCCAGCCTGGTGCGCTTTGCTGGGTCAATCCTTCAAATTTCGGCCTATTTGCCCACAAATTGGAACCAATCGGCACGAATTCGTCATTTTGCTCGGCAAAAATTTGACGCGACCTTTCGGCAGTGTGGTGTTCTTGGTCTGGAAACAAACGTGCAACTCTTGGGTGTTCGTAAAGGCGAATTAACCATGATTTTTCCAAAAAAACGCGAATTGTTCTGCATTGCGGAAAATAAAAGCGGGGAAATCTGCGGGAAATTCCCCGATCCGTGGTCAATCTTTCCGGTGGATTTGACGAAATTAGACGGAATATTGGCGAGATGACGGCCCGCATCCCTTTGTCTGGCGCAATTACTTAAGTATGTATTAAAGAGCCCAACTGGGGGGCGACGTCTGCTGGCTGCGGGGGCGGCCAACGAAAACACTGTTGTGCATTCGAGAGAATGTGAGGCACTGCCACTTGTGTTGATCCTGCTAGATCGACTCGAATGGGAGAACCGGTCGCGACTGTTGCGGCCGGGCGGTTGAGTTTTGCCCACGCCTTTTTTGATGTCACAGCATTATTGATTTGGCTTTTGGTGCGCCTCGGGCGCGCCGCGCGCCTTGGGGTAACCCCCGCGCGACATGAAAGAGGGTTGAGATGGCAAATTTGGTTCTCGATTGGTCCTTGTTTGGCTCCTATAATTCGGCGCTTGCCGCGTCCTCAACCGTTGACACCGGCGGTGTAGACGTAACGGTGGGATTCACTGGCATCGATGATGGCGCAGAAGCCTTCATCATGAGTTCAGACACTTATGTGGCTGCGGAAGATCCGTTTGATCCGAACTCGTCACTCAAGCTGCTGGGGAATGGCGGCGATGAGGATGGCGTGTCAGATACGTCCGTCGTCACGATGGACTTCACTTCCAGCAATGAACTTTACACAGACAATGTACAGAACGTCAGCTTTCGCTTGAATGATCTGGATGGCGGTGCTGACCCTTTCAATGCGGGTGGTAGCCACCTCGATGGCATTGAGATCATCGCCTATGATGCTGATGGCAATGAGGTTCCAGTAACCATCACGCCAGGGTCCGATATTGCAGTTGCAGGTGGCGCTGCGACGGCGGAAGGTGGCAGCTGGTCTGCGACGGACGCGGAAGCCTCAGCTCTGGTGCAGATCGCGGGCCCGATTTCCAACATCGAAATTCGCTATACCAATGGTGGCGATGATGAACAGCGTGTGTTCATTTCGGATGTCCATTTTGAGACCGTGGATGTTGGTGACCCACGCGGTGAACGCGACGGGATCGTTTGGGGCACTGAGGATGACGATCTCATCGATCTGGCCTACACTGGCGATAACGACGGTGACATGGTCGACGCCGAAGATAACATCTTCCCCGAAAACGAAGCCAATGACGATATCATCCGCGCACTTGATGGGGATGATACTGTCCTCGGTGGTGTAGGGGATGACTCCATCGAAGGTGGGGATGGTTCGGATGTTATTCTGGGCGAAGATGGATCAGACCTGATCGTATCTGGCCCCGGCGCGACTGATGGCGCGTTGCCGGATCTTGGGTATCCTGGCATCTATCCGTCGGACGAAGATCCCGAAAATGACCGCGACTTTGTTGATGGGGGCGATGGCGCTGACACCATCATGACAGGTGACGACGCCGACACCATCTATGGCGGCGCGGGATCTGACCTGATCGACGGCGGTATTGATGCCGATGAGATCTATGGTGACAGCGGTGGTGATACTATCATCGGCGGCGAAGGATCTGACACGATCAACTCTGGCTCTGGGGACGACCTGATTTATGGGGGGCTGTCGCCAGAATTTCCAGATGCAGTGAATATTCCTGATGCCTATGATCTGGTGCCGAACAACGGCATGGACGTGATCAACGCCGGTTCGGGTAATGATACGGTTTATGGAGCTGACGACGATGACCTGATTGCAGGTGGCACCGGGAATGACTACCTGGACGGCCAGATTGACGAAGACACGATTTATGGCGGTGTTGGCAATGACACGCTGATCGGTGGCGATGGCGCGGATGAGCTGTATGGCGGTGGTGATGCGGATACGATTTCCGGTGGCGCAGATCGCGACAGCATCGTGGGCGCTGATGCGGGCGATGTCATCGACGGCGGCTCTGAAGGCGATGATTGGGACACGCTGGATCTGTCGGATTCGGGTCCTTTCCGTTTGACCGATCTGGTGACCGACAGCGATGGCAATGGCTTTGACGGCACCGTTGAGTTCCTTGGCGATGATGGTGAGGTGACCGGGACGGCGACCTTTACCAACATCGAAGACATCGTGCCCTGCTTCACCCCCGGCAGCCTGATCGCGACGCCGAAAGGTCAGCGTCGTGTTGAGGACTTGCAGGAAGGTGACAAGATCATCACCCGTGACAACGGCATCCAGGAAATTCGCTGGGTTGGCCAGAAGCGTATGAACGGCATTGATCTGGCCCGTCAGCCCAAGCTGCAGCCGGTTCTGATCCGCAAAGGTGCCCTGGGCAACGGCCTGCCGGAGCGTGACATGATGGTCAGCCCGAACCACCGGGTTCTGGTCACCAATGAGAAGGTGAACCTCTACTTCAATGAGACCGAAGTTCTGGCCTCGGCGAAGCATCTGGTTGGTCTGGACGGCATCCACAAAGTGAACGTGGTGGGCACCACCTACATTCACTTCATGTTTGATCAGCACGAAGTTGTGCTGTCGGATGGCTCCTGGACCGAAAGCTTCCACCCGGGCGACTACACCCTGAAGGGTATCGGCCGTGATCAGCGCGATGAAATCCTGACCCTCTTCCCTGAACTGAAGGAAAAAGAAGGTCTGGACAATTATCAGGCGGCCCGCCGTTCGCTGAAGAAGCATGAGGCACAGATCCTGACCCTCAAACGCTAACCAATTTGGTTTGCAGCGCGCGGCCAGCGCCACAGCGTGGCCGCGCCGGAAGAGGAATAGGGGGCTGTTCCTTTTCCCAAATTCCCGCCTCCCCAGCCTGTGTGTGATGACCTTTGGGTTGTGTTTTGGCTGCTGGGGGGCGGTTTTTCGTTTCATCCCCTGTTGAACCCGCTTTGACCGCATGAAGGTCCAAAAGCGCCGTTAACCTGTCCATCTTTTGCCTAAATGATTGGGTCTGATCGATCACAATTCCTGGATCTTGCGGCTTAAATGGCGCGAGGTCCGGCCGTATTCAGAAGTATAGGCATGAACCATAACGAGCAGATCATAATGCCGGACCAGCACATTTTCCCCGCGACCCAGGTGGTGCGCGTGAGACAGCTGTGGGATGGCGTTGTGGCTCCAACGGGACAGGACGCATAATGGACGGTTCGTTTTTCATCTACGGCAATGACCTGTTGGCCAATCCGCTTCTGGCAGCCTCGGCCGGACAGTTGAATGTGTCTGGTGGCGCGGCACTGTTCGGTGCCGGGCAGGTGGTTGTTCTGCAGGTTGTGGATGCCGCGGATGATGGCAGCTTTACCGATGCGACCACCATCACAGGCGTGACCGTTTATGCCAGCCACGAAGATTACTTAGCTGCGACAGCGCTTTATACCTACAGCGGTGTGGCCACGGTCAGCACGGATCCCACTGCGATGGGGGATGCCTATCTGGCACTGGATCTGTCTGGATTGACCTCCCCCGATGCGGGCGCCCCTGTGCTGTCTGACGTTTTGGTCGCGCCGGGTGCGGATCTGACCGGGCAGAGTGACGCGATCACTTTGCCGCATCAGCAAGACCTTGATGAGGCCGGACTGGGTGTGGCGGACGGTCTGTTTGACCTGAACGCGGCGGAGCTGGCGTACCAAGGCCCTAGCGGCGTGCAATATGTCATCGAAGGCACTTCTGGCGATGACGAAATGGGCTTCGATCTGGAGCCTGACGTAGATGGCGATCGCCGTGACTCCAATGATGCGGCTGATGGATCCAACGATGATGTGTTCCGCGCAGGCGCCGGAAATGACACGGTTTTTGCCGGACACGGCAATGATCTGATCGATGCCGGTCATGGCAATGACAGCATCCTGGCCGGTGAGGACGATGATACCATCTACGGCGGTGCGGGCGATGACACCATCCGCGCCGATGAGGGCAACGATCACATCTATGGCGGCCACGGCAATGACAGCATCGAAGGCTTTGACGGCACCGACTACATCGTCGGTGGGGATGGCGATGACTGGATGAACGGCGACCGCGGCTCGGACACGATGTTCGGCGGCGCGGGCAATGACTGGATGCGCGGATCTTTCGGCAACGAATGGATGGAAGGCGGCACAGGAAATGACTTTATCTGGTCCGGTTATGGCGATGATACCATTCGGCTGGAAAACGATTTTGGCAATGATACCATTGAGATGGAAGGCATTGATGAAGTCACCGGTGACGTTCTTGACCTGACCGCGATCACCGATGATCTGGATGTGGATCTGACCCATGGCCTAGAAGGCTGGGGTTCGATCAGCGATGGCACCTATACGGCCACTTTCGAGGATGTTGAAAACCTGCTGTTGGGCAGCGGCAATGATACGGTGCGGCTGGGCGATTTCAGCGGCGCGGATGCGGTTGTTGGTTTCCGCCTGCCTGAACTGAACCCGGATGGCACCTATCGTGTTTATGACCGGTTCGATCTGTCTGCGATGACTGATGAGGGCGGTGAGCCCTTGGGCGATGGTGATCTGCGCATGCAGATGGCCGATGATGGCAGCGCGATGCTGTTGTTCCCCAAGGCCGAAAGCATCGTCCTTGTAGGCGTGAGCCCGGATCAACTGTCTGACCCCGCCATGTTGGAGGCGATGGGCCTGCCCAGCCTGGCAGGCACGGTGCCCACCTCGGACGGGGTGATTGATGGCACGGCGGGTGCGGATGTCATTGATGTGGATTACACTGGCGACGGCGATGGTGACCGCATTGATGCCGGTGACGGAACTGGCGGCGCTGGCCCGGATGATGATCTGGTCGAAGCAGGCGGTGGCGCTGATCAGGTCAGTGCCGGTGCCGGGTCCGACACGGTTTACGGTGAGGCGGGTGACGATACACTGCTTGGCGGCGAAGGTGATGATGTGCTGCACGGTGGCGCGGGGCTGGATAGCCTTGTGGCCGGGCAGGGCAATGACACGCTTTATGGCGGCGATGACGCCGATTGGCTGGTGGGTGGCGGCGGCTACAGCTGGCTGTATGGCGGGGACGGCAATGATGGTTTCCGCGTAGGCGATGGCGATTTCGCGCTGGGTGAGGATGGGGATGATTGGTTCCACATCCAGTATGACAGCCTAGCCCCAGATGTTGAGATGACCGTGATTGGCGGTGAAACCGGCGAAAGCGTGGGCGATCGGCTGACGATCATCGGGCCGGCAACCGTCACCTATGATCCCGTTGATCCCGAGGCGGGTATGGTTGTCTGGGACAATGGCGCGGTGCTGCATTTCTCGGAAATCGAAACCATCAAACGTGTGCCCTGCTTCACCTCGGAAACCCGCATTCTGACCACCCGTGGCGAACGGCCTGCGGGGCAGTTGAAGGTCGGTGATCTGGTGATGACGCGGGATGATCATTTCCAGCCGATCCGCTGGGTGGGTCAGCGTCGTCTGACCCGACAGGATCAGTTGACCGCGCCCGAATTGCGCCCGGTGTTCATTCCGGCAGGTACCTTGGGGGCAGGGGTGCCGCAGCGCGATCTGCTGGTGTCACCGCAACACCGCATGTTGATCTCGGGCCCGCAGGTGGCGCTTTGGTTTGGCGAGGATGAGGTGCTGGTGCCGGCCATCCAGCTGACCTGCCTGGACGGGGTCGTACAGCGCGCCGCCGCACCTGTGACCTATATCCACCTGATGTTTGACCGACATCAGATCGTGCTGAGCGACGGCGCCTGGAGTGAAAGTTTCCAGCCGGGCGATCTGACATTGGCGGGCATGGATCAGGCACAGCGCGACGAACTGCTGGCGCTGTTCCCCGAAGTGGCGGTTGCCGAGGGCTATGATGCCGCCCGCCCCACATTGAGCAGCCGCGAAGTGCGCGTTCTGTTTTCCTAAACACCGCCCGCTTTGGCGCGCCAATCTGCCCAGGCCTCGGGCGTGTCCAGATCGGTCAGGGCGTTTTTCCCTGGCAAGGGCACCAGATGGACCTGACCGGCATAGGATTTGACCACGGACCGCGCGCCTTCATCACCAGACAGTTGCCGTAGATCTGCAAAACACTCGCTTGGAAAGATCACCGGATGGCCCGGTTTTGCGGTGTTGCGGGCGCCTCGTGTGATCTGACCTTGCCGGTGTTCCCCCCATACCCGCACCAGATCGGCGGCGCTGAGGTCTGGCATATCCGCAGGCAGGACCATCACGTCAGTGATTTGGTCGGGCAGGGCTGCAATGCCTGTCGCCAGCGAAACGCCCATGCCCTCCGCCGCATTTGGCACCGGGATGGCACGCACGCCTTCGGGCAATAGTGCAGTGCGGTCATGGGTTAGGGAGGGAACGCAGGCGAAAACCTGCACTCCGCAGCAAAGCGCCTTTTCGCAGGTGAGGCGCAGCAAGGCGGTGCCCCCGATCTGTTCCATGAGCTTATCGCGCCCCACACCCATCCGGGAGGAGGCGCCAGCTGCCAGGATCAGGATTGCCCGGCTCAAAGCTTGCCGATCTTCAGCTTGGTGACCCGGTTGTCCTGCCGTTCGATCACCCGGAAGCGAAAACCGTGGAAGGAGAAGACCTGACCAACCGTCGGGATCATCTGGGCCTCATGAATGACCAGACCGGCGATGGTGTTGGCCTCATCATCAGGCAGATCCCATTCCAGCGCGCGGTTCAGGTCACGGATGGTCATTGCGCCTTCAACCATGAACTGACCGTCCTTGGTTTTCTGCGCCATATGTTCGGCTTCGTCATCATATTCGTCGGTGATCTCACCCACGATTTCTTCCAGAATATCCTCAAGGGTGATGAGCCCTTCGAGGGAGCCATATTCATCCACCACCAGTGCAAAATGGGCGCGGCGGCGCAGGAACTGGCGCATCTGGTCGTCCAGCGTGGTGGTGTCCGGCACAAAGTAGGGCGGGATCGCGACTGATCCGATGTCAAAGTCTTTGAGCCCGCCGGCCTCTGGCCCGAAGGCGCGTTTGTGGATGGCGCGCAGCAGTTCTTTGGCATGGACCACGCCGATGATGTTATCGGGGTCGTTGCGCCACAGCGGCAGGCGGGTGTGCGGGCTTTCCATACATTGTGCTACGATGGTTTCAGGATCATCGTCGGCATTGATCATTTCGATCTGACTGCGGTGCAACATGATCTCATCCACCGCGCGGTCGCCCAGATCCAGCGCGCCAAGGATGCGGTCACGGTCTTCTTTTTCAACAACACCTTCCGAGCGGCCCAGCTGAAGCGCGCCAGCGATTTCCTCACGCACGGCAAGAATGTGGCTATCGGGATCGGTTTTGACGCCAAACACCCGCAAAACTGCACGCACAAGCCAGCGCACCGCGCTAACCACGGGGGCAAAGACGGTGATCACTATGGCAATGAAAGGCGATGCTTTGGCGGCGGCCGCTTCGGGGTTGGTGATCGCGTAGGTTTTCGGCAGCACTTCGGCAAAGATCAGCACCAGAAGCGTCATGACCAATGTGGCCAGCGCCACGCCGCTTTCGCCTAAGAGGCTGGTAAACAGAGCGGTTGCCAAGGAGGTGGCAAGGATATTCACAAGGTTGTTGCCAAGCAGGACCGAGCCGATCAGCCGCTCGCTGTCTTCGGTGATCCGCAGGGCGCGTGCGGCACCGCGCGATCCCTTGTCCGCCTGACTGCGCAGCTTGCCCCGCGAGGCCGCCGTCAACGCGGTTTCCGAACCCGAAAACAGTCCTGACAAAACCAGCAGGAACAAAATTGCCCCGGCTGTGGTCCAAAAGGCGCTATCGATGACAATGGCGCTGTCGTCCATGTGAAGAGATCCCCGATCTATCCTGCGCTAGGCAAACCCCATACGCTCTAACCGGTTATGGGGTGGTGTGCGCCCCCGTTCAAGGGGCATCAGGGCACACGGAGCGGCATTTTCACTCTTCCGCCAGCGGATGGTGTTCCAGCACCAGTTCTTTCAGCCGGTCTTCTAGCACATGGGTGTAAATTTCCGTGGTGGCCAGATCAGCATGCCCCAGCAGGGTTTGGATCACCCGAAGGTCAGCACCATTGGACAGCAGATGGGTGGCAAAGGCATGGCGCAGGGTGTGCGGCGTGACGTTTGACGGGCTGACACCGCCACGCACCGCAAAATCCTTGATCAGCTGGAAGAAGCGGTGCCGCGTCAAATGCCCCAGCTTGCCGGTGCTGGGAAATAGAAACAGGCTGTTCGGTGTGCCCTTTTCCTGCCGCGCTAGGGTTTCCTTGGCATCGCGTTCCAGCAGCCATTCCGCCAAGGCATCCCGCGCAGGCGGTGACAGCGGCACGATCCGTTCCTTGCCGCCCTTACCTTTGATCAGCAGCACCCGTGGATCCCCCCGGCAGGCACTGACAGGCAGTGAGACCAGTTCGCTGACCCGCATGCCCGTGGCGTAGAGCAGTTCCATCAGGCAGGTGTTGCGCAGACGGGCGGCGGTGCCTTGCGTGTCACAGCGTGCTGCTGACAGCAGCCGATCCACCTCTTCCTCGCTGAGGGTCTTAGGCAGTTTCTTGCTGCGGCCGGGACCGGAGATTTGGATCGCCGGATTGTCCGTGCGCCAGCCCTCTTCAAAGGCGAAGCGAAACAGCTGTTTGATCGATGAAAGTCGCCGCGCCCGGGTGGAGGTGGACAGCCCCTCGGCGTCACATTCGATCAGATAGCTTTCGATCTGATCGCGGGTGACTGTTGCAAACGTCTGATGCGCGGCCTCAAGAAACTGGCTGAAGCCCAGCAGATCCCGGCCATAGGCGGCCAGCGTGTTTTCCGCCGCGCCCAACTCAGCTGCCTGCGCCTCCAAAAAGGCGGAGATCCAGTGTGACATGGGGTGATCAGTGGCCATCAGAACCCCCGCTCCAACAGCAGGGCCTGTAGGGCAGCCTGCCGCGCGGTGTCTTCCAGCCCCACGGCGCGGAAAGTGGCCAGCGCGATGGGCAGTTCGCGGATCTCACCAGCGATGGCGCGCTGATAGAGCAGCATCGCGCGCAGGATCACTTCGCCCAGGCGGCGGTCCGCCATATCCGGGGCAAACACCTCTGGCAGGGCCAGACCTGCAAAACCCTGTACAATCGCGCGCTCCACATCACTGCGGGCCTGCACAGAGCCCGGTTGGCCCTTGGCAAGCGCGGTCAGGAAGGCCTGATCGGGCAGGGCGTCGCCCAGGGTTTGCGCTGCGGTCTCGTAAGATGGCGACAGAAGCGCCACGTGATAGGCCAGCTGTGCCGCATCGCCTGTGAGCGGCAGCTTGATCAACTCCTCGGCGTAGAGCTTGGCAAAGGGCACCTCCAGCCGCGCCACCTGCATGGCGGTGAAGGCCTTGGGCAGGGTCCGGGCGACCGCGCTGGCATCACGTGCCTTCAGCGCAATATCGAACCGTTGCACCGCATCGATCCGGTCCCAGATCCCGCCCGAGGCCGCAGGCAGCCGTTCTGAATAGATGCCAAGCAACCGGTTTGGTGCCAGTGCCCCGGTTTGGGCCAGACGTTCCGCCGCTTCAATCTTGGCCTTCCAGCCGACTGTTCCGCGTAGATCCGCGACCGCAAAGGCGCGTGGCAGAGGCGCTGTTGGCAGCGCTTCCCCCACCGCTTCGCGCAGGCGGAAGATCAGCGGCGACGGGCGAACCGGCGGATGCGGCAGCGGGTCACCTTCAAACAGCTCCGGATCCAGGAACAGCTGCAACAGCGCCATTTCCTGTTCGCTCACCAGCCCCAGCGCATCCCCGGTGGCCAATGTCAGCGCCGCGGTGTTCCAATCGCCACTGCGCGCAGTGCAAAAGACCCGCGCCGCGTAAGACGGGCTGAGGTGCGGCGCACCCGTCAGCTTGTCACAGGCCAGATCTTCGTCACCGGTCAAGAGCGTGGCGTCAAACCAGCGCGAAAACAGCGGCTTGTCACCGGCCCCTGTGCGATCCAGCAGGGCCTGCACAGCCTCAACCGCGCCCAGTTCCAGCAGGGCATCCAGACGGCCCTGCAGCAACAGACTGCTGTTGGTGGAATCCGCTGGCGCTTCGGCCTCAGCCAGCAAGAGCGTGTAAAACAACGCCTGCATCGAGGGCAGCGCCGTCACCTCTTGGGCGCGCAGCAGTTCAATCAAGGAGGTGGTCGCGGAATATTGCCACAGATCTGCGGGCAGGCCGGTCACCTTTGAAGACAGGAGGCCCACCGCGTCATTGGTGACCTGTCCCAGTGGCGCAACGGCTACATCGGGGATCATCGCCCCCTCAGACACCGGCGGTTCGCTCAGCCGGTCAGCATCAATCACGGGCGCGGTTACCGGATCGTTCAGCCAGTCGATGGCCGACAGGGGTTCCTGCGCCTCAGCGGCTGTTGTCATGGCCAGGGTCACCCCCAGCGCTGTCGTCAGCCAAAGCCGCCGCTGTTTAGCCCGCATCCAGAATCACCTGTTGTCGGATTTCCTCCTGGTTGGGGGAGAAGTCAGCCCCCAGCCACGGCCCGATATAGGCGTAAGCGACCAAGGCCACCGCTGCCACCACCGCTAAGATGAAAAGCCATTTGATAAGACGCCCCATAGTCCTGCTGCCCGTTGTTGATGATTTTCTTTCACTTATAACTGGCCTTTTTCGCAAGATCACGTCATTCAGACGGGAAATCGAAAAAACGGCAGAGGTTGGCCGAAGGGCGGGGCATCATGGCGTGGAAGCTGAAGAAAACGGTTGTGCTGGTGGGCATGATGGGGGCTGGAAAAACGGCTGTGGGCAAGGCCTTGGCGGCCAAGCTTGGGGTGCCTTTTCTCGATTCGGATGCTGAAATTGTCAGCGCGGCGAACATGGAAATCGCTGAGATTTTCACCCGCGACGGCGAAGCTTTCTTCCGGCAGAAAGAAACCCAGGTGATTGAGCGGCTGCTGACTGCGGCGCCTTGCGTTCTGTCAACCGGCGGCGGCGCCTTTCTGGCCGAGCGGAACCGGGAAATGATTTCTGAAAAAGGTGTGGCGGTCTGTTTGAAGGCGGATCTGCAGCTTCTGTGGAACCGGGTCAAACATAAAGATACGCGGCCCCTTCTGAAAACTGAAGATCCCTTCGCAACCCTCTCGGAAATATACGAAAAACGCGCCCCGATCTATGCGATGGCGGATCTGAAGGTTCCGGTGGAGCCAAGTTATTCCATTGAAATGACCCGTGACAAAGTTGTTGAGGCGCTGGTGACGCGCCCTGATGTGTTGGAGATGCCGAAATGACCGCTGTGACCGTTGAAACCGTTCATGTTCCGTTAGGGGATCGCGCCTATGATGTGCTGGTTGGTCCCGGTCTGATTGCGCGATCGGGTGAGCTGATTGCGCCATTGCTGCGGCGTAAGAAGGTCGCGGTGATCAGCGATGAAAATGTTGCGGCATTGCACCTTGATGCGTTGAAGTCTGGCTTGCAAGCGGCTGATATTGAAATGGTTTCCCTGCAGCTGCCGGCGGGTGAAGCCACCAAGAGCTGGCCGCATTTCGAACGTTCGGTGGAATGGCTGCTGGCAGAAAAGATTGAACGCAACGATGTTGTCATTGCGTTTGGCGGTGGTGTGATTGGCGATCTGGTGGGCTTCGCCGCCGCCGTGATGCGGCGTGGCGTGCGCTTTGTGCAGATCCCGACCAGCCTGCTGGCGCAGGTGGACAGTTCAGTTGGCGGCAAAACCGGCATCAACGCGCCGCAGGGTAAGAACCTGATCGGCGCGTTCCACCAGCCCTCGCTGGTGTTGGCCGATACCGAGATGCTGGGCACGCTGACCAAACGGGATTTCCTTGCCGGCTACGGCGAGGTGGTGAAATACGGGTTGCTGGGCGATGCGGCGTTTTTTAACTGGCTGGAGGCCAACGCCGAAGACGCCGCCGCTGGGGACATGGCCAAGCGGATCTACGCGGTCAAACGCTCGGTTGAGATGAAAGCGGACATCGTTGCGCGGGATGAGACCGAGCAGGGCGACCGTGCGCTGTTGAACCTGGGCCATACCTTCTGCCACGCGCTGGAGGCGGCGACGGGCTATTCTGACCGGCTGCTGCACGGCGAAGGGGTGGCTATCGGCTGCGCGCTGGCGTTTGAAGTATCCTCGCGTCTGGGTCTGTGCAGTCAGGAAGATCCAAGCCGCGTGCGCGAACACCTGTCGCGCATGGGTATGAAGGTGGATCTGAAGGACATTCCCGGCGATCTGCCGGATGCAGAAGCGCTGATTGATCTGATGAGCCAGGACAAGAAGGTCAAGGATGGCAGGATCAACTACATCATGGCCCGCGGCATCGGGCAGGCCTTTGTCACATCCGAGGTGGATCGCGCGGTGGTGAAATCAGTTCTGGAAGAGGCTCTGGCGGCGCGCTGAACCGCCAGTAGGGATCCTGCTTAGATCCGGTAAAGATACAGCGAAAACACCTGTTTTCTCTGGCTGAAATTCGTTTATCAGGCCCTCTTGTCCCGCAACGAGAGGCCCAGATGAGACGTTCCGAACTGTTGATGCCCGCAGGCAATCTGCGCAAGTTGAAAATGGCTGTGCTCTATGGCGCCGATGCCGTTTACCTTGGCACGCCGGATATGAGCCTACGCACCAAGTCGCAGTTTTCGCTGGAAGAGGTGATCGAAGGCGTCGCGTTCTGCCACGCCCATGGCAAACGCGCCTATCTGACGCTGAACCTGTTCAGTCACAATAAAGATGTGCCAAAGCTGGATGAGTATATCGAAACCATCCGTAAGGTGCAGCCGGACGGGCTAATCATCGCGGACCCCGGCGTCTTTACCTATGTGAAGAAACACGCGCCGGAAATACCGCTGCATATCTCAACCCAAGCGAACGTCTGTTCCTGGCTGTCGGTGGATTTCTGGCAGGATCAGGGCGCCGCTTTGGTGGTTCTGGCGCGTGAGGTCTCCTATCCCGAACTGGCTGAGATCCGCGAAAAATGCCCGGATGTGAAGCTGGAAGCCTTTGTGCATGGCGCCATGTGCATGACTTACTCGGGGCGCTGCCTGCTGAGCAATTTCATGGCTGAACGCGGCGCCAATCAGGGCAATTGCGCCAACTCCTGCCGCTGGAATTACCAGGTGCGGATGCGGCTGAAGGATGGCACGGTTGAAGACCTGAATATCACGCCAGAAAATTCTGATATGTTTGAGTTTTTACTGGAAGAGGGCTGCCGGCCCGGAGAGTTGATGCCGATCGAAGAGGATGGCCGTGGCAGCTACATTATGAACTCCCGCGATCTGTGTATCATGCCGAAACTGGATGATTATCTGAAGATCGGCGTGGATTGCCTGAAGGTCGAAGGGCGCGGCAAATCTGAATACTACTGCGCCATTGTGGCCCGCGCCTACCGCATGGCCATTGATGCCTATTACGAGGATCCCGAAAATTGGGATCCGAAACCCTATATGGCGGAGCTGGAAACGGTCGGGAACCGTGGCTACACGCTGGCCTTCCATGAGGGGCGGCTGACCAATCACGCGCATAATTATGAACACACCGCCGCCATCGCCCAGTGGGAATATGCCGGTGTGGTTGTCGGGGTGGAGGCAGATGCCTTCCTGATTGAGGTGAAAAACAAGCTGGAAGCGGGCGATGTGCTGGAGTTCGTCTCCCCCATCGCGCAGGAAACTGTGCTGCTGCGGATGTATGACTTTGAAGAGGCCGCGACGGGCGCGCGCAAAGAGGTTATTCACGGCTCCACCAAGACGGTGATCCGGGTGCCCTTTGCGCTGTTTGATCATGAGGATACGGATTGGCTGCGTGCGCAATTCCCGGAATACACCGTGATGCGCAAGGAACGCGCCCTGACGGATGAACAATGGGCCCGGATCAAACTGGATAAGGTGGTGCAGGGGATTGAGGCGTCCGGCAAAGATCGCCCCAAAGCCTATGGCCGGTCGCGCGACAAGCTGGTTGATGCCATCGGGGAAGGCGGCGTTGAGCGACGGCACAAAACCAACCGCGTCGGCGTCGAAGGCTGCTGCGGCCGCGGCTGCAATGGCTGCCTGATGTTCTGGCAGGACCCGCAGTATGAAAAAGCACGCGAGGAATTGCTAACCCGCAAACAGGGCGCGCAGCTGAGCCGGGCCGAGGCCAAGGCGCTGAAATTGCCCGCGATGGAGTAGGTTATATTCGGGTGGCCGTTAAGGTCGGCTTTGAACCCAAAGTGCCGAACTTCTGTATTGCAGCTAAGGTCTGCTTTCCTCTTTCTTGAGCTCAGCTCCCTTTACATGCGAAGGTATTTCGAGAACCACCATTGAGGCTAATCTGTGCTCAAGAAACTTTTGTTAGTAGCTTTATCTTCCATTTTCGCCGTGGCGTTGGTCATCATAGGGCTATTGTTTTGGTCATCCGGCGAAGCGTTCCGTGGCGCAACTTTCAACAAAGAAGAATGGGCGGCAAATGGGGAATGCGAAGCAAACACTGATGATAGCTGTTCTCAGCAACGCCAACGATGCCCTCGTGGGGCAATGGTTCAGGACCTACGACAAAATTTCTTGCATAACCGAGAGACATCTAAGTCCGAGGTTGCAGAGTTAATCGGCGAGCATGACACCATCGTCGTAGTTGGCGGCGAACAATGCGAAGCTCACTATTTGGGTATGTGCAGCGCGATGTCTTTAGATGGTGACAGTCTGTATGTTTGCTACGATCAGAACGACACCATAGATCGATCAGGCTACATTAGACACTGACAGGCTGATCGCCAAATCGGACTTTCAAATATGGTACGTCAATGGCAGGAAAGTCCGCTTAGCGTAGGCTAATAGTGCTGTCTCTACAGGAGATGTTACCTCAGTCCCGGCAAAAAAACGCCCGCACCATCCATGGCGCGGGCGTTCCAAATTCTCAATCTCTCCGACGGCTTAGTCGGCCAGTTTCACCAGCGCGTGGCGTTTTTTGCCCGCAGACAGCTTGATCGGCTGCGCCAGTTTGGCGGCGTCCACCATCAGGCCTGCGTCAGTCAGGTTTTCATCATCCAGCTTGGCGCCGTTTTCCTTGATCAGGCGTTTGGCGTCTTTGCCGGATTTGGCGAGGCCCGATTTGACGATCAGCTGCACGATGGAGATGCCATCGCCCAGATCCGCGGCGGAGAGCTCCAGCGTGGGCAGGTCATCACCGACGCCGCCTTTTTCAAAGACCTCACGTGCGGTTGCTTCAGCTGCTGCAGCAGCCTCTGCGCCGTGGCACAGGGTGGTCACCTCATTGGCAAGGATCACCTTGGCGTCATTGATCTCCTGACCTGCCAGTGCGCCGAGGCGGTCACATTCCTCGACCGGCAGTTCGGTGTAGAGCTTCAGGAAGCGGCCCACATCGGCGTCGGTGGTGTTGCGCCAGAACTGCCAGAACTCATACGGGCTGCGCATGTCGGCGTTGAGCCAGACAGCCCCATCCGCCGATTTGCCCATTTTCTTGCCTTCCGAGGTGGTCAGCAGCGGCGAAGTGAGGCCGAAGATCTGGTTGTCGATCACCCGGCGGGTCAGGTCGATGCCGTTGACGATGTTGCCCCACTGGTCCGAGCCGCCCATCTGCAGCAGGCAGCCGTAGCGGCGGTTCAGTTCCAGGAAGTCATAGGCCTGCAGGATCATGTAGTTGAACTCAAGGAAGCTCAGCGATTGTTCGCGGTCGATGCGCGATTTCACTGATTCAAACGACAGCATCCGGTTGACCGAGAAGTGGCGGCCAATGTCGCGCAGGAACTCCAGGTAGTTCAGCCCATCCAGCCATTCGGCGTTGTTCAGCATCAAGGCGCCGTTGTCGGCATCCGAGTAGTCGATGTATTTGGCAAAGACCTGTTTGATGCCGCTGATGTTGTCGTTGATCGCGGCCTCATCCAACAGTGGGCGTTCATCGGCGCGGAACGAGGGATCGCCCACCTTAGTGGTGCCGCCGCCCATCAGGGTGATCGGTTTATGGCCGGTTTTCTGCAGCCAGCGCAGCATCATGATCTGGATGAGCGATCCGACATGCAGCGATTTTGCCGTCGCATCAAAGCCGATATAGGCGGGAACCACACCCTCACACAGCGCTTCGTCAAGTGCCTGATAATCGGTGCAGTCAGCGATAAAGCCGCGCTCCATCATGACACGCATGAAATCCGATTTGGGGTGGTAGGTCATTGCTTTTGTCCCTTACAGCTTTGCGCCCGTGTGTATAAGCTGCATCTACCCAAGGGGGAAGGTGTGAATTTGCACCCTTTCAGGGGTTTTGCAGTGAGGGCTTTGAGGGGCGAATGCAGGAGCAGGCAAAAGACGCGCCAATCTGGGCGCTGGGGGCGATGTCAGGCACGTCATTGGATGGTGTGGATGCGGCGATGTTGCAAAGCGACGGTCATGCGATCCTGGGGTTTGGCGACAGTGGCTATCGCGCGTACTCCGCTGCGGAGCAGGAGGTTCTGCGCGCAGGATTAGGGCGCTGGCCCGGTGAGGCCGGCGTTGCGGAGGTGGCGGAGCTTTGTGTGCAGGCCCATGCTGAATTGCTGTCTGGGTTTGAGGGTGCCGCTTTGGTCGGCTTTCACGGGCAGACTCTGGCGCATGATCCCGGCGGGCGTGGCACCCATCAGGCCGGCGATGGCGCAGTATTAGCGGCACTTCTGGGCGTGCCGGTGGCCTGGGATTTCCGCTCGGCCGATGTGCGTCTGGGTGGGCAGGGCGCGCCGCTGGCGCCGTTTTTCCATTTCGCCTGTGCCAAGTGGATCGGGGCGACGGAACCTTTGTGCTTTCTCAATCTCGGCGGCGTCGGCAACATCACATGGGTTGATCCGCGCAAAACCTCCCCGGAAGAACCCGGCGCGTTGCTGGCCTTTGATACCGGCCCGGCCAATGCGCCGATCAATGATCTGATGCAAGAGCGGCGCGGCCTGTCCTATGACATGGACGGTGCTTTGGCGGCGCAGGGTGAAGTGGTTGATGGCGCGCTGGAGCTGTTTCTGGATGATGCCTATTTCCCCAAGATCCCGCCCAAATCCCTGGACCGCGATGCCTTTGCCGACATGCTGGATCTGGTGCGGGAACTGGGTGATGCCGATGCTGCGGCGACGATGACGGGCATGGCGGCCACTGCGGTGATGTTGGCGCTGGATCATTGCCCCAGCAAACCGTCACAGATCCTGGTGACTGGTGGTGGGCGGCACAATCCGGTCATGATGCAGATGCTGCAGGCGGGGATCGATTGCCCTGTCAAACCGGTTGAGGCGGTTGGACTGGATGGTGACATGCTGGAGGCGCAGGCCTTTGCCTATCTGGCGATCCGTGTTGCCAAAGGATTGCCGACCTCCAGCCCCGAAACCACCGGCGTCTCGGCGCTTGTTGGGGGTGGCACGGTCAGCCACCCCGGTTGATCACGCGGGAACCGGCGCTTTCATCGTTCCAAAAATACTCTGGGGTGAGCCGCAGCGCGGCGAGGGGCAAAGCCCCTAGCCACCGAAACCTATAGCCTGCTTAGCCAGAACAGCTGGCGCCGCCCAAGACGCAGAACTTGGCGCAATGGGGGTGGTTCAGGGCAACTTCTGCCTCAGCCTCGGCCAAGGTGGTACCCATTTCAAACTGTTCGTCATAGGGCAGCAGGGTGCAGCTCAGCACGGTGGGGCTGGCCGCGCCTTTGCGTTTCACCACCATCCGGGACGAGGCGCACATCACGCTGTCAGGCGATTTGTTCAAAATGCCCCAGCAGGCCTCGGTGATTTCAGGTACTTCGGCGCTCATGTCCATTTCGGGGAACAGCACACATTGGGCCGGGTTGTCCGCATCGATCTGATAGCCCCGTGCCTTGAAGATCGCGGCATAGCCAGCGCGGGCGGCGGCATCGCTTTCATGCCAGAGCGCCCGGCCCGCGACAGCCATCTGCACATTGTTGTCGCGCAGGAAATCCATGCCAGTCAGGGATTTTTCAAAGGCGCCTTTGCCGCGCTCTGCGTCATGCGCCTCAGCGTCCCAGTGATCCAGCGAAATCCGCAAGGTCAACTTGCCGGGGAAGGTGGTGTTCAGCCGCATCAGACCTTCGCGCATGCGTTTGCGCATCATTGGCAGCATCGCATTGGTCAGGATCAGCACCTCATAACCACGGCGCAGGGCCGCTTCGGTCATCGCCAGCATGTCGGGGTTCATAAACGGCTCGCCACCGGTGAAGGCGATTTCACGCACGTTCCAGCGCCGCTCTTCCAGCTGGTTCAGGTACTCCTCAACCTCGGCCACGGTCAGGTAGACCAGCGCGTCATTGGTGGGCGAACTGAGGATGTAGCAATTGGCACAGGTGATGTTGCACAGCGTGCCAGTGTTGAACCACAGCGTATCGGGGTTGGACAGGGCGACATGGGCGCGGGCCTGCCCGTCAGCGGTCAGTCGGGGGTCAATGAATTTGCCTTCATTGGCGACAACTGTTTGGGAATCTTTCATTTCGCCCTCATCACTGCGTCTTGCTGGGACCTTATATGCCACGTTTCGCCAGTGAAAGGG
The DNA here is from genome assembly GCF_001458255.1 of Thalassovita autumnalis. Lineage (GTDB taxonomy): Bacteria > Pseudomonadota > Alphaproteobacteria > Rhodobacterales > Rhodobacteraceae > Thalassobius > Thalassobius autumnalis. The sequence continues at coordinate 220,835 of NZ_CYSB01000025.1, forward strand.
CGTCACATATGGCTGACGCCATTGTGATAATTCAATTCAGCGACGATAAATGGATTGAATGCTAGACTGTGGCGCAGGGATAAAGTATCAGGGCGTCGATAGCGCTAACATACTCACAATTAGCTTGCTGGCTTTCGCAGGTTGGCAGGCGCTGACAAGGATAGTTTCATGGTCTCGCGTGTCATCCCAGTCGATCCCTTTGATCTGGTCATTTTTGGCGGAACCGGGGATCTGGCCCGCCGCAAAATTCTGCCTGCCCTGTTTCGCCGGTATTGTGCCGGCCAGATGCCCGAGGGATCACAGATCATCGGCGCCGCGCGCTCGGACATGGATGATGCGGCGTTTAAGAAACTGGTGAAGGACGCGCTGGCTGAATTTAACCCGGGGCCAAAACCGGATGCCGATCAGCTTAAGGGCTTTCTGGCCGCGCTGCATTACGTCAAAGTTGATGCAATGGGCACCGATGGCTGGAAAGAACTGGCCGGTAAAATGCGCGAAGGCAAAGTGCGGGCCTTCTACTTCTCAGTCGCGCCCAGCCTGTTTGGCGCTTTGGCAGAGCGGCTGCATGGGAATGGAATGGTCGATCCGGACACGCGGATTGTGGTGGAAAAACCCTTTGGCCGGGATCTGGAAACCGCCAAAGCGCTGAACACATCGCTGGCGGCGCATTTCGACGAAAGCCAGATCTACCGCATCGACCATTATCTGGGCAAAGAAACCGTACAGAACCTGATGGCGATCCGGTTTGGCAATATGCTGTTTGAACCGCTGTGGAACAGCCAGTATGTGGATCACATTCAGATCACCGTGGCCGAAACTGTCGGTGTGCAGGGGCGGGGTGAATACTATGACCGCTCAGGCGCGATGCGGGACATGGTGCAAAACCACCTGATGCAGCTTCTGTGTCTGATCGCAATGGAGCCGCCGGCGAAGTTTGACCCCGATGCGGTGCGCGATGAAAAGCTGAAAGTGATCCGCGCGCTGGATCCGGTGGAGCCGGGCGACATTGTGCGCGGCCAGTATAAGGCGGATGGGGAGCGTACCGGCTACCTTGAGGACGTGAATGATCCGCAGTCCAAAACCGAAAGCTTTGTGGCGATGAAGGTGCATGTCTCCAACTGGCGTTGGGCCGGCACACCGTTCTATCTGCGCACCGGCAAACGGATGAAGGCGCGCGCCAGCGAAATTGCTGTGGTCTTCAAAGAAACCCCACATTCGATTTTTGATGAGGATGCAGGCCGTCACCGCAACACCCTGTCGATCCGGCTGCAGCCTAATGAGGGCATCGATCTGGATGTGACCATCAAGGAGCCGGGGCCGGGCGGCATGCGTCTGGTGGATGTGCCTTTGGACATGACCTTCTCCGAGGCTTTGGGGCCAGAAGCCGAGGTTGTGACAGATGCTTATGAACGGCTGATCATGGATGTGATCCGGGGCAACCAGACGCTGTTCATGCGCGGCGATGAGGTGGAGGCCGCCTGGGCCTGGACCGATCCGATTATCAATGGCTGGGAGGCGCGTGGCGACCGGCCAGCAAGTTACGATAGCGGCAGCGCTGGACCTGAGGATTCACTGGCGATGATGCACCAGGACGGCCGCCGCTGGAGGGAGATCCGCTCATGAACTTTGTTGAATACCCTGACCGCGATATGCTGGCGATCGATCTGGCCAACAAATTGGCGGGCGAACTGGCCAGCATTCTGCATCACGAAGATCGTGTGACCTTGGTGGTGCCAGGCGGCACAACGCCAGGGCCGATTTTTGACGATCTCTGCGCTGCCGATTTGGATTGGGGCCGGGTCGATGTGATGCTCAGCGATGAACGTTGGGTGCCTGAGGATCATCCGCGTTCCAACACCAAACTGGTGCGCGAACGTCTGCTGACCGATCACGCCAGCGCCGCCTCCATGGTGCCGCTTTATGCCGACGCCGACGCACCTGAGGATATGGTGGCCAAACTGGCGCCAGCGATTGAGCCGAAACTGCCGATCTCCGTGGCGCTTTTGGGAATGGGGGCGGATATGCACACCGCCTCGCTGTTCCCGCGTGGCGACAACCTGCGTTTGGCGCTGGACGCCCATGCGCCTGTTTTGGTTCCGATGCGCGCCGAGGGTCTGGAAGAACAGCGGATTTCACTGTCGGCTCATGTGCTGCGTGATGCGATTAACCTTCACATCGTCATCATGGGCGAAGATAAGAAAGAGGCGCTGGAACGGGCCCGCCACCTAACGGCAGAAGAGGCCCCGGTGCGTGCCATTCTGGACAATGCAACGGTGCATTGGGCACCGTAAAAGCCACTGAACAACCTGCCGATCAAAACGCCAAGATAGGACGCGACACAATGGATTTTCAGACACTTGCCAGCCACGCCAAGCGCACGCAGGGTCGTCATATTCTGGATCTCTTCAAAGATGCCGGGCGCGCCATGGCGTTTTCGACCCACGCCGACGGCCTGTTGTTTGACTATTCCAAAACCAATCTTGATCGCGACGCGTTGGAGTTCCTGCTGGCCGAGGCCGAGCGGGCTGGACTGGCTGAAAAACGCGATGCGATGTTTTCAGGTGCCAAGATCAATGAGACTGAAGGGCGCGCGGTGCTGCATACGGCGTTGCGTGCGGCCTTTGGCACCGTGGTTGAGGTAGACGGCGAAAATGTCATCCCCGGTGTGCGGGCCACCCGTGACCGAATGGCAGAGTTTGCCAATGCGGTGCGCGACGGCAGCTATATCGGGCAGGGCGGTAAGATCACTGATGTGGTGAACATCGGGATTGGTGGCTCTGATCTGGGTCCTGTGATGGCGGTGAAGGCGCTGGCACCTTATTGCAACGGGCCGCGGTGTCACTTCATCTCCAACATCGATGGGGCGCATCTGGCCGATGTGCTGAAAGGGTTGAACCCGGAAACCACGCTGGTGATCGTGGCCTCAAAAACCTTCACTACGATTGAGACTATGACCAATGCGGCCTCAGCCAAGGCATGGATGGGGGCACTGGTGGCGGACCCCGGCGCCCAGTTTGCGGCCCTGTCCACCTCAGCCGAAAAGACCGCTGATTTTGGCATCGATGCCTCCCGCGTCTTTGGGTTTGAGGATTGGGTTGGCGGCCGCTACTCCATGTGGGGGCCGATTGGGCTGAGCCTGATGATCGCCATTGGTCCTGAAAATTTCGCAGACTTCCTGGCCGGCGCGCGTGCGATGGACGATCATTTCCGCAAAGCGGATCTGCGTCAGAACCTGCCGGTGCTGCTGGCGCTGGTTGGCATGTGGCATCATCAGGGGCTGGGCTATGCCACCCGCGCGGTGCTGCCTTATGAACAGCGGCTGGAACGGCTGCCCGCCTATCTGCAGCAGCTGGAGATGGAGAGCAACGGCAAGCGCGTTTCCATGGATGGGGCGGATCTGCAATCGGTCAGCGGCCCCGTGGTCTGGGGGGAGCCGGGCACCAACGGGCAACATGCGTTTTATCAGCTGATCCATCAGGGTACCGCCATTGTGCCCTGCGAATTTATGGTTGGTAAACAGGGGTTTGAAGCTGATCTAAGCCATCACCATCACCTGTTGGTCGCCAATTGTCTGGCCCAGTCTGAGGCCTTGATGAAAGGTCGATCATTGGCTGAGGCTACTGAAATCATGGCCGCCAAGGGCCTCACCGGGGATGAGCTGGACCGACAGGCCCGCCACCGTGTGTTCCCGGGTAACCGCCCGTCCACCACGCTGATCTATGACAAGCTGACGCCTTTTGTGCTGGGCCAGATCGTGGCGCTTTATGAACATCGCGTCTTTGTCGAAGGGGTTCTGCTGGGCATCAACTCCTATGACCAATGGGGTGTGGAGCTGGGCAAGGAGCTGGCGCTGGCTCTGGGGCCAGTGCTGTCGGGCGAAGAGGTGCCGGATGGCAAGGATCCATCAACCCGTATGCTGGTCCAACACCTGCAAAGCTGACCGGTAAGATCTGTGGCGCGGCTTAGGTGGGCTGTGACTTTAGCTTGGGAATGTCGAAATCCGGCGGGGCAAGGGTGAAATCCTCCCACCGGAAACCCGGCGCAACGGTTACACCGGCCAGTGTGAACGCCCCCAAGCACTCGGTGCGCTGCCAATAATCAGGTCCAACCGGGATTTGCGGCCGTTCGCCAGCCGCAAAATCTGTTCCCAGAACCCGATCCTGCCGCGGCCCGTGCTGCGTCGGCGATGAGGACACCAGAAGCGGCGCACCATAGTAGTGATGCCACAGCGTGTCAGAGCTTTTGCGGTGCCAGGTGGTGATATCGCCCTGTTCAAACAGCACGTAGATCGTGGTCGCCAGCGCGCCTGTCTGTTCCGGGCCGGTCTGTTCCGGGATTGTCCAGGTTCGGGCGTAGTAACCTCCTTCCGAATGGGGGGAGAGGCCAAGCATGTCGATGAGGTCTTTTGCATCCATACCCTATTATTCGAGGGTGTTTGGTGAATTGCGGCAAATACGGTATCGGGGTGACGTGGGGGCAGTTTTCCCGGGCGCCTCACCCGGGGATGCTAAACCCCGGTTCCGCCAGCACAAATTTTTCAAACAAAAATCCGGGCGATACGGTGCAGCCAACCAATGTGTAAGCGCCAGTGCTGCGCGCCGCCTGCCAATGGTTCATTGGCACAATCAGCTGTGGTTCCTGACCCGCGGCCAGATCCGGGCCCAGCAGGTGATCCACCGCCGGCCCTTCTTCGCTGGCCGCCATCGAAAGGATCAGCGGCGCCCCGGCGTAGTAATGCCAGATCTCAGCCGCGTCGATCACCCGGTGCCACAGGCTCTGTTCACCTTCCTTCAACAGGAAATAGATGCTGGTGCCGGCGGCGCGCTCATCTTCGCCCGCCTCAGCCACCCAAGTTTGCCGGTAATGGCCGCCCTCGGGATGGGGATCCAGTTGCAAATGATCGATAATGGCTTGCGCGTCCATGTCTAACCTGTAGCGTTCGGAAGTAACTGAGATCAGGAGTAGTAGATGGCGCAGAAGATCGCAATTGTCGGGGCAGGATTGATTGGGGCTGCGCTGGCGTTTCAGCTGACCCGGCGCGGCGCTGAGGTGACAGTTCTGGATGCCGGCCTGCCAGGACAGGCGGCATCTGGGCGCAGCTTTGGCTGGCTCAATGCGTCCTTCTTTGCTGATGAAGATCACTTCCGTCTACGTCTTGCGGGCATGGAGGCCTGGCGCCGCCTGAAGGCCGATGTGCCCGAACTGTCGCTGCGCTGGCCGGGGGCGCTCTGGTGGGAAGAACAGGGTGAGGGGCTGCATAAGCTGCACCGCGATCTTGGCGCTTTGGGCTATCCGGTGGAGTTGATGGCGGCCACTGAGGTCAAGAAACGGCTGCCGGATCTGGCGACCGCGCCGGAGGAGGCGCTATTGTTCCCGGCAGAAGGTGCGGCTGAGACGGGGGAGGTTGTGGCGCGGCTCCTGAAGGTCGCGCAGGCCAAAGGCGCCAGGGTCATTGCCGGGCTGCGCGCCACCGGTTTGATCGAACGGTCAGGCCGGATTGCCGGGGTGGAGACCACCTGCGGCCCCGTTGCCGCCGATCAGGTGCTGGTCTGTGCAGGCACCGGCGCGGCGGCACTGCTGGACCCGCTTGGGATCAAGCTACCGATGCTGACCCGCCCCGGTGTGCTGATGCGCAGCCGCCCGCTGCCCCGTATCATGGATCAGATCCTCGTCACGCCTCAGCTGGAGGTGCGGCAGGACCCCAGCGGCCGATTGCTGTTCCCAACCTCACCCGGCCATCAGGGCGACACAGCCGAGGCGATCCCGGATCTGATGCCCTTGCTGGCAGATGCCGAAGCGCGTTTGCAGACGTTGTTCCCGGCGCTGCGCCCTGAATGGGAACAAGCCATGGTCGCGCCACGCCCGGTGCCCGGCGACGGCTTGCCAGCGATTGGCGCGATCGGTCCGCGTGGGCTCTACCTGTCGGTGATGCACTCAGGCGCAACGCTGGCGGCGATTGTGGCTGAGATCGTGGCGGAGGAGCTGAACGATGATCCCCGTGCGCCGCTGCTGAAACCGTACCGCCCGGATCGGTTTCAATAACCGACGGGCGCGTTGGGTTGCAGCACCTGCCAATCGGTAAAACTGGCAGCCTCGCCGCGTCTTACACCAGCGGCGTCCAACAGCGGCCAGATCACCGCATTGCGGATCTCAAACCGGGTGCCAGAGGCGCTAATGCGTATGCCGTGGTAATTCTCGATAAACCCCTTGGCGCGCATCTCGGCAAACATCGCGTCCCGCTGGGCGCGATGCGCGGGCTCCGCGGTCAGACGGGAGGGCAGGGCGGTTAGCTGGTCCCAGCCCATCTCCCACAGGGTTTGTGCGGTCAGATTGCCATAGGTCAGCACCGGGTCCGCGGCGCCATCATGGCTCAGCACTACTGCGTCACTGTGATACAGCGCTTCTGCGCTTTCCGCCAAGGGACGCCCAAGTAGGCGCTCATAGCTCGCCATCATCAATGCGGCATGGTCTGCCTGGAATTGGTTTTCGGGGGATGGGATCTGCATGAGGCCTCAGATGTTTTCCCCGTGGTTTAGGCCCGGGATCGCCGCAGGTCCAGCCAAAGCCGCAGGGTCTTGTGCCATTCGAGCCAGATCAGAACAGATCGCCACTTCGGCCTGCGACCAAACCGCCTTTCAACGTTCCACAAATACTCCCGCCGGAGGCGTCCCAGCCTCACCCGCGCACTCACCCCCTTAAACAAAAAGGGCAGGCACCTGGCCCACCCTTTTCAATCTTTTCTCGGTGATCTGAACTTACTTCAGGACCGAACGACCAGCGTATTCGGCAGTTTCGCCCAGCACTTCTTCGATGCGGATCAGCTGGTTGTATTTTGCCAGACGATCCGAGCGCGACAGCGAGCCGGTTTTGATCTGGCCGCAGTTGGTGGCAACCGCCAGGTCCGCGATGGTGGCGTCCTCGGTTTCGCCCGAGCGGTGCGACATCACATTGGTGTAGCGCGCGCGGTGGGCCATATCGACGGCCTTCAGCGTCTCGGTGAGCGAGCCGATCTGGTTCACTTTCACCAGCATCGAGTTGGCCACGCCCTGCGCGATGCCATCGGCCAGACGCACGGGGTTGGTCACAAACAGGTCGTCGCCAACCAGCTGTACCTTGTCACCGATCTTGTCGGTCAGCAGTTTCCAGCCTTCCCAGTCATCTTCGTCCATGCCGTCTTCGATCGAGATGATCGGGTAGTCGGCGCAGAGGTCGGCCAGATACTGGGCGTTCTCTTCCGAGGTCAGCGATTTGCCTTCGCCGGCCAGCTCATACTTGCCGTCTTTGTAGTACTCAGACGAGGCGCAATCCAGCGCCAGGTAGATGTCTTCACCCGGCTTGTAGCCAGCTTTTTCGATCGACTTCATCACGAAGTCCAGCGCCACACGGGTCGACTCCAGCGCCGGTGCAAAACCACCTTCGTCACCGATACCGGTGTTGTAACCAGCCGCGGACAACTCTTTTTTCAGGGTGTGGAACACTTCGGCGCCCATGCGGATCGCTTCGCGGATGTTGGCCGCAGAAACAGGCATGATCATGAATTCCTGAATGTCGATCGGGTTGTCGGCATGTTCGCCGCCGTTGATGATGTTCATCATCGGAACGGGCAGGGTGCGCGCCGAGGTGCCACCAACATAGCGGAACAGTGGCTGCGAGGTGAAATCCGCCGCCGCTTTGGCAACGGCCAGCGATACGCCCAGGATGGCGTTTGCGCCCAGACGGCCCTTGTTCGGGGTGCCGTCCAGATCGATCATCGCCTGGTCGATGGCCACCTGTTCGGTAACATCCATGCCCACCAGTTCTTCGGCAATTTCACCGTTCACGGCGGCGACGGCTTCCAGCACGCCTTTGCCCAGGTAGCGGTCTTTGTCACCGTCGCGTTTTTCTACCGCTTCATGCGCCCCGGTTGAGGCACCCGAGGGCACGGCCGCACGGCCCATGGTGCCGTCTTCTAGGATCACGTCCACTTCAACAGTGGGGTTGCCGCGGCTGTCGAGGATCTCGCGGGCGTGAATGTCGATGATAATGCTCATGGGCCAGTTTCCTTTGTAAAAAAGACCGTTCACGCGGCTTTTAGAACGCTGCGGCACAGGGGAAAAGGGGGCAGATGCATGTTTGCGCTCACCCGTGGTGAAAAACCCGCAATTGGCGGAAAATCAGGGGAAATACCCCAGTGGTTTGATCAAAATCAGACCAATATTTGGGACGTTTTCGCTCAGATTTTTGCAAAAATGTCATGCGCTAACATTTTTCCGAATCTGTCGCGCCAGATGGCGTTCGCGCAGGTAGGTGTAAAACCCGGATCCGATGATCAATGCGGCGCCAAGATAGGTCATCAGATCGGGGCGTTCGCCCAGGATCAGCATGCCCAGCCCCATGGAGAAAACCATACGGGTGTAGCGGAATGGGGCCAGCGCCGAGGCATCACCGATCCGGGTTGCCATCACGATGGCGTAATAGCCGACCATGCCGAAGAAAATCGTTACCGCTGCGACGCCCCAGTCATTCCCGCTGAGGGAAACCGGCGCGTTGCCCATGAGCAGCATCAGCAGGGGCCCGGTGATCAGGAGGGAGCCAAAGCCCTGAAAGGCCACGACAGAGGAGCGGGTGGCGGCGGGCAGGCGACGCGAGATTACATCGCGGGCCGAAATGGTCACCACAGCCCCCAGAACCAGCAGGGTGGCGGGGTCAAAACTGGTGGTGCCGGGACGGATGATCAGCAAAACGCCAAGGAAGCCGACACTGATCGCGGCCCAACGGCGCCAGCCCACCGTTTCGCCCAGAAATAGTGCCGCCCCCAGGGTGATCGCCAGCGGGCTGGCCTGAAACACCGTTGCAAAGGTCGACAGGGGCACAAGCGCCAGAGCAGAGACGATAAACACTGCCGCGACCCCTTCGCAGCTGGTGCGCAGATAGAGCACGCCATTGCCTTTCAGTGGCGGCAGCAGGCTCGCCCTTTCGCGGCGCGCCATCAGGGCAAAGAAAAACGCACCGCCGCCGCCCAGCAGGGTCAGAACCTGACCTGCGGGCATGACGCCGGTCAGCTGTTTGATGAACAGGTCCTCAATGGCGAAACACACCATCGAAAAGACCATCAATGCGATGCTCTGCAGATTGTTCATGATGTGCGCTCCTCCTGCTCCCTCAGCCCTGTTAGGGCTTTGCAGTCACAGGGACAAGGGGCGACAGGAGGGTGGGTCAGCTTCGCGGTTTGCTGATCGGCACGCCGTAGAGTTCCAGCTTGTGCCCCTTCAGTCGGTAGCCCAGCTTTTCGGCGATTTTTTCCTGCAATTGTTCAATCTCGGGGTCGCAGAACTCAATCACCTCGCCCGAGTTCATATCGATCAGATGATCGTGATGTTCCCGCTCGGCGTCCTCATAACGGGCGCGGCCATCGCCAAATTCGTGTTTGTCCAGAATTCCGGCTTCTTCGAACAGCTTTACCGTCCGGTAGACGGTTGCGATGGAAATGCGGGGATCGCGGGAAGAGGCGCGGGCATAAAGTTCCTCCACATCGGGGTGATCCGCCGATTCTTCCAGAACCGCCGCGATGGTGCGGCGTTGCTCGGTCATCCGCAGGCCCATGGCTTCGCAGCGTGAGATGATCGTTTCGCTCATTCCTGTCCCCAAATCTGATCACATCCAGCAGGTCTGATGTGGTGCCGTTCTTGTTTAGCCCGCTGCGTGGCTGTTGGCCACAGGTAGCTGCAACAGGGGGCAGCGGGCGGCGCTGATACCTGCGTCAGCTCTTGGGGGCAAGCGGATTTGCCGGCCAGTGCGCCAAATGTCACGCCGCAAGCAGATCGACCCAGACGGGCAGGTGATCTGAGGCCACGCGCGCCGGTCTGGCCTGATGCACCGTTGGCTTTTCAAAACGCAGATCTTTGCTGAGGGCAAAGCGGTCCAGCCCGGCAACCGGCCGCGGCGCCGGATAGCTGGGGGCGGATTTCAGGATGGTCATGCCGTGGGTGATGGCCTGCAGCGGCCGCATCGAGCCCCATTCGTTGAAATCGCCGGCAATCACCGTGGGCAGGTCGCTCAGCTGATCCAGATGGCGCATGATCGCGGCCAGTTGGCGGTGCCGGTTGCGCCGCAGCAATCCCAGATGGGTGCCGACCACCCGCAGCGGGCCAAGCGGCGTCCGCAGATCTGCGCGAATGGCGCCACGTGGCTCCAGCCCCGGCAGTTCGATATGGGCGGTGCTCAGTAACTCGATGCCCGGGCGGGCCAGCATTGCGTTGCCATGCCAGCCAAGGGAGCCATCGACCTGACCGAAGGGCAGGATTTGCCAACCGTGATCTTCGACCAGATCATGCGGCAGGGCGGCGGGTCGGGGCGGTAAACGTTTGTCCGCCTCCTGCAGGACCACCAGATCTGCGCTGATCGCGTCAATCACCTGCAGGCTGCGCCCGGGGCGCCGGCGCAGGTCCAGCCCCACACATTTTTGCAAGTTGTAGCTTGCCAGACGAAAACGCTGTACCATCATACCTTTAAGATATGATCGATTTGAGGAGTGTGAACCCTGTTTCGAGAACAAACACTGCTTGCGCGGATCATTTGGCTGATCTTGCTGATTTTCGCTGCGGCCGAGCTGTTTGTCGGCAACTGGCCGGCCGCTTTTGTTGCACTGATGACGCTGATGTTGTCCATGGCTCCACTTTTCGTGGCGCGTTGGGCCGAGGTGGTGGTGCCGCCCAGTTTCATTCTGGCGATTGTGCTGTTCGTTGGCGGCACGCTGTTTCTGGGGGAGACCTTTGATTTCTACGAAACCTTCTGGTGGTGGGATATCGCCATGCATGGCGGCAGCGCCGTTGGCTTTGGACTCATCGGATTTGTGTTGGTTTTCATGATGTTCCAAGGTAATGCTTTTGCCGCGCCACCCATCGCGATGGCGTTTTTTGCCTTTTGTTTTGCGATGACCATTGGTGCGTTTTGGGAAATATTTGAATTCGCAATGGACCAGATGTTTGGCCTCAACATGCAGAAATCCGGGTTGATGGACACCATGGGGGATCTGATCGTGGACGCGATCGGCGCCTTTATCGGCGCCAGTGCCGGATGGCTTTACCTGAAATACCTGACGCATGACGGCCCACGCCATGGGTTGCCCGCTGTGATCGCCGAGTTTATCGCAAAGAATCCCCGCTTTTTCAGTCGTAAAAACAATCGATAAGCGGGAAAAGCTAAACAGCTTCAGGTGCCGCAGAAAGTGGCCTGGACCACCTCATCCGGCTGCGGCGGATAGGTCAGATCAATCGCCTCCGGCTGATCCTCATAGGGACGCGCCAGAACCTGCATTAACCGCTCAAACGGCGCCATGTCGCCGGAAATCGCGGCTTGAATCATCTGCTCCACCCGGTGATTGCGTGGGATGATGGCGGGGTTCACCGATTGCATCAGCGCTTCCGGCGCGTCTTCCTCGGTAATTCGAGCCCGCCAAGTGGCTTCCCAAGCGTCAAAGGTTGTAGGGTCGGTAAACTGATCCCGTGCAGCTTCGCCGGATAGGGATCTGAATGTATTGGTGAAATCCGCCCTTTGGTTCGCCATTAGGACCAGCAGTTCACTGACCAAAACCTCATCACCCTCACGCGGGTTGGAAATGCCGATCTTGGCAGTAAAGGCTCGGCGCCAGGTATCGCGGATCATCGCCGGCATGGCGTTCACCGCCTCTGTAAACTCCTTCACCGCGCTATCGCTGTTTTCAACCAGCGGCACCAGGGATGAGGCAAACTGCGCCATGTTCCAGCCGATGATATTGGCCTGATTGTCGTAAGAATATCGCCCCTGATGATCGATGGAGCTATAGACGGTAACTGGATGATATGTATCCATAAATGCGGCGGGGCCGAAATCGATCGTCTCACCTGACAGCGCAGTATTGTCGGTGTTCATCACCCCATGGATGAAACCGACGGACATCCATTTCACCACCAGATTTACCTGCCGTTCGATCACTGCCTTGAGCAGCGCCAAGGGGCTGTCCGCCGCCGGATAGTGGCGCGCGACGGTGTAGCCATAGAGCGCGCGCAAACCGTCGTAGTCGCCGCGTGCATAGAAATACTGAAAGGTGCCCACCCGGATATGGCTGCTGGCCACACGGGTCAGGATCGCGCCCGGCAGGCCGGTTTCGCGCTGAATGCGATCCCCGGTGGCCACAGCCGCCAAGGCACGGGTGGTTGGGATGCCAAGGGCATGAAACGCCTCACTCAGCAGGTATTCCCGCAACACCGGCCCCAGCCAGGCCCGCCCGTCGCCATTGCGCGAATAGGGGGTGCGGCCAGACCCCTTCAGCTGAATGTCACGGCGCCCTCCGTTTGCGTCCAGCACTTCGCCCAGCAAAAGGGCACGGCCATCGCCCAGCTGTGGGGAAAACCCGCCAAATTGATGCCCGGCATAGACCTGCGCCAGCGGATCTGCGCCATCTGGCACCTGATTGCCGGAAAACACCTGCGCCAGTTCCGCATCAGTCCCGGCAGTGATCCCCAACTGAGCCGCCAGTTCATGATTGAAGGCCAAGAGTGTGGGCGCGCTGACCGGGGTTGCGGATTGGCGGGTGAAAAAGCGATCCGGCAGGGTGCCGTAGCTGTTGTCAAAAGGGATGTGCAGGGTCATGTGGGGCAAGCTAACGCCCCACACAGCAAAGGCAATCCCATTCGCTCAGCTTTCGCGGGTCATCAGCACATAGCCGTCCCGCCGGGTGAAATGCAGCCGTTTGTAAAACCGCTGCGCCGCCTCATCGTCAGCACGCGCTTCGAGGTGCAGCGCCTTCAGGCCAGCGCTTGCCAGCGCCTTGGGCAGTTCGCTCAGCACCTCATGGCCAATGCCACGGCCACGCACGGATTCGCGCAGGAAAATCTCATCCACGGTGCCATCAAGACCGCCGAACTCAATCGACCAGCCAAAGCTGATCACCACATAGCCGATCGGCGCCATACGCGGGCCGATCAGATAGGCGACGCCCAGCGGGCTGCCCTCCAGCAGCGGCATCAGGGCCGCGATGCGATGATCCTGACTGACGGTGATGCCCATGTGATCGTGGAACGCCGCCACCAGAGGCAACAGCTTTTCCAGATCATCCGGCCGGGCGAGGCGCAGCGCGGTCACAGCCGGGCGATCCGCTCAGCGATCAGGGCAAAGAACCCGTCAGAGTCCACATCCCCCATGAAGGTCGCATTGGCCGGCCGGTCGGTCACGCCCCACCAGTCTGCCACGGTCATGCCCATGGTCAGCTCAGACTGGGTTTCAATCTCCACATTGATGTGGCGGCCTTTGAACAGTTCGGGCTTGATCAGATAGGCGGTCACACAAGGGTCATGCAGTGGCGCCCCGTCGGAACCGTATTTTTCCTTGTCAAACCGTTCAAAGAAATCGGTCATTTCAGCCACGGCAATACCCACCCGGTTGCCGATGTTGCGGAAGGCGTCATTGCGCGCCGGGGTGACCAGCGCCTTATGGGTGACGTCCAGCGGCATGACCACAATCGGGGCACCTGATTTGAACACGATATCAGCAGCTTGCGGGTCGACGTAGATGTTGAACTCGGCGGCTGGGGTGATGTTGCCCACCTCAAAGTAAGCGCCACCCATCAGAACGATTTCTTGCACCTTTTCAACAATGTCGGGCGCTTTTTCAAAGGCGGTGGCGATGTTGGTCAGCGGCCCCAGCGGGCAGAGCGTTACTGTGCCGGATGCCTCAGCGCGCAGCGTGTCGATGATGAAATCAACACCGTGCTGTTCCTGCAGCGGCATTGTGGGATCGGGCAGTACGGGGCCGTTCAGGCCAGTTTCGCCGTGCACATGTTCCGCGGTGACCAGCGGGCGGCCCATCGGGCGATCGCAGCCGGCAAAAACCTTCACATCCGGGCGACCGGCCAGTTCGCAGACGCGGCGCGCGTTGCTTTCGGTCAACGAAAGCGGCACGTTGCCGGCCACAGCGGTGATGCCAAGCACCTCGATCTCCTCGGGGCTGCCCAGCGCCAGAAGAATGGCAACAGCGTCGTCCTGTCCGGGATCCGTGTCGATGATGATTTTGCGCTTGTCCATATCCGCCTCCTTGATGGAGCGCGGAGAGTGACCTTATTGCGCCCGGATGTCCAGACAGGAGAGTTACGGCAGTGGATGAAATTCGGCGAAACTCCGCGCCATTTTTTAGCGTACGGTCACCTGCTCCAACCGGTCGCGGAATACTTTGAAGCGGCGGTTGGCCTGGGCCCAAGGGAAAGCATAGCTGGGGTCGGGGACCGCCCAGCCGTCGCCGTAGTTCTGGGCCAGAACATCGGGTGCGTTGCGCGGAATGGGCAGGTCTGTGATCGGGCAAACCTCAGTTGGCAACACGTGATCGGCTGCAAGATCACCACAACAATAGGGGTAGACGTACAACTGCCCGGCTTGGACCCAAGCCGGAAACAGGTCAATGTTACAGGGGCCTTCGGTGGTCAGCTTGCGCATCGCCGGATTGCGCGGTGGCTTTGGGCTGAGCAGACCCTGATCGGCCAGCTGTACCGTGATCTTGTGCCAGGTCTCGGCAGCCTCTTCCTGGCTATCCGCCTCAAACACCAAGGCAAGATCCACATCGTCGTCATGTGGGATCAACTTGCCGTCCCGCACCACCCCTAGGAGCGTTCCGGAATTGAGGAAGGCCTGAAACCCCAGCGTCTGTAGTTTTGCAATGCCGTCCCCGACAGCGGACCAAATCTCATCATGATCCATGTCTTGAAAGGAACGGTGGAAAAACAGCCCCTCCAGCTGGTCGGGGTCAGGGCAGGCGTATTTCAAAACCTGTTCAAACTGTTGATAGGTTTCTGGCTGCCCGGCCTCGATCCCGGCGCGAAAGAGGCGAAATAGGGGTTTCTGTGCCTGACGAGCGCGGCCGCCGCGGGCCAGGGTCGACAGGATGCGTGCCTGCAAAAATGCAGGTTCCTTGTCCAGTTCCGGGTGCTCCTCAGCCAGTTCGCCTAGCTCGATCACCATCGCGCGCGGGCGGTAGCCTGCCTGAGGTGTCAGTAGGTGTGCGAGGGCCAGCTTGCGAATATCTTCGGCGCGACGGCGGGCCTGCACCAGGGCTTTGGAAGGGCGATCCATAACGTCACCTGTTTGGAAAAATAGCTGCTCAATCAGGAACCTATCTAAGGCGATCCCCCTGCCGGGCGCAAGCATCCAAGACGTATCCTGCGCCAAGCAAAACGGGCCCCGAAGGGCCTGCAGAAATCACGCTTTGATCGAGGTCGCGATCAGTTGTCGAAATCGACGGTTTCAATCAGTTTCAAGGCGGTGCCGCGCAGTTTGGCCAGATCCATCAGGTTAACCTCATCCGCGGTGAAGCTGCCCCAGCTTTTGACCAGGCCGTCGGCTTCGGTGCCCGGTGCGATCGGGTATTCGAAGTTGGCTTCGGCGTAGATCTCCTGAGCAACCGGCGAGGTCAGGAATTCCATCATCTTCAGTGCGTTTTCTTTGTTCGGGGCAGATTTGGTCATCGCCACGCCCGAGATGTTCACATGGGTGCCGGCGTTTTCAAAGGTCGGGAAGACGATGTTCACGCTTTCGGCCCAGGCTTGCTGTTCCGGGTCTTTCAGCATTTTGCCCATGTAGTAGGTGTTGCCAATCGCGATGTCGCATTCGCCGGACCAGATCGCCTTGACCTGAGCGCGGTCGTTGCCTTGCGGTTTGCGGGCCAGGTTGGCTTTGACGCCTTCCAGCCAGGTTTTCGCACCTTCTTCACCCAGGTGGTGAATTACCGCTGCGGTCAGCGCCACGTTATACGCGTTGGTGCCGGAACGGGTGCAGATGCGGCCCTTCCATTTCGGATCGGCCAGATCTTCGTAGGTGGTGACATCACCTTCGGCAACGCGCTCCTTTGAGGCATAGACGATACGGGCACGGGTGGTCAGGCCCCACCAGTGGTTTTCAGGATCATGATATGCGGCAGGCACATTGGCCTCCAGCGCGTCAGAGCTGACGGGCTGGGTTACGCCGGCGTTTACAACAGCGGCCAGACGCGAAATGTCGACGGTCAGAACCAGATCCGCAGGGGAGCGTGCACCCTCAGCCTGCAGGCGTTCAACCATACCCTTTTTCAGGTAGGCCACGTTAACCTTGATGCCGGTCTCTTTGGTAAACGCATCGGTCAGCGGCTTGATCAGCTCGGGCTCACGGTAGGAATAAACATTCACAACCTCGGCAGCGACGGCTGGGCTGGCAATTGCAAGGCTCAGAGTGGCGAGCGTTGCGCGTTTGATGTGTTTGAACATGATCGATCCTCATGGGGAGTTCTAAGCTGGCCCCCTTAAATCTGAGCAATTCAGTCAGGTCAATACCTGAATTAATGTGTCAGGAATTCAGTTTGGCGGCTTTTTCATCCAGTTTCACTGCATCCCAAAGGGCGTCCATCTCCTCTAAGGTGCTGTCCTGCGGCTGTTTACCCATTGCGGCCAATCGGGCCTCAACCCCTTCGAAACGGCGAATAAATTTGGTGTTTGCGGCGCGCAGCGCAGCCTCGGGCTCCACCTCAAAATGGCGGGCCAGATTGGCCATGACAAACAGCAGATCCCCAAACTCTTCTTCGACTTCGGCCTGGGTCAGCGTGTCGCGGGCTTCAACCAGTTCGCCGGCTTCTTCAACGATCTTGTCCAGAACGTTTCTGGCATCGGGCCAGTCAAACCCAACTCGCGCGGCGCGTTTTTGCAGCTTCACCGCGCGCAGCAGAGCGGGCAGGCCCACTGCGACTCCATCCAATGTGCCTTGCTGGGCTTTGCCTGCGCGTTCCGCGGCTTTGATGGTTTCCCAATCCTTGGTCTGCTGTTCGGCCGATTTATCGCGGTTTTCGTCACCAAAGACATGTGGATGGCGGGCCACCATCTTGTCGGACATGGTGTCGGCCACCTCATCAAAGGTGAACAGGCCTGCTTCTTCGGCCATCTGGGCATGAAAGACGGATTGGAACAGCAGATCGCCCAGCTCGCCTTTCAACTCACCCCATTCCTGCCGTTCAATCGCATCGGCCACCTCATAGGCTTCCTCAATCGTGTAGGGCGCAATGGTGGCAAAGTTCTGCTCAATGTCCCAGGGGCAGCCGGTTTCAGGATCGCGCAGGGCCCGCATGATTTCCAAGAGACGGTCCATTCCACCGTTTGGATCATGGATCAGGGCGTCGTTGCGGGGGCTTGTCATCTGGCTCTCCTTCAGCGGGGTGTTGCCGGCAGATTAGGCAAAGCGCGCCAGAGAGGGAAGCCGCAGAAGGGTGCTTGCGGCAGAAGAACGAATGCCTCCATTTGCATCGCCACCGATCCGCGCTAGACCAACGCCAAGAGACTACATCTAGGAGCACCTGACATGCCCGTCATCAACCGCATCGCCGGTTTCGCCGAGGATATGACCGCCTGGCGTCGCCACCTTCATGAAAACCCTGAACTGGGCTTTGACTGTTTTGAAACCGCCGCTTTCGTTGAGGGGAAGTTGCGCGAGTTTGGCATCACCGAGATTCACACAGGCATCGCCAAAACCGGGGTTGTGGCGCTGATCCGCGGGCAGGGTGATAGCGAAAACGGCCCGGTCATTGGGCTGCGTGCAGACATGGACGCGCTGCCGATGCCCGAAGAAACCGGGCTGCCCTATGCCTCCAAGGTGGAGGGCAAGATGCACGCCTGCGGTCATGACGGTCATACCGCAATGCTGCTGGGTGCCGCGAAATACCTCAATGAAACCAAAAACTTCTCTGGCACTGTTGCGTTGATCTTTCAGCCTGCCGAGGAAGATGGCGGCGGCGGTGGTGTCATGGTCGACGAGGGCGTGATGGACCGGTTTGGCATCGATCAGGTCTATGGCATCCACAACGCACCCGGCGTGCCCTTTGGCATGATGCAGACCACCCCGGGCCCGATCATGGCGGCGGTGGATACCTTCCACATCAATATCACCGGTGTTGGCGGGCATGGCGCGCAGCCGCATGTTAGCAAGGATCCGGTTGTGGCGGCCGTGGGCATCGTGCAGGCCATTCAGACCATTTCCAGCCGCAACCACTATGCGCTGAACGATCTGGTGATCTCGGTCACGCAGATCCACACCGGTTCGGCGGAAAACGTCATCCCGGAAACCGCCTATATCAACGGCACCGTGCGCACCTTTGACAAGGAGGTGCAGAAACTGGTGATGCAGCGGATGCAGGAAATCTGTGACGGCATGGGCCCGGCCTACGGGGTTGAGGCCAAGCTGGACTATGAGGTCTGGTATCCCGCCACCATCAATGATGCCGCCAAGACTGCCTTTGCTGCGGATGTCGCGCGTGAGGTTGTGGGCGGCGAAAATGTGCAGGATGACATCAGCCGCGAAATGGGGGCGGAGGATTTTTCCTACATGCTGGAGGCGCGGCCGGGTGCTTACCTGTTCCTTGGCGCAGGTGAAGGGGCTGCGGTGCATAACACCAAATATGACTTCAACGATGAGATCAGCCCGATCGGGGCGTCCTTCTTTGCCAAGTTGGTGGAAACGGCGCAGCCGGTTTGATCTGTTGATCAAGTCCTGGGGTCAGCACGACGTGTGCTGATCCCGCATTGACCTTGGCGGGGGTCTTGATAGAATTTGATCAAATTTAGATCCATCTCATAGAGGGAGGCAGCCACAATGGCGCTGGAAGATGCAAAACACCAAGTAGATGAGGCGTTTACCCGCGAAGATCTGCGTGGCTTGACCTATGAAAATACCTTTGGTGGCGCGCCGTCCTTCCTGCGCCGCAAATACACCAAGGATCTGACCGGCGTGGATCTGGCCGTCACAGGGGTGCCCTTTGACCATGCGGTGACCAACCGTCCCGGCACCCGTTTTGGCCCGCGTGCCATTCGTGAAGCCAGCGCCCTGCAATCGCCGGATCCTGCCTACGGCTGGGATGGCTATGACGCTCTGAGTGAGCTGAGCATCGTGGATTATGGTGATGTGGCTTATGACTACGCCAAAATCGCCGAATTCCCCGGCGTGTTGGAGGAGCATATCCGAACCATCCTGAAGGCCGATGTTGGCACCATCACCCTGGGCGGTGACCACTTCATCACCCTGCCGATCCTGAAGGCCTACGCCGAAAAATACGGGCCTTTGAGCGTCATTCAGGTTGATGCCCATTCCGACCTCTGGCCGGATGATGACTATGACCGGATCGATCACGGCACCTTCATGTACAAGGCGGTGAAGCTGGGCATCATTGATCCCAAACGCTCGGTCCAGATCGGTATCCGCACAACGGTTGAGGACTCGCTTGGGTTTAACGTGATTGATGCGCGGGCGGTCCATGAACAGGGCGCAGCTGCTGCGGCGGCGCAGGTGAAAGAGATCGTTGGCGATCACCCAAGCTACCTGACCTTTGACATTGACGGCCTTGACCCGGCCTTTGCCCCCGGCACCGGCACGCCGGTCTGGGGTGGCCTCAGCTCGGGTCAGGCGGCGATCCTGCTGCGGGATCTGGCAGGCATCAATCTGGTGGGCGGCGATGTGGTTGAGGTCTCACCCCCCTTTGACACCACCGGGGCCACGGCCGTTGCCGGTGCCCATGTGGCGTTGGAACTGATCAGCCTTTGGGGCTGGACGCGGCGCAAGGGCTAAGTCCCTGATCAACGCGCCGCGAAACATGGGTCGCGGCGCGCATTTGAAACACCGTTCTGAGGGGCGTTTGATGAAGTGGCTGATACTGATCCTGCTGGTTGCGATGGGCTACATCCGCTTTGCCCCCAGTGACCCAACCCGTTGGCACCGCCCGGTCGAAGGGCAAGCCGACCGCGACTGGCCCAATGGTGTGCTGCGCCTGACCGGGGCAAGCCTGGCGGATCTGGATGCAGTGGCACGGGACTGGCCGCGCACCAAACTGCTGGCCGGATCCGTGGAGGAGGGCAGGGTGACCTATGTCACCCGCACCGCGCTTTGGGGGTTTCCCGATTACACAACGGTTGAGGCCCGCGAGACGGGCAGCGCGATCTACGCGCGCCTGCGGTTTGGTCGGTCAGATTTTGGCGTCAACGGCCGCCGTGTTGCGCAATGGCTTGCGGCTTTGCGGTAGCTCTGAGGTAAAGCAGCCCGCGCTCAGCTCGCGCCACATCGGCACGTTCAGCGACATCTGGCATTGCGCCATAAACATGCGGCCATCCACCTGCATGCAAATGGTTTCTCCCAGTTCCACCCGCGCGCCGCTGCGATCCGTGCAGTAACACTCAATCGTTTTGCCGCCGCTGCTGACATCGGCGAGGACGGGCAGGGGAACCAGGCTCAGAGCCGCCACTGCAAGTTTAGGCAATAAACATCTCATGCGGTCAGGGTAGCACAGGCTGCGCTCTTGACCAAATCGGCAGAATAAGAAACACCGTCCCCCATGATTTCACTGGACCGACTAGAGCAGATCACCAGCCGTTTTGGCTATATTGAGGCGCAGATGGCCGAAGGGGGTGGCGACATCGCCGCCCTTGGGCGCGAATATGCGGAACTGCGTCCGGTGGTTGAACAGATCACCGCCTACAAACAGCTGCTTTCAGACCTCGAAGAGGCCGAGTTGATGCTGGAAGATCCGGAAATGAAGGATCTGGCCGAGGAGGAACTGCCTGCGCTGAAAGCTGCCCTGCCAGAGGCCGAGGCCGCACTGCAGCTGGCGCTCTTGCCCAAGGATGCAGCGGATGCACGGCCCGCGATGATCGAGATCCGCCCCGGTACGGGCGGTGATGAGGCAGCATTGTTTGCCGGTGATTTGCTGCGGATGTATCAGCGCTACGCCGAGGCGCGCGGCTGGACGTTCAAGGTGATTGAGCTGAATGAGACCGAGCTGGGCGGCATCAAGGAGGTCACAGCCCATGTGAAGGGTGAGGGCGTCTTTGCCCGGCTGAAATACGAAAGCGGCGTGCACCGGGTTCAGCGTGTGCCGGAAACCGAAAGTGGCGGGCGCATCCATACCTCTGCCGCCACTGTGGCCGTGCTGCCGGAGGCTGAAGATGTCGACATCCACATTGATGCCAATGACATCCGCATTGACACCATGCGTTCCTCGGGTGCGGGTGGACAGCACGTGAACACCACGGATTCAGCAGTGCGGATTACCCACCTGCCCAGCGGCATTGTGGTCACCAGCTCGGAAAAATCGCAGCACCGCAACCGCGAAATCGCGATGCAGGTTCTGAAGACCCGGCTTTACGATATGGAGCGGCAGCGGATTGACAGCGAACGCTCGGCGGATCGGAAATCGCAGGTGGGCTCGGGCGATCGGTCTGAACGGATCCGCACCTATAACTTCCCGCAAGGACGAATGACCGATCACCGGATCAACCTGACGCTTTATAAGCTGGATCAGGTGATGCAGGGCGATCTGGATGAGGTGATCGATGCGCTGACGGCGGATCATCAGGCGGCCCTTCTGGCTGAGATGGACGCATGATCACGGTGCAGGCGCTGCTGTTGCAGGCGGGCGCGGATCTGCGGGCAGCGGGTATTGATGGCAGTGATGCGCGCGCGCTTCTGGCGCATGTTCTGTCAGTGCCGCGCGACCGGCTGGTGCTGATGGGGCCGGA
This sequence comes from Thalassovita autumnalis, assembly GCF_001458255.1. GTDB lineage: Bacteria > Pseudomonadota > Alphaproteobacteria > Rhodobacterales > Rhodobacteraceae > Thalassobius > Thalassobius autumnalis. The sequence goes on from NZ_CYSB01000025.1 coordinate 242,358, forward strand.
TGAGGTCAACGCGGAGGATCAGGCACGCTTTGCCGCGGCCCTTGCCGAGCGCTTGCGTCGCCGGCCCGTTTCCAAGATTATTGGCACAAGGCTGTTCTGGGGGCGGTCGTTCGTGGTGACCGAAGATGTGCTGGATCCCCGGCCTGAAACCGAAAGCCTGATTGCCGAGGCATTGGCAGGGCCGACGCCTGATCGCATTCTGGATTTAGGTGCCGGTACGGGCTGTATCCCGCTGACATTGCTGGCAGAATGGCCTGAGGCCACTGCGGTTGCCTGTGACATCAGCAACGCCGCGCTGGCTGTCGCGGCACAAAACGCAGCGGCGCTGGACCTCACGGATCGGATCACCTTTCTGCCGTCAGACTGGTTTGCCCGCGTGGAGGGGGTGTTTGATCTGATCACCTCAAACCCGCCCTATATTTCTGAGGCGGAAATGGCGGAGTTGAGCCCTGAGGTTCATAATCATGACCCGCATCTGGCGCTAACGCCCGGCGGTGACGGGCTGTCACCCTACCGTGTGCTGGCGCAGGGGGCGTTAACCCATTTGAAACCCGGGGGGCGTATCCTGGTGGAAATCGGCTGGCGGCAGGGGCCGGATGTGGCATCGATCTTTGCCGATGCGGGGCTGGCAAATATTCGCGTCCTTCCAGATATGGATGGGCGTGACCGCGTGGTTTCGGCCGTGTTTGCGGGGTAATTGGGGCAATTGGCAGCCCAAGCGCGCTTGCTGCGCCAAAAAATCGCCTATCGGGGTGATTTTTCGCGCTTTCCTCTTGTCACAGGCGGGGTTGGCGGCTACTCAGGTGGTGTTGAGGCGCCGGATGCTCTGACGCTCCCGCTCAACGCCAAGCCACAAATGTCGTGATCCCGGTAGGAACAAGAGCGCAAGAGGCGTGAAGCGGGTCCGACATGGATGAGATTTGAAGGCTGGACAGCAGTAATATGAGATCTTCGAAATCCCGTTCGCGGTCCAAATCGAACCGCAACAACAATCGCTCCGTAGGCAATATTGTAAACCGCGTGTTCGACAGTTCGGGGCCTGAGGGCAAGGTGCGTGGCACCCCGCAGCAGATCATCGACAAATACAATCAGCTGGCCCGCGATGCGCAGCTGGCCAACGATCGTGTTGCGACCGAGAACTTTCAACAGCATGCAGAACATTATCTGCGCATGCTGAGTCAGGCTCAAAAAGAGCAGGACGCGCGCCGCGAACAGCAGGAACAGCAAAACCGCGAACGTCAGGCCGAGCGGGATCGTGAACGCGCCGCCCGTCAGGAACGCGAAGCAGCTACACCACCAAGCGCCGCCGGTACCGGTGATCAGCCCGATTTGCTGGACGCCCCCGTCGCCACCCCGACCGAAGGTTCGGAGGAAAGTGGCCTGGTGGAAACGCCTGAAAACAAAACCGAAAAGCCCAAGCGCACCGCAAAACCGCGCCGCCCGCGCAAGCCCAAAGCCGAGGCGCAGCCCGAGGCTGAGGCAGCCCCGGCCGCTGAGGCCCCAGCGCAACCCGATGCGCCCGACGCCCCGGAAGCGGCTGAATAATCAACGTCAGACATGACAAAAAAGGCCCCGCTGATGTGCGGGGCCTTTTTTGTTTGGGTATCGTTTTCGCCAAGCGAGGTTAATCAGCCTGCCGACAAATTGCGGGCAAGCGCACAGAATTGTTCCAGGCCTACGGTTTCGGCGCGGTCCGTTGGTTTGATGCCTGAGGCGATCAGGCGATCCTCCAGATCAGGGGCCAGTCCCTTCAGCGCGGCGCGCAGCATTTTGCGGCGTTGGTTAAACGCTTTGGCCACCACCATTTCAAGCTTCTTTGCATCAGCCTCAAAGCGCGGTTCGGGCAGGGCGGTCAGGTTAACCACAGCCGAATGCACCTTGGGCGGCGGGTTGAAGGCCTCGGGCGGCAGGCCCAGCACGATGCGGGCATCGGTGCGCCATTGCGCCAGAATGGCCAACCGGCCGTAGGCTTTACTGCCGGGTTGGGCCACGATCCGCTCAGCAACCTCACGCTGGAACATCAGCGTCAGGGAGGACCAGAAGGGTGGCCAGTCTGTCGGCGTCAGCCAACGCACCAGCAGTTCGGTGCCGACGTTATAGGGCAGGTTTGCAGCCACCCGGATCGGCGGCGTCAGATGTTCAAGCGGGTTGACCTCCAGCGCGTCGCCGTTGATCACCTGCAGCTGCCCCGGATAGGCGTCCGAGATTTCGGCAAGCGCTGCCATACAGCGGCTGTCTTTCTCAATCGCCAGAACCTTGCGCGCGCCCTCGGCCAGCAAGCCGCGGGTCAGACCACCGGGGCCGGGGCCCACCTCCAACACGTCACATTCGCTGAGGTCACCGGCAAGGCGGGCAATCTTGGAGGTCAGGTTCAGATCCAACAGGAAGTTCTGGCCCAGCGATTTTTTGGCCGCGATCCCGTGGGTGTCGATGACCTGTCGCAACGGGGGCAGAGAGTCGATGCCGCTCATGCGGGCTCCTTCGGGGTTTGGGCGCGAGCCTTGGCCATTATGGCCGCCTGGCGCAGCGCCTCAATTGTTGAGCTGGCATTTGCAACACCTTGGCCGGCAATGTCAAAGGCTGTGCCGTGATCCGGTGAGGTGCGGATGAAGGGCAGGCCAAGGGTGACATTGACGCCCTCATCAAAACCGATGGTCTTGATCGGGATCAGCGCCTGATCGTGATACATGCAGACTGCCGCGTCATAGCCCTGACGGGCCCGCGCGTGAAACATGGTGTCGGCTGACATCGGGCCCTTGAGCGCAAAGCCTTCGCCTTGCATCTCAGCGATCAGCGCGTTGATCCAATCCAGCTCTTCCCGGCCCATCGCACCACCTTCACCGGCATGAGGGTTGAGGCCTGCAATGGCAATCACCGGATCTGCAATGCCGTAGTCACGGCGCAGGGCGGCATCGGTGATTTCTATGGTTTTGCGCAGCAGCGCGGGCGTCAGTTGGTTCGGCACCTCTGACAGCGCGATGTGGATGGTGGTGGGCACCACCTTCAGCGCGTCACAGGCCAGCATCATCACCACCTGATCCACATCGGCCAGCGCAGCCAGATACTCGGTGTGGCCGGGATAGGCAAAGCCCGCGCCATCCTGCAACGCTTTCTTGTGGATCGGCAGGGTGCAGAGGGCGGAGGCATCGCCGGATTGCACCAGATCCACGCCGCGGGCGATCACATCAATGACCCCTTGCGCGTTGGTGGCATCGGGTTGGCCGGGAACGGCGGCTTGGGCGAAATCATGCCGCAGAACCGGCAGGCCCTGCGCCATGGCGCCAGCGGCCTCCACAGGGGATGCGATTTCGACAACACTGGCGCCATCTGGCAGATGCGTAGGATCGCCGATCAGGAAAAACGGCAGTTCATCGCGAAGGGCATTCCAGGCCGAAACTGCCAGTTCCGGCCCGATGCCCGCAGGTTCGCCGCAGGTCAGCGCAATTGGTGCCGTCATCACTCTTGGATCCGCGCATCCGTGCGCAGTTCATCCAGATAGGCGTTGGCGAAGCTTTCGAGCTGTTGGTTGCGCAGCTGACGCGAGACATCTTCGCGTGAGGTGTCTTCGGCCAGTGCCGGGGTACGGCCGCACATCATCAGGAAGATCAGCTCTTGTCCGTTGGCGCGTGTCAGATTGGTGGAGACTTCGCCCGCGTCCAATTTGCCCAGCTCTACCGCGATGTCGCGCGGCAGGTCTTTGGGGGCGAGGCTTTGGCGGTCCAGCCGTTCCGGCGCCAGACCGTAGTTTTCACCATAGAGGTCATCACAGGTGTCAACCTCGGATTCGATCCGGGCGGCTTCGGCCAGGGTTTCGGCGCTGCGGCCACCGGGCAGGTAAAGTGCGGCATATTCCACCGCCGCAATCTCAGGCGCGCGATAGGCGTTTTCTGCAATGCCGCGCATCTGGAACACCGCCAGCGCGCCCTGCATCGGAATGACCGAGGTGGTTTCCGCCGGTGCAAGGCTCAGCAGGACCGGGCGCAGCGGCTCTGGCAATTGGTTGATCGGCAACCAGCCCAGCTTGCCACCGTTTTCGCGGGTGCGGGCGGCCGACAACCGCTCTGCCGCTTGGGCGAAATCTGCGTAATTGTCGATCTGCGCCACCTGCTCGGCGATCTCAGCGATCTGTTCTTCGTAACCCTCACGCAGCGGGATCACCACCTCTGACAGCAGCACACGAACAGAGGCCCGGTTGCCCAGCGCATCCATGGCGCGGTCAATGTCGTTTTCGCTGACAGACACGCGCGGGGCAAAGCGTGCGCCGACAACCTGACGCCACATCAGGCCTGAGCGGACGAAGGCGAAGATGGTTTCCTTTTCAACACCTTCCTGCGCGGCCAGTTCCAGGAATTGTTCCGGTTTCAGGTTGCCACGGGCGGCAAATTCCGCCACGCCGCCGGCAATGGCATCATCGCTGACCTGAACGCCAATGCTGCGCGCGGCCACTTCTTTCAGGCGATCATCAATCAGCTGTTCGCGGGCCAGCTTTTCCAGATTACCGGGGGTATTGATTAGTGTCAGAAAGGCAATGCGCTGTTCCAGCTCAAACCGGGTGATGACCTGATCGTCCACTTTGATGACCGGCGCAAAAAGGCCCTGTGCCATGCTGGGGGCGGCACCGCTCAGCAGGGCGCCTGCGGTGGCTGCGGCAAGGAAAATCCGTCGCATGTTGGTTTTCATCATCGTTTTAGTTCCTGCAACTGCGCGTATAGCTGTTATCTGTTTTGCCTGTGGTAAACCCGGTCAGGTTCACGGTGAAATCTACCGATGTCGATGCGTCGACGTTAGTGGATGTGGTGAAGCGGCGCGAGAGGGAAAGCTGCGCGTTCACACATTCATTACGGTAATTCAGCCCCAATTTCGCTTCGGCCAGGCTATCACCCGCCACATCGTAGCGCCATTCGGTGGACCCGGTCCAATGCTGGGCAAAGCGGTAGCGGCCATCAATGGCCCATTCCGATATGGTTTGGGTGCGATCTTCCACCGGGTCCTTGCCCAGCCAGACGTAGGAGGCTGAGACCGCCGAATAAGCGTTGGACCAATCGGCGCGGGCCTCCGCCTTGTCGACCTCCAGACCGTTGTCCAAAAGCGTACGGGCCGAGAAGGCGAAGCCGCTGTCCAATTTCAGATGTCCCGCAACCAGCAGGTCAGAGTAGCGCCCGCTGAGGCCCGAGGTTTGCGAAAACTCGGTTTGGGCTTCATCGCGGTAGATCTGACCGAGGGTCAGCGAGGACCACAGCCGGTCACTTTGACGGGTCCAGCGCAGGCCAAGCGCGGCCTGTGCGCCGCGTTCACGACGGTCTTCGCCGGTGAAGCGTGACAGCGACAGGAGGTTGCCGTCGTCCAGCTCACTCCGGGTGCTTTCCTCGTTGGGGATGCCATCGTTGCTGCCACCAACCCAGCCAACCATCGCCATCGGCTCCAGCAGGTGGCGGACGCCATTGGCGTTTTGCTTCATCAGCGGCCAGCGCAGGGTGACCTGCGTGCTGGGGGTGACCTGAGTCATCGTGTCAGAGCTGCTGCTGTCCTGCGCGACCGAGAAGCCATCGACGGCAACCCCCAGCGCGTATTCCATCCGCAGACCGTAGGCCAGGATCCAGTCACGACGCCAATTTGCGGCAATATTGGCGCGACGGACATCGCGACCCAGAATATCCTCATCAGAGTAGCGGAACAGGGTGCCGACGGCCGCACTTGTCGTCAGCTCACCGCCAAACCGCAGCGGCTGATAGCGTTTTTCCCAATAGCCATTGGTCACGATGGTCGGCAGCTGCGAATTGTCTTCGTCTTCACGCAGGGTCTGATAGGTGGTGAGCGCGCCGCGCATATACTCATCCCGGCGCACCCGGCTGATCGCCACCTCAGAGGCAAGCCGGTCCCGGGTGGAGTAGTCATAATCCAGCAGATAGGCGTTATCAGTAACCGCCTGCACCTGCAGATCCAGCTTGAAGTCCCGCGCCAGATCAAATTGCCCTTCGCCGAAGAGGTAGCCACGGTTGGCCGCTTCTAGCGAGTCGTCAGACACCGCGCCCTCCACCGTGATCCGCCCATTGCGGAAGGCCTGACGGTAGCGCAGTTCCAACGTGCGGGTTTGGGGTGACACATAGGGTGTCAGGGTCAAATCGCGGTGATCCCCCATGCGGATGAAGTATGGGATCCGGATGCCCAGACCCAACTGGCTGCTTTGTTTCAGCGACGGGATCAGAAAGCCCGAGGCGCGATCCAGCGTGGGATCCGGCAGACGCAGACGCGGCAGCCAGAGGATCGGCACGTCCAGCACCCGCAGCTGGGCGTTGTCAAAATAGAGCTGACGTTCTGCGGTGTCATGGGTCGTTTTCTGCGCCCGGATTTGCCACAGCGGCGGGCGGCCGGTTTCACATACCCGGCAGGAGGTCGCGGCCACCTTGTAGAGCTGCGAATAACGCCCACCGACGCGGCTCAGCTGGTTGGCGGCCAGCTGGACCCGCTGATCGATGATCATACGGGCGCCCAGCATCATGCCGTTTTCGAACTTTGAATCCAGCTGCGCAGACCCGGCAAGGATCTGCACGTCCTTGCCATCATCAAGGGTGATTGGCCCCTCAATGGTCAGCTTGTCCTCTTTGCGGTCATAGGTGACCTTACTGGCCCGCAAACGCTGGCCGTCATGAAACACCTCAACATTGCCGGCAGCGATCAGCAGGTTGCGCCCCTCAACGCGCAGGCTGTCGGCCACCAGAACGGCGTTCTGCGTGGTTTCTGCAGGCGTCAGCGCCGCAGATTGCGCCAGCGCCACGCCTGCAGGCATCGCGGCAAGTGGCAGGCCGATCATCGCAGCGGCCACAAGGGATTTCAGCTGGCGTTTTGTCATCCGTCTTCCATATGCAATAGCAGTCCAAGCGCCAACATCACTGCGGCCACCGGGGGTGTCCACGCGGCAATGTAAATCGAAATTTGTCCATTTTCACCAAGGATTTGCGCGAAGTTGCGGATGTAGTAAAGGCCAAATCCCAACATGATCGAGGTCAGCACCGCCAGACCAGTGCGGCCAAAACGGCTGTGGCGCATGGTAAAGGCAGAGGCGATCATCACCATCGCCACCAGAAACAGCGGCCGGGCCAGTTCGCGCTGCAGCCAAACCGCATGTCGACGGGCGGAAAACCCAGCCTCGCCTAGCTGATCAATGTAGGCGGGCAGGTCCCAGATTGAGATTGTGCTGGGCACGCCAAAACTGTCACGGATCCGTTCCTGGGTCAGGTTGGAGGCGATGCGCATCTCCGCCCGTTCTTCGGCGGCGGCTTCGGGGTTGTCGGTGGCGACCAGCGGCCAGATCTTCGCATTTGTCAGCCGCCACTCGCCACGGGCCAGTTCGGCGCTTTCGGCCTCAATCCGGCTGCTGGGGCCCTGTTCGGAGCGGTAGTTCAGGAAGGTGACATCATAAAAGATGGTGCCAGAGGTATTGGCGCGGGACGCCCGGATCACGGTTTGACCACCTTCGCCGCCCTGACGCAGCCACAGGCCTTCGGCGCTGATCGAAAACACCTGCGAGGTGCCGCTGCGATAGCTTTCATAAAGCGCCTCATAGCGTTTTGAGGTGGTGGCGACGATTGGGTTGAAGACGGCCACGGCGATGACACCGATCATGGCAGCCACCAGCAGCGGTGACAGCAGGCTGCGCATGGCGGAGCGGCCAGCGGCACGGGTCACCACCAGTTCGGACGAGCGGGCAAGTCCCAGGAACAGGCTGATGGTGGTCAGGATCATCACTAGAGGCAGAATGTCGTAGAGCGCCTTTGGCGTGTTGAGCAGGGTCAGCTCAAAAATCTTGCCCAGGGGAATGCCGCGAGCCGAAAACCGGCTGATCTGTTCGACCAGATCAATCAACAGCATCAACAGGAAAAACACGCCTAGTATGCCGGCAAAGATGGTGGCGAATTTCCGCGCAAAATACAGATCCAGCCTCATCCGCTCACCTCCGCGCCCGTCGGCTGCGCCCTGCGGCGGCGGCCGCGTGGACGGGCGGCGATCTGCAGCATCACGGCTGACATCGCAAGACCCACGATGGAGGGTGCATAGACCAGCGGCCACATCTCGGCATTTGCCCGCACCGCGTCGGTGGCCAGACCCTCGACCAGTTTCACGATCACCAGCAGCACCAGCGCGCCGACGATCTGGCGCCAGACGCCAAAGCGGGAAAACTGCCCCAGCAGCAGGGTGGAAAACCCGATCAACGCCGCCGCGAGGCAGAGGAAGGCCTGATTGACCCGGAAATGCAGCTGCTCCACCACGAAAGCGCGGCTTTTGCGGGTTTCTTCGGCAACCTTATCGATCTGGCCGATCAACTCCCATGTCGGACGGTGCTGGGTGTCCCGCCGGCCACTCTTGGGGCTGCCAAGCAAGGCGCTGATATCATATGCGAAATCGTCAAAGGTGGTGGTGAACAACCGTTTGTCAGATGCCATGTAGCTCTGCGCCAGACCGTCGACCATCACCAGTTTCACCACACCCTGATCCTGAATCAGAAAGGCCTGATTGGCGGTGTAGCTCAGCGCCCGCTCTGGATCGCGCCGGTCCGACAGGAACACATCGTTCAACGCCCCATCCTGAGTTATTTCGCGGATATAGAAGGTGATGCCGTCTGCCGGATGCAGGAAGGTGCCCTCGGTCAGCAGCCGGGCTGTGATGTTGCGAGAGATTTCATTTTCCCGCTGTTTCATTTGATCCAGACTGATCGGCACCAGCATATGGGTCAGCACAGACATCAAAACGCCGATTATCAGCCCGTAGTAGACCACGGGCCTTGCCAGCCGCCACGGGCTGAACCCGGTGGCCTGCATCACCACCAGTTCGGATTCGTTGCTGAGGCGGTTGGTGACATAGACGGAGCCTGCAAAAACCGCCATTGGCAGCACCAGACGGATCACATTCGGCAGGGTCAGCGCGGTAAATTCAAGGAAGACAAAGGCCGACTGCCCGTCGCCGATCAGCCGATCAAACAGCCGCACCGCCTGATTGATCCAATAGATCGACACCAGCACCAGCGCAAAGAAGCCGAACAGCACCATAAGCTGCGACAGCATATATCTGTCGAATCTCGACAATTGGCCCCCCAAGGCAGTCTTGTTCTTGTGCCGGACACTACTGCAACTTGCGGCGGGGGAAAACTGCTATCTGGCATTGTCGGCGGGTCGGCGCTAGATGTTTGAAAACACCTTGAGGGAGCAAGACCATGACTGCACCGATTTCCGTGACATTTGAAGCCACAGAACTGGACCCGATCGCCACCGCCGAAGGCCGCGTGGCGGTGATTGTGGACGGCGAAGGCAAGCTGGATCCGGCGGGCCGCCGCATCAATAAACTGACCCGTGGCGCCCTGGCGCGTCTGGCGGAGGCTGATCGTTTCGCCAAGGCCAAAGCCGGTGATGTGATCACACTAGCCTTCCCTGTTGGGCTGGCCGCCGAAGCGGTAGACGTCGTAAAACTGTCGCGCCGCCCCTCGGTTGAGGAGGCGCGCAAAGCTGGCACCAGCCTGGCACGTGCCAAAAGTGGCGCGGATCTGCTGCTGGCCGCCGGAAACACCCGCCATGTGGAAGAGATCGGTCTGGGCATCGCGCTGCGTGAATACAGCTTCACCGATCACAAAACCGCCGACAGCGAACCGGGAAAACCGGCCCGCATCATGTGCACCAAACACGAAGAGGCCAGCGAAGCTGCAGCCCCGCTGCTGGCGATTGCGGACGGCGTGTTCTTCACCCGCGACCTGACCTCGGAACCGGCCAACGTGCTGACAACCACCGAATTCGCCAACCGCCTGGATGCGCTGAAAGCCATCGGGCTGGAGGTTGAGGTTCTGGAAGAGGACAAACTGGCAGAACTGGGCATGGGCAGCCTGCTGTGTGTCGGGCAGGGCAGTGACAGCCCATCCAAAGTGGTGGTGATGCAGTGGAACGGTGGTGAAAAAGACGCGGCCCCGCTGGCGCTGGTCGGCAAAGGCGTTGTCTTTGATACTGGCGGGATCAGCCTGAAGCCGGCTGGCGGCATGGAAGAAATGACCATGGACATGGGCGGTGCCGGTGTAGTGGCGGGCGCGATGAAATCGCTGGCCCTGCGCAAGGCCAAAGCCAATGTCGTGGGCCTTGTTGGCTTGGTGGAAAACATGCCCTCGGGCAATGCAACCCGTCCCGGCGACGTGGTGACTTCCATGAAGGGTGACACCATAGAGGTGATCAACACCGACGCCGAAGGGCGCCTCGTGCTGGCAGATGTACTGTGGTACGCGCAGGAGCGGTTCAATCCTGCCGGTGTGATCGATCTGGCGACGCTGACCGGCGCGATCATCATTGGCCTTGGCCATGAAAACGCTGGCGTCTTCTCGAACGATGATGACCTGTGCAAAGGCTTCCTGAAAGCGGCTGAGGCCGAGGGTGAGGGCGCCTGGCGGATGCCGCTGGGGCAGGCCTATGACGATCTGCTGAAATCGCCGATCGCCGATATGAAGAACATCGGCGGGCGTCCAGGCGGTTCCATCACCGCGGCGCAGTTCCTGCAACGCTTCATCAAAGAAGGCACCCCTTGGATCCATCTGGATATCGCAGGCGTGGCCAGCGTAAAGGGCGAAACCCGTTATGCGCCGAAGGGGTCCACCGGTTGGGGCGTTCTGGCGCTGAACCGTTTGGTTTCTGACAAGTTTGAGGGTTAAACCTTTATGGGTGCTGCATATTTCTATCATCTGACCCGGGCGCCGCTGGACCAAACCCTGCCGATGCTGCTGGAGAAATCCCTGCAGGCGGGGTGGCGTGTGGTGGTGCGCGGGCCGGATGAGGGGCTGATGCATCATCTGGATCTGAAACTGTGGCAGGGGGCTGATGACAGCTTCCTGCCGCATGGCGTTGCAGGTGGCGCGCAGGATGCGCTGCAACCGGTTTTGCTGGGGCCGTCGGTGACGGCTGCCGACAACGATGCATCCTGCCTGATGTCCGTCGGCGGCGCGAATGTTTCGGCTGAGGAGGTGCAGGCGCTGGATCGGGTCTGTATCCTGTTTGACGGGCTCGACGAACAGGCGGTGCAACACGCGCGCACCCAGTGGAAAGCGCTGACCGGCGCGGGCTGCGCGGCTCAATATTGGTCTGAGGAATCGGGCCGATGGGAAAAGAAAGCCGAAGCCGGATGAACAAAAAACGCGCCCGGATGAGGCGCGTTTTTCATTTTGAATTCAATCGCTTGCGATCAGGGGATGATGCGGGTGTATTTCACACCTTCCAGGGTGGCGCCCGCCATCAGGCCAGCCTGACCAAAGATCAGCGCCACAACGGGTGAGGTTGCGGTGGTGGTGTCCGCCCGCAGGTTGCCGCCCTGATCGTTCAGCGCATATTCCACATCGGCACCGGCTGCCCAGCCCGAGGAATGGCGGAACCGCATCAGCGACTCTTCGGTCATGAAGAACAGCACATGCGCAAACTGCTGCGCACCGATCTGCAGGCCAAAACTGCCTTTGGTCGCCGAATAATAATCAACGGTGATGCCATCTACCCGCAGGGCGCCACGGCCATATCCGCCACCAAAGCCAAAGCCGGCCTCGGTGATCAGCGGCATTACCAGCTGACCGTTGGACTTCTCAGCCAGATCGCGGGTGTTTGGGTAGCGCGAGTAGAGGTAGTTCAGCGTCTTATCAACGCGTGCATCGATTTTGGGGCCGCCGTTGGCGCCGACGCCGTTGCTACAGGCCGCGGTGAGGCCCGCGCCTGCCATGGCCAGGGTAAAGCCACGTCGTGTGAAATTGGTCATTTGATCTGCCCGTTATTGCCTGTTGTCTATGGCCCCGCCAATGGCACGGCCCGCTCACTCCGCCGGGTCTGGTGCCCGGTCGTCTGCCAACCACTATAGAATGTGGCAGCGGCGCTGTCACTTCCCTTTAAGGCTTGTGCAGGGTTTCGGCGGCTTTTGGCAGGAACGGCGGTTTAGCCGTTGTTCAGAACCCGCGCGACCTCGGGGGCGAAATAGGTCAAAACCCCGTCACATCCGGCGCGTTTGAAACACATCAGGCTTTCCAGCATCGCCTTATGACCATCAATCCAGCCGTTCTGCGCGGCGGCCTGGATCATCGCGTATTCACCTGAGACCTGATAGGCAAAGGTGGGCACGGCAAAGCGCTCTTTGACACGGCGACAGATGTCCAGATAGGGCATACCGGGTTTCACCATGACCATATCCGCCCCTTCCGAAAGGTCGCGTTCAATCAGACGCATCGCCTCGTCGCTGTTGGCCGGATCCATCTGGTAGCTTTTCTTATCACCCTTCAGGTTGCCGCTGGCGCCAACCGCGTCGCGGAACGGGCCGTAAAAGGCGCTGGCGTATTTGGCCGAATAGGACATCAGCATCACGTCTTTGTGGCCGTTTTCCTCTAGCACGCGCCGCATGGCGCCAATTCGGCCATCCATCATGTCTGAGGGACCAATGATATCAACCCCGGCCTCGGCCTGGCTGAGCGCCTGTTTGACCAGCGCCTCAACGGTTTCATCGTTGAGGATCTTGCCGCCCTCAACGAATCCGTCGTGGCCATCGATGTTGTAGGGATCCAGCGCCACATCCGACATGATCGCAATCTCAATCCCTGCATCGCGGATCGCCTTGGTGGCCCTGTTTGACAGGTTGTCTGGGTTCCAGGCCTCAGCGCAGTCTTTGGTTTTCAGGCTGGGATCGGTGTAGGGAAACAGGCAGATCACCGGGATGCCCAGATCCGCAGCTTCCCGCGCGGCCTCAACGATTTTGTCAACCGAGCGGCGCACAACACCGGGCATTGAGGTGACAGGCTCTTCCACACCTTCGCCGTCGCGCACAAAGACCGGCCAGATCAGATCGCCCGTGGTCAGGGTGTTTTCCCGCACCAGATCGCGAACCTGCGCCGATTGGCGGAGCCGGCGGAACCGGGTGAGCGGGTAGGGAGCCTGGCCTGCGTAAGACATGCTGCGGGACCTTTCTGATCGTCTGTGGGTTCGGTTTGTCGGTGGCGCCCCCACAGGTCGCGGAAAACGCACCGATTTTTGCCGTCGTTTTGTCATGGGTGGCATGGAATTTCCTGCACCTCAAGGGTAGGAATTGCCGCGCTGTCGCAGTATTCAGTCGAAACGAGCGTTTTGGGGCAGAGAATTTGACCTGGTACACCTACCTGAATGAAATGATGGACCTGCGGTCCTTTTCCAACCTGTGGTTCTGGATTGCCCTTGCTGTGATGTGGTCGTCGGCCAGCCATTGGGTGCTGGGCGTGCCCTATGACATGGTGGCCCGCGCTGCACGTCATCAGGGTGAGGCCGAGGCAGATCTGGAACGGGTGGCCTATAGTTTTGTGGCCCGGCGGCTTTATGTGGCTGAGGTGGCAGGCACTTGGTTGGTGGTGCTCAGCAGTTTTGTGCTGACCTCGCTTCTGGTGCTGGGCTGGGGCTATGACATTGAAATTGCGCAGGCGCTTTCCTTGTTGGGCACCCCGATGACACTGGTTTGGGTGATCTCACAACGCGCCGCCCAGCGCATCGCCCGCGAGGAACAGCGCGGTGCTACCTTGCGCCGCACCCTGTCGCGGCTGCGGATCTGGATCCAAGTGATCGGCATGGTGTCGATCTTCGTAACCTCAGTTTGGGGCATCTACACCAATCTGGTGCGCCACCTCGACAATAACTCTTTCAAAGCTGAGGCTGTTGAACTGCTCCAGCCCACGCAGAAGTGAATACACCATGGCCCAATCCAGCCATAGCCCAAACCAGATCACCACCGGCGGCGCGCCAGAAGGCTACGACGCCCAGCTGATCCTGCGTGAGATTGCCAAGGCCGATGGGCCGGTGATCCATGTGGCACGTGATGACAAACGTATGGCCGCAACCGAGGCTGCGTTGCGCTTCTTTGCGCCGGATATGCCGGTGCTGCGGTTTCCGGGCTGGGATTGCCTGCCCTATGACCGGGTCAGCCCCAACGCCGATATTTCTGCTGCCCGTATGGCGACGCTGGCCGCGCTTGTGCATGGCGCGCCCAAACAGTTTGTGCTGCTGACCACGGTCAGCGCAGCGATGCAGCGTATTCCGGCGCGTGAAGTGCTGAAAGAAGCGGCCTTCACCGCGCGGGTTGACGCACAGGTTGATGAAGAAGCGCTGCGCAACTTCTTGGTTCGGATGGGGTTTTCGCAATCACCCACCGTGATGGAACCGGGCGATTACGCGATCCGCGGCGGCATCATTGATATCTACCCGCCGGGCGAAGGTGGCCCGGTGCGGCTGGATCTGTTTGGCGATGTGCTGGATGGCGCCCGCCGTTTTGATCCCGTCAGCCAGCGAACCATCGAAAAGCTGGAGGTGGTTGAACTGGCCCCGGTGTCTGAGGTTATTTTGGACGATCCGGCAATCCGACGCTTCCGCCAGAACTACCGCATCGAATTTGGTGCCGCCCGCACCGATGATCCGCTTTATGAAGCGGTCAGCGCCGGGCGCAAAACCCAAGGGATCGAACATTGGCTGCCGTTCTTTCACGAACGGCTTGAGGTGCTGTTTGACTACCTGCCAAAGGCCACGGTGACGCTGGACGATCAGGTCACGCCATCGCGCCTCAGCCGGTTTGAAAGCATCGAAGATCAATATGAAACCCGGCGCCATGCCATGGGACAAAAGGGGCGGTTGGATACGGTCTATAAACCGGTGCCGCCGGGGCTGATGTATCTGGATGATGCGGGATGGGATCAGGCCATCGCAGATCACCGGGTGGTGCAGTTCCATGCGCTGTCACAGGCCTCTGGCCCCGGGGTGGTTGATGCCGGCGGCCGTATCGGGCGCAACTTCTCCCCCGAACGTCAGCTTGAAAACGTCAATCTTTTCGAAGCTTTGGCCGATCACATTCGCAGCAAGCTGGAAAAGGGTCCGGTTCTTGTCGCCTCCTACTCCGAAGGGGCGCGGGAGCGGCTTGAGGGGCTGTTGGAAGATGAGGACCTGATCGGTGCCGTGTCCGTGCGCGATGTTAAAGGCATCGGCAAACACGGGCTGCATCTGGCGGTTTGGCCGCTGGAACACGGGTTTGAAACGCCCGATCTGACGGTGATTTCGGAACAGGATGTGCTGGGCGACCGGCTGATCCGCAAGCCGCAAAAGAAACGCCGCGCGGAAAACTTCCTGACCGAAACCCAGTCGCTGACACCGGGCGATCTGGTGGTGCATGTGGACCACGGGATTGGCCGCTATCAGGGGCTGGAGGTCATTCAGGCCGCGGGCGCAGCGCATGAATGTATCCTGCTGGAATATGCCGAAGCGGCAAAACTGTATCTGCCGGTCGAAAACATCGAGCTGCTGACCAAATACGGCCATGATGAGGGGCTGCTGGATCGCCTCGGTGGCGGCGCGTGGCAGGCGAAAAAGGCCAAGCTGAAAGAGCGCATCCGCGAGATGGCCGATCGCCTGATCCGGGTGGCGGCAGAACGTGAGCTGCGCAAAGCCCCGGTGCTGGAACCGCAGCACCACGCCTGGGAAGCCTTCAGCGCGCGCTTCCCCTATCAGGAAACCGACGATCAGCTGCGCGCCATTGAGGATGTGCTGGGCGATCTGACCTCAGGCCGTCCAATGGACCGCTTGGTCTGTGGTGACGTGGGCTTTGGTAAGACCGAGGTGGCGATGCGCGCTGCCTTCATCGCGGCCATGGCTGGCATGCAGGTGGCCATCGTGGCACCAACCACGCTGCTGGCGCGGCAGCATTACAAAAGCTTCGCCGAACGGTTCCGTGGCTTCCCGCTGGAGGTGCGGCCGCTGTCGCGCTTTGTCACTGGCAAGGAGGCCTCAGCCACCCGTGACGGGCTATCGCGCGGCACGGTGGATGTGGTTGTGGGCACCCATGCGCTGCTGGCCAAAAACATCCGCTTTAAAAACCTTGGCCTGTTGATCATTGACGAAGAACAACACTTTGGCGTGGCCCATAAGGAGCGGCTGAAACAGCTGCGCAGCGACATCCATGTGTTGACCCTGACCGCCACGCCGATCCCGCGCACATTGCAATTGTCCTTGTCCGGTGTGCGGGATCTGTCGATCATCGGCACGCCGCCGGTCGACCGGCTGTCGATCCGCACCTATGTCAGTGAATTTGATGGCGTCACCGTGCGCGAGGCGCTGCTGCGTGAACATTATCGCGGCGGGCAAAGCTTCTACGTGGTGCCCCGCCTGTCGGACCTGCCCGAGATAGAAGAGTTCCTGCGTGAACAGGTGCCAGAGGTCAGCTATATCACCGCCCATGGCCAGATGGCGGCAGGCGAGCTGGATGACCGGATGAATGCCTTCTACGACGGCAAATATGACGTGTTGCTGGCCACAACCATTGTGGAAAGCGGGCTGGATATTCCCACGGCCAACACGATGGTGGTGCACCGCGCCGATATGTTTGGTCTGGCGCAGCTCTATCAGATCCGTGGCCGTGTTGGCCGATCCAAGGCCCGTGCCTATGCCTATCTGACCACCAAACCGCGCCAGAAACTGACTGCCACAGCGGAAAAACGTCTGCGCGTGCTGGGCTCACTCGACACGCTGGGGGCTGGTTTCACCCTGGCCTCGCAGGATCTGGACATTCGCGGCGCCGGCAACCTGCTGGGTGAGGAGCAATCCGGCCAGATGCGCGATGTGGGCTATGAGCTTTACCAGTCGATGCTGGAAGAGGCGATTGCCAAGATCAAAGCGGGCGAGTTGGAAGGTCTGAACGATGGCGATGACCAATGGGCGCCGCAGATCAACCTTGGTGTGCCGGTGCTGATCCCCGAAGACTACGTGCCGGATCTGGATGTGCGTCTGGGATTGTATCGCCGGCTCAGTGGCTTGTCCGGTAAAGTTGAACTGGAAGGTTTCGCAGCCGAGCTGATTGATCGCTTCGGCAAGCTGCCGAAAGAGGTCAACACGCTGATGCTGATCGTGCGCATCAAAGAGATGTGCAAAAAGGCTGGCATCGCCAAGTTGGACGGCGGTCCAAAAGGGGCCACCATCCAGTTCCACAATGATAAATTCGCCTCCCCCCAAGGGTTGGTCGAATATATTCAGGCGCAAAACGGGCTGGCCAAGGTCAAAGACAACAAGATCGTGGTGCGCCGTGACTGGAAGGCCGACAGCGACAAGATCAAAGGCGCCTTTGGCATCGCCCGCGATCTGGCCGCCAAGGTAATTGAGGAAAAGAAGCGCCTGAAAGCCAAGGCCAAAGGGTAAGGATGGGGGCGACGCCCCCCAGTCCTGGTTTATTGGGCCAATGTCGCCAGAAAGGCCTTCACCCGCGGGGCTACCCAATCCTGCAGGGCGGGCGCGCCATTTGCGATTTTATGGCCGACCTTTTCCAGGAACATCTCATAGGTGACGTTGTAATCCACCCAGGAGCCGCCTGAAGAGGCCAGGTTTTGGTTAGGGGCCTGAAACCGGTCGAGCGATTTGGCAAAGACGGCGTCGGGGCTTTCATTGGCCTCAAACTCCTGCCAGATCGCCAGCATCTCGGCGCCTTGGGCAGCGGGCAGCCGGCCAAAGAGTTTTTGAGCCGCTTCCAGCTCCTCCGCCTCTTTGGCGGCAACGTCGTAATCTCCGAAAATAGGTGCATCCCCGGCGTCGATTTCCACCAGGTCATGCAGCAAGAGCATGGTGATCACCCGGTCAAGATTGATCGCATGTGGCGCATGTTCGGCGAGGATCAGCGCATAAAGCGCCAGGTGCCAGGAATGTTCGGCCGAGTTTTCAAACCGCGATCCTCCGGCGATCCGGGTGGCGCGGTAGACGGGTTTCAACCGATCACATTCGTTCAGAAAATCAAGCTGTTGGCTCAGATCCCCCTCAGGCAGCGCAGTGCCATCAAGGCGAGCACGCACCTGTGCAAACATGGCAGGCCAATCCTGGTGCAGATCTTTGGCGCGCCCCTTGGCAAGGTTGTCCTCAACCACCTCAATATGGTCGGGCAACGGTGCGGCGGGGTTGGCGGCCTGCAGCATCGGCTGCACGTGATCCATCCGTTTGGCACCCCGTGCGGCAGAGGTTTCAGCCGCCTCAAACTGATCCCAGAGCGCGCGCATCTCAGCAGATTGATCGGCAGGCAGCAGCCCAAACAGACGATCGGCAGCGGCGGCTTCGGCCCGCGCAACGGCTTCGGCATCATGATCCAGATGGATCGGATGATCGCCCGCATCGATTTCCACCAGATCATGCAGCAGGATCATTTTGATCGCGTCAAACCTATCTTCGGCACGCGCCAATTCGGGGATATCCATGATCAGCGCATAAAGTGCGACGTGCCAGCTGTGTTCGGCCGAGTTTTCGGGTCGGGACAGGTCCTGCAGCGCCGATTGGCGGTCTACCTGTTTCAATTTGCAGGCCTCGGTCAGGAAGGCCATCTGCGCATCAAGTCTTGGGGTCATGTCGCGGTTTTATCCATTGCGGGAGGTAAGCCGCACTCATGGCCAGCAAAGTGCCCACAGGTGCGAGGAGGAAGAGGGTGAAAAGCCCTTCGGTGCCTTTGCGATCACAATCATGCTGGCCGCTGATGGGCAGCAACAGGATAAGGGCGAGAGCCACGAAGAGCAGATAGGCGATCAGCAGCGGGCGGCGGGGCCGGCCAAGCCAATAGGTGGCAAAGACCAGACCGGGGGCAAAATGCAGCAGGAACAGGTAGGGATCGCCAAAGGGTGGCGTTAGGGTTTCCAGGAGAACCGGCATCAGTTCACCCGGGCCCAGCAGTGACGGCATGGGGGGTCGAATGCCATCTGCATAGGCGAAACAGTGGAACCAGTCGCGTTCCCCCAGCGCCAGCAGGAAGGACAGGCCAAAGCCGGTGATCAGGCAAAGAAAAAGGGCCGTTGCGGCCCTCATCCTTTTTGCGCCTTCTGGCTGGCAAGATAGTCTTTCAACTTGTCCTGCAGGAAGCTGCGCGCGCGTTTTTCCGCCAGCCGCACCCGCACGGCCGTCATGTAGGCCTCTTGCGTGGTTTGGGATGAGGCGCCCAATTGTTTGGCCACCTCATCGATCAGACGTTCATCGCCGGTGGCCTCGGCCGCCTCGATGGTGTCTTTGGCCAGCGCGTCAGCCAGATCCTCGGTCACGCCCATTAGCGGGTGTTCTCAGTCAGGCGGCGTTTCACGTAGTCGGAAACCGACCCAACCATCGTGTCCATGTGTTCGGGCTTTTCAAAGAAGTGACCCGCACCGTCGATCTGTTCGTGGGTGATGGTGATACCCTTCTGTTCATGCAGCTTGCTGACCAGCGTTTCGGTGTCTGAGGGTGGCGCAACGCGGTCGGCGCTGCCGTTGATGATCAGACCCGAGGAGGGGCAGGGTGCCAAGAACGAGAAGTCATACATATTGGCCGGTGGCGCCACCGAGATGAAACCGGTGATTTCCGGACGACGCATCAGCAGCTGCATGCCGATCCAAGCACCAAAGCTGAAGCCTGCGACCCAGCAATGTTTCGAGTTCGAATTCATCGACTGCAGGTAATCCAGCGCCGAGGCGGCATCAGACAATTCGCCCACGCCTTGGTCATATTCACCCTGACTGCGGCCAACCCCACGGAAGTTGAAGCGCAAAACGGTGAAGCCCATGTTGTAAAAGGCGTAGTGCAGGTTATAGACAACTTTGTTGTTCATGGTCCCGCCGAATTGCGGGTGCGGATGCAGGACGATGGCGATGGGCGCGTCGCGGTCTTTCTGCGGGTGATAACGGCCTTCTAGGCGGCCTTCCGGACCGGGAAAAATGACCTCGGGCATGTGTCGCCTGTCTCCTTTACGTCTGTGCTGCGGGTTATTCTTGACGAATTCCCTCATACACTTTAGAACAATTCTAAACTACCGCCCCTTGCACCGGGCGGGTGCAAGCGAGATAAGCCCTGCAAGCCTTATCGTCAATCTTGTTCGCAAGGGAAGAGAGCTGTGAAATTAAGTACTAAAGGCCGTTATGCCATGGTAGCGCTTGCAGATATCGCTCTGCAGCCGGAAGGGGAATTGGTTTCCCTTGGTGAAATTTCCAAGCGCCAAGATATTTCGCTGCCGTATCTGGAGCAGCTGTTCGTGAAATTGCGCCGTGCCGGGCTGGTCGAATCGGTGCGTGGACCGGGTGGCGGATACCGACTGGCCAAGTCCACCCATGAGATCCGCGTTGTTGAGGTTCTTTCGGCAGTAGATGAAACCGTAGACGCCATGCACAAAGGGGCAGGGGCGTCCGGTGCGCTGTCGGGATCCAAGGCACAATCGGTGACCAACCGCCTGTGGCAGAGCCTGTCGGCGCATGTCTATGTCTTCCTGCATCAGACGCGCCTGTCGGATGTGATCTCCAACGGTTTGGCGCCCTGTCCGGCGGTGCCGGATCTGTTTGCTGTGGTGGATGAAGAGTAACCTGAGATGAAACGCGTCTACCTGGACCATAACGCAACTACACCGCTGCGGCCTGAGGCGCGCGACGCGATGATTGCGGCGATGGATATCGCGGGCAATCCTTCTTCGGTGCATTCCGAGGGGCGCGCGGCAAAATCGCTGGTGGAAAAGGCGCGGGCACAAGTGGCTTCGGCCCTTGGCGCGGATGGCGCGGATGTGGTCTTCACCTCCTCTGCAACAGAGGCGGCTGCGCTGTTTTGTGCAGCGCAAAAGCTACAGGGTGCAGATGTCGAACATGACGCGGTGGGGGCTTGGATCGATCCCAGCCTCAGCGTTGATGAAAACGGTCTGGTCACCGTCACCGATCCAGGTCAGAGCACCTTGCAGCTGGCCAATTCGGAAACCGGCGTGATCCAGACCCTGCCGGAAGGGCTGGCGCTCAGCGATATGACGCAGGCCTTTGGCAAGCTGCCACTGGCTTTCAACTGGTCCGGCTGTACTGCTGCATTGATTTCAGCCCACAAGCTGGGCGGCCCCAAAGGCATTGGTGCGCTGGTGATCAAACGCGGCACCGATGTTGCGGCGCAGCTGAAGGGCGGCGGTCAGGAAATGGGGCGTCGCGCAGGCACAGAAAACACCATCGGTATTGCCGGTTTTGGCGCTGCGGCTGAGGCGGCAGCGCGGGATCTGGCGGACGGTGCATGGGATAAGGTGGCGCAGATCCGCGATCGCATGGAAGCCGCCATTGCAGAGGCCGCACCGGATACTATTTTTGTAGGGCAGCGTGCAAACCGCCTGCCCAACACCAGCTGCTTTGCCACCCCCGGATGGAAGGGGGAAACACAGGTGATGCAAATGGATCTGGCAGGCTTTGCCATCAGTGCAGGATCCGCCTGCAGCTCGGGCAAGGTGCGCGCCAGCAAGGTTTTGACCGCCATGGGCTATGGCGAAGATGTGGCCAGCTCTGCCATCCGGGTATCCTTGGGGGTGGAGACGGCCGAAGAAGATGTGATGCGCTTCGTGGAGACGTGGCTGCAGAAACGAAAAAAATTCCACGCCCGCGCGGCGTGACGAAAGACGCGAACAGGAGAAGACAGATGGCTGCTTTGGACAATCCCACCGGGATGGATCAGGTGAAAGAAGGCCTTGACCAGGAAACGGTTGACGCTGTTCGCGAGGTCGGTGGCAAATACAAATACGGCTGGGAAACCGAGATCGAGATGGAATACGCCCCCAAAGGGCTGAACACCGATATCGTCAAGCTGATTTCCGACAAGAACGATGAGCCCGAGTGGATGACCGAATGGCGTCTGCAGGCGTTTGAGCGTTGGGGCAAAATGGAAGAGCCCAAATGGGCGATGGTGAACTACCCTGAGATCGATTTTCAGGATCAGTATTACTATGCCCGCCCCAAGAGCATGGAAGAAAAGCCCAAGTCGCTGGATGAAGTGGATCCCAAGCTGCTGGAAACCTATTCCAAGCTGGGCATCCCGCTGAAGGAACAGATGATCCTTGCCGGTGTTGAAGGCGCTGAGGACGCGCCGTCTGAGGGCCGCAAGGTTGCGGTGGACGCAGTGTTTGACTCGGTCTCAGTGGGCACCACCTTCCAGGCTGAACTGGAAAAGGCCGGTGTGATCTTCTGCTCGATCTCCGAAGCGATCAAAAAACACCCCGAGCTGGTCAAGAAATACCTCGGCACCGTGGTTCCGGTGACCGATAACTTCTACGCCACGCTGAACTCGGCCGTCTTCTCGGATGGCTCCTTTGTTTACGTGCCGCCGGGTGTGCGCTGCCCGATGGAACTGTCGACCTATTTCCGCATCAACGCAGAAAACACCGGTCAGTTCGAACGCACGCTGATCATCGCCGACAAAGGCTCCTACGTTTCATACCTCGAAGGCTGCACCGCACCGCAGCGGGATACCGCGCAGCTGCACGCCGCCGTGGTGGAAATCATCGTCGAAGAAGACGCTGAGGTGAAATACTCCACCGTTCAGAACTGGTTCCCCGGTGACGAAGAAGGCAAAGGTGGCATCTACAACTTCGTGACCAAACGTGCTGACTGCCGTGGTGCTCGCTCCAAGGTGATGTGGACCCAGGTGGAAACCGGCTCGGCCGTGACCTGGAAATACCCCTCCTGCATCCTGCGCGGCGATGACAGCCAGGGTGAATTCTACTCGATCGCGATTGCCAACAACATGCAGCAGGCCGACACCGGCACGAAAATGGTGCACCTTGGCAAGAACACCAAGTCGCGCATCGTGTCCAAAGGTATCTCGGCGGGCAAGGCGCAGAACACCTACCGTGGTCTGGTCTCCATGCATCCGAAAGCCAAAGATGGCCGTAACTACACCCAGTGTGACAGCCTGCTGATTGGTGACAAATGTGGCGCTCACACGGTGCCGTATATTGAGGTCAAGAACAACTCGGCCCGGGTCGAACATGAAGCAACCACCTCCAAGGTGGATGATGACCAGCTGTTCTACTGCCGCCAGCGCGGCATGGACGAAGAAGAGGCGGTGGCGCTGGTTGTGAACGGCTTCTGCAAAGAGGTGCTGCAAGCCCTGCCGATGGAGTTCGCGATGGAAGCCCAGCAACTGGTTGCCATCTCGCTGGAAGGCTCTGTGGGGTAACGGATGCTGCGTCTGGCGCTTTCAATTGCTTTGCTGGCGACGCCTGCACTCTCCCGTGATCTTGCGGGGGAGTTTCAGGAGTTGTTCGTAAAAATTGAATGCGCTGGATCGGAAGTGTCGGCGGAAACCTGGGGTGAGATCACCAAAGAGCCGTATCTACACTGTGCGCGCGCGGCCAAAGCAATGGTGTTTACGATGGATCAAGCATATCGAATGCGTTCGAGTTGCCCTCATCCGTTGACTTACACCCGGTTTGTTCAAATGGCGTTTGACTGTTCTGCGGAGTTTCGCGGTGTTGCTGGTGCCTCGGCATCTCAAGTGCACAGCTGCTTCGTCGAACGCTTCAACGAAAAGTATTCGCCTGCCAGCGTTCACTATTGCTCTGTGATCGAGCAGGAGGCCAAGAAATGATCGCCCTGATCCCTGCCATGCTGACCGGCCTGTTCTGTGCCGTGTTTGCCTTTGTTGCCAATGCGGTGCTGAGCATGACGGGCATGTGGGCGGGCATCGGGCTGGCCTTCATCTCGGGCTTTTGCGGGTCAATGTTTGCTACTTTCGTGTTGAGGAAAAAGAAATGATCGTCACCACCACCAATGCGGTCGAAGGCCGCAAGATCGTGGATTACCGCGGCATTGTTGTGGGCGAGGCCATCGTCGGCGCCAACATCGTGCGGGATTTCTTTGCCGGTATCACCGATATCGTCGGTGGCCGCTCGGGCGCTTATGAGAGCAAGCTGCAGGACGCCCGCGACACGGCACTGCGTGAACTGGAAGAGCGCGCCGCCACGAAAGGCGCCAGCGCTGTGGTCGGTGTGGATCTGGATTATGAGGTGATTGGCGACAGCATGTTGATGGTGTCGGCCTCCGGCACGGCTGTGGTGCTGGATTAACTGAACTGAGGTGCGCGCCGCTGCGCGACACCGCGAAATGATGCGCCCCAAGGGGCGCCCCGAAGATAGGAAAAGGAACGCGAAAATGTTGGAAATCAAGAACCTGCAGGTCAAACTTGAAGAAGAGGACAAGCAGATCATCAAAGGTCTGGACCTGACCGTGGAAACCGGCAAGGTGCATGCGATCATGGGGCCGAACGGCTCGGGTAAATCGACGCTTTCCTATGTGCTGTCGGGCAAAGACGGCTATGAGGTCACCGGCGGCGAAGCGCTGCTGGAAGGCGAAGAGATCCTGGAAATGGAAGCTGAAGAACGCGCCGCCCTGGGCCTGTTCCTGGCGTTCCAGTACCCGGTGGAAATCCCCGGTGTGGGCAACATGACCTTCCTGCGCACCGCCGTGAACGCACAGCGCAAGGCCCGCGGCGAAGAGGAAATGTCCTCGGCCGAGTTCCTGAAAGTGGTCCGCGCCAAAGCCAAAACACTGAAGATCGACGCCGACATGCTGAAGCGTCCGGTCAATGTTGGCTTCTCAGGTGGTGAGAAAAAGCGGAACGAAATCCTGCAGATGGCCATGCTGGAGCCGAAGATGTGCATCCTGGATGAGACCGACTCGGGCCTCGACGTGGACGCAATGAAACTGGTGGCAGAAGGTGTGAACGCCCTGCGCAACGAAGGCCGTTCCTTCCTGGTGATCACCCACTACCAGCGTCTGCTGGACCACATCAAACCCGACGTCGTGCACATCATGGCAGACGGCAAGATCGTGAAAACCGGTGGCCCTGAGCTGGCACTGGAAGTTGAGAAAAACGGCTACGCCGACATCCTGGCGGAGGTGGCATAATGGCGCTGCCGCAAACCAAACTGGACGCAACCGAGGCCCGTCTGGCAGCGCTGACGCTGCCGGCTGGTCCGGCGTGGCTGACTGAGCTGCGCGAGGCCGCGCTGGGGCGTGTACGGGCGATGGGCCTGCCGGGCCGTCGTGACGAATATTGGAAATACACCCGCCCTGACACGCTGGTACAGGCCGAACCTGTGCCTGCCGCTGTTTTCGAAGCGGATGAAGCGCCGGTGTTTTCCACGATCGACGCGCTGCGCATTGTCTTTGTTGATGGTGTCTTTGACGCCGAGGCCAGCGATGACTTGGCCGCAGAAGGTCTGAAAATCACCCGCCTTGCCGATGCCCCGGATATCCATTGGGCCAAAGACCTCTACGGTCAGCTGGAAGTCAACGGCCAGACCCCGGTTGAACGTCCGCTGGCGGCGCTGAACACGGCCTTTGCCACCGATGGTGTGCTGATCCGGGTGACCGGTGAGGTTTCGCGCCCGGTGAACCTCAGCTACTACCACAAGGCCGAAGCGTCGGATGTGGTGCTGCACCATGTGGTCAAACTGGAAGAGGGCGCCTCGCTGACACTGCTGGAAAACGGCCCGGCTGCGGCGCGTTTCAACAAAGTCTTGGAAGTTGAGATTGCCGACAACGCCAAGTTCAATCACGTCCGCGCCCAAGGCCGCGACCATGAACGCCGTGCCGCGACGCACACCTTCACCCGTCTGGGCACCGAAAGCGCGTTTAAGTCGTTCACGCTGACCGCAAATGGTGTGATGACCCGCAACGAATGTGTGATTGAGCTGACCGGCGATGATGCCATTGCGCATGTTGCAGGTGCCTGCATGGGCGACGGCGATGATTTCCACCATGATGACACCGTCTTCATCACCCATGACGCGCTGAACTGCGAAAGCCGTCAGGTGTTCAAGAAGGTGCTGCGCAACGGTGCCACCGGAGTGTTCCAGGGCAAAATCCTTGTGAAAGAGGGCGCACAGAAAACCGACGGCTACCAGATCAGTCAGTCACTGCTGCTGGATGATGACGCCCAGTTCCTGGCCAAGCCGGAACTGGAAATCTACGCCGACGATGTGGCCTGTTCGCACGGCTCGACCTCGGGCGCGATTGATGAGGCTGCGTTGTTCTATCTGAAGTCACGTGGCGTCCCCACGGATAAGGCAACGGATCTTCTGGTTCTGGCCTTCCTGGCCGAGGCGGTGGAAGAGATCGAAGCCGAAGAGCTGCGTGACGAAATCGTTGGCCGTCTGGAAGGCTGGCTGGAACGTCGGCGCGGCTGATGTCGGTGACGCAAGATATCGTCGCCACCTATAAGGGGCCGGGCCGCGTTGTGGCCCGGCGTCTTGCCATGGGGCAACGCGAAGATAGGGCGCTGGCCATTCTGATGGCGGGTTGCTTTGTTGTGTTCATTGCACAATGGCCGCGGCTGGCCCGGCAGGCGCATCTGGAAGGGCAGGAGCTGAACATGCTCCTCGGGTCCACATTGCTGGCCTGGGTCTTCATCATGCCGCTGTTTCTCTATGTGATGGCCTTTGTGGTGCATATCGTGCTGCGTGGCTTTGGCGGCAAAGGCAGCTCATATGGGTCACGTCTGGCGCTGTTCTGGGCGCTCCTGGCCTCGACCCCGGTGATGTTGTTTTACGGCATGGTTGCGGGGTTCATCGGTACCTCGACAATCCTGTCGTTGGTGGGCATTTTGTGGCTCGGCCTCTTCGCTTGGTTCTGGCTGGGGGCCCTGGTCAAGGTCCATTGGGGAGGCACGGATGCTGCCTGAACTGAAACAACTGGCGGTGGACACCCTGCGCGATCCCAAAGGCGCGGCCCCTCGGGTGCTGGCGCTGGGGCTGCCGCAGCAGGTCTGGTGGAGCATTCTGGCGCTTGTCGTAGTGCTGAACGCGATGGTCTACGGGCTGTTCCTGTCGTTCCAGCCCCCGATCGGTATCCTGCCACAGATCACCAACAACCCGATCGGCTACGCGCTGGCCACTGGCGGCATGTTTGTTGGTTTGACCCTGCTGTTTGACCGGATCGGACGAGCCCTTGGCGGGCAAGGCAATCTGGCGACGATGCTGGTTGTGGTCACCTGGCTGCAGTCGGTGCAGCTGATCGTTTTGACCGTGCTCAGCGTTCTGGGGCTGATTGTCGCGGGGCTCGCCTCGCTCTTGAGCCTTGGCTTCTCGCTCTATTTCTTTTGGATGCTGGTGGTGTTCCTGAACGAAGCCCACCGGTTTGACTCGCTGGGCAAAAGCTTTGCATTGCTGCTGCTAGGCCATCTGGGCGCGGCTTTCGCGCTCTCCTTCCTGTTGCTTTTTGCGGGCATTGCCCCTGTAGGACCTGTCTAAATGTATGACGTCGCCAAAATCCGTGCTGATTTCCCGATCCTGTCGCGTGAAGTGAACGGCAAACCGCTGACCTATCTGGACAATGGCGCCTCGGCCCAGAAACCGCAGGTGGTGATCGATGCGATCACCAAGGCCTATGCTGAGGAATACGCCAATGTGCACCGTGGCCTGCACTACCTGTCTAACCTCGCGACCGAGAAATACGAAGGGGTGCGCGGCATCATCGCGCGGTTCCTGGGCGTGAAGGATGAGGATGAGATCGTCCTGAACTCCGGCACCACGGAAGGCATCAACATGGTCGCCTATGGCTGGGCCATGCCGCGGATGGAAGCAGGCGATGAGATCATCCTGTCGGTGATGGAACACCACGCCAATATCGTGCCCTGGCATTTCCTGCGCGAACGTCAGGGGGTGGTGATCAAATGGGTCGATGTGGATGCCTCAGGCAATCTGGATCCGCAAAAGGTACTGGATGCGATCACCCCAAAGACCAAGCTGATTGCGGTCACCCAATGTTCCAACGTGCTGGGCACGGTGGTTGATGTCAAAGCGATCTGTGACGGCGCCCGCGCCAAAGGTGTGCCGGTGTTGGTCGATGGATCGCAAGGCGCGGTTCATATGCCTGTCAATGTCGAAGAGATCGGCTGTGATTTCTACGCCATCACCGGCCACAAACTCTATGGCCCCTCCGGCTCCGGCGCGATCTTTGTGAAGAAAGAGCGCATGGCCGAAATGCGCCCCTTCATTGGCGGCGGTGACATGATCAAAGAGGTCAGCAAAGAGGCGGTGATCTACAACGATCCGCCGATGAAGTTTGAGGCCGGCACACCGGGCATCGTCCAGACCATCGGTCTGGGCGTGGCGCTGGAGTACATGATGGATGTCGGGATGGAGGCAATCGCCGCCCATGAGGCGGATCTGGCGGCCTATGCCAGCGAACGTCTGAACGGGTTGAACTGGCTGCATCTGCAGGGCCGGGCCAAAGGCAAGGCGGCGATCTTCTCATTCACCATGGCAGGCGCGGCGCATGCCCATGACATCTCGACCATCCTTGATAAAAAGGGCGTTGCCGTGCGTGCCGGCCATCACTGCGCCGGGCCGCTGATGGATCACCTGGGCGTTTCAGCCACCTGCCGGGCGTCTTTCGCGATGTACAACACCCGCGCGGAGGTCGACACTTTGGTTGAGGCATTGGAACTGGCAAACGACCTGTTCGGCTAAACAAACAGAGCTCTGATGGCGGGTCAAAAAAACCTGCCATCAGGTGGCGTTACCGATTGCACCCCGAATTCTCATGGGGTAATCAGACCTCAGGCACCCATAGCTCAGCTGGATAGAGCGCTGCCCTCCGAAGGCAGAGGTCTGAGGTTCGAATCCTCATGGGTGCGCCAATCTCTCATCGCTGACATCACAACAACAAGATCGGTGATACACGAGTTCTACGTGCATGTTTTCCGTGGGTTCTCGTGATGCATTGTAACGTTTATCACTTTCCCGCGTCCTTTCTGCTTTATCTGCAAAAAGCTGCATAAGTTGTTTGCCCGCCCTGATAATCCTGTCTAATCTTTGTGCATCCGCGCGTGAAACAGGCAGATCCGGAAAGGAGGCCCATGGCAGCGTTGGTTCATTTTACGCCCGCGCAGCAGGTGTGTTTCGTCCGCTATCAGGGCTTGCATCGTGTTGATGATGTGAAGCTGGTGTTTGATGAGTTGGAATCTCAAGCCAAATACCAAAACTGTTTCCGGTTTCTCATGGATCTGTCGCTTGTCACTTCCTGCGACATCAACAAAGAAGATCTGAGGCTGTTGTAGAGCCGCATCGCGGGCTATGCGAAGGCCTTGCCGAACCCAGACGCCCAGCCATTGATGCTGGCCTATTTCAGCCCGACGCGCGCGGGCAAAGAAGTGGGGCAGGCCTATACCGGTCAGTGGAACCTGAACCGCTATTTCATCTCGATGACGTCACCAAGTCTGGCGGATTGTTCGCTGTTTCTGGCGGTGGAGCCGATTTGCGCCGAGAAGCTCAGCGCCTTGGAGTTCGACTTGTTGCCACGCGGCTGAGGCTTCTGAAACACTTCGCTGCAACGAAAAAGGCCCGCCGTTTTGGCGGGCCTTTTCGCTGATTGTTTCGGCTTATTGCAGCGGGATGTTCAGTTTCACTGAGACCCCGTAGCTTTCAAAGTCCGACAGGCCGATACCATCGTAATTCGCCCGGACACTCAGCTTTGTGCCGTACTCATTGGTGGTGGTGAAACCTGCCTCTATCCGGGCGCGCAGCCCCTCTGCCTCTTTCGTGGCTTCGGCTGAGACGATGTCATCGCTGGAACCGAAGGTGTAGATGCCGTCCAGTGACACGAAAGGCTCAAAGCTGGAGCCATCGGGCTGGGTGAAGCGGCGCGACACATTGGGACCAAAGCGCAGCTGACCAAGGCTGACGGTCTGCGCCGGGATGGTGACGTTCAGACTGTCGACATAGGACTTCTGCTTTTCATGCAGATAGGCCAGCGACACGTTTGGTGACACTGTCCAACCCTGCACCAGATACTGCCCGCTGAGCGAGGCCTCGACCAGCACGCGGCTGGTTTCAAACGCATCGGTGTAGGTGCCGAAGGGTGAGATATCGTTGGTCGATTTGCCCAGGGCGAAACGGCCGTCGAAGATCAGGTTGTCGCGCAGACGGGCGGTCACATAGGGACCAACCATCCAGCCACGCCCCTCAACGCTGGAGCCGTTGATTTCGGAACTGTCCTCCATCTGGTCAAACTGCACCAATGCCCCGACCAACAGATCGCGTGAGACCACGTAATCCAGACCGATATAGGCGATGCCAAAGTGACCCTCGGAGTCCGAGCTGCCCTCAAACTTGCTGTAGCTGCCTTCGAACCACAGATCCCACTTGGAGTTCTCAACAAACATGTTGGTCTTGTAGGGATCATGCGCCAGCAGCGCCATGGCGCGGGCTTCACGGGCCTGCTGCAGTGAGCCGCTGAGTGAGAAGTTACCCGAGTTGATGGCCATTGGATCGAAGTCCACCGGCAGCATCGACAGGATATCACCCTGCGCAAAGCTCAACGTTTGACCACCCACACCGGCCGAGTTCATCCGTTCCAGACGGCGGGACCGGCTGGGCGGATTGGCCAGGATCAGCGTGCTGCGGCGATGCAGGAAGTTGTGGATCGTGTCCACAGTGCGCTGCAGCGTTTCACGGCTGGTGATGGTACAGGTGACCTGTTCCCGCGCAGCCAGCACCAGTGAGAAGGTGCTGCCATCCAGCGTTGCGGTGCTGTCGCTGTCATTACAGCTCATCGCGGTGATGCCGGTGCCGCTTGGGGGCGAAACCGAAACCGAATAGCTGCCCGCATCAACCGAGATCGGGCCTTCGGTGCCTTCGCCTGAGCTGGTGGTCAGGGTGAAGGTAAAGGCTGCCTCGCTGGATGCGAACCCAAAGTCGCCATCGGTGTCCGTTGCCACCTCAAAGATCACTTCGGCGGTGGTGCGTGCCACAACCTCCAGCGCGGCAGGGGCGGGTAGGGTGCTGGCCCCCAATGTGCTGGTCGAACCGCTCAGGGTGTTGGTGTAGTTGCCGACGGTGGACGAGGTCACATCAACGGTCATCACACAGCTGCCCTGTGCCGGGATGTTCCCGCCCGACAGCTGCATCCGGTTGGAGTTGTTGGGCGCCAGCAATGTACCGCCACAGCTGTTGGTTGGCACGCGGGCTGCCCCGTCATTGGCAATCAGAACCGCCGCGGACAGATCGCCCTGCAAGCCAAGGCTGCCAGCTGCGATAAAGGCGGCCGAGTTGTCGATGGTCACGGTCAGCGTGCTGAACCCGTCCTGTTCGATCGAGCTTGGCGCAAAGGCATGGGTGATCGTCGGGGCCGGGGCAGGGTTCACTGTCAGTGTCGCAGGCGCGGTGTTCGGCCCCAGCGACGACGTCATGGTCAGCGTATTGGCCAGGGCCCCGGTGTTCAGCGCAACAACGTCATAGCTGATGGTACAGGTCTGCCCTGCGGTCACCGACCCACCGGTATAGGTCACCGAGGTGGCGCCGGGCACTGCTGTCAGTGTGCCGCCCACACAGTTTGCCCCAACCGAGGTGTTTGCCACCGTCGCAACGGTCATGCTGGCGGCAAAGGTATCGGTTACATTCACCGCAGTCACCGGCAACAAAGCGGCCGAGTTGTCGATGCTGATGGACACGGTCGTCACTTCACCCTGGGTGACGGTAGACGGGGTGTAGGTTTTGGCCAGCGGCGGGACCGGCGGGGCGTTCACGGTCAACGTATCGGTGGAGGTACCACTGTTGCCGAGGTTCGACGTCAGAGCACCACTCACATTCACATAGCTGCCATCATCAACTGTGGTCACATCCACTGAGACGGTACAGCTGGCGCTTGCAGCAACGGTGCCACCGGTGAGGCTGACAACCGAAGAGGCTGCGACTGCGGTTGCTGTGCCGTTACAGGTGTTGGCGACATTGGGAGTGCTGGCAATCACCAGACCCGCGGGCAGGTTGTTGGTGAAGCTCAAGGTGCTTGCTTCCACAAAGGCGCCGGAGTTGTCGATCGTAAAGGTCAGCGTCGAGGTTGCGCCTTCCAGCATGCTATCTGGCGAGAAGACCTGCGCAAAGCCGGGAGGGGGCGCAGCATTTACGGTCAATGTGGCGCTGGCTGCACCGCCATCGCCGAGGTTGGTGCTAAGGGCCGAGGTTGTATTCGCATAGGCCCCAGCCGCTTGTGCCACGACATCCAAAGAAATGGTACAGCTGGCATTGGCCGCCAGGGAGCCACCTGTGAGCGTGACCGAACCGGTTCCGGCGACTGCAGTCAAAGTGCCACCGCAAGAGCTCACGGCGTTCGCAGGGGTCGCAATCACCAGGCCCGACGGGAGTGTGTTGGTGAAGCCAACACCGCTGAGAGCCGTTGTCACCGCACTTGCATCGATCGTGTAGGTCATGGTCGAGACAACGCCCTGATCTACCGGGTTGGCTGCAAAAGCAAGGGCCAGGTTCGGGGGAGGTGAATTGACGGTCAGCGATGCCGACGCACCTGAAACCAGTGCGGTGGTTGCGTTGAACAGATCACCTGAGGTGCTGGTCACTGCCCCCTCGGGCGAGCTGGTGATGCCGATGGTGGCGGTGAAGGTACAGCTCTCGCCGCCCGACAGGGCCCCAAAGCGCATGGTCATCGTGTCAGTGCCGGTGCCGCCAAACTGCGAACCGGCGCCACAGCTGCCATTGCTGGGAACAGACACCAGAGTTGCACCGCTGATCGCCGAGCCAAGTGCATCGTCAAAAGTCAGCTGGTTAAACGATCCAAGAGCGACCGGCATCGAGATGGTGTATTGCACCGTTGTCTGACCGTTCTGATTGATTGTTCCCGAAGGGAAGGTCTTGGTGAAGGTCGGCGCAACGTTGGACTGCACCAGGATACTGTCAGATGCGGCCGTGCCAGTTACAGTCACCGAAGACACATCGCCGCTGATCGCGCTGGTGGTGTTGGTGAAATCGCCCAGATCCCCGGTCACGGCCATCGCAAGACGCACCGTGACGGCACAGCTGGCACCGGCGGCCAGATTGATGTTGGAGAAGTTGATGATGCTTGCACCGGGGCCCGAACCAGTTGCCGAACACGTATCACTGACAGTGCTGACCAAAGTGGTGCCCGAACGGAAAGCGTCCAGATCATCGCTGAAACCAATGGTATTTACGGCCAGATCTGCCGATTCATTGGTGATGGTGAAGGTCACATCAGTGTTTGCACCTTCTTCAACCGACATATCCACAAAGGATTTGGTCAACGACAGGGTGCCGCCATCAGCCAAGGGGCCACCCACGCGGATGTTGTCGCCTTGAAACAGGTTGGTCCCAGCCAAAGCAATGGTTGTGAGCCGAACCTCCTGTTGCGTTGCAGAAGCCGGAACGCTGATCTGTGCGCGGTAGGTACAGGAGCTGCCAGCTGGGATCGAACCGCCAGTGTAGGAGATCGAAGCCGAACCGGTAGATTCTGCGCTGCCACAGGTGTTGACCAGGGAAGAGTCGAACGTCGCACTTACGCTGATCGGGACAAGCGAAGTGGTCACATTGGTAATCGCCACTGACGAAGTGCCGTTATTGGTCAGCGTGATCTCAGCAACCGTGGACTGACCTGGCAGTACCGAGTCGTCGTCAAAGGCAAAATCAAGAGAGATTTCCTGAACTTCCAAAGTCGCAGAGGCGGCGGAGTTGCCGATGGTCGCGGGGGAGAAGCCGTCAAGCGTTGCCGTGATATCGCTGGTCGTGCTGAGATAGTTGCCACCGGAAACACCGGCACCAAGTGTCAGCGTGCCGGTGATCTCACAGGTGCCGCTGGCGGCCATTGAGGCGCCCGAAACGGTGAGGGTCGACCCGCCAGTCGCCGTGCCGTTACAGGTGTTGGTGTCAACAGCGAACCCCGTGGAACCTGTGACTGCGGCAACGATAGCGTCGGTGAAGCCAATATCCGTGACTGGCAGCAGGGAACGATTGCTCAGCTCATAAGTTACACCAACGGTGCCACCCGGAATGCCAACGCTGTCGAAGCTTTTACGCATCGACACGTCGGCGATACCAGCATTTACCGAGAAGGTGTCTGAGGCCCCGGCACCAACAAAGGCACTGCCGCCGATGGTGCCGGTCAGCTCATCAATCGTCAGGGTGAAATCTCCCGCTGGGTGGTCGGCGGGTAGGGTGATTGGGATATCGAAGGTACAGCTGCTGGAGGCCGTGATTGTCGCGTTAATCAAAGACAAAGTGCGCGGGTTGGTGTTGGTCTGAGAGACGGAGCCGGCGGGGCAGGTCCCGACGCCTAGAGTTCCCAAGCCAATGAGGTCAGAAAGCGGGGGACTAAGCTGAAGGTCGAACCCGACTCCGGTTGCATCGACGGCTGCTGTGTTGGTCAGCGTAACGGTCGCGGTGGTTGCGCCCGAAACAGCAAGATCGGCAACGTCAGTGATGCTCAGGCTTACGGTTGGTTTCGGATTGTCGCTGACGGTCAGCGTGTCGCTGGCCGGGCTGGCTGAAAAGACGGTGTCGCCGTTGACTTCGGCCTGAACGGTGGAGCTGGTGAACAGATAGTCCCCACCGGTTGGGCTGGCGGGCAGTTGCACGGTGACATCAAAATTACACTGCGAGCGGGCTGCCAACGAACCACCAGCGAAGGTCATGGTCCCGGTGCCGGCACCGGTGATGGATGAGCCACTGCCACAGGGATCCGTGACGTCTGCCAACAGGGTGGTGCCGGTCAGTGGGGTATCAAAATCTTCGGTGAAGGTGATCAAAGTCGCCGGGTTTGTTGGATCCGTGTTTGTCAATGTGAATGACAACGTAACGGTTTCACCCCCCGCTGCAGGGTCGCCGGAAAACACCTGGGTCAGGGACGGCGCGCCCGAAGGGGGCGCCGTGACGGTCAGTTCTGCGGAGGCTATACCGGCCGACTGGGAAGGGCCTCCGGTTGAGTAAGTCATATCACCAGAAGTTAAGGTGAAATCACCTACAGATTGCGCTTGTACGTCAATGGACAGGGTACAGGCTGACCCCGCAAGGACAAACCCACCAAATGCAGTCAGTGTTGCCCCCCCAGCTGTCGCCGTTGGGGTGAGGCTAGAACAGTCCGTGGTCAGATTGGTGGGCGTGGCGAAGACAAGGCCGCTTGGCAGGTTTTCGCTAAATGAAATCGATGTAATAAGGCTCCCGTTTGCAGTGTTATTGACGGTGTAGGTCATCGTCGTCGTACCGTTCAACGCGACACTGGACGGGGCAAGTGCTTTGGTAAACGATGGTTTGCCGTCGGTGATCGTCAGATCATCCGTTGCATCCCCCTGATCTCCGGCATCTGACGACAGTTGCGAGGTGGTCAAGGTGTTTAAGCCATTGGTCGCGCCGCCCTGGACCTGCAATGAAATGGTACAGTTTTCGCCAATACCCAGCCCGCCATCTGCGAAGGAGATGGTGGACGCGCCACCGGTGGCGGTCAGGGTGCCATACAGCTGCTGTCAATTGCCGGGGCACCAGCAACTGTAACATTGGCCCCAAGGTTCAATGAGAAGGCCAATTCAGACAGCGGGCCGCCTGTTGTGTTGTTCAGCGTGAAAGTCGCGGTGGACTGGCCGCCCGGCCCGATGTCGTCCGGGAAGAAGGTCAGTGACAGATCTGCCTGTGCTGGTGCCGCGAAGGCTAGACTGCCGAGTGTAGTTGCAACAGCTGCCATACGCTTTGTGCTACCGAAAAATCTGCCCAAGAAAACCATTCCTGTCCCCCAAAATAATCGCGTCAAATCTATTACGCGACCTGCAAATGCCCCGCTTTGTTCAAAAAAGCATACTCACAGCCTCCTGACAACTCTGTGACTGCATCTGGCGAAACTTTGACAGTTGCCTTTAGGGGGGCATCTGAAGGGGAGCTTCAGCCATAAAAAATGGGATTGTTCGGGCAATTTTGAGCCTTCAAAACAACAAAAAACCCGCCAAAAGGCGGGTCTTGAGAAAAGCAGTTTTAGGTAGACTGTGCCTTAACGGCCCCAGGTGCGTACCGGACCACAATCCATATGCACGAAGTTCGAGCTGGAGTAGCGGCCAACGCCGCCTGCTTTGCAGATCGCCGCCGCTTTGGCCATTTGCGTGACCGAGCGGGATTGCAGGCGCAGGTCCGCAGCCTGACCTTTCATGTGCAACGAGTTCTTGGCCACGCCGCGCGATTTGGACCGCAGCATCGCATTGGTCTTGGGCGAACGGTAGCCCGACAGCAGCATATAGGGTTCGCTCACATCCATCAGATTGTGGGCGGCTGCCATGATGTCGATGGTGCGCGCATCGATTGAGGTCACATCATTCGTGCGCCAGTCGCGCATGAAGTGGTTCACCTCTTTGAGAGCGTCTTTGATGTATTTACCTTCGATCCAATAGATCATGTCGATCCGTTCGCCGGTGCGGCCGGAATACATTTTGATCCGCCGAATGTCGCCGGAGCCACGCAGGAACCCTGCGGCTTTGGAAAAGGTTGGTGCGGCCGTCAAGGTTGTTGCCGCAAACGCGCCGAGCACCGCCCGCCGCGTCAAAGTCGTATTCGTCATGTTAGCGCCCGTCCTGTCGCTTACCTGTGTTGCCCGCGATGTTACGCGAGGCCTGCCATCTCATCCCCAGATGCAGGCGCTATATTACATACAAGTTTCGTTCCACCAACCCGTCAGAGGGCTTATTTTTCTACAAACAAGGGGGCTCGGCGGTTTTTTGCGCAAATTTTTGTGAACATATTCTGAATGACGCCCACACGACACAGCGTTGCGCCAAAGCCGTTTCAGACGCCATGATTAACCTTTTGTGAATGGACAGTCGGGCAAAAAACCGCCAATGAGGGGAGAGATCTAAACATATTAGGGAAAGAGAGCGCGCTCATGCAGCCAGTTACTCGTTCTGGATTTTTTCGATTTGCCCCACGGCTGACCCTGGGGGCCGTTGCGGCCTGCCTGATGTTGGCCCAGACGCCAACGCCTGCTGCGGCACAGGTGACAGCTTTTAAACAAGCGGTGGCCGAAACCGCGTCTGATGATCGGGAATTGGCCCGGTTTTATCGCGAAAATGGTTTTGGCGGGATCTGGACCGGGGAGGGCGCTGAATTCGTGGCGCGCCGTCAGGCCCTGATCAATGTGCTGCAAAACGTGCGCAGCCATGGGCTGCCGCAGGCGCGCTATGATGTGAACGCGCTGCTGGACATGATGCGCAACGCCAAGACGCCGCGCGATCTGGGCATTGTCGATGTGGAACTGTCCAAAGCCTATCTGAAATACGCCCGCGATGTGGCCCATGGTGTTTTGATCCCGGGCAAGATCGATGACGGTCTGGTCCGCAAGATCAGCAAAAAAGACGGCGCCGAATATCTGGAGATGCTGGTCACCGGCCAGCCTGCGGCGGTGATGAAACAGCTGCCGCCCGCCTCGCCCGAATATCCGCGCTTGCGCAAGGAGATGCTGCGCTTGCAGGGGGTGATCGCCCGCGGCGGCTGGGGCGAAACCGTGCCTGGCAAAAAGCTGGAGCCGGGTGATCGCGGCGCCTCGATCGTGAAACTGCGCAATCGTCTGATGGCGCTTGGATATCTGGATCGCTCGGCCACTCAGATCTTTGACACCAAAATTCAGGCCGCGGTGCAGCAGTTCCAGGCCGACCACGGCCTTGCCGAAGACGGTGTTGCCGGGGCAACCACGCTGAAAGAGCTGAATGTCTCTGCCGAAACCCGCCTGCAGTCGGTGATCGTGGCGATGGAGCGTGAACGCTGGACCAACTTTGAACGTGGGGAGCGTCATATCTGGGTAAACCTCACCGATTACACCGCCAAGATCGTGGATGACGGTAAGGTCACCTTCCGTACCCGTTCGGTGATTGGCGCCAACTCCTCGGACCGACGCAGCCCCGAATTCAGCGACACGATGGAGCATATGGTGATTAACCCCACCTGGAACGTGCCGCGGTCGATCGCTGTGAAGGAATACCTGCCTCAGCTGAAGAAAAACCCCAATGCGGTTAGTCACCTGCGTCTGATTGATGGCGCTGGCCGGACCGTCAGCCGCGAGGGCGCGGACTTTACCCAGTTCAGCGCCACCAACTTCCCGTTTGACATCAAACAGCCGCCCTCCAGCCGCAATGCACTGGGGTTGGTGAAGTTCATGTTCCCGAACCGCCACAACATCTATCTGCACGACACCCCGCAGAAGGCGCTGTTCTCACGCGAAACCCGGGCGTTCAGCCATGGCTGCATCCGTCTGCATCAACCGTTTGATTTCGCCTATGCGCTGCTGGCCCGTCAGGATGCCACACCCAAGGAGACCTTCCAGCGGATCCTGAAAACCGGCCGTGAAACCCAGGTGGATCTGGAACAGCACCTGCCGGTGCATATCGTTTACCGGACCGCCGTGGTGCCTGCGAAGGGCAAAGCGAACTATCGTCGTGATACCTATGGCCGTGATGCAAAGATCTGGAAAGCTTTGCAATCGGCAGGGGTGGCCTTGGGCAGCGTTCGCGGCTAAATCTAGCCCCAACAGATTATTAGGGGCAGGCCATGACTTATACGATCAAAGAAATTGCAGCGTCGCTGGGGGCAGAAGCCTTTGGCGACGTTGATCTTTCTGTGGGTGGCGTGGCCGAACCTGCAATGGCCGGGCCACAGGATCTGGCGCTGGCGATGAAACCCGATTTTGCCAAGGGTCTGCCGCAAGGTCAGGCGCAGGCCGCCATGCTGTGGCAGGGCGCGGATTGGCAGCAGCTGGGCCTGAAAGCGGCAATCATTGCACCGCGTCCGCGTTTCGCGATGGCGGGTCTATCGGCGATGATGGATCCCGGTCAGGGCTACGCGGCAGGCATTCACCCTTCAGCCGTAATTGACCCCGCCGCTAAACTGGGCGCCGATGTCTCGGTCGGGCCTCTCAGCGTGATTTCGGCTGGTGCGGTGATCGGCGACGGTTCGGTCATCGGGCCGCAGTGTTTCATCGGCACTGACACGGTTCTGGGGCAGGGCTGTTTCCTGCGCGAAGGGGTAAAGATCGGCGCCCGCGTACGCATTGGCGATAGTTTCATCGCGCAGCCCGGCGCCACAGTGGGCGGCGATGGGTTTTCCTTCGTGACGCCAGAAGAATCCAACATCGAAAAGGTCCGCGACAGTCTTGGCGATGCAGGTGAGGCCAAGGCGCAAAGCTACGCCCGGATCCATTCGGTCGGGTCGGTCAGCATCGGCGATGACGTCGAACTGGGCGCCAATGCCTGTATTGACCGCGGCACCGTGCGCGACACCCGCATCGGCAATGGCGTCAAATTCGATAATCTGGCCCAGATCGGTCACAACGTTGAGATCGGCAATGACTGCCTTATCTGTGCACAGGTCGGGATCGCCGGGTCGACACGTATCGGTCACAATGTGGTGCTAGGTGGCCAGACGGGGGTCAGTGATAACCTGTTCATCGGGGATCACGTGATCACTGGCGGGGCGACAAAGGTACTGGCAAATGTACCGGCGGGCCGTGTCATGCTGGGCTATCCGGCAATGAAAATGGAAACACATATTGAGGTTTACAAAGGCCTGCGCCGGCTGCCCCGGCTGTTCCGCGACGTCGCTAAGTTGCAGAAAGCTGTTTCAAATCCGGGTGGGAATGACTAAATCAACCTCAATCAGAGGGAAGGGCCGCGATCATGAGCATCAAAGATAAGGTCATCGAGATCATCGCCGAACAGGCAGTTCTGGAACCATCGGATGTGACGCTGGAAAGCACTTTGGAAGATCTGGGCATTGATAGCCTGGGGCTGGTAGAGAGCATTTTTGCCATCGAAGAGGCCTTTGACATTTCGGTGCCGTTCAACGCGAATGAGCCGGAAAAGAGCGAGTTTGACATTGCCTCGGTGGCCTCAATCATCAAGGGCATCGAACAACTGGTGGCCGAGCAAGCGGCATGAACCGGGTTGTCATTACTGGGGCAGGCACGATCAACGCGCTCGGCCCCAACGTTGCCGAGACCCTCGCAGCGATGCGCGAGGGCAAATGCGGCATTGGTGAGCTGGAGTTTCAGGATGTTGACCGGCTGGCGATCAAAATCGGCGGTCAGGTCAAAGGCTATGATGCGGAGGCGGCCTTCAACCGCCAGCAGCTGGCCCTGTTTGACCGGTTCACTCAATTCACCCTGATCGCCGCCCGCGAGGCGCTGGCCCAATCCGGCCTCAGCTTCTCAGGCGAATTGGCAGCCACCTCGGGCGTGATCCTTGGCAATTCGGGTGGCGGGATGACCACGCTCGATGCCAATTACCGCACCGTTTATGAGGATGGCAAAAACCGCGTGCATCCCTTTGTGGTGCCCA
Source organism: Thalassovita autumnalis (assembly GCF_001458255.1). Taxonomy (GTDB): domain Bacteria; phylum Pseudomonadota; class Alphaproteobacteria; order Rhodobacterales; family Rhodobacteraceae; genus Thalassobius; species Thalassobius autumnalis. Next base: position 282,236 of record NZ_CYSB01000025.1, read on the forward strand.
AGCTGATGAACAACGCCGCCGCCAGCCATGTGTCGATGGAGTTCAACCTCAAAGGCCCCAGCTTCACCGTCGCCACCGCCTGCGCCAGTTCGAACCATGCGATGTCACAGGCCTTTACAATGGTGCGCTCGGGCATGTCCAAGGTAATGGTCACCGGTGGCTCTGAATCGATGCTGTGTTTTGGTGGCGTAAAAGCCTGGGAAGGGCTGCGCGTCATGTCCAAAGACGCCTGTCGCCCGTTCAGCGCCAATCGCAACGGCATGGTACAGGGCGAGGGCGCAGCGATCTTTGTCTTTGAGGAGTACGAACACGCCAAGGCCCGCGGGGCGGAGATCCTGGCCGAAGTGGCAGGCTTTGCCATGTCCTCTGACGCCAGCGATATCGTCATGCCCTCCAAGCAGGGGGCGGCACGGGCCATTTCGGGCGCATTGCGGGATGCGGGTATTACCCCGGATCAGATCGGCTACATCAACGCGCATGGCACCGGCACCGCCGCCAATGACAAAACCGAATGCGCCGCTGTCGCGGATGTTTTTGGCGCCCATGCGGATCAACTGATGATATCGTCGACCAAGGCGATGCATGGCCACCTGATCGGCGGGACCGGCGCGGTGGAGCTGCTGGCCTGTATCATGGCGCTGCGGGACGGGGTGATCGCCCCAACCATAGGTTATGAAGAGCCGGACCCGGAATGCTCACTGGATGTTGTGCCAAATGAGGCGCGTGAGGCCAAGGTGGACTACGTTCTGTCGAACGCTTTTGCCTTTGGCGGGCTGAACGCGGTTCTGGCACTAAAGAACGCCTAAATCACTCCAGCGATATTCAAAAAGCCGCGCAGGATATCCGCGCGGCTTTTCTATTCTTTAAGAGCGGTTCAAAACGTCGCTTTACGGTTTGACCTCGGCGGTGACCTTGTCAAAGCCGGCGGTGAAGCCGCTCAGCGACATCTTCAGATCCACACGCTGGTCGGGTGCAACGAAGGGCACCAGCGAAACGATGGCACCTGCACCCCGTTTGAACGCATCAATATCGCCCTGTGTCAAACCGATACGGGCATAACAGCCCAGCGGATCACAGACCGAAAACGGGTAGCGGCGCGGCTGGTTGGCATCAACCATGATGGTCAGCTGCGCGGTCAGCAGGGTTTCCAGCGGCACCGCAACGATCGCACCGGCAACAGCCTGGCCACCAGCGGGCAGGCGGAAGATGCGAACATTCGCGACCTGATTGCCCTCAGCGCCATAAAGCGGCTGCAGCAGCTGACAGGGTTCGGTTTCAAGGTTGGCGCGGAAACACTCCAGCTTCCAATCACCGCTTTCTTCGCGAATGTAGGATTGCGGCTCCACCGGGGTGCCCATCGCCAGACCGTCCTGTGCGGTTTCCGGGGTCTGCTCAGCGGTCTCTTGCGCCAGCGCCGCGCCGCCAAGGGTCAGCGCTGCCATCAAAGACAGGGTTTTGGACAGTTTGTTCATCAAAAGGTTCCACCCAAGAAGTCATTTTTCTGCTCAAGCTCTACCATGTGCCGAAAGCCTCTGTCAGGCTGAAACTGCAGCGAAATACGCGCAAACAGCAAGAACCTGCCGACTTTTGTATCTAACGTGAGCTTTGGGCGGCAAATATCTGGAATATCGAATAGAAAAAGGGGCCGCGAACTGGCCCCTTTTCCATATTTTTGCTCCCCGTCGGACTGGCCGACTTAGTCATTGACTGAACGCTAGGATTTTTCAACCTCAGCGTCAACAGGCAGAGCATGGTTTTTTCGTCAAAAAAAAGACGCCGCTCTGAAACGATCAGAGCGGCCAGTCTGACAGGGAGGAAGTCACCCACCTGCAATGGACATGAGAGGTGGGTCAGGTCACTATGCAGCAAAGGTGTTAACAGAGTATGTGTCCTGCGTACGAACTGGCCGCACGGACCATACAGGCAGCATTGGGGGCTGAATTGAGCGAATCCATTTTTATCGGCGGTGGCGGTGAGGCTTATGGCGAAAAACAGGGGCTGACCCTGAAATATGCCAACCGGCATGGCCTAATCGCAGGCGCCACCGGCACCGGCAAGACGGTGACCCTGCAAATCATGGCCGAAGGGTTTTCGGCGCAGGGCGTGCCGGTGTTCCTGTCTGATGTGAAGGGCGATCTGGCTGGTCTGGCCAAAGCAGGCAGCGCCACCGCCAAGCTACATGATGCCTTCACCTCACGTGCGGCCAAAATCGGGTTTGACGACTACAGTTATCAGGGTTTTCCGGTCACCTTCTGGGATCTTTTCGGCGACCAGGGGCACCCAGTGCGCACCACGGTTTCTGAGATGGGCCCGTTGCTACTGGCCCGCCTGCTGGAGCTGTCAGAGGCGCAGGAAGGTGTGTTGAACATCGCCTTCCGTCTGGCGGATGAACAGGGGCTGCCTTTGCTGGATCTTAAGGATCTGCAGGCGCTTCTGGTCTGGCTGGGGGCAAACCGGGGTGAGATTGCGCTGCGCTATGGCAATGTCTCCACCGCCTCCATCGGGGCCATTCAGCGGCGGCTTCTGGTTCTGGAAAATCAAGGGGCCACTCAATTATTTGGCGAACCTGCGCTGGATCTGGCGGATCTGATGCGCTGCGATGCTGACGGGCGCGGGAGGGTCAATATCCTTGCGGCGGACAAATTGATGGGCGCGCCGCGTCTCTATGCAACCTTCCTGCTGTGGCTGCTGTCGGAACTTTTTGAGCAGCTGCCTGAGGTGGGTGATCCTGACAAACCCAAGCTGGTCTTCTTCTTCGATGAGGCACATCTGTTGTTTGAGGACGCCCCAAAGGCGCTGGTCGATAAGGTGGAGCAGGTGGCGCGTCTGATCCGGTCCAAAGGGGTGGGCGTCTATTTCGTCACCCAGAACCCCGACGATGTGCCCGAGGATATTCTCGGGCAGCTGGGCAACCGGGTACAGCACGCGCTACGCGCGTTCACCGCCCGTGACCGCAAAGCCCTGCGCATGGCGGCAGAGACCTACCGTGACAACCCACGCTTTGACACCGAGGAGGCGATCCGTGAGGTCGGCGTCGGGGAGGCGGTGACCTCTTTCCTGGCCAAGAAGGGCGTGCCGGGCATTGTTGAACGCACCTTGATCCGCCCGCCATCGTCGCAGCTGGGGCCAATCACCAGAGCAGAACGGCAGGGTGTAATCGATGGATCCGATCTGTCGGGCAAATATGAGGACCGTATCGACCGCGACAGCGCCTATGAAATGCTGAAACGTCGGGCAGAAGCCGCCGCGCAGGAGGCTGAAGCCGCCGAAGCCGAGGAAGAGACCGCAGAGCCGATGGTGCGTGAGTTCCGTGCCGCGCGTCGGTTCAGTGGTAGCCGGGTTGGGCGGTCCTCCTCACGCAGTCTGCGCAGCAACCGCCGTGGGGACACGGTGACCGAAGCCCTGGGCAAGGCGCTGGTGAAAGAACTTAGCGGCACAACCGGGCGCCGTCTGGTGCGCGGCGTTCTGGGCGGCTTGTTCAAGGGCCGCTAAGCGTCACGGCCATCAAAGCACATCCAGCAAAGCCCGCACCGCGCGGGTTTTGTACCGTTTCGGGTGGCTCAACACCGCAAAGACCCGCGCGGGATGCGCCACCCAGGTCACCCGCCGCATGGCCAATCCCCGCCCCTTGGCCGCGCCAACCGCACGGGCCGACAGCATGGTCACATAGGGGCCTGCCGCCACCGCCGCCAGCACCGCCTCATTCGAAGGCAGCTCCAGCGCCACCTCAAGGTTGGCAACCGACAGGCCCATTTCGGCCAGATGCGCCTCAGTCTCACTGCGGGTGCCGGACCCGTCTTCGCGCAGGATCCACTGCATCTGCACGTAATCCTCGGCGCCGAAGTCTTCCGCGCGCGCCATCGGATGATCGCGGGCCATGACCAGCACCAGTTCATCGCGTGCCACCACCTGCCGGTGCAGATCACTGTCGGGCAGGGCACCTTCGACAAAGCCAAGATCGGCCTCACCCTTGGCAACAGCCTCGGCTGCTTGGGCAGTATTACCGACGTGCAGATCGATGCTGACACCGGGATGACGTTCATGCAGCAACATCAGCCGGGGCGGCAACCAATAGCTGGCCACCGTCTGGCTGGCCTGAATGCGCAGGGACCCACGGGTTTCCTGACTAAGGTCACCCAGCACCTGCCGCGTCACCTCAGCCTCCTGCTGCAGCCGTCTGGCCTGCGGCACAAAGGCCTCACCCGCCTGTGTCAGCGCAATGCCACGCCCCACGCGATCAAACAGCTTCACCCCATGTTGGCTTTCCAAGGTGGAAATGGCGGAGGACACGGCGCTTTGCGTCATGTTCAGAATCTCAGCGGCACGGGTCACATGGCGACGTTCCGCCACGGCGAGGAATATTTTGATCTGATCCAGGGTCATGCCCAAATCATCGACAAAATCGAACGATTTAACAAGATCAATAAATTAGAAGAATGAGATGAACGCTGTCATAAAATCGCAATGACAGCCCAGAATACTTTCCCATCAGAACTGCCTTTGGCAAAACATATCATCCGCCACCTGCCGGGTGTTGCCCTTGTTGCGGCGCTGGCCGCAGGGGCGATGTGGCTGAAACAAGCGGTGGATTTGCCCCTGCTGGGGCCGATGGTGATTGCGATGATCCTTGGTGTTGCGGTGCGCAACTCCGTGGGGCTGATGACCTGGGCCGAGGATGGCATCTGCCTGTCGCAACGGCCGCTGATGCGGTTGGGCATCGTGCTGCTGGGGTTGCAGCTGAGCATCGGTCAGATCTGGCAGGCCGGCGCACCGGTGTTTCTGGGCATTGCTGTTCTGCTGTTTGCAACCTTCTGGTCAACGCAGGTAATTGGCCGATGGCTGGGCGTCGCCCCGGATCTTGCGCGGCTGATCGGTGCGGGTACTGCGGTCTGTGGTGCTTCAGCGATTATGGCGGTGCAGGGCGCACGCCCGGGCAGCAACAGCGATCTGGCCTACGCGATTGCCTGCGTGACGCTGTTTGGCACCCTGTCGATGCTGGGTCTGCCGCTGATGGCAATGGCTTTTGGTCTGGACGGTCAGGCTTACGGTCTGTGGGCCGGTGCTGCCATCCATGAGGTTGGTCAGGTTGTCGGTGCAACGGACAGCTACAGCGCTGAGGCGCAGCAATGGGGCATGATGGCCAAGCTGAGCCGGGTCCTGCTGCTGGCGCCGCTGATTGTCCTGCTGACCGGTTTTGGCCGTGGTCCGGTTGATCCTTCTGCGAAAAAGCCAAGCCCGCTGCCGCTCTTCGTGGTCGGCTTTGCGGCAATGATGGTGCTGAACTCAACCGTGGCGCTGCCTGTTGCCGCGCTGGAGGCCGGTTCATTGATCTCTGGCTTCTTCCTGACCATGGCGCTTGCTGCGATGGGGCTGGGCACCGATATCGCGGCTTTGAGGCGCGAAGGGCTGCGGCCCCTGGCGCTCGGGGCTTTTGCCACTGTTTTTGTCACCCTCGGCGCGCTGGCGCTGGTTGTTCTGACGCAATAATCCGAGATTTCAACGCTCTGGCCATACCTTCCCGGAGTTCCGGGAGGGGCAGGGGTTTTGCATGCTTCCCTACCGGGATTCCCAAACAAGCATACACGCTCTGTGAAACATGCAAAGTGGGGCAACGCCTGCCTGCACCCACCCCAAGTGACTTCGCCAAATGGAAACACCCAACAAAAAAGGGCCCCATCCGGGGCCCTTCTGCAATCATAGATCACTCTGTTCACTTCTCAGGGATCAGGCCCCGTGGACTGAACCGCAGCACCAGCAGCAGTACGATGCCCATGGTCATCAGACGCATATAGGCGGCACTGCCTTTCAGATGCTCCTTCAGCGCGTTGCCATCCGGCAGGCCAGAGGTCAGCGCATCCAGCAACCAGGTGCCCATCGGCTCCACCTGGATCCACAGGAAGTAGATCAGGAAGCCACCCAGCACTGCACCGAAGTTGTTGCCAGACCCGCCAACAATCACCATCAGCCAGATCAGGAAGGTGAAGCGCAGCGGCTGATAACTGCCAGGGGTCAGCTGACCGTCCAGCGTGGTCATCATCGCGCCAGCAACACCACAGATGGCCGAACCGAGGATGAAAATCTGCAGGTGCCGTTTGGTCACGTCCTTACCCATGGCACGGGCTGCAACTTCATTGTCGCGGATCGCACGCATCATCCGGCCCCAGGGTGATTTCAACGCCAGCTGCGCCATCACCAGGATCACCACCAAAACGACCGAGAACAGGCCGGCATAAAGCGTCTTGATCCACAGGGTCGACGCGGTGGTCGGATCCAGCCCCAGAGAGGTTGCACGCTCCACGAAGGAGCTGCTGTCCTGCAGAGTCACCTCATAGGGAACCGGGCGCGGCAGGCCAGATACGTTTTTCACGCCACGGGCCAGCCAATCTTCGTTTTTCATCACCGCGATGATGATCTCAGCAATGCCCAGCGTTGCGATCGCCAGATAGTCTGACCGCAGACCAAGGGCCGTTTTGCCGATGACCCAGGCAGCACCTGCCGCCAGCAAACCACCCACCGGCCAGGCCAGCAGGACAAACAGATCCGCCTGACGCACCGAAGCGTCACGCCCAACCGCCAGCCAGTTCAGACCACCCAGGTTGCCATGCATCGCCGGGTTGATCGCCTCCACAGCGGCAACCGCAGGGTCAAACACCGCGCGGTAGATGAAGAAGCCGATGATCAACGTGGCCAGAACGGCGATGGTGCGGGTGCGACCTGCGGGCAGGCGGGTGTAGACCAGCACAGTGGCCACCACCGTTGCGGCCCCCAGAACCAGCGCCAGCAGGATCTGGAAGCCACCCGCACTCCAGGCGCCTTCAACGGGTTTTGCACCGATCAGAACCGTCGCCAGACCACCAAGGGCGACAAAGCCCATGACACCGACGTTGAACAGACCGGCAAAACCCCATTGCAGGTTCACCCCCAGCGCCATGATCGCCGAGATCAGCGCCATGTTGAGGATGGTCAGCGAGGCATTCCAGCTTTGAAAAATACCGGAGAGCACAAAGAGTGCCGCCACCAGCGCGAAAAGAGCGGTGTTTTTGGTTGTCTCGCTCATACCGATTTCCCCTTGAACAGACCGGTCGGCTTGAACAGCAGCACCACCACAAGGATCGCAAAGCTGACAGCGAATTTATAATCGGTCGACAAAAGCTGCACGAGGCTGGAAGGCTCCAGGTTTTCCGGCAGCAGATATTTCAGCACTTTCTTCCAGGCATAGGTGATCGTGACCTCGGAAAAGGCGATCACAAAGCCCCCGGCGATGGCGCCCAGCGGGTTGCCAAGACCACCAACAATTGCGGCCGCAAAAATCGGCAGCAGCAGCTGGAAGTAAGTGAAGGGTTTGAAGGTCTTATCCAGACCGTATAGCGTGCCTGCCACAGTGGCCAGCGCCGCAACGATCAGCCAGGTGTACAGCACCACACGTTCCGGGTTGATCCCCGACAGCAACGCCAGATCTTCATTGTCCGAATAGGCGCGCATCGATTTGCCGGTGCGGGTCTTGTTCAGGAACCAGAACAGCAGCGCCACCACGATGATCGCCGTAACAACGGTGATGCCTTGGGTGGTGCGGATTGCCAGACCTTCGGAAAGGCCCGTCATCTGCTTGAATTCACGTACGGAAATGATGAACCGCTCACCATCGGCAAAACGCTGATCGTTCGGGCCGATGATGAAGCGTACAAGGCCGTTCATGATGAACATGACACCCATCGACACGATCACCAGGATGACCGGCTTGGCCTTTTGCTGACGATAGAACCGATAAACGGCGCGGTCGGTGACCAGCACCAGCACCATACAGCCAAGGATGCCGAAGGGCAGGGCCAGCAGAGCGGTCGGCAACGGGCCAAGGCTGAGGCCCCAGCTTTGGAACAGGTAGGTCACCAGCACCACAACCATGGTGCCAAAGGCCATCGTGTCGCCATGGGCGAAGTTGGAAAAGCGCAAGATACCGTAGATCAGCGTCACGCCAAGCGCGCCAAGCGCCAGCTGGCTGCCATAGGCAACGGCCGGGATCAGCACAAAGTTGGAAAGCACCACAAGGGCGTTCAGGAAGTCCATGTCTTAACCCCCAAGGAAAGATTGGCGCACTTCCGGATCGGCCAGCAGATCTTTGCCGGTGCCGGTGTGGGCGTTGCGACCTTGGACAAGAACATATCCTTTGTCCGCGATTTCAAGGGCTTGGCGGGCGTTTTGTTCCACCATCAGGATCGAGATGCCAGTGCGGGCGACCTCAATGATCCGGTCAAACAATTCATCCATCACGATGGGCGACACGCCTGCGGTCGGCTCATCCAACAGCAACACCTTGGGCTGGGTCATCAGCGCGCGGCCCACGGCCACCTGCTGACGTTGCCCCCCCGAAAGTTCCCCCGCTGGCTGGCGCCGTTTGTCGCGCAGGATCGGGAACAGGTCATAGATCTGTTCGATGGTCTGGCGGTAATCGTCCTTGCGGATGAAGGCGCCCATCTCAAGGTTTTCTTCCACCGTCATTGAGGTGAAGATGTTTGAGGTTTGCGGCACGAAGCCCATGCCCGCCGCAACCCGCGCCTGCGGGGTCAGGCCAGTGATATCTGTGCCGTCCAGACGGACCGAGCCCTGACGCAGATGCAACATGCCAAAGGTGGCTTTCATCGCGGTGGATTTGCCGGCGCCGTTGGGGCCAACGATAACCGCGATCTCACCCTTGTTCACCGCAATGGTGCAATCGTGCAAAATGTCTGGGCCGGATTTGCCATACCCACCGGTCATGCTGTCGCCGATCAGAAAGGCCTCATCGGTGCTCATGGCGTGGTCGGTGCCGGTCGAAACCTGCATCGTGCCCCCGCCTGTTTTGGTGATCGAAGCATCTTTGTTGCCGCGATCGTCTTGGTAGGGATTGTTGCTCATGCGCCCACCTTGTCCTTGTTTTTCAGGCCGGTGCCCAGATAGGCCTCGATCACCTGTTCGTTCGCCTTGATCTCGGCTAGGGTGCCCTCGGCCAGAACCTTGCCCTCGGCCATACAAATGACCGGGTTACACAGGCGTTCGATAAAATCCATGTCGTGCTCAATCACCACGAATGTGTAGCCGCGTTCTTCGTTCAGCTGCTTGATCGCATCCGCAATGGTATATAGCAGCGTCCGGTTCACGCCGGCGCCCACCTCATCCAGGAAGACGATCTTGGCGTCGACCATCATGGTGCGGCCCAGTTCCAGCAGTTTTTTCTGACCGCCCGAAATTTCACCCGCCTTCAGATCGGCGATATGGCTGATGGTCAGGAACTCCAGCACCTCATCAGCCTTGGCCCGCAGCGCGCGTTCCTCATCGGCGATGCGTTTGCGGCCAAACCATGTGTTCCACAAGGCTTCGCCCGACTGTCCGCCCGGCACCATCATCAGGTTTTCCCGGCAGGTCATTGAATGGAATTCATGGGCAATCTGGAAGGTCCGCAGCAGCCCCTTATGGAACAGCTCATGCGGCGGCAATCCGGTGATGTCCTCACCATCCATGGTGACCCGGCCCGAGGTGGGCGGCAAGACACCGGCGATGACGTTGAACAATGTGGTTTTTCCGGCACCATTTGGGCCAATCAGCCCGGTGATGGAGCCTTTTTCGATGGTGAGTGTCGCGCCATCTACGGCGTGAAATCCCCCGAAATGCTTATGGACGTCTTCTACGACGATCATGAAGCAGTTCCCCCGTCTTGGCGCATTGTTTGCGCCTGTTTGATTGGTGTGACGCGTTTTCGCGTCTGGTTTTACGCGCAGGGCGAGATTGCCCCGCTGTTGATGCAGCACAGCCCGGCACAGGGCCGGGCTGACTGAATTTTTACAGGAAAGCTAAAGGATTAGCGGTACTTAACCGTTTCCAGCTTGCCACCCTGAACTTCGATCTCACGGTAGCCGCCTGCGGCTTCACCGGGGCCGATCAGCTCAACCGCGGTTGCGCCGACATAGTCGATGTCACCACCAGCTGCCAGGATCTCCAGGCCTTTGGCCAGTTCACCCGGGTAGATCTTTTCGCCCGGAGCGTTGGCTACCATTTCCACTTTGGATTTGTAGTCGCCCGGCTCAACCGACCCTGCGGCCTGCATGGCCAGCATGATCAGCGCTGCAGCGTCGTAGCTTTCACCCACATAGGGGCCCGAAGCATCAACACCGGTGGCGGCCACTTTTTCAACAACCATCGAGGCGTCTGCAGCGTCGCTGCCCGGCGCGGTGCCGATCGAGCCTTCGATTTCATCGCCGAAGGTGGTTTCCAGGTTCGGGCCGATCATACCGTCGGGCAGAACGAAGGTGTCAAATGCACCGGTGTCCAGTGCCGCACGGATCACGCCCGGGCCACCCTGGTCAACATAGCCTGCAACAACCAGCGCGTCGCCGCCGGCCGAAGCCAGCGCGCCAACTTCAGCCGAGTAATCAGCTTTGCCGTCTTCGTGGGCGGTGGTGGTGGTCACGGTGCCGCCAGCAGCTGCGTAAGCCGCGGCGAAGCTGTCCGCCAGACCTTTACCGTAGTCGTTGTTGGTGTAGGTCACAGCCACTTCGCTGATGCCTTTTTCCATCAGCACGTCAGCCAGAACCTGACCCTGACGCGCATCCGACGGGGCGGTGCGGAAGAACAGGCCGTTGTCTTCAGCGGCGGACAGGGCAGGCGAGGTCGCCGAAGGCGAAATCATCACAGTGCCGTTTGCCAGTGCAACGTTCGACAGGATTGCGCCGGTAACACCCGAGCAGTCAGCGCCCATGATACCTTTGACGCCGTCCGAGGTGACCAGACGTTCTGCAGCTGCGGTTGCAGCGCCTGAGTCGATGCAGGTCGAGTCAGCGCGTACGGGCATGACAGTCTTGCCGCCCAGCAGTTTGCCGCTTTCGGAAACTTCGCTCATCGCCAGTTCCGCGCCGCCTGCCATGGCAGGGGTCAGCGATTCAATCGGGCCTGTGAAGCCCAGGATGATACCCAGTTTAACAGCGTGGTCATCTGCCATTGCGCCGCCAGCCATAAGCGCGGTCGCGGCCGAAGCCATCAGAAACTTTTTCATGATTTTCTCCCAAGTTGGAACTTAAGTCCGGATTCGACCCTATCTCCGGATTCTGGAAAAGAAAAGCACCCTTGAACGGGGTTTTTGATCACAAATTCTGAGTTCCGCGAGGGCAGATATAAGAATGTTTGTTGAAAGAGTGCCGGGGCGTACTAAACTTAGTCAACGGCCCCTTCCCGCACTGAATGTTCGACCCGATTGAAACAAAGCTGCGAGATGCTGAGATGAGCGAGACGACACCCCGGACAAAGGCCCGGCCGCATCCCCTAGGGATCGGGTTCGTCTCGTTCAGCCTGATGTTGCTGGCCTGGGTCATGCTCGTTGCGACACCGGCCCGTTCGGTGGAGTACAACATCGATAAGGTAGCTGATGGTTTCGTCGTGCCCTGGTCGCTGGCCTTTTTGCCTGATGGCGGTTTTCTGGTCACTGAACGTGATGGTGCCCTCTGGCAAGTTGCACCGGATGGGACGCGTCAGCAGATCAAAGGGCTGCCGGATATCACCGCGATCGGGCAGGGCGGCCTGCTGGATGTGGTCGCTGCTGAGGATTTCAGCTCCTCCCGCCGCATCTTCCTCAGCTACACTACGGATGTTCCGGGGGGCGCAGGCACAGCCATGGCCACCGCGATCCTGCCTGAAGGGTCTGACCGGCTCGAACGTGTGTTCCGCATTTTCCAACTGCAGCGGGGAAACCAGAACGGGCGCCACTTTGGCGGTCGGATTGTGAAAACCGCGGATGGCCATCTGTTCCTGACAGTTGGCGACATGGGCGAAGCACGTGAAGCGCAAAATGTTGGCTCCCATTGGGGCAAGATCCTCCGCCTGCGCGTCGATGGCACCGTACCGCGCGACAACCCGTTTCAGATGCGCCGCAACGCGCTGCCTGAGATCTGGAGCCTTGGCCATCGCAACCCGCAGGGTCTGACTCTCACCCGTGAAGGGGCTCTGGTGTCCTCGGAACATGGCGCCAAGGGCGGGGATGAGTTGAACTGGATTGAAGCAGGCGCCAACTATGGCTGGCCGGTCATTTCCTACGGCACCCACTACGATGGCCGTAAGATCGGCGAGGGCACAGAAAAACGCGGCATGCGCCAACCACTGATCTATTGGGATCCCTCCATCGCGCCCTCTGGCATGATGGTTTATGAGGGCGAAATGTTCCCGGAATGGCGCGGCGATCTGTTTGTCGGCTCGTTAAAGTTTGACTATATCGCACAGGTTGCCGGCAAAGGTCTGACCCAGGTGAGTCAGATAAAAACAAATGAGACCCAGAGGGTCCGCGACGTGCGCGAAGCCCCTGATGGATCCATCTGGTTTCTGAGCGAAGGAAATGGCGCCGTTTACCGTTTGTGGCGCCCCTGATCCCGCGATCCCTTATTCTTCGACCTTCATCATCTGGCTGCCGCGTTCCCGGTACGGGGTGGTGTTGTAATGCGAGCGATAGCATTTGGAAAAATGCGAAGGCGAGGCAAAGCCACAGGCCAGCGCCACGTTGATCACGCTCATATCCGTCTGCATCAGCAGATTGCGCGCCTTCTGCAGGCGTAGCTCCATATAATAGCGTTTTGGGGAGCGGTTCAGGTAGCGGCGGAACAAACGCTCCAGCTGGCGGGTCGACATGCCAACATCCTTGGCCAGCAGCGATGGGCTGATCAGCTCCTCGATATTGGCTTCCATCATCTGAATCACCTGGCTCAGCTTCGGGTGACGTACCCCGATGCGGGTGGGCACCGACAGGCGTAACGGATCCTGATCGGTCCGGATCGAGGAATAGATCAACTGATCCGCCACCGCATTCGCCAGCTCCTCGCCATGGTCGGCCGCAATCAGGGACAGCATCAGATCCAGCGAAGCCGTGCCGCCCGCCGCTGTCATCCGGTTGCCGGACACCACAAAAACCGACTTGGTCAGCTCAACATCAAGAAACTCTTCTTCAAAGCTGTCTTGATGTTCCCAATGAATGGTGGCGCGTTTGCCGTCCAGCAGGCCAGATTTGGCCAGCGCATAGGCGCCAGTACACAGGCTGCCGACGCTGATGCCACGCCGGGCTTCGCGCCGCAGCCAGGAAATCAGCCGTTTTGAGGTGTTGGAACGCACATCAACGCCACCGCACAAAAGTAGCCGGTCTTCACGGCCCAATTCGCCCAGATCACTGTCCATATTAAAGGCAACCCCAGATGAACTGGTGACCGTTTCACCGCCTTCGCCCTGTAACTCCCATTGATAAAGCTCTTTGCCTGCGGTGTAATTCGCGATCCTCAGACAATCGAGCGCCGCCGCAAAGGGCAGCAGCGTGAACTGCTCAAGAAGAACAAAAACAACTTTTTTAGGGTGCTCTCCGACCGGAGGGGCAGAGCGCGAGATGCGGTTTGGGTCCATCGACGTATCCTTGCCAAAGAGGAAACGACAGAAACAGGTTTGCGCCCCGGGTGCAAGAGGTTGCAAACATCGAATGGCTCAATCTTAACAACGCGCTGCTAGAACAACAATAGAACCTGTTAGCGCACGCATTTTTACAATTCCTTTATGGTCAGCCCCGATCTTGTTCGATATAGAAAGGCGACGCCCAAATACCCGATCGGAGGATAGAATGAACGATTGGCAAAAAACCGACTGGCGCAGCAAGCCACGGGTCCAGATGCCTGACTATACTGACGCCGCCGCTCTGAATGCGGTTGAGGCGCAGCTGTCGAAATATCCGCCGCTGGTTTTTGCCGGTGAAGCGCGCAAGCTGAAGGCCCAGCTGGGCGCGGCGTCGCGCGGCGAGGCGTTCCTGCTGCAGGGTGGCGATTGCGCCGAAAGCTTTGATCAGTTCTCGGCTAATGGCATCCGCGACACCTTCAAGGTGATGCTGCAGATGGCGATGGTGCTGACCTATGGTGCCAAAGTACCTGTGGTCAAGGTCGGCCGGATGGCAGGCCAGTTCGCCAAACCCCGTTCGGCACCCACCGAAACCGTCGATGGGGTGGAACTGCCCAGCTACCGCGGTGATATCATCAATGAGCTGGATTTTACCTCCGCCGCCCGAATTCCCGATCCGAAAAAGATGCTGCAGGCCTACACCCAGGCTGCTGCAACTTTGAACCTGCTGCGCGCCTTCTCGACCGGTGGTTATGCAGATGTGCATCAGGTGCACCAGTGGACGCTGGGCTTCACTGAGGGCGAAAAGGCTGCGAAATACCGCGATATGGCCAACCGCATCAGCGACACGCTGGACTTCATGCGCGCTGCCGGTGTGGACAGCGATCGCGCCCACACACTGCAGACCGTGGATTTCTACACCAGCCATGAATCGCTGCTGCTGGAATACGAAGAGGCGCTGACCCGTCTTGATTCCACCTCTGGCAAGTGGCTGGCAGGCTCGGGCCATATGATCTGGATTGGCGACCGCACCCGTCAGCCCGATGGCGCCCATGTTGAATTTGCCCGTGGTGTGATGAACCCGGTTGGCCTGAAATGCGGCCCGACCACCACCGCTGAGGATCTGAAGGTCCTGATGCAGAAGCTGAACCCGGAAAACGAAGAGGGCAAACTGACCCTGATTGCCCGTTTCGGTGCCGGCAAAGTGGGTGAACATCTGCCCCGTCTGATTCGTGCCGTTGAAGAAGAAGGTGCCAAGGTTCTGTGGACCTGTGACGCGATGCACGGCAATACGATCAAATCGGCCACCGGCTATAAGACTCGTCCGTTCCAGTCGGTGCTGCAGGAGGTTCAGGAATTCTTCCAGATCCACCGCGCTGAAGGCACGGTTCCGGGGGGCGTTCATTTCGAAATGACCGGCCAGGACGTGACCGAATGCACCGGCGGCGTGCGCGAAGTCACCGAAGAGGATCTGTCAGATCGCTACCACACCGCCTGTGACCCGCGCCTCAATGCAAGCCAGTCTCTGGAGCTGGCCTTCCTGGTGGCCGAGGAACTGTCGGCCCTGCGCGAAGATCGCCCCGCCAAGGCTGTTTAAGCCCTAGGTCACAGATCAGTTCACGCAAAGCGAAAGCGCCCCATTGCCGGGGCGCTTTTCGTTTTTGCCACATTTGTTTTTCTCAGGGTGGCGTTAACCATTCAGCCTTCGGTTTTCACCAACCTCAGATGCGGAGGCCTGATGGGTTGTGCCATGTCTTGGACAGGCTCGCGCGCCACAAAGACTGCGCTCGCCTCAGCAAATCCGACCGCCTGTTGGGGTTCCGGCAGCAAGGAATGCCCTGACAGTACCCGCAACCGGTGGCCGGCCAGTTGGAAATGCCGCGGCGTCTCACCGATGACACCTTTATAGGACATCGTGCCAAGAATGCGGGTGCTGTGCCCGCGGTCATCACTCAGCGGCCAGAGGGTCATTCGCCCCTCAAGCAGGGGCTTGCCACGGCCCCGTTCGGCGCTGAGTGTCATCTGAGCGATACCCGGTTTTGCGCAAACTGCCTCGGCCAGTTCATCAATCTCTTTGCGGTAATGCGGGGCAAACAGGCTGCCAAACGGCATGCCGCGCACCTCCATCCCTTGAAGATCATTGAAGATTTGCCCTGCCAACCGCAGCCGCGTCATGCCGGGTGCAATCCGCTCCAGAATAAAGGAATGGGCCAGCGCCCCCTCAATCCCGCGAGGATCAATATCTGCCCGGGCAGGCATCACCCGACCAGCCCGTTTGCCCTGCCAATAAGCGTCAATCTCAGCAATCTCAGGAAAGCGGCGATCCGACAGGAAGGGCGACATTTCGATAACGTTATCTTTCTGCTCCGCCTGCGCTGCGGGGCCGTGGTGATCCATCTCAAACATAAAACCGCCTCATCACTCTCGTCCAAACAACAGATGGGCCTCGGCCTCCAAAAGCGGTTAAGAAAACCCTAAGGCAGCAAAGGTTACCGATACCTTAATATGCCACGAGTTATTTCAAATTCGCCGAAATTCCGTTCGATTGGTTAACCGAACTGTTACAAAGATCGGGTAGTGTCACACGGTCTGATCCCCGGCGACAGGCACCTCAGTGGTATTCTCCCTTGCTGCGCAGCGCAGGCTGTGACCATATCAATGCGCGCAACCACGGAGGACAACGTGCTGCAATCAATGACAGGCTTTGCATCTGGCAAAGGGGAACTGGCCCCTTACAGCTGGACTTGGGAAATCCGCTCGGTCAATGCCAAGGGGCTCGATCTGCGCCTTCGGGTGCCGGATTGGATCGAAGGGTTGGAAACCACGCTGCGCGCCCGGCTGGGCAAGGCGATGGGGCGTGGCAATGTCACCCTGTCGCTGAAGGTGCAGCGCGAAGACAGCGGCGGCAGCCTGTCCCTGAACGGCGCGGCGCTCGACTCTATGCTGGAGGCGATGGCCACCGTCACCGCCCGTGCGGAGGCGAATGGCGTCGCACTGGCCCCGGTGACCGCCGTGGATCTGATGAACCTGCGCGGCGTGATGGAACAGGGCTCCAGCGAGGAAGAGACCAAAGCGCTTGGTGCGGCCGTGTTGCAAGGGTTTGAGCCGGTATTGCAGCAATTCCTGGACATGCGCGGCAACGAAGGGCGTGCCCTGCATGAGGTGCTGACACGCACCGTGGATGAGATCGAAACGCTGGTCGGTCAGGCAGAAGCGGCGATCGGCAATCGCAAAGAGGCGATGGAAGAAGCGCTGCGCGCCGCGCTAGCGCGGGTGATGCAGAATGTTGATACGATGGATGAGGACCGCCTGGCGCAGGAAATGGCGCTGGTTGCGGTGAAATCTGACGTGACCGAAGAATTGGACCGGCTGCACGCCCATATCGGCGCGGCGCGCGGTCTTTTGCAGGAACGCAAACCGGTGGGCCGCAAGCTGGACTTCCTGATGCAGGAATTTAACCGTGAGGCGAACACGCTCTGTTCGAAATCGCAAAATACCGCGTTGACGCGCATTGGTCTGGACCTCAAAACCGTGATCGACCAAATGCGTGAACAAGTACAGAATGTGGAGTAACCCAAGACCATGACCGCATCCACCTCCCGCCGCGGCCTGTTGATCATTCTGTCCTCGCCCTCGGGCGCGGGCAAATCGACCCTGACGCGCAAGCTGCGCGACTGGGATCCGACCATCCGGTTTTCCGTCTCAGCCACCACCCGTCAGCCGCGTCCCGGCGAAGAGGATGGTGTGCATTACCACTTCCTGACCGAAGACCACTTCAAACGTGATGTGGCTGAGGGTGAGATGCTGGAACATGCCCATGTCTTCGGCAACTTCTACGGCTCACCCAAAGGGCCGGTTCAGACCGCCATTGATGGTGGCGAAGATGTGTTGTTTGACATCGACTGGCAGGGTGCCCAACAAATCCGCAACTCGGCCCTTGGCGCGCATACGCTTTCGGTCTTTATCCTGCCGCCCTCGATCAAAGAGCTGCATCGCCGGCTGGTTAGCCGTGGTCAGGACAGCGATGAGGTGATCGCCAAGCGGATGCAGAAAAGCTGGGATGAGATCAGCCATTGGGGCAGCTATGACTATGTGCTGGTCAATGATGATCTGGACAAAACCGCTCAGGAGCTGACCACCATTGTCAGCGCCACCCGCCTGCGCCGCCTGCAGCAACCCGCCCTGATGGAGCATGTGCGCACGCTTCAGGCTGAATTTGAGGACATCCAATGACGCTCTACGCTCTGAATGACATCACGCCGAAAACGCCGGAGGATGGCGATTTCTGGATTGCGCCGGATGCCAATGTGATCGGCAATGTGGTGTTGGAAACCGCGACATCGATCTGGTTCGGCTGCACCCTGCGCGGTGACAACGAAGAGATCCGCATCGGTGCTGGCAGCAATGTGCAGGAAAACACGGTGATGCACACCGATATGGGGTTCCCGCTGATCATTGGTCAGGGCTGCACCATCGGGCATAAGGCGATGCTGCATGGCTGCACGATCGGCGACAATTCCCTGATCGGCATGGGGGCAACCGTGCTGAACGGCGCCAAGATCGGCAAGAACTGCCTGATTGGGGCAGGGGCCCTGATCACCGAAGGCAAGGAAATTCCGGACGGCTCGCTTGTCATGGGGGCACCGGGCAAGGTGGTGCGTCAGCTGGACGACAAAGCGATCGAAGGGCTGAAACACTCCGCGCTTGGCTATCAGCTGAACATGCGCCGGTTCCGCGCGGAATTGAAACCGGTCTGACAGAAACCGCAGCATCGCCCTGATGTGATCTGCGCCTGAGGAAACCACCATGTCCCAAGATCCCCAGTTCAGCGCCGCCCATGCGCTGCTGTCGGCAGTGCCGCAACCGGCGCTGTTGGTGACCGGAAGTGAACGGATCATCGGCGCCAATGCCAAGGCTGAGGCGCTTCTGGGGGGCGGTTTAAGCGGTCGCCATCTGATCACGGTGATCCGCCAACCTTCGGTGCTGGAGGCGATTGAACGCTGTGACCTCAATCGCAGCACCCAAGAGGCGCGGTATCTGGGCCGCGATGTGCAAAATGAGCTGACCTATAAGGTCAACTGCGGCTACGTCGATCTGCGCGATGTACAGGGGGTTCTGGTCAGTTTTGAAGATATCAGCCAGGCCGAAGCCATCGGCCAGATGCGGCGCGATTTCGTGGCCAATGTCAGCCATGAGCTGCGCACGCCTTTGACCGCGCTGATCGGGTTTATCGAAACGCTGCAAGGCCCCGCAGCCGAAGACGCCAAAGCGCGCGATCGCTTTCTGTCGATTATGGGGGATGAGGCCAGTCGAATGAACCGGCTTGTCAGTGACCTCTTGAGTCTCAGCCAGGTCGAGGCCGAGGCGCGGTTGCGGCCGTCACAAAATGTCGATCTGGGGCACCTGCTGGCCGAAACAGTGGAGGGGCTGAGCCCGGTTGCGGATGCAGCCAATGTCACCGTTGACTGGCACTTGCCCGACCAACCCGTGACCATGCCCGGTGACAGCGACCAGCTGCGCCAGATCTTCACCAACCTGATCGAAAACGCGATCAAATATGGTGGCCGGGACAACACCGTCACCCTGCAGCTTAGCGAAAGCCCCCGTGATCCGGTGCTGCGGCAGGCTGGCGTGCGTGTGGATGTGATTGACCGCGGCCCGGGGATTGAGGCGGTGCATCTGCCGCGCCTGACAGAGCGGTTTTACCGCATCGACAGTCACCGCTCGCGTGAGATGGGCGGCACCGGTCTGGGGTTGGCGATCGTGAAACATATCGTCAATCGCCATCGCGGCCGGTTCAAGATCCAGAGCACGCCCGGCGAAGGGAGCACCTTCTCAGTTTTGCTACCTATGGAAGGGTAATTCGCCCCTATAAGCGAGGCCGGAAAATACATTCTACCAGAGATATGTATATACCGTATTTTTACTAAACTGCCCAATAGTTAAGCCGTTTTGCCCTGCGACCGTTCCTCATTCCGGGGAGCGGAGTGTGTACCCTGTCGGCTCCTCCATTTGCCGCCGACCCCAAGCAGGAGAAGTTCATGTCTCTCAAGAGGCTCACCGCCGCCACGGCGATGTTCACTGCAATTGCGGCTACCGCCGCGCTGGCTGAACCGGTCGAAGTGGCCGGCTCCTCCACTGTATTTCCCTACGCCATGATGTCCGGCGACACGTTCGTTGAAAACCACGACTTTGGTTACCCCAATGTTGAATCGATCGGCTCCTCCAAGGGTCTGAAACGGTTCTGCGAAGGTGTTGGCGCTGATACACTGGATATCGCAACCGCATCGCGCAAAATCAAAGCCAAGGAAATCAAAGCCTGTGCCGAAAATGGTGTGACTGACATCATCGAAGTGCGCATCGGCTATGACGGTCTGGTTTTCGCCAGCGCCAAGAAAGGCCCGTCCTTCAACTTCGTTCCGGCCGATTGGTATCAGGCCCTGGCCGCACGTGTGCTGGTCGACGGTGCACTGGTTGAAAACCCCTACACCTCCTGGGCGGAGTTAAATGCTGATCTGCCTGACCTCGGCATCCGCACCTTTATCCCGGCCTCCAGCCACGGCACCCGCGAAGTTTTTGACCAGAAGATGATGCTGGCGGGCTGCAAAGCCACCGGCGCCTATGACCTGCTGCTGGCCGAAAATGGTGGTGACGTCAAAGCCGCTGGCAAAGCCTGCCTGATTACCCGTGAAGGCAAAGCGGTTGAGGAGCTGGAAGTCACCGGCACCGAAACCCTGGACAAGATGCGCGGCGCCAAAGGCAGCATCGCGCTGCTGGGCCTGGCATTCTATGAAACCAACATCGGTGAACTGCAGGCCGCTACTGTTGAAGGCGTTATCCCGTCGGCTGACGTGATCGCAACCGGCGAATACCTCGTGTCGCGCCCACTGTTCATGTACGTCAAGAAGGCCAACATCGCGCTGACCCCGGGCCTCAAGGAATATGTCCAGAATGTCCTGTCGGATGAGCTGTCGGGCCCCGGTGGCTTCCTGACCATCTTTGGTCTGGTGCCGGATCCTGAACTGGCCAGCACCCGTGACATGGTAACCAATGAAGTGACCATGGGCGCCTCAAGCTAAGCGCCCCCAGTTCCCCCAGTCAGGGGAGGGGCGCAACTGCCTCGGCCTGCAACTGTTGGTCTGAGCGCCCCAGAAACCGCGGCTTCCCCCCGGAGGCCGCGGTTTTCTGTTGTCAGCTGTCATATTGGATTCGGAATTCCCTCACCAGAACGCCGGTAAGGCAGCAAATATGACATATTTCGCAGACATCTGTCACAAATCCCCTCTACCAATCGAAATAGTTGTCTAGTTTTTTGCACTTTCTAGAAAAGATGGGCGCGACACTTGATAAAAATTTACCAAACTATTTCAACGATATAGAGATATTTGCTTCGCCTATATGACAGTTTGCTCCGGCAAAATCTTAATCTGTCATATCCCTGTTACACACACGTCACAAAAGCATCGTGCAAGACGCTTAGATCGCCTTTCAGTGGCCGTCGTGGGGATGGCCCAAGACTGAAATCAGGAGAGAGTCTCTTTATGTCGTTCGTGAAACTGACCGCCTCAACCTTGGCCATCGCGGCCGTATCCGCAACCGCCGCTGCCGCTCGTGACCAGGTGCAGGTTGCCGGTTCTTCCACCGTTCTGCCTTACGCTTCGATCGTTGCAGAAGCCTTCGGTGAAAACTTCGACTTCCCGACCCCCGTTGTTGAATCGGGCGGCTCCTCGGCTGGCCTGAAGCGCTTCTGCGAAGGTGTTGGCGAAAACACCGTTGATGTTGCCAACGCATCGCGCAAGATCAAAGACAAAGAGATCAAAGCCTGCGCCGAAAACGGTGTGACCGACATCATCGAAGTGCGCATCGGCTATGACGGCATCGTCTTCGCCTCGGACATCGCTGGCGAAAAATTCGAATTCACCCCGACCGATTGGTTCCTGGCCCTGTCCGACAAAGTTCTGGTCGACGGCGCGCTGGTCGACAACCCGAACAAAACCTGGGCTGACGTAAACGCCAACTTCCCGGCTCAGGCTCTGGCCGCTTACATCCCGGGCACCAAGCACGGCACCCGTGAAGTGTTCGAAGACAAAGTGATCCTGGCCGGCTGCGAAGCCACCGGCGCATTCGACGCCTTCCTGGCCGGCGCCGAGGGCGACAGCGAAAAAGCCAAGAAAAAAGCAGCTGAGAAAGCCTGTATCGCTCTGCGTACCGATGGCGTTTCGGTTGACATCGACGGCGACTACACCGAGACTCTGGCCTCGATCGAAAGCAACAAAGACGGCATCGGCGTCTTCGGCCTGTCGTTCTACGAGAACAACACCGACAAGCTGACCGTTGCGACCATGTCGGGCATCGTTCCTTCGACTGAATCGATCGCAACCGGCGAATACCCGGTATCGCGCCCGCTGTACTTCTACGTGAAGAAAGCCCACATCGGCGTGATCCCCGGCCTGAAAGAATATGCTGAGTTCTTCATCGCTGATGAGATCGCCGGCCCTGACGGCCCGCTGGCCGAATACGGTCTGGTTGCCGATCCTGAGCTGGCCGACACCCAGGCAGCCGTTGCTGACGAGCAGGTTCTGGGCGCCAACATGTAATCAGCCCCCTGGCTGACAAGACAACGGGGGCTGCGTGATTTACGCGGCCCCCAATAATTTCCAAACCCAACACACTCGGAGAGACCATGCCTGCTACTTGGCCCGTTTCCTGGCTTGTCTTGATCCTGCTCGGTCTATCAGTGATCGGCTACTTCCTTGGGCGCCAACGCGCCCTTGCCTCTGCAGGCGGCGACAGCCGGTTGCTGCATTCTCTTCCGAATTTCTACGGGATGAACGTGCTCCTGAGCGCTTTGATCCCCTCCGCCGTGGTTCTTGGCGCCTGGGTGCTGATCCAGCCGATGGTGATCAACTCCGCCGTTTCCAGCGCGATCCCGGCTGAGGTCATCGCCGAAGGCTCCAGCCGTGATCTGGTGATGAGCGACGTGAAGCGCGTCGCCGAAGGTCTAGAAATCGCGCGTGAAAGCGGCGCTGTAACGCTGGCAGAGATCCGCGCATTGGACGCCACGCAAACTGACATCCGCGCGCTTTTGGCGGAGGTTGGTGTTGCCCTTGGCAGCGACGTGCAGCCCGCAATTTTGAAGGCCGCGCAGGACTACCGCGCCATGTCGATCACCGGTAGCAATGCGATGATGATCATCGTGTTGTTAATCGCGATTGTCGGCTTTGGCCGCTCCTATGCGCGCACCCATCACGAATATCGCGCCCGCAACATCGTGGAGCGCGCTGTGCTGGCGCTGCTGATCGGCGCGGCATCGCTGGCGATCCTGACCACCGTAGGCATCGTTCTGTCGATGTTGTTTGAAACGGTGAACTTCTTTGGTCTACACGACTGGAAAGATTTCTTCTTCGGCACGGTCTGGGCCCCGAACTTCCGAGGTGACTCGGAACTGGCGATTTTCCCGCTGCTCTGGGGCACGCTTTACATCTCGGTGGTGGCGTTGTTTGTGGCGGTTCCGATCGGGTTGTTCGCGGCGATCTATCTGTCAGAATACGCATCGAAAGCGGTGCGTGGCTTTGCCAAACCGCTGCTAGAAATCCTGGCAGGCATCCCGACCATCGTCTACGGCCTCTTCGCGCTGGTGACTTTCGGCCCGTTTCTGCTGCGCATGTTTGGTGACGGCGGGGTTCTTGGCGTCAACTGGATGACTGACGCCCGTTCAGTTGCCACCGCTGGCATCGTCATGGGCATCATGCTGATCCCCTTCGTCAGCTCGCTGAGTGATGACATCATCAACGCCGTGCCGCAGTCGCTGCGCGATGGCTCCTACGGGCTGGGCGCAACCAAATCCGAAACCATCCGCCAGGTGGTGCTGCCTGCGGCCTTGCCCGGCATCGTTGGTGCGATCCTGCTGGCCGCCAGCCGCGCGATTGGCGAAACCATGATTGTGGTGCTGGGGGCAGGGGCCATTGCCCGTCTGTCCACCAACCCGCTGGACGCGCTGACCACCATCACCACCCGTATCGTCAGCCAGCTGACCGGGGATGGCGATTTCGCCTCACCTGAAACGCTGGTTGCCTTTGCACTGGGTCTGACGCTCTTCGTGCTGACCCTCGGCCTCAATGTCCTCGCGCTCTACATCGTGCGCAAATACCGGGAACAGTACGAATGACCGACGTTTCGCAAACCCCGCAAAACGCGCCGAAAACCTCGATCCACACGGTGGATGCGCGCACCAAAAAGCGCAACGCCGCGGAGCGCCGGTTCAAAGCCTACGGCATCGCCGCCATCACCGCAGGCCTGCTGGTGCTGCTGGTGCTGATCGGCACCATCCTGAGCAACGGTCTGGGCGCCTTTCAGCAGACATTTGTCACGCTGAATGTGGAGCTGCTGGAAAGCAAGCTGGACAAAAAAGGTGAGCGTAATCTTGAGGATATCAAGAAAGTCTCAACCTTCGGCTATGCCCCGTTGCTGAAAACCGCCTTTGAGGAAAAGGTTGCTGAGCTGGAGCTGGAAACCGGTCTGAAGTCCAAAGACATGGCGGCAATCCTGTCGAAGTCTGCGGCAGCTGACCTGCGCAACCACGTGCTGGAAGATCCTAGCCGGATCGGCACTACGGTGGAGTTCACCTTCCTCGCAAACAGCCGTGTCGATGGCTACCTGAAGGGCCGCGTGACCCGCGAAAGCATCGCCAATGACAAGAAAATCTCAGCCGCTCAGCTGGATTTCGTCGACATGATGGTTGCGGCGGGTGTGGTCAAGAAAACCTTCAACATCGATTTCATCATCGGTGCCGATGCCTCGGACCAACGTCCCGAAGCGGCCGGCATCGGTGTGGCGATGATGGGCAGCTTCTTCATGATGCTGGTGGTGCTTCTGCTGGCCCTGCCGATTGGGGTGGCCGCCTCGATCTATCTGGAAGAGTTTGCTCCGAAAAACTGGATCACCGATCTGATTGAGGTGAACATCTCAAACCTGGCTGCGGTGCCCTCGATCGTCTTTGGTATCCTTGGTCTTGCGGTTTTCATCAACTACATGCACTTGCCGCAATCCGCACCGCTGGTGGGGGGCCTTGTGCTGACGCTGATGACCTTGCCGACGATCATCATCTCGACGCGGGCCTCGCTGAAGGCCGTACCACCGTCGATCCGTGACGCGGCGCTGGGGCTTGGCGCCTCCAAGATGCAGTCGGTGTTCCACCACGTTCTGCCCCTGGCCGCACCGGGCATTCTGACCGGTACGATCATTGGTCTGGCGCAGGCCTTGGGCGAAACCGCACCGCTGCTGTTGATCGGGATGATCGGTTTCATCGCGTCAAATGCGCCGGACAGCATCAGCGCTGGCCTGCTGTCGCCAAACTCCGCCATGCCGGCCCAGATCTATGAATGGGCCAAACGTGCTGAGCCTGCGTTTTACGAACGCGCCTGGGGCGGCATCATCATTCTATTGATTTTCCTTGTGACCATGAACACGATTGCGGTGATCCTGCGCCGCCGGTTCGAACGTCGCTGGTAAGACTTGCGAGAAAGGGATCATCGCCATGTATGACTCACCCGCTCTGGAGGCCTCTGTGGACCAGAAAGAAACCAAAATCGCCGCTAAGGACGTTCAGGTCCATTACGGCGACACCCACGCGATCAAAGATGTCTCGATCGACATTCCGGCCAAAACCGTCACCGCCTTTATCGGGCCGTCGGGTTGCGGCAAGTCGACCTTCCTGCGCTGCCTGAACCGGATGAATGACACCATCGACATTTGCCGGGTCACCGGTGACATCCTGCTGGACGGCGAAGACATCTACGACAAGCGCGTCGATCCGGTGCAGCTGCGCGCCAAGGTGGGCATGGTGTTCCAGAAGCCGAACCCGTTCCCCAAGTCGATCTATGACAACATCGCCTACGGTCCGCGGATCCACGGGTTGGCCCGCACCAAGGCAGATCTGGATGTGATCGTGGAAAAGTCCCTGCGTCGCGGCGCAATCTGGGATGAGGTCAAGGATCGCCTGCATGCGCCGGGCACTGGCCTGTCGGGCGGTCAGCAGCAGCGTCTGTGCATTGCACGCGCCGTGGCCACCGAACCTGAGGTACTGTTGATGGATGAACCCTGTTCGGCGCTGGATCCGATTGCAACCGCACAGGTCGAAGAGCTGATCGACGAGCTGCGCCACAAATTCGCGGTGGTCATCGTGACCCACTCGATGCAGCAGGCGGCGCGTGTCAGCCAGAAAACCGCCTTCTTCCACTTGGGCAATCTGGTTGAGTTTGGTGACACCGGTCAGATCTTCACCAACCCGCAAGATCCCCGCACCGAAAGCTATATCACTGGCCGTATCGGCTAAGGAAACCAGACCATGAACAGCGACACCATTCTAGACGAAAGCCATATCGTCACCTCATTCGACCGCGATCTGGAAAGCATTCAGGCGCAGATCATGAAGATGGGCGGCCTTGTCGAAGAGGCCATCCTGAAAGCCGCACAAAGCCTGAACGACCGCGATGAAGAAGCGGCCGAAAAGGTGCGCAACAGCGACAAAGCCATCGATGCTCTGGAAAACCAGATCAACGAAGGCGCGGCGCAGATCATCGCGCTACGGGCGCCGACCGCGTCTGACCTGCGGGTGATCCTGTCGGTGATGAAAATCTCGGGCAACCTGGAACGTATCGGTGACTACGCCAAAAACATGGCCAAGCGCACTGGCGTTCTGGTGCAGATGGCACCGATCAACGGCAGCCACACCGCGATCCGCCGCATGGCGCGCGAGGTGCAGCTGATGCTGAAGGACGCGCTGGACGCCTATATCCAGCGGGATGCCGATCTGGCCCGCGATGTGATTGCCCGCGACGAAGATGTGGATCAGATGTACAACGCCCTGTTCCGTGAATTCCTGACCTTCATGATGGAAGATCCGCGCAACATCACCGCCTGTATGCACCTGCACTTCATCGCCAAAAACACCGAACGGATGGGCGATCATGTGACCTCCATCGCGGAACAGGTGGTCTATCTGGTCGAATGCACTTTGCCTGACGAAAGCCGCCCCAAGGGGGATAAAACCTCCTTTGATGCGGATCTGGGTGAGGTCTAAGCCATGGCTGCCAGTCAACCCACCGTCCTTGTGGTTGAGGATGAGCCGGCGCAGCGCGAAGTGCTGGCCTATAACCTGGAGGCCGAAGGCTTCCGCGTGGTGAAGGCCGAAAATGGCGAAGATGCCCTGATGTCGGTGGCCGAAGAAAACCCTGACATCATCGTGCTGGATTGGATGCTGCCCTCGGTTTCGGGGATTGAAGTTTGCCGCCAGTTGAAAACCCGCAATGAAACCCGCGGTGTGCCGATCATTATGCTGTCGGCGCGATCCGAAGAGGTGGATAAGGTGCGCGGTCTGGAAACCGGCGCGGATGACTATGTGGTCAAACCCTATTCGCTGGTTGAATTGATGGCCCGTGTGCGCGCCCAGTTGCGCCGCACCCGACCTGCCACTGTGGGCGAGCGGCTGGAATACGAAGATATCGTGCTAGACGCCGAAACCCACCGGGTGACCCGTGGCGGCGATCCGTTGAAACTGGGCCCGACCGAGTTTCGTTTACTGTCGACCTTCATGGAAAAACCGGGCCGCGTCTGGAGCCGCGAACAGCTGTTGGATCGCGTCTGGGGCCGTGACATCTACGTCGACACCCGCACCGTGGATGTTCACATCGGCCGGCTGCGCAAAGCGCTGACCCGTCAGGGTGGATCGGACCCGCTGCGCACCGTGCGTGGTGCGGGATACGCACTCGGCTAAATCCGAAAGATCATTAGGGCAGGGGGCGTTACGCCCCCTTCTTTATGCCCACCTTAGCGCGGCAAAGCATCTTCATCCTCGGCCTGCGTGGCCAGCCAATCGCGGAAAGTTTGCAACGATCTGTCCTGTGATTTCTCCACCGGCCAGACCAGAAAATATGACCCCAGCGATCGGGTAGCGCCACCATAGGCATGCACCAGGCGGCCGGAGGCCAGATCCTGCTCCACCAGGTAATCCGGCAGCAGCGCCACTCCCAGCCCGTGCAAGGCCGCCTGTGTGATGGTAGAAAACTGATCATAAAGCGTCCCCGCCACGCCCGTCGCCTCAACCCCGTAGCTTTCAAACCACTGCGCCCAGGCGGAGGGCCGCGTTTCGATATGCAGCAAGGGCAGGGTGAGCAGATCGCGCGGATGGGCCACCACAGTTTGCCCCAGCAAATCCGGCGCACAAACCGGTACGACATTTTCAGGTTTCAGCCGCAGCGCCTCACATCCCGACCAATCGCCATTGCCAAAATGTAGCGCTGCATCAAAGGGTTCTTCAGTAAAGCTAAACGGTTTCAGTCGGGTCGACATGTTGATGGTGATCTCAGGGTGCCGCTTGGCGAAATCTGCCAGGCGCGGCACCAGCCAGCGCATGCCAAAGGTCGGCAGGATGGCCAAGTTCAGCGATCCGCTCTCTGGATTGACCTGCACCTTAAGCGAAGCTTTGGCGATCATTTCCAAGGCGTCGCGGATGGTCGCGGCATATTCACTGGCGGCGGGCGTCAGCTTCATCATTTTGCGGTCGCGCACGATCAATGTGGTGCCCAGTTGGGTTTCCAACGCCTGCAACTGACGGCTGACCGCACTTTGGGTCTGAGACAGTTCATCGGCCACCGCTGTGGCGCTGCCCAGACGGTCCAGGGCTTCCAGCGCCCTCAGAGATGCAACAGAGGGCAGGTAACGGCGCGGCGCAGGCATCTATGACTTTTCCTCATGACATAATGCGGAAGAATTGCTGTATCCTGCCTTAAACCCGGTATATCCCTGCGTCAATCGTAATGAAAACTCATGAATTGGAGGTCCAACATGACCGATCGTCCCGCACTGCGCGCCAAAGATAAACCCGATCTGGGGGCTTTTGATTGGGCCGACCCGTTTAAACTGGACCAGCAGCTGACCGAAGATGAGCGGATGATCCGCGACAGCGCTCAGGCTTACTGTCAGGAAAAGCTGCAGCCACGTGTTCTGTCGGCCTTTGAAAACGAAGAAACCGATCCGGAAATCTTCCGCGAAATGGGGGATATGGGCCTGTTGGGCGTGACCATTCCCGAAGAATACGGCGGAATTGCAGCAGGTTACGTGGCCTACGGCCTGGTTGCCCGCGAAGTCGAGCGTGTTGACTCGGGCTACCGTTCGATGATGTCGGTGCAAAGCTCGCTGGTGATGTATCCGATCTACGCCTATGGCTCGGAAGAACAGCGCAAGAAGTATCTGCCGAAACTGGCCTCGGGCGAATGGATCGGCTGTTTTGGTCTGACCGAACCCGACGCAGGTTCGGACCCGGCCGGCATGAAGACCCGCGCTGTGAAAACCGAAAACGGCTATGTGCTGACCGGTTCCAAGATGTGGATTTCCAACAGCCCGATCGCCGATGTCTTTGTTGTTTGGGCCAAATCCGAAGCCCACGGTGGCAAGATCCGCGGTTTCGTGCTGGAAAAAGGCATGAAGGGCCTCAGCGCGCCGAAGATCGCCAACAAGATGTCGCTGCGTGCCTCGATCACCGGTGAGATCGTGTTGGACAACGTGGAAGTGGGCGAAGACGCGCTGCTGCCACATGTCGAAGGCCTGAAAGGTCCGTTCGGCTGTCTGAACCGTGCCCGTTACGGCATCAGCTGGGGTGCCTTGGGCGCGGCTGAGTTCTGCTGGCACGCCGCACGTCAGTACGGTCTTGACCGTCACCAGTTCAAAAAGCCGCTGGCGCAGACGCAGCTGTACCAGAAAAAACTGGCCGATATGCAGACCGAGATTTCGCTGGGGCTTCAGGCCAGCCTGCAAGTGGGCCGCCTGATGGACAAAGCAGAAGCCGCGCCGGAGATGATTTCGATCGTCAAACGCAACAACTGCGGCAAAGCGCTGGAAATCGCGCGCCACGCCCGTGACATGCACGGCGGCAACGGCATCAGCTTGGAATTCGGTGTGATCCGCCACATGGTGAACCTGGAAACGGTCAACACCTATGAAGGCGCCCATGACGTCCACGCGCTGATCCTGGGCCGTGCACAAACCGGGCTGCAGGCATTTTTCTAAAGCCTTAACAGAATACAGATCAAAGCGGGCGCCACAGAGCGCCCGTTTTTGCGTTAAGGCGATGACGTTTGGCCGATAGGGGATTGTTTTATTGATATTTTCAGCAATTGGCTTGCTGTATGATAAGCGTCTTACCCGTCAATCTATTGTAAATCCCATTCAGAAATGTCACTGGCTGCGCAAAGCAGAAACGTCACCACAGGGAGGGACAGGAGCAAGGCTTTGCAGCCCGCAGACCCCAAATATCGGAGGGCTGAAAAGCCTTGCGGATTGCGGGTCTGTGGTGTCGAGGATAGCGTGGCGACATGCTTCCGACGCTCAAACTTCACTCAGATGCTGATGTCCTGAAACACTCTTCGCTGGTTCGTGGGATGACGCTTGCGTTGCGTTATGCCAACGAAACCGGCGGGATCGGGCTGACGCAATCAGGCTCCTTCAACCGCAAGTTTGTGCATTGGGCGGCGGAACACTTTGAATGGCCAGATTACACCGCCACCGAGTTATTCGAAATGAACAAGGTGCTGGATGAATACAAAATGCCACCTTTGTTCCCGGTGCATGGGTTGCTGCGTCATCTGAAGCTTCTTCGTCGTTACAAGGGCAAGCTGGTTGCGACTAAGAAAGGACGGGAGATGGCGGAAGCATCTGACGTCTTTTTTGATCTGACCGCTCCGGTTTATCTTTATCGTTTCATCCATGATGAACGGATCGAAGCCCGGGGTGGCCCCTTGGGCAACTGGGACATCTTTCTGAACGTGATCAACGTCGAGGCGCGGGCAGGGTGTACCTTAGCACATCTTCTCAAAACGCTTTACGGGTGGGAAGAAAAGGACCGCTACGATCCAGAGCACAGCGACATGCGGTTTGCGCTGAAATTCTGCGTCTTGCAGCCACTGTGTTGGCTCGGCCTGCTTTGGGAAGATCGGGAGGGGCTGAGGATTTGGGACGACGGCACATTTTACAAGACGCCACTCTGGCACGCAGCCCTTAAACTCGAAACCGATGGTCAGGCCGCTTTACGCCTTGTCTGATGCCACAGCTGCCGCATCCTGCTCGGCGTGTTTGAGCTCGTAATAGGCGTCCATGTCAGCAGTCTTGAGTTATTCTGCCGCGCGCGCAATCTTCTTCTTGGCCCGCGATCCTGGCGGTCTGCCTGGCCGACGCCCGTTCGGCTTGTAGCCCATCTTCTCTGAGTTTGTCCGCACCTTCGGCTTAGGCGGTGCGGCGTCCTGCATCTCTTTGACATAGGCCAGAACCGCACCGAGCCGCTTGTTCTCGGTGATGGCTGCATGGGTGACGCGCTGGTCCATATCAAAGATCCTGTAGGGCAGGGCTTGGCCTTTCCAGCGTACCTCGAACCGCCCATCCACAAAGACATAGGTGTCCACATATTTGCCGACCAGAGCGCGTGACAGCTCGTTCTCTTCGAGCATGATCCGCTTGCGGTCATAGGAAAACGTGAGCTGCTTGCCGACATAGCGGTTCTCACGCCAGCACAACACTTCCGCCAGCCGATCCGGCTCCACATTCAACGCCCGGTGCAGGTTGTCCGGTTTGGCCGGGGCCTTGGCAAATTTGGCGTTAAAGCGGCTCTTAAAGCCTTCAAGAAAAGCGTTTCCGGCTTTCATGTCCGAAACGCCTGCCAGCCTCAGTTCTTTGACAAGCCGGTCCTGAAGCGTGCGGTTGGCCCGTTCTACGCGACCTTTGGCCTGAGAGCTGTTGGCGCACAGGATCTCGATGTTCAGCTCATTCAACGCACGCCCGAACTGGGTCATGCCTGCACCATTCCTGGCGTCTTCTTTGGCAACTCGGAATACCGAATGCTTGTCGCTGTAAAAGGCCACTGGGCGGCCATGCTGAACCAAATAACTGTCCAACGCCTCGAAATAGCTGAACGTGCTCTCGGACTTCACAAACCGCAGCTCCATCAAGGTGCTGGTGGCATCATCGATGAAAACGAGCAGGGTGCAGGGATCACCCCGATCCTCAAACCAACGGTGATCGGAACCATCAATCTGGATCAGCTCACCATAGCATTCGCGCCGTAAGCGAGGTTGATGGAAGGTCCGGCGCTGTTTCCGCGAGAGCCAGATGCCGTCTTCGATCATCCATTTGCGCACGGTCTCGCGAGACACTGTGAACCCGTGATGCTCAGCCAGCTTCTCAGCTGCCAGTGTTGGGCCGAAATCCGGGTAATTCTCTTTGATCAGGCTCAGAGCATAATCGCGCTTTGCATGATGGATACGATTGTTTGGAGGTTTGCCGCGCGCCTTATGCCGGATCGCTGAGGCGCCATCCTGCCGGTATCGCTTGAGAAGCCGGAACACTTGCCGCCTTGTCAGATCCAACATGTTCGCCGCATTAGCGACCGTCAGCCGACCATCACCAACCTGCGCCAAAACCTCAACGCGGTTCAAATCGCGCTCGCTCATCATCACCCATCCCATGTCCGCTCGTCCTCGCTACCGTATGCGAGGAGAGTGACACTTCTGAATTGCTCAGGGGTGACATTATCGCTTTGCGGCTACATCTATAAATCGTATAATTAGTATTATGGTAAATAGTGATACACCCAAGAGACACCCCGCATAGAAACGCCGCCCAGCAGCACGACAGACCTGCAACACTGATATCGCAAAGTTTGAATTTGGCGCGTTGTAGGCCTCGACACAACACGCGCTTGAGATGTAAGTTTTTTGCGCATACCCTGTGTGCCCCTGTGACGCATCTCTTCCCCCATGCATCACGCATTGGAATGCAACAAAACTCGAGGACGGAATGAGGAATAGCAAATATCTGCAAGCGCTCACCAATACGCAAAGTATTGAGGAGCTCTGGGATATGCACACGCGCAAAATGGCCTCCTACGGGTTTGACCGTCTGCTCTATGGTTTCACGCGTTACCGCACCTCCACCTCGCTTGGGGATCCCGATGATTTCATCGTGCTGACCAACCACGATCCGGCCTACACAGATGTCTTCATGGGCAAAGGCCTGTATTTCCATGGCCCTATGGTCAAATGGGTGCTGGAAAACGAAGGCGCCGCCAGCTGGAGCATCCTGGGCGAAATGCTGGATCAAGGTGCGCTGAGCGAGAGTGAGAAGCGCGTGCTGGAGTTTAACCGTAAAATGCAGGTGACCGCCGGTTATTCGATCAGTTTTAAATCAATTTCCCCGCGGGCCAAAGGGGCAATTGCGCTGACTGCGCAGGCCGATATCCCGCAGGAAGAGATTGATAAGGTCTGGGCCGAACATGGCGACGAAATTCTGGTGATGAACAATGTATGTCACCTGAAAATCATGACCCTGCCCTATGCAACGCCGAACCAGACCTTGACCAAGCGGCAGCGTGAAGCGCTGGAATGGGTTGGCGACGGCAAGACAACACAGGACATTGCGCTGCTGATGGGGCTCACGCCTGCCACGGTTGAAAAACACCTGCGCCTGGCCCGCGACAACCTGAATGTTGAGACCACCGCACAGGCGGTTTTGAAGGCGGCACTGCAGAACCAAATGTTTGTTATCGAAGCCTAAGAATTGATGCTACGGCATTGATAACCATAGGTTTTAACGCGAATCTTGAAGGTTGATGTCGCAAGGTACGGAAAACCTTACTTTCTCTTCGGCGCTGTATTTTGCATGTTGCAGGAGTTCCGTGAGTGGTGGCTTTGGCCAGGGAACATACGGAGGGGACCCCTTGTCATTGCAAGGCTCTCTGCTTCGTCCGGTTTTCCGGATGCCGATCTATACGCTTATTGGTCGCGTATAGGTCGGTTATCGGTTGCACTCCCGCTCATCCCCAATCGTCCAGGGGTGCATCCGGTGTTTCAAGGAGCGGCGTCGCAATGTTTTGCGGCGCCGCTTTTTTGTGGCCGGTTCGCGCTGCCTATGATTTAACAAACCCACAGAAATAATACCTAAGAGTGATAAAAGATGACCACCCCGGCCAATTCGGTCCACCCTACCCTGCCAAATGCCTTTCCTGCTGAAGTATCAGACGCACTAAACTTCTACGTTTATCGCTTAATCGATCCCAGAAATGGCGAAACTTTTTATGTCGGAAAAGGGAAAGGCAATCGTGTATTCGCCCATGCCGCCGGCCTAAAAGAAACGCTCAACACTGCCGAGGCGGAGGAGGATCGCCCGGTCCTCAATGATAAAATGACCAGGATCTATGACATTATGAAGTCAGGTCTTTCGGTACAACATGTGATCCACCGTCACGGGCTGGACAACAAAACAGCCTACGAAGTTGAGGCCGCCCTTATTGAAGCCTATCCTGCGGTCACCAACATTGCTGGTGGGCATGGCTCTTTGGATCGGGGCGTTGCCCATAGTTCTGAGATCATTCGCCGTTACATGGCGGAAGAGGCGATTGTTGATGATCCGGCTGTGGAGATCATTGTACGGCACTCATCTGGGAAGAATGAATTGTATGACGCTACGCGATTCAGCTGGCGCATCAGCCAGGTCCGGGCAAACAAAGCACGACTCGCTCTTGCGGTTGAGAACGGCCTGATTATTGGTGTCTTTGAAATTGACGAATGGCTGCCGGCGACGGCCAGAAATTTCCCTGGGTTGATAGACCCCGATACCGAAAGTGACCGCTTCGGCTTTGTTGGCCGTGAGGCGGCACAGCATCTGAAAGATAAATACCACATGAAGAAAGTTGCACCGCGGGCGCGGGGGGCCGCGAACCCGATCCGGTACCACAATATCTAAGATCTGGCCCCAATCGCGCAGACGCCGCACAAAAAACGCCCCGCGCAGCAAGCACGGGGCGTTCAAAGAAATTCCTGAAACCTCAGGACTGTCGGGCTTACGAGCCTTTGACAGCGGCAGCGACTTCAGCTGCGAAATCTTCTTCTTTTTTCTCGATGCCTTCGCCCACTTCCAGACGCACAAAGCCGAGAACCTCAGCGCCGGCTTCGGCGGCTGCTTTCTCAACGGTCAGGTCGGGGTTCACAACAAACGCCTGACCCAGCAGAGTGCTTTCGGCGATGTATTTCTTCATGCGGCCAACGATCATTTTTTCGATCACGGCGTCGGGCTTGCCCGATTCCTTGGCGATGTCGATCTGAACCTGACGCTCTTTTTCAACAGCAGCCGGATCCAGGTCCGCTTCGCCCAGGGCCAGCGGGTTAGCAGCTGCGATGTGCATTGCAACCTGCTTACCAAACGCTTCGTCGCCGCCTTTCAGCGCAACCAGAACACCGATCTGGCCCAGGCCAGCGGCAGCAGCGTTGTGCACGTAGGAGGCAACAACGTCACCCTCAACCGATGCCATACGACGCAGCGACATGTTTTCGCCGATGGTGGCGATTTTGTCGGTGATGGTGTCGGCAACCGTTTTGCCACCCATGTCAGCAGCGGCCAGCGCTTCAACATCAGCGGCGTTCAGAGCAGCAGCTGCGATGCCTTTAACCATTTCCTGGAAGTCGGCGTTTTTCGCAACGAAGTCGGTTTCCGAGTTCACCTCAACAGCAACACCCTTGCCACCTTCAACGGCCAGAGCAACAAGGCCCTCGGCTGCGGTACGGCCCGATTTCTTGGCGGCTTTCGCCAGACCTTTGGTGCGCAGCCAATCAACCGCGGCTTCCATGTCGCCATCGGTTTCGGTCAGCGCTTTTTTCGCGTCCATCATGCCTGCGCCGGTCGAATCGCGCAGTTCTTTCACCATCTTTGCAGTGATCGCCATGAGAGGCTCTCCTTGGTAATATGTTTGAACTTCCGGGGGCGGCCTTAACCGCGCCCCGTGTCACTGTGATGACGAAGCTTAGGCTTCGGCGCCTTCTTCGGCGGCAACGGCTTCTTCAACCATGCCATCTTCCAGCGCGCCCAGGTCAACACCTGCGGCATCCATCTGAGCCGACATACCGTCCAGGGCAGCGCGGCTGACCAGGTCGGTGTACAGAGCGATCGCGCGGGCCGCGTCGTCGTTGCCGGGGATGATGTAGTCTACGCCTGCGGGCGAGCAGTTGGTGTCGACAACAGCCACAACCGGGATACCCAGCTTGTTGGCTTCTGCGATGGCCAGCGACTCTTTCTTAACGTCGATGACGAACAGCAGGTCAGGCACGCCGCCCATGTCACGGATACCACCCAGCGAAGCCTGCAGCTTCTGCTGGTCGCGGTCCATGTTCAGACGCTCTTTCTTGGTCAGGCCTTCGGCGCCCGATGCCAGTTTCTCATCGATCTCTTTCAGACGGTTGATCGACTGCGAAACGGTCTGCCAGTTGGTCAGCGTGCCGCCCAGCCAGCGGTGGTTCATGTAGTACTGTGCGCATTTCTCAGCGGCTTCAGCAACCGGGCCAGCGGCCTGACGCTTGGTACCAACGAACAGAACACGGCCGCCTTTGGCAACGGTGTCACGTACAACTTTCAGAGCCTGGTCCAGCAGCGGAACAGTCTGGGTCAGGTCCATGATGTGGATGCCGTTGCGCGAGCCGTAGATGTACTCGCCCATGCGGGGGTTCCAACGCTGGGTCTGGTGACCAAAGTGTACGCCGGCTTCCAGCAGCTGGCGCAGAGTGAATTCAGGAAGAGCCATTCTCTTATTCCTTTCCGGTTTGTGCCTAAGCGGGGCTTTCAAGGGCACGCGCCCAACCGGCGGACCGTTACAGGATTTCTCCCTGCAGGGCCCAACCCCGCCTGTGAAGTGCCGCGCGTATAGACGGGTTTTGTAGGGGTGGCAAGTACTATCGGGCAGGAAAAGCTAAGTTTTCCACAGCCAGCCTGTGCCATGCGTTTTTACACCTCTTGAGCCTGCCAAAAATCTCTCTATGGTGTGACGCTTCGCCTGCTGACTGCTACAACAGATCCAACAGTCAAACCAGCGGAAAGGGAGCGTGATCCGTTCGCGCCGACCCTTAGCTTGAACATCATAGTCTAGGTGACAACAGGCATGGATCAACCAACTGATAAGAAACAGCAAATCCTGTGCATTGGCTCCGTCCTCTGGGACGTTGTGGGCCGCGCTACAATTGCGATGCGGGCTGGCTCGGATGTGCCGGGCCGGATTGAGCGGATCCCCGGCGGGGTGGCGCTGAACATTGCCATGGCGCTGGGGCGCTTTGGCCTGAACCCTTCGGCGCTGACCGCAATTGGCCGCGACCCTGAGGGTGAAGAGCTGATGGCGGCCTGTGGCCGTTTGGGGGTGTCAACCGAACACGCCTATCGCTCCGACGATCTGCCAACAGATCAATATATGGCCATTGAGGGCGCCAACGGGCTGATCGCCGCCATCGCGGATGCCCATTCGCTGGAGGCCGCTGGCCCGCGCATTCTGACACCGCTGATCGAAGGGCCGCTTGGCACCCGTGAGGCCCCGTTTGATGGGCTGATCGCGCTGGATGGCAACCTGACCCACGCGCTTTTGGAAGAGATTGCTACGGACGCTGCCTTTGCCAAGGCCGATCTCCGGGTTGCGCCCGCCTCGCCCGGCAAGGCCGAACGGCTGACCCCCTTCCTGCGTCATTCCCGGGCGGTGCTTTATGTGAACCTCGAAGAGGCCGGCCTGCTATGCCAGCGCACCTTTGAAACCTCCGCCGAGGCCGCCGAAGCGCTGGTTGCGCGTGGTGCCAAACGTGCGCTGGTCACCAACGGGGCCAAGCCCTGTTCCGATGGCACGGCGAATGGCGTCATCACCGCCTGCCCGCCTGAAGTTCTGGTCACCCGCATCACCGGCGCCGGTGACACCTTTATGGCTGCCCATATGGCCGCCGAACTGTCCGGCATGGACCGTGAAGCCGCGCTGGAGCGCGCCCTACATGCCGCCGCAATCTACGTATCCGGAGAACTCCCCGCATGAGCCTCAAACCTGTACTCAGCCCCGAAGTTGCCGCCGCACAAGCCGAGGGCAAAGCCATCGTGGCGCTGGAAAGCACCATCATCACCCACGGCATGCCCTACCCGCAGAACCTGGAAACAGCGCGCCGGGTTGAGGATGAAATCCGCGCGGCTGGCGCTGTGCCCGCAACCATCGCCGTCTTGAACGGCACGCTGCACGCCGGTCTCACAGATGCCCAGTTGGAAGAGCTGGCGCAGGCCAAAAACGTGGCCAAGATCAGCCGCGCCGATATGGCTGTGATTATGGCGCAGGGCCGCACCGGGGCCACCACTGTGGCCGCCACCATGATTGCTGCACATCTGGCGGGCATCCACGTCTTTGCCACCGGCGGCATCGGCGGTGTGCACAAAGGCGCCGAAGACAGCTTTGACATCTCCGCCGATCTGCTGGAACTGGCCGCCACGCCCGTCAGCGTTGTGGCGGCAGGTGCCAAGGCCATTCTGGATGTGCCGAAAACGCTGGAAGTGCTGGAAACTCAAGGGGTTCCGGTCATTACTTACGGTCAAGACAGCTTTCCTGCGTTTTGGTCCGCGACTTCGCCGCTGGCATCGCCCTTGCGGATGGATGCACCCGAAGACATTGCCAAGGCCCATCAGATGCGTGGCCAGCTGGGCCTGCCCGGGGGTCAGCTGATCGCCAACCCGATCCCGGCCGCTGCCGAAATCCCGCAGGCGGAAATGAACCCGATCATCGATGCCGCCACCACTGAGGCGGATGAAAAA
This sequence comes from Thalassovita autumnalis, assembly GCF_001458255.1. Lineage (GTDB taxonomy): Bacteria > Pseudomonadota > Alphaproteobacteria > Rhodobacterales > Rhodobacteraceae > Thalassobius > Thalassobius autumnalis. The sequence continues at coordinate 320,255 of NZ_CYSB01000025.1, forward strand.
GGGATCACCGGCAAAGAGGTCACGCCCTTCCTGCTTCAGCGGATCTTTGAGCTGACCGAAGGCCGGTCGCTGACCGCCAATATCGAACTGGTCCTGAACAACGCCCGACTGGCGGCACAGATCGCCAAAGCCTTAGGCTGATCCTTCAGAAAACGCCGCTAAAGGCGCAAAAACATGCTGCTTTTCCCCGACTTACCGCAAGATGCATTGTGATAGCGGGGGAAAGCCCCTAAGTAAGCGTTGACGCTGTTTTCAAACACCTATCGACGCCTACCGATCCAATGACCACACCTTTTGACGAAGATATCCCAAAGCCACGCAAACCGGGGCTGTTTGCCCGTGTGCGTTCGTCCTTCCTGACCGGCATCGTTGTGATCGCCCCGGTCGGCCTGACGGTCTGGTTCCTGTGGACCTTCGCGGGATGGGTTGATGGCTTTGTGCTGCCGCTGGTGCCCGGTCAGTTTAAGCCCGAGCCCTATATCGGCATCAACCTGCGCGGTGTCGGCATCCTGTTTTTCCTGGTCTTCACCGTTGTCATCGGCTGGATCGCCAAGGGTCTGATGGGGCGTTCCCTCATCCGCTTTGGCGAAAGCCTAGTACAGCGCATGCCGGTGGTGCGGTCGATCTATTCCGGCGTCAAACAGATCGCCGAAACTGTTTTCGCCCAGTCAGAACGGTCCTTTGAACGTGCCTGCCTGATTGAATATCCCCGCAAAGGCATCTGGGCGATCGGCTTTGTCTCGACCGAGGCGAAGGGCGAGATTCGCCAGCGCGCCGGTGAAGATGACAATGACCTGCTGTCCGTCTTTGTGCCGACCACGCCAAACCCAACCTCGGGCTTCCTGCTCTATTTCCCGCGCAAAGACGTGATGGAGTTGGACATGAGCGTGGAAGATGCCGCGAAATTGGTGATTTCAGCCGGTCTGGTCTATCCAAACGGCAAAGATCCCAGCCAACCGCCGCGCAGTAAGTCCTAAGCAGCAAATCCTAAACGGACTAGCCGTACATTTCGCTGAGATCGACGGTGCTGTGACTGTTCAGCGCCGTTTTATGCTCAGCCAGAAACGCCTTGGCCGCCGCCTGACCGGCCTCTTTCAGATGCAACAGCACCGACGGCACCGGCCAGCTTTTGGTGACGACCGATAGGCTGTTCATCAGCTCATCATCCGCGATCCTATGCACCTTAACATCCCTTTTTTCTTCACGTTTCAGCACGCCTTGCGCAATCAGCCGCTGGACGAAGGCAACTGCGCGCAACTCACTCAACAGCGAGGCGTTGAAACTGATCTCATTGATCCGGTTGCTGATCTGTTGCGGCGTGACCGGCAAGGCTTCGCGCCGCAGCGGGTTGATATTGATGATGACCACATCTTCGGGCAGATCGCCTGAATAGAGCGGCCAAAGCGCCGGATTGCCGGTATAGCCGCCGTCCCAATAGGCCTCTTGCGTGCCGGTGGTGGGATCGGTAATCTCGACCGCCTGAAACAGGGTTGGCAGACAGGCGGAGGCCAGCAGAGCATCGGTGCTGATCTCAGCCCCCTGAAACACCCGCGCCTTGCCAGAACGCACATTGGTGGCACAGACAAATAGCGCCGGACCCTGATCGGCGCAGACCAGATCATATCGCAATCGCTCCACCAGCCCCCGCAGCGGATGGGCATAAAGCGATCCCAGCGCATAAGGTGAGGTGAAGCGTTGTAGAGCATCGGCTGCGATAAAGGGCCAACTGGCCTCCATCCCCTGGCTGATCCAACTGGGGGGCAGCGCCCCCAGCCACAGGTCCAGCCCCGGCAGCTCAATCGCGCCTAGCTGCTGCCAGAACCAATCTAGGTTTTGCCGCGCGCCATCACGGCCGCCGTTCAGCAATCCGGCCTTAAGCGCCGCGCCATTCATCGCCCCGGCAGAGGTGCCGGTGATGCCGGCAATCTCGATCTCTTCGTCCTGCAGCAGCACATCCAGCACGCCCCAGGTAAACGCCCCATGCGCCCCGCCGCCCTGCAAAGCCAAGTTGATCCGTTTCATCCTTCTCTCCTCGGCTCTTCGCGGACTGCGGGGTTTACATGATCTGACGGGCTCAGAGGGCGGTCCAGCCACCGTCCACCGACAGCGTGGTGCCGGTCATCTGTGTTGCCGCGTCCGAGCAGAGGAAGACACAGGTGCCGCCCAGTTGCTCCACGGTGGCGAATTCTTTCGACGGCTGGCGCTCCATCAGCATTTCCACTACCTCTTCGCGGGATTTGCCGTATTTCTCCATCGTGTCGGGGATCTGCGCCTCAACCAGTGGCGTCGCGACATAGCCGGGGCAGATCGCGTTGCAGGTGATCGGTTCGCGGGCGGTTTCCAGCGCCGTCACTTTGGTCAGCCCAACAACACCGTGTTTTGCCGCCACATAGGCCGACTTGAAGGGCGATGCCGTCAGACCGTGGGCTGAGGCGATATTGATCACCCGGCCCCATCCTGCGGCGCGCATCATCGGCAGCGCCGCCGCTGTGGTGTGGAAGGCCGACGACATGTTGATCGCAATGATCGCGTCCCATTTTTCCACCGGGAAACTGTCAATCGGCTCCACATGCTGGATGCCGGCGTTGTTGATCAGAATGTCGCAACGCCCTGCTTTTTCAATCAGTTGGCGACAGTCGTCGGCCTTGGACATATCGGCCTGAATATAGCGCACGGTGACGCCGAATTCCGTCGACATCTCAGCGGCCAATGCGTGATCTTCCGCGCTGTCGGTGAATGAGTTCAGCACCACATCCGCGCCAGCACGTGCCAGTTCCCGCGCCACACCCAGACCAATGCCGGAGTTCGATCCGGTCACCACGGCAGTTTTTCCCTGCAATGTCATTTTTACCCTCGCCATTACTTTGCAGGCGCAGCATAACCGTTCCCCTGCCCTGCGGCGAGTCAGCAAAACTACGATGATTCGGGATGTTTCGTGCCCCGCCTAAGGAGAGGGCACCTTCGGCGAAAAACCGCGCAGAGCCAAGAAATATAGGCCCAAAACAAAAAAACGCCGGCACAAGGCCGGCGCAAAGTTATTGAGGCAGGTTTCATACAGGCAAGAAACCTATCGAGCAGTGATCCCTTTATAAGCAAAACATCCGCTCGTTCCAAGCTAAAAAATTGAAATCACACAAAAGCCATATTAGGCTAAGTCCAAATAAAATAAGGCAGAGTAGGATTGTTGCCAGAATGCGACCAGAGATTTTCCCACGACTGAAGACACTTACCAGTGCCGCAGCGCTTGTTTTGTTGGGCAGCGCGTTGCAGGCCGCACCGAAACACGGAATTGCAATGTATGGTGAACCGGCCCTGCCCGCCGATTACCAGTCCTTGCCTTACGTCAACGCCGATGCCCCTAAAGGCGGGTCCTTTATTGAGGGCAACACAGGTGGCTTTGACAGTTTGAACCCATTTGTGCGCAAAGGCACGGTGCCGTGGCAGCTGCGCTTCTTTATTTCCGAATCACTTATGGGGCGCAGCTGGGACGAACCCTTCACGCTTTACGGGCTTCTGGCCGAAAGCATCGAGGTGCCCGAAGATCGCTCCTGGGTCGAGTTTACCCTGCGGCCTGAGGCCAAGTTTTCCGATGGCAGCCCGCTGACCGTCGAAGATGTGATCTGGTCCTATGAAACCCTCGGCACCGAGGGACATCCGCGCTACCACGGCTTCAGGAAAAAGATCGACAAGATCGAACAGACCGGCGACCGCTCGGTACGGATCACCTTCAACGTCGAAGATCGCGAACTGGCGCTTATCGCAGGTCTGCGCCCGATCCTCAAGAAAGCACAGTGGCAGGACATGGCCCTGACCGATGGTAGCCTGCAGGACGTGCCGATTACCTCGGCACCTTATGTGGTCTCTGACTATGAGGCGGGGCGTTACGTCTCGCTGAAACGCAACCCCGAGTATTGGGGCAAGGATCTGGCCTTCCGCCAAGGCACCGGCAACTTTGATGAGCTGCGGATTGAGTTTTACGGCGACCAGTCGGTGCTGTTTGAAGCTTTCAAAGCGGGAGAGATGAATTTCTACCGCGAGGGCAATGCTGAAAAATGGGCCAGCCAGTATGACTTCCCAGCCGTTTCTGATGGCGACGTGCTGAAATCTGAAATCAAGCACCAACGCCCCACCGGCATGGTGGGCTATGTGATGAACTCCCGCCGGCCGGTGTTTGAGGATTGGCGCGTGCGTCAGGCGATGATCACCGCCTTTAACTTCCCCTATGTGAACGGCACCGTCACCGGTGGCCGTCAGAACCGAATCCAGTCCTACTTCTCCAACTCGCACCTTGGGCTGCAAGAGGGCCCCGCCACCGGCAAGGTGTTGGAGATCCTGCAACCTTTCGCCGCGGATCTGCTGCCCGGCACCATCGAAGGTCTGACCTTGCCCGAAGGTGACGACAGCCCGCGCAACCGCGCCGACACGCGCGCCGCCCTGAACCTGCTGGAAGAGGCCGGCTGGACCGTCAAAGACGGCACGCTGGTCAATGCCGATGGCGCGCCTTTCACCTTCGAAGTGGTGATCCGTCAGGGCGACAAAGAAGCCCAGTCGATCATGGAGATCTACCGTGAGGGGCTGACACGTCTGGGCATCACCATGCAGATCGCCCAGGTTGACAACGCGCAATTTGCCGAACGCCGCGACAAGCAAGACTTCGACATGATGCCCTATGTGCGCTACCTGTCGCTGAGCCCGGGCAATGAACAGAACCTTTACTGGGGTTCGGCGCAGGCCGATATCGAAGGTTCGCGCAACCTGATGGGGATGAAATCCGCCGCTGTGGATGCCACCATTCAGGCGATGCTGACGGCAACCTCAAGCGAGGATTTCACCGCCGCAACCCGGGCGCTGGACCGTCAGTTGATGGCCGGTCGCTACGTTATTCCGCTCTGGGCGGGCGGCCCGGCCCGCATCGCCCATCGCAAAACGTTGCAATTCCCGCAAAATACACCAATTTATGGCGACCGTATCGGCTACACGCCAGACGTTTGGTGGTCTGAGGAGTAACAGGCATGAAGAAACTCTTTGTCATCGCAACCCTGACCCTGCTGGCGGGTTGCGCAACAATTGATGGGATTGGCCAGGATATCTCGGGCGGGTCCCGCCGGGTTCAGGGCTGGCTCTGAACCACCTTGGTTCCAAATGAAAAGGCGGCCTTGCGGGGCCGCCTTTTTCACATGCTGTCACTTAGATCGCGTACTCAGATCGTGCTGAGGCTGCGCGTTACACCAGTGAGGTCACCCATAGGATCGTTGCATCCTCCGGGCTGAGCGAAATCACGTTATGCCCCATGGTGGCGTCATAATAGGCGCTATCCCCGCGACGCATTTCGACAGGTTCGTAAAACTCAGTGTAAAGCCGCACAACGCCGGTCAGCACATAAAGGAACTCTTCGCCGTCGTGACGCACCCAGCCGTCAAATTCTTCCATCGAACGGGCGCGAACGCGGGCGCGATAGGGCAGCATGGTCTTCTTGGTCAGGCTGCCGCCCAGCATCTCATGTTCATATGTGGCGGTGGCGTGGCCGGTGCCCTCGTCATTGCGGGTTAACGCCATACGGCCATTGACCTTTTCCCGGCTGGGTGGGGTGAACAGCTGAGGTACCGAAATCTCCAGCCCCGTCGCCAGCTTTTTCAACGCCTCATAGGTCGGTGACATCTGCCCGTTTTCGATCTTTGACAAGGTGGACCGCGCCAGGCCCGCCTGCCCGGCCGCCTGTTCCAGCGTCAGACCGCGCGATTTGCGCAGCTCGCGCACACGGCTTGGCAGATCCAGCGGCTCAGGGCTTTCCTGGTTGCCGTTCTCACGCGCGATCCGAACGATCGATCCTTGGGGCATCTGTTCTGTCATAGCGCTGTCATACGCGTCTGCGCCCCATGTTGCAACGCAGCTTGCAACCAGACCGGCCTTTGCCTATCCCGGGGATATGCAAGCACTCTTTGATCAAAGCGCCTTTGCGCCCTGCCCGACGCCCTTCAATCTTGCCGCCCATGTTCTGGCTGCGGCAGACGACCACGCAGATAAAATCGCCCTCGCGGTTCTGTCCGCCACCGGCGCCGAAGAGTGGAGCTATGCGCAGCTGAAACAGGCGGTTCTCGGCACAGGCACCGGCCTGCTGCAACGTGGCTATAAACCCGGTGACATCCTGCTGATGCGGCTGGGCAATACGGTGGATTTCCCGATCGCCTATCTGGGGGCCATAGCTGTCGGGCTGATCCCGGTGCCGACCTCGTCAATGCTGACGGAGGCTGAGGTTGCCAAGATGATCGCCCAGCTGTCGCCCCGTGCGGTGTTGCGGGATCCTGAAGTGGCCTGCCCCGCAGGTGTTGAAACCGTCACTACAGCTGATCTGGCCGCGATGCGCAACCTACCGCAGGCCGCTTATGAAATGGGGGATCCCAATCGGCTGGCCTATATCATCTACACCTCAGGCACCTCAGGCACGCCGCGTGCAGTGATGCACGCCCATCGCGCGATCTGGGCGCGGCAGATGATGCATCAGGGCTGGTACGGGCTGCAGCCCACAGACCGGCTGTTACACGCTGGCGCCTTCAACTGGACCTTTACACTGGGCACCGGGTTGATGGATCCATGGTCCGTCGGCGCCACCGCGCTGATCCCCGCCGAAGGTGTGGCGATGGATCACCTGCCGCACCTGTTGAAACAACATGACGCCACGCTTTTTGCCGCTGCGCCAGGGGTTTATCGCAAGATATTGCAGTCCCAGGACCAGTTGGATCTGCCCACACTGCGACATGGTCTGGCGGCTGGGGAAAAACTGTCCGAGGCCATTCGCGCCGCCTGGGCAAGTGCGACCGGGGGCAAGGCGATTTACGAAGCCTACGGCATGTCAGAATGTTCGACCTTCATCTCCTCCAGCCCCGATCACCCGGCAACGGACGGTGCCCTGGGCCAGCCGCAAACCGGTCGCCGGATTGCGCTACGGAATGAGGATGGCACCGTAAACGTCGGGGAAGAAGGCGAAATCTGCGTTCACGAAACGGACCCCGGCCTGATGCTCGGCTATTTCGGCGCCGAAGACGCCACAAAGGCGCGGTTCCGCGACGGCTGGTTCCTGACCGGCGATCACGGCGTGATGCGTGCGGATGGTCAGATCGATTATGCAGGTCGTGGCGATGACATGATGAATGCGGGCGGCTATCGCGTTTCCCCGCTAGAGGTTGAAGCCGCCCTGTCAGGCCTGCCCGGCGTCACTGCACTGGGCGTCACAGACGTTGAGGTCAAGGCCGACACCAAGCTAATCGTGGCCTTTTACAGCAGCCCGGAACCCATTGATAAAGCGTTTCTTTCCGATTTTGCCTCGGAACGGCTGGCGCGCTACAAACAACCGCGCGACTGGGTGCACCTGCCAGTGCTGCCGACCAATCCAAACGGCAAACTGTCGCGTAAGGCCCTGAAATCGCTCTATCCCGTCAAGGCATGACCGCGGTTTCGCAAATAAGTGAAGTCCACTGTGCAGTTCTGCATCTTTCCTTTTTGAACGAAACCGTTTAGGCACAGCGATCTTCTATAGGAGCGCGCGCAATGGACGGTTTGGATACAATGGAACAGGCAGTGAAACTGGACATCCTGTCGGATCCGATCTGCCCGTGGTGCTACATTGGCAAGACCTATCTGGACCGCGCCTTGGAACAGCGCCCCGGCCATCCCTTCGTGATCGAATGGCATCCGTTTCAGCTGAACCCGGATATGCCCGTCGCTGGCATGGACCGCCGCACCTATCTGGAGACCAAGTTTGGTGGCAAAGAGGCTGCGGTGAAGGCCTATATGCCGGTGCAGCAGCATGCGGATCAGGCCGGGCTGAAGGTGAACCTTGAAGGGATCAAGGTGACCCCCAACACGCTGAAGGCCCATCGCTTGATCCATTGGGCCGGGCTGGAGGGCAAGCAAACCGCCGTGGTTTCAGCCCTGTTCAAAGCCTATTTTGTCGATGGCCGTGACATTGGCGATACCGACACGCTGGCCGATATCGCCGATAGTGCGGGTCTCGATGCCTCCGTGGTGCGCAAACTGCTGGAGGGTGAGGCCGATGCCGCTGAAATCCAGCAGCGCGATCAGGCGGCTCGGCAGATGGGTGTCGGTTCGGTCCCGACCTTCATCGTGGCCAGTCAGCATGCCGTGCCCGGTGCGCAGTCGACTGAAATGTGGCTGAAGGTCATCGATGAAATCATCGAAAACCATGCGCAAGCCGCAGCGGTGGACAAGACCGACGAAGAGGCCGAGCCGCCAAGCGCCTAAGGCAACACCAGCGGGCTGTTTCGTCAACTTCGGCGACACCTTGCCTACTGCATGAATACCGTATTTAGCGCGTATAGCGGTCCTGCCACTGTCGCGCTACCCTCATAAGTGCTCCGCGATTACGGGGCCATGTCTCGGGTCACATTTCTGGCCCAAGCAAACCCAGTGAAAGTAGACCGATGTCTGAACCCACCCGCCTCTCCCGCGTGGAGTTTGTCGCCCTCTTGGCGATGCTATTTGCCACGATCGCCTTTTCGATCGATTCCATGCTGCCCGCCCTGCCCGAGATTGGCCGCGCCCTCAGCCCGGATGACATGAACCAGGCGCAGCTGGTGCTGACCTCCTTTGTTTTTGGTATGGGCATCGGCACCTTCTTTACCGGCCCGCTGTCTGACAGTTTTGGCCGCAAGAAGGTCATCGTGATTGGCGCCGCGCTTTATATCGCGGCCTCGGTCGTGGCGCTGCTGACCCAAGGGATGGAGATGCTGCTGATCGCCCGCGTCCTGCAGGGCCTGGGTGCGGCGGCCCCGCGTGTTGTTGGGCTGGCTATTGTGCGTGACCTTTATTCGGGCCGCGATATGGCGCGCATCATGAGCTTTGCGATGATGGTCTTCACGCTGGTGCCGGCCGTTGCGCCGCTGCTGGGCGCTGGGGTGATCAGCCTTGTTGGGTGGCGCGGTATCTTCGGCTCGTTCATCATCTTCTCGGTGTTTTCTGTGGGCTGGCTGATGCTGCGCCAGCCGGAATCCCTACCCGTTGAAAACCGCCGCCCCTTTAAGGTCGGCAAGATCGGCAGCGCCATCAAAGAGATGTTTGCCCACCCCACGGTGCGCCTGTCGATTGCGACGCAGACCTTGTGTTTTGCCACGCTCTTCATGTCGATCAGCCTGATCCAGCCGATCTTTGACGATGTGTTTGACCGCGCCGCCAGCTTCCCCTTCTGGTTTGCGGTTGTGGCGCTGGTGTCGGGCACCGCCAGCCTGTTGAACGCGGCGATGGTGATGCGCTTTGGTATGCGCCGAATGATCACCGTGGCTGTGGCCATGCAGGTTGTTGCCGCCTCCGCCATGTCGCTGGCCTGGATGAGTTTTGGCCTCAATGGTCTGCCGGGGGATGCGATGTTCTATGTCTTCGTGATCTGGATCACCTCAGTCTTCTTCAACGCGGGCCTGACCCTTGGCAACCTCAACGCCATCACAATGGAACCCATGGGCCATATCGCGGGCACCGCCGCCTCGGTCTCGGGCGGGGTGGCGACGGTGATCTCCGCCGCCATCGCAGCCCCTGTGGGCCTGACCTTCAACGGCACACCTTTGCCGCTAACCATCGGGGTGACCATCGCCATGGTTGCAGCACTTTTTGTGATGCTTTGGATGCAGCGTCTTGAAACCCGCGCGGCAGTGGCTGCGCAATAAGGGGTTTTCGGCACTGAGGGATTTACGGTCAAAGGTATTGCGCGCGGTATACCATCGCATACCGCAATTGCCTTTGCCGTAGATTTCCTGTATTAAGGCGTCAGAATATCGCACTCATATAGGTACGAAAGACTCCTCTTATGTCGAAAATCAAGGTTGAAAACCCCATCGTCGAAATGGACGGCGATGAAATGACCCGCATCATGTGGCAGTTCATCAAGGATAAATTGATCCTGCCCTATCTGGATGTGGACTTGCTCTATTACGATCTGGGCATCGAAGAGCGTGACCGCACCGAAGATCAGATCACCATCGATGCGGCGGAAAAAACCAAAGAAGTAGGCGTTGCCGTCAAATGTGCCACCATCACGCCGGACGAAGCCCGGGTTGAGGAATTTGGCCTCAAGAAGATGTGGCGCAGCCCCAATGGCACCATCCGCAACATTCTGGGTGGCGTGGTGTTCCGTCAGCCGATCATCTGTCAGAACGTGCCGCGTCTGGTGCCTGGCTGGACCTCGCCCATCGTGGTGGGCCGTCATGCCTTTGGTGATCAGTACAAGGCCACCGATTTCCATTTCCCCTCGGCCGGTAAGCTGACCATGAAATGGGAAGGCGCCAATGGTGAGGTGATCGAACGTGAAGTCTATGATGCGCCGGACGCCGGTGTCTACATGGGCATGTACAACCAGGATGAAAGCATCCGCGATTTCGCCCGCGCCTCGCTGAACTACGGCCTGAACGTCGGCTGGCCGGTTTACCTGTCGACCAAGAACACCATCCTGAAAGCCTATGACGGCCGGTTCAAAGACCTCTTCCAGGAGATCTATGAGACCGAGTTTGCGGATAAGTTCAAAGACGCCGGCATCTGGTACGAACACCGCTTGATCGACGATATGGTCGCCTGCGCGCTGAAATGGAACGGCAAGTTTGTCTGGGCCTGTAAGAACTATGACGGCGATGTGCAGTCCGACACGGTTGCCCAGGGCTTTGGCTCGCTGGGCATGATGGCCAGCCAGTTGATGACCCCGGATGGCAAGATTGTCGAATCCGAGGCCGCGCATGGCACCGTGACCCGTCACTATCGCCAGCACCAGGAAGGTAAATCGACCTCGACCAACTCGATCGCGTCGATCTACGCCTGGACCGGCGCACTGAAGCACCGCGCCAAACTGGACGACAACGCTCAGCTGAAACGGTTTGCCGAAACGCTGGAAAAGGTCATCATCGACACCGTTGAATCCGGCCACATGACCAAAGACCTGGCGCTGCTGGTTGGCCCCGATCAGGGCTGGCTGACCACCATGGGCTTCCTTGAGAAGATTGACGAAAACCTGAACAAGGCGCTGGTTGGCTAATCCCACCGCACTGAAAAAATCAGAACCTCCGGAGGCATCCCTTCCGGAGGTTTTTTCTTGCCTGCCCACTGGATTTTTCTGCAACGCAGCGATAAGGCCGATGTATGGTTGAGAACACACAGAAAAACCCGCAGAAACATGGCCTTCTTGCTGATGCACAGGGGCTGATCTTTGGCTCCACCATGGCGTCGTTTGCGATGGTGATGCTGACCCATCTGGGGCTGGTCACCGGCCAGACGGCGGGTCTGGCGGTACTAATCTCCTATGTCACCGGCTATGGGTTTGGCGTGGTGTTCTTTGTCGTCAACCTGCCGTTTTATTGGCTGGCGATCCGGCGGATGGGCTGGCGCTTCACGCTCAAGACCTTTACGGCGGTGGCGATGCTGTCGGTGATCTCAACCCTGATGCCTGGCTATGTGAGCTTTGCGGCGCTGGATCCCATTTTGGGCGCCGTGTTGATCGGCATGTTGTCTGGCGCAGCGCTGCTGGCGCTGTTCCGCCATGGCGCGTCCCTCGGCGGCGTCGGCATTCTGGCGCTGTATCTTCAGGAAAAAACCGGTTTTCGCGCCGGTTATACGCAGCTGCTGTTTGACCTGGGCGTGTTCACGGCGGCGCTATTTGTGATTGACCTTCCGCTGGTTCTCTATTCCCTTCTGGGGGCCTTGGTCATCAACCTGACCATCGCCGTCAACCACCGCAAAGATTGGTATATCGCCACCTAACCGCCGGAGCCGCCCATGCCCAAGACCTATCTGATCCTGCTCCTGGCGGTTGCCGCCGAAACCATCGGCACCTCGGCCCTGCAGGCCAGCCAACAGTTTTCCAAACTACTGCCGTCGGTTCTGGTGGTGATTGCCTATGGCACCAGCTTCTGGCTGCTGTCGCTAACGCTCAAGACATTGCCTGTGGGTGTGGTCTATGCGCTCTGGAGTGGGCTAGGCATAGTGTTGATCGCCATCATCGGCTATCTGGTCTTCGGTCAGAAGCTTGACTGGCCCGCGGTGCTGGGGATCGCGATGATCCTGGCGGGTATTTTGGTGATCAACCTGTTTTCGAAAACCGCGGGACACTGAAAGCGCCCCCGTCCAAAAACGACTAAGAGGCCATCCGGCCTCTCAGTACATTCGTATCGGAACCCGTCTTACGACAGCGCGCGCAGGCGTTTGATCAGGCTTGAGGTGTCCCAGCGACCACCGCCCAAGGCCTGCACATCCTTGTAGAACTGATCCACAACCGCGGTGACCGGCAGTGAGGCGCCAATCTCATCCGCGGTGTCCAGACAAATGCCCAGATCCTTGCGCATCCAGTCCACCGCAAAGCCGTGTTCAAACTCATCATCCGCCATGGTGCCCACACGGTTCACCATCTGCCAGCTGCCCGCAGCCCCACCGCCGATCACTTCGACAACATCGCGTGCATCCAGACCAGCCTTTTCGGCAAAGTTCAGACCCTCAGACAGCGCCTGCACCAGACCTGCGATGCAGATCTGGTTGACCATCTTGGTCTTCTGCCCCGCGCCGCTGTCACCCAGACGTTTGCACAGCTTCGCATAGGCGTCGATCACCGCCTCGGCTTTGTCATAGTCGGCCTGATCGCCGCCACACATCACAACCAGCTGACCGTTTTCCGCACCGGCCTGACCGCCAGACACCGGCGCATCCACAAAGGCCACGCCCTGCCCCTTGGCCACATCATACAGCTCTGCGGTGACTTTGGCCGAAACCGTGGTGTGATCCACAAAAATGGTGTTTTCCGCCATACCGGCAAAGGCACCGTCATCGCCCAGACAGACCGAGCGGAGGTCATCGTCATTGCCCACACAGGCCATCACAAAATCCGCGCCGTCGGCCGCTTCGCGTGGGGTCACACCCATCGCGCCACCATGCTCTACCACCCAATTTTCCGCTTTTGCGGCGGTGCGATTGTAAACGGTGACCTCATGACCGGCCTGCACCAGATGGCCCGCCATCGGGTAGCCCATCACGCCTAGGCCGAGAAATGCTACTTTTGCCATTTTTACCCCCTCGGTATTTGTGTTTCTCTTGGTTTGTGGCTAGCTAGCGCGGCAAAGGCAAGAGTGAACAGGACAACACCATGGCATTGATTTTCCGGTGGCTTATGAGATTGACCGGTGGGATGATCGCGGTGGCGGTGCTGACCATGCTGGGGATCTACTTCCTGGCCTCCCGTTCGCTGCCCGATTACGACAAAACGCTGCAGGTTTCGGGCCTCTCCGCGCCGCTGGAAATCGTGCGCGACAATGCCAATGTGCCGCATATTCTGGGCGCCAGCGATGCGGATGTGTTCTTTGGCCTGGGCTATGCCCATGCGCAGGACCGCCTGTGGCAGATGGTGACGCTGCGCCGCACCGTGCAGGGCCGCCTGTCCGAGGTTTTTGGCACCCGCACGGTTGAGATTGACACAGTGATGCGCCGGCTTGACCTCTACCCGCTGGCGCAGGCGGCGGTGCGCCATCAGGATGCCCGCACGCAGGTGGCCCTGAAAGCCTACGCCGACGGGGTGAACGCGCGCCTGGATGAGATCAACCAGAACGCCCTGGGCCGTGGCGCGCCTGAGATGTTCCTGTTCAACATGCCAATCGCCCCCTGGCAGCCCGCCGACAGCATCGCCATGGTGAAACTGATGGCGCTGCGACTGACCGGCCAGATTGACACCGAAGTGCTGCGCGCCCGCACCTCGCTCTTGCTGCCTGCGGAACGGCTGCTGGACATTCTGCCTGATGCGCCTGGGGCTGGCATTGCCGCGCTGCCCCGCTACGCAGATCTGTTTGATGCCACGCTGCCGCGTTTTACGGCCTCCACCCCGCTGCCAGAACATCCGCTGTCGCCCTTTAGTCGCGCTGGTTTCTCCGGCGCCTCCAACGCTTGGGCCGCCGCCACCAGCCGCTCCGCCGCGGGTGGCACACTTCTGGCCAGCGATCCGCATATGGGCTTCACCGCGCCCGGCAGCTGGTATTTGGCCCGGCTGCAGCTGCAACAGGGCGGCGTGATCGGCGCCACCATCCCGGGCATTCCCGCCGTTTTGTCGGGCCGCTCAGACGTACTGGGCTGGGGCATCACCGCCGCCTATCTGGATGATCAGGACCTTTATGTTGAGGAACTGAACCCAGAAAATTCCGAAGAATACCGCACGCCCGAGGGCTTCAAGCCCTTCCGCAGCCGCAAATCGATCCTACAGGTCGCCGAAGAGAAACCCGTGACCCTGACCCTGCGCTGGAGTGATAACGGCCCGGTCCTGCCCGCCAGCTTTAACGACATCGGCACCATCACCCCCAAAGGTCACGTCGCAACGCTGAACTGGACTGCGCTGACCGAAGAAGACCGCTCCATCACCGCGGCGATCAATGTCATGTATGCCCGCACCGTGCAGGGCGCGATGGCTGCAGGCGAAGATATGGTCGCCCCGGCGTTGAATATGGTGCTGGTGGATGAGAGCCAGATCGCCATGAAAACACTGGGCAAAATGCCCCGTCGCCAATCCGGCCACCAAAGTCAGGGCCGCATGCCCAGTCCCGGCTGGCTGGAAGAAAACCGCTGGCAGGGCAGCCATTCCTATGCCGCCAACCCAGAGTTTGTGAACCCGATCGGCGGCATTGTCGGCAATACCAACAACAAGACCGTGGATCGCCCCTTCCCACTGCATGTCAGCTTTGACTGGGGCGACACCCAGCGAATCCAGCGCTGGACCCGGCTGATGCAAAGCCGTCAGGTCCACACCCGCGACAGCTTCATCGAAACCCAGCTGGATACCGTCAGCCCCGCCGCCCGCACCCTGCTGCCGCTGATCGGGGCGGATCTGTGGTTCACCGGCGCCGCCGCCCCTGATGGCACGCCCGAGAGGCAAAGACAGCGCGCACTGGCGCTCCTGGCCAATTGGAACGGTGAGATGAACGAACATATGCCCGAACCGCTGATCTACGCTGCCTGGGTCCGCGCCCTGCAGGAACGTCTGATCCGCGACGATCTGGGCCCGCTGGCCGATCAGTTCAATCAGGTGGAGCCGCTTTTTATCGAACGTGTATACCGCGACGTTGATGGTGCCAGCATCTGGTGCGACGTGATCCAATCCGCCCCGGTGGAAAGCTGCACCGATATGGCACGCCTCGCGCTGGATGATGCCCTGCTGTGGATCGAAGAACGCTACGGTCAGGCCTTGGAAAGCCTGCAATGGGGCGAGGCGCATCAGGCCGCCCACGACCACCCGGTGCTGGGTGATGTGCCACTGCTGCGCAGTTTCGTGAACATCCGCCAGCCCACCTCGGGCGGTGATCAAACGTTGATGCGCGGCCTGGCCTCCGGGGATGCGGCTGATCCTTTCCGCAACATTCACGGCGCAGGCTATCGCGGGGTCTACGACTTTGAAGATCCAGACAGTTCGGTTTTCATCACCGCCACCGGGCAGTCCGGCCACTTCCTGTCACGCTACTATGATGATCTGGGCGAGCTGTGGCGGCGCGGCGAATACATCCCGATGTCGCTGGATCAGGATCTGGCCCGCGCGGCCGCCGTTGGCGTGACGGTGCTGCGTCCGGTCAACTAGCTCTGTTTTCGCGGAAGGCTTGGGATTTGAGTATTTTTGGCAAGATGAAAACATCTTTCACCTTCCCTAAATACTCAAAAAAATCCTGAGGCCGTCAGGCCGAGGTATAGGGCGCGCGCCGGAAAGGCGCGCACCATTTGGTTAACTGATCTTAAAGATCGCGGAAGCGTTTTTCCTGCCGGGCGGTCCAGCGCACAGTGAGGTCAAAACCCGTCTCGGTCTGTTCTTCCTGCTGCACCAGATCCTCCTGAAACAGCCAGGCGCGTTTGCGGCCCTCGGCAAAGCTGAGGCTCAGCTGGCTTTCATGGGTTTCCGAGGCCAGCTTGGCCTTTACCGCGTCCAGCAGTTTGCCCTGACCCTCCCCGGTGATCGCGGAGATCGCAAAGATATCCTCTTCACGGTCTGCGCGTTCATTCATCACCTCGCGGGTGTCCTCGTCCAGGAGGTCAATCTTGTTCCAGACCTCCAGAACCGGGGTGTCTTCGCCCACACCCAGGCTCTCCATGATCGACAGCACGTTTTCCGCCTGCCCCTCGGTTTCGGGATGGGCAATGTCACGTACATGCAGGATCAGGTTAGCGCTCAGAACCTCTTCCAGCGTGGCGCGGAAGGAGGCGACCAGTTCCGTTGGCAGATCCGAGATGAAGCCCACCGTGTCACTGAGGATCACCTCAGGCCCGTTGTCGGGCAGATCGACCCGCCGCATGGTCGGATCCAGCGTGGCAAAGAGCATGTCTTTGGCCATCACATCGGCGCCGGTCAGATGGTTGAACAGGGTGGATTTGCCAGCGTTGGTGTAGCCCACTAGTGCAACCACCGGAAACGGCACCTTGGCGCGCGCGGCGCGGTGCAATTCGCGGGTTTTCACCACCTTGTCCAACTGACGGCGCAGGCGCACCAGCTGTTCGTCAATCGCACGGCGGTCGGCCTCAATCTGGGTTTCGCCGGGACCGCCGACAAAGCCCAATCCCCCCCGCTGGCGTTCCAGGTGGGTCCAGGCGCGCACCAGTCGGGTGCGCTGATAGCTCAGCGCCGCCATTTCCACCTGCAACACACCTTCACGGGTGCGGGCCCGATCCGAGAAGATCTCAAGGATCAGCCCGGTGCGGTCCAGCAGTTTGACCTTCCAGGCCTTTTCTAGGTTGCGTTGCTGCACGGGCGTCACCGGCCCGTCGATCAGCACCAATTCGACCTCATTCGCCTTCAGCAGCTGCTTCAGTTCCTCAATCTTACCCGAGCCAAACAGGTAGCCCGCGTGCGCGCGGGGCAGCGGCACTTTGGTGGAACCAACCACCTCCAAATCGGGCAAAGCCGCCGCAAGCGAGACCGCCTCTTCCAAGGCATAGTCTGCTTCACGACGGTTCTTGTCGGTTTTCAGATCAGGATGCAGAACCCAGGCGCGGGTCGCGATCCGTTCATGTGTTTCCAATTAGGACTCTTCACCATCGTAAAGGTTGATGGGTTGTGCCGGCATGATGGTCGAGATTGCGTGTTTGTAGACAAGCTGCGACTGGCCGTCACGGCGCAGGAGCACACAGAAATTGTCAAACCAGGTGATGACCCCCTGCAGCTTCACGCCGTTGATCAGAAAGATGGTCACCGGGATTTTCGTTTTCCGGGTGTGGTTCAGAAAGGCGTCTTGCAGGTTCTGTTTGTCGGAAGCCATTTATGGTTACCTTTTATTATTTGCCGCTTTTCCAGCGTCCCTGTTCATCAATAGGTGCTACTATGTCGCGCCAGCAGAGGAGTTTCCACCCCAAAAATCAACAGGGTATCTTCGCATGAGCCACTGTGGCCAATCGGTGACCTAGCGGCGGAACAGCCCAGAGGTAAAGAGCGCCACAATCGCCAGCATCTCCAGCCGGCCCAGCACCATCGCCGCAGCAAAGGTCAATTTCGCTACCGGCGCCAGTGAGGACAGGTGCACCGTGGTTTCCGGCGCAATGCTGACCAGCGGTCCAGTGGTCGACAGGCCGGCAATCGCCAACGTCAGTGCGGTTTGCAGATCCGATCCGTAGCCCGCAAAGACCATGGTGAAAAAAGCTAGCGACAGGGCAAACATCATAAAGAAGATCCAGGCGATATAGGCCCCCTGACGGCGGATGCGGCGGCTCATCCCATGGGCGCGCCCCACGGAGGACGGGTGCACCAGCCGTTCAATCTCACGCAGTCCATTGAGGTAGAGCGCCCAGACACGCAGCAGCTTCACACCGCCCGCGGTTGTTGCCACGCCGCCGCCAATCATCGCCAGGCCGAGAAAAATGAGGCCCGGCGTCGGCAGGCCAGACCAATCGCGCGCGGTCTTCCACTCAACGCTTTCAAACCCGGTGGTCGACAGGAACGACAGCGTGGTGAACAGACCACCCCAAAGCGCCCGAAGCGCCACCATGACGCTTTGCTCCTCCTCCATACTGTAGGAGGCCACCCAATGGCGCATGAACAGCAGCGTTGGCACAGCAACGACCAGCACCAGCCCCAGACGGAATTCCGGATCCTCATGCAGACCACGGCGGGAGGTGGTGATCGTGTCGGTGGAAAAGGTCAGCCGCGACAGGGCGAACAGCATGAACAGGGCGGTGATCGCCTCACCGGTGACACCGGCCTGCGCCTCCCCGGCTGATTGCAACGGGGTGATCCCGCTGGTGGCCATCACCGACATGCCATGGATCAGCGCCACCAAGGGCCGGTCGCCGCTGATCGTCAACATAACCCATAGCGCAACGGTCAATCCGATGTAGATCGGCAACAGCTGCACCGCCACGCGGATGATCCGACGCTGGGGATCGGGCCGTTCGAACCGACCGTGCAGCACATCGCTTTGACCAGGCTCAGCCGTCGCAGTGACCTCAAAACCGCCAAGGTTCAGCGGTGCCAGGATCGCCGCCGCCGCCACCCAGATCAGCGCGCCGCCCATCCAGCCGACCATGCCGCGCCACAGGTGCAACGTGTCACTCAGGCGATCGGCGTCAAAAAACGCAGCGCCCGTGGTGGTCAGCGCCGAGACCATCTCCACATAGGCATTGAGGTAGGACGTGGTGCGCAGCGCCTCATAAAACGGCAGCGCCAGAAACAGCGGCAGCGCCGCAAGCCCGGCAAACAGGGCCAGCAGATTGCCCATTTCGCCGCGCCGGCGCAGCAGATTGGCCCGGGCGATCCCGACCAGCGCAACCATCAGACCGCCAAGAACTGCGGAATAGAGAAAGGCCCGCCCCTCAGCAGCGTTTTCCAAGGCAAAAGCATGGGCAGCAGGCACCAACATCGACAGCGCAGAAATCCCCGCCATCAACAGAAACAATGGTTGCTCAAGCAGCCGCGCCCACATCACAGGGGTCCCTATGCTATTGGTGAATGCTAGAAGAAATCGATGGAGACCTGCAACAGCCGCTCCACCTCAGGCACGTCGGAGGCCAGAGAAAACAGCGCTACAACGTCCCCATCATCAATTCGGGTGTCGGCCAGCGGTTTCACCACCTTGTCGCCTTTCAGCACGCCGCCCACCAGCACACCTTCGGGAAACTCAATGTCGCGGATCTTGCGGCCCGCGATGGGGGAGGTCGAAAGCACCTCTGCCTCAATCATCTCCGCTTCGGCGTCGCCGATGGAATATACGCTGTGCACCTTGCCGTGCCGCACATGGCGCAGGATCGACGACACGGTGGTTGAGCGTGGGTTGACGTAGGCATCGATGCCCAGCGGTGCCATCATCGGCACCAGCGTCGGGTCATTGATCAGCGCGATGGCCATCGGGCAGCCTTCGGCCTTGGCACGTACCGCTGCCAGCATGTTGGTCTTATCGTCATCCGTCACACAAAGGACCGCATCAGCGCGTTCAATGTTGGCTTCTGACAGCAGAGAAACGTCCAGACCGTCACCATGCAAAACGATGGTTTTCTCAAGAATATCAGCGGCTTTTTCGGCGATGCTACGGTTGCGCTCCACCACTTTGGCCCGCACCCGTTCGGTGCGTTCTTCAAGCGAGCGCGCCACCGCAAGCCCAACGTTGCCGCCGCCGATGATGACCACACGTTCCTGTTTTTTGGATTCTTTGCCAAAGATTTCCATCGTACGGTTGATGTCTTCGTTCACGGTGAAAATGTAGCATTCATCCCCGACAAAGATCTGATCGCCCGGCTCCGGCGCGAACAGACGGCCGTCACGGCGGATCCCCACCACAATCGCGCGCAGGGTGGAAAACAGATCGTTCAGCTGGCGCAACGGTGTGTTCACCACCGGACAGCCCTCTTCGATGCTGATGCCCAAAAGATGCGCCTTGCCGGACAGGAACTTTTCTGTGTCGAAGGCGGCCGGTGAGGCGATGCGCTGCAGCGCTGCCTCGGCCACTTCGCGTTCGGGGCTGATGACCACGTCAATCGGCATGTGGTCACGCCGGTAGAGGTCCGAATAAATCGCGGTCAGATAGCTTTGTGACCGCAGACGGGCGATTTTCCGCGGAATGGCAAACACCGAATGCGCCACCTGACAGGTCACCATGTTGACCTCATCGGAATGGGTCGCCGCGATGATCATATCCGCGTCCCGCGCTCCAGCCTGATCCAGAACATCCGGGTAAGAGGCAAAGCCCGCAATCCCCTGCACATCAAGCGTATCCGTGGCCCGGCGCACCAGATCGGCATTGTTGTCGACCACGGTGACGTCGTTCTTTTCACCAGACAAATGGCGGGCGATTTGCCAGCCGACCTGCCCTGCCCCGCAGATGATGACCTTCATCACATGTTCCCCTGCAATCAGGCGCTTTGCATCGCATGCGCAGCCCAAACGGTCAATGCAATTGAATAACATGGGCCATCACGGCACCGTCTTGGCAATAAAAAAGGAGACATAGATGCAACGATTCGCCCTAGTCGCCCTCTGCGGCGTTTTATTGAGCGGCTGTAATTACACCGTCTATCATCAGGCCGGCAAAAGCGTGCAGGACCGTGACCGCGACATCACCAATTGTGACGTTCAGGCGCTGCGCGATGCGCCGGTGCAAACCCAGATCCGCTACACCGCGCCGCAACCCCGCGAACGCAAAATCTGTGACGACAAAGGCAACTGCCTGACCGAAACCTATTGGACCCGCCCGGAACCCTACACCGTGGACATCAACGAAGATCTGCGCAGCCGGGTGAAAGCGCAATGTATGATGGATCAGGGCTACAGCCAGGTGTCGCTGCCGATGTGTGACAACGGCACCTCGGTTTCAGTGCCGGTCACCATGAAGGGCATCAGCGCCAAGTCCTGCGTTGTGCGGGTCAATGGCAAGCTTCAGGTGGGTGAGCCCAGCTAACACCCACATCTGAATCGACGATTTGACCGCCGGGGCTTATTCAGCCTCGGCGGTTTCTTTATCCACTGTCGCAACCCGCGCGCCCGCCTTGGAGGTGGTCACGACCCCCAGCGACTTCAGCTTGCGGTGCAGAGCGGAACGTTCCATGCCAACAAAATTGGCGGTACGGCTGATGTTGCCACCAAAGCGGTTGATCTGCGTCAGCAGGTATTCCCGTTCAAAGACTTCCCGCGCCTCCCGCAGCGGCAAGGTTGCCAAGGTGCCGGTCAGAACCACCTGATCGGAACTGTCGCCCCCTTCGCTGCTGCCCGGCAGTTCCTTGGCCTCAATCGCGCCACTGCCATCGCCCAGGATCAGCACCCGTTCAATCAGGTTGCGCAGCTGGCGCACATTGCCGGGCCAACGCATGGTCTGCATCAGCGCAACCGCATCCTCGGACAATTCGCGCAGCGGCAGGCCCTGGGTCTGGTTGAACATCTCAATGAAATGCTGCGCAAGCACCGGAATATCCTCGCGGCGTTCTTCCAGCGAAGGCACGGCGATCGGCACCACGTTCAGACGATGATACAGCTCCTGCCGGAAACGCCCGGCGGCAATCTCACCCTCCAGATCGCGGCTTGTGGAGGAAATCACCCGCAGATCCACCCGCACCTTGTCCGCGCCACCAACCCGCTGGAACTGCTGATCCACCAGAACCCGCAGGATCTTGGACTGTGAGCCCAACGGCATATCCGCAACCTCATCAAAGAAGATCACGCCGCCATGCGCCTGCTCCAACAGCCCCGGCTCCACGCCGCGTTCTGCACTTTCGCGGCCAAACAGCACCTCTTCGATCCGCTCAGGCTCAATCGTGGCGCAGCCAACCGTCACAAAGGGGGCCGAGGCCCGGTTGGATTGGGCATGGATGTAGCGCGCAGCCACCTCTTTCCCGACGCCGGAGGGACCCGAGAGCATCACCCGACCGTTGGATTTGGTCACCTTCTCCAGCTGGCCCACCAGGGTACGGAAGGAGGCAGTATCGCCGATCATCTCGGCCTCATTGCTGCCCTTGCGCCGCAGCTTCTGGTTTTCACGCCGCAGCCGCGAGGTTTCCATCGCCCGGCGGATCACCACCAGCAGCTGATCGATGTTGAACGGCTTTTCGATGAAATCGTAAGCGCCCTGTTTGATCGCCGCGACCGCAATTTCAATATTGCCGTGCCCCGAAATGATCACCACTGGCACATCCGGATTGTCCCGCTTCACCGTTTTCAGAATGTCGATCCCGTCCATCCGGCTGTCCTTGAGCCAGATATCCAGAATGATCAGCGCTGGCGGTTCGCCGTTGATCTCATTCATCGCCTCATCAGAGTTACCTGCAAGGCGGGTGGTAAAGCCTTCATCTTCAAGGATATCCGAGATCAGCTCGCGAATGTCCTTTTCGTCGTCAACAATCAGAATATCACTCATCTTGTCCTCACGTCTGTCATTCTGCCGCCTCTGTTGCGGCTGTGTCTTCGCTGTCTTTGCCGGTGGAGGTCACCCCCAGCCGGATGATTGCCATGGCGCCTCTGCGGGCCCCTTCTTCGAATGCCGGCGCATCTTCGAGTGAGAGCGTACCGCCATGTTCTTCAATAATTTTCTTCACAATCGGCAGGCCAAGCCCGGTGCCTTCGCTACGCGTGGTCACATAGGGTTCAAACAGCCGCGTCCGGTCCTCGGGCAGGCCGATGCCATTATCCATAATCCGGATCACCGCGCTGCGCCCCTCGCCACACATGGTAATATTGATCTGGCCGCTGATCGGGGTATCAGGTGATTTTTTGTTATAACTTTCAATAGCTTCACCGGCGTTCTTGATCAGATTTGTCAGCGCCTGCGAAATCATCGTTGCGTCAAGATCGGCCAAAACCGCCCCCTCTGGCAGATTGGCGGTGATCGTCACATCCGGCTGCCCGGCCTGCTGCAACAGCACCGCATCCTGCACCAACTGGCGCAGATCCTCGGGGCGGCGCTCGGGTTCCGGCATCCGGGCAAATTTGGAAAATTCATCAACAATGCGCCGCAAGTCGTTGGTTTGGCGCACAATAACCTCAGTAAGCTGCGCCAGGCTGTCAGCATTATCTTCGTTCAGATGGCGGCTGAATTTACGCTTGATCCGCTCCGCCGACAGCTGAATGGGCGTCAGCGGGTTCTTGATCTCATGGGCAATCCGGCGCGCCACGTCACCCCAGGCCGCCATACGCTGTGCGGCCACCAGATCGCTGACGTCGTCAAAGGCCACTACGTAACCTTCTGGCACGCCCTCTTCGCCGTAACGCGTTGCCATCCGCACCAGCAGGTTTTCCAACTGACCGTTGCGGGTCACCTTGACCTCTTCCTGCAGGGTGCCCAGCTCATCCGCTTTCAGCCGCTCAAACAGCGATGCAAACTCCGGCACCGCAACCGAGAGCGCCAGGCTGGCGTGGTCTTCGCCCCAATCCAACAGACGTTCTGCCGACCGGTTCACAAAGGTCACGCGCCCCTCCTCATCCAGACCAACAACGCCGGAAGTAACGGAGCTAAGAACCGAGTCAAACAACCGGCGCCGGCGTTCGATCTGTTCGGTGTTTTCCAACAGCGTCTCGCGCTGCGCTTTTAGCTGTCGGGTCATCTGGTTGAAGTACCGGCCCAGCATGGCGATTTCATCATCGCCATCCTCTTCCATCACCCGCACATCCAGATCGCCCGCCCCGACGCGCTGCGCCGCACCAGTCAACCGCCCAACCGGACGCGACAAACGTTCGGCGAACCACAGCCCCAGCCAGATCGCGGCCAGGATCAGGATCACCGCAAAGCCCAGATAGATCAGGCCAAATTCAAACAGCACCCGTCCGCGTTCGCTTTCCAACTGCTGATAAAACTGCGCGGTTTCTTTGGTGTCATCCAACAGGCTCAGCAGCTCACCATCGACCTCACGGCTGATATACAGGAACCGGTCCACAAACTCATTCAGCCGCACCAGCGCGCGGAACTCGTTGTTTTCCCAATCCTCAATGATCTGCGCGCCATTTTCACTGGCGGCCTGCAGTTGACTTGAGGAAGGTTGTTCGAAATCAAACAGATAGCTGCGTTCCCCCCGGGCGCGGATCTGGCCGGTACCGTCGATTACATAGGCCTCACGCAGGCCACGCTGGATCTGCGCCTGCCCCTGGGCCAGCACGATCCGCACATCACCATCGGTCATGAAAAAGGTCTGCCGCCTTGATCGATCAATGTGATCGGCCAGCGCTGAAATATCCAGCATCAGATCACGGCGGTGCTCTTCCTCATAGGCTTCCGCCGCCTCCAACGAGGTGCCAACCACCTGCCGCACGCGGTCCGAAAACCAGCCTTCAAGGCCGATGTTCACGGTCAAGGCTGCAAAGATGGCCACCGAAACTGTGGGGATCAACGCCAGAATTGCAAAGACGCCGGTCAGGCGCAGGTGCAGCCGGGATCCTGCGGATTTTGCCCGACGCGCCGCGATCAGCGCCACGATCCTTTGCAGAACCAACGCAGCCACCAACATCGCATAGACGAAATCGGCCAGCAGGATCACCCGAAGGGAGAATGACGACGCCCCCTGATCCAGAGGGCCAAGCACCAGATAGGTGGCGATCACCAGAACCGGCGCAAGGACCACCAGACAGAAGGTGGCAATATTCTGCACCCTCCGCTGCCGTCGCAACCGGCTGATTTTCGCCCATGAGCGTTTCTGCTGTGCCTCGGAGGCCACGCTTTGCCCTCATTCTGATGTGTCGCTTTGCGCGACGAACCGCTTTATTTGGGGGTCAAACCAATGTTTCCAACCGATTTGCCACGCCATTGTTGCGGTTTTACATCAATTTCCGGCGTCGTGTCACGTTAATATCCAGATCGGTGATCTTCTTGCGCAGCGTATTGCGGTTGATGCCCAAGAGATCCGCGCATTTCGCCTGATTGCCACCTGTGGCTTCAAGTGCGATTTCGATCAGCGGCAGCTCCACCTCACGCAGAATCCGCGCGTATAGCCCGGCGGGCGGCAACATGGCGCCATGCAAATCGAAATAGCGGCGCAGATGACGCGCGACCGAGGCCGAGAGCTTTTCAGTATCACCGCCGCCCAGCACCGGCTCCATCTCGGGCTGGTTGCCCAGCACCATCTCCACCTCGGACCGGGTGATCTCTTCAGCGCGGGAGGTCAGCACCAAACGGCGCACCGCATGTTCCAGCTGGCGCACATTGCCGGGCCAACTGTAGCTGCGCATCAATTCCATCGCGTCCTCAGACAGGCGACGTGACGGCTGGCCATCCCGTTCTGCCCGCAACAGGAAGTGTTCGGCCAAGAGCGGAATATCCTCCACCCGCTCCCGCAGCGAGGGCACCATCAGCGTTGCACCGCTCAGCCGGTAATAGAGGTCCTGACGAATATCGCCACGATCCAGCGCTTCGGTCAGGTCGGTCTGGCTGGTCGCCATGAAGCGCGGCACATGTTCGCCGGGATTGTCGATCATCCGCACGATGCGTGCTTGTACCTCGGCGTCCACATCGCCGATCTCATCGATCAGCAGCGTGCCGCCTTTGACCCGCGCCAGGCTGCGCGATGGGCCCTCGATGTCCTGCAGGTCACTGGCCGTCACGGTGACAAAGGGCAGCGTGCGACGGTCGGAAAAATCGTGAATTGCTCGTGCAATCAGTGACTTACCCGTCCCACTTTCACCAGCGATCAGCACCGGCAGATCGGTATTCATCACCCGCGCCACAAGGCGATAGAGCGACTGCATCGCAGGTGTGCGCCCCACAAGTGGCAGTTCATCCGGGCGCTCAGCCTCTTCAACGCGGGCTGCGGGCGCTGCACGCTGACGCTGCTCCAGCGCCTTGGCGGTGCGTTTCATCAGATCGGGCAGATCGAAGGGTTTGGGCAGATAATCATAAGCCTCGGCCTCGGCGGCCTGAATGGCGGTCATGATGGTGTTCTGGGCCGAGATGACGATCACCGGCAATCCTGGCCGATCCTGTGCTATTTTCGGCAACATTTCCAATCCGTTACCGTCCGGCATGACCACATCCGAAATCACCACATCACCTTTACCTTCGGCCACCCAGCGCATCAGCGTGGTCAGCGACGAGGTGGCATGCACCTTACAGCCGGCGCGGGTCAGCGCTTGGGTCAAAACGGTACGGATCGTGCGGTCATCATCCGCGACCAGAACGGTGCCATCCATCGGTTAGCTCTCCTTTTTTAAGCGCTTCTTTGGCGCCTCTGCGAGCGGCAGAGATATTTTGAAAACCGTGCGGCCGGGGGTGCTGTCCACCGAGATCCAGCCGCCGTGGTCGGATATGATTTTGCTGACCAGCGCCAGCCCCAGACCGGTGCCGTTTTCCCGTCCCGAGACAAAGGGATCAAAGATATCGCCCTTGATGTCTTCGGGCAGACCCGGCCCGTCATCGATGATCTCGATCTGCAGCGGCAACGATTGGCCGGTGCCATCCGCACGCCGCAGGCGGAACGAGTGTTCGTAGAAGGTATGAAGGCGGATGTTTCCGCCTTTTTTATCAGCAGCTTCCGAGGCGTTCTTTACCAAGTTCAGAACCACCTGCAGCAGCTGATCCGGATCCCCCAGTGCCATAGGCAGCGAGGGATCGTAATCCTCAACAATCTTCATATGCGCGCCAAAGCCCAGCAGGGCCGAACGTCGTGCGCGGTCCAGCACGTCGTGAATATTGACCTCTTGCCGCTCTGGCTCAGACAGGTTGCCAAACTGCTCCACCTGCTCCAGCAGCTTCACAATCCGACGGCTTTCTTCAACGATCAGATCCGTCAGCTCCAGATCTTCGGGGCTGAGGTTCATGGACAAAAGCTGCGCCGCGCCGGTGATCCCTGCCAGCGGGTTCTTGATCTCATGCGCCAGCATCTCGGCCATGCCGATCGCGGATTTGGCCGCGGATTTGACCGAATTGCTCTGCGTCATCCGCCCTGCCAACTCGCGTGGCGAAATGAGGAAGATCATATGCCCCGGCCGGCCCTGAAGGGGGGCGATCTGCAGATTGCAATGCAGCGGCGCCCGGCTGCCGGTGCCCACATCCACATCGTTCACAAACAGCGGCGAATTGGTTTCCCGCGCCCGCTCAAAGGCCTCTTCCATCGGGGCATCAACCATGATGCGGTCCCAGACAGGTTCACCCTGAATGGATTTGGCCGAGGTGTTCAGGAACCCTTCAGCGGCGGAATTGATATCGGTGATCCGATCCTCCGGGTCGATCAACACGCCGGGAATGGGCAATGACGACCACAGGTTTACGTCCATCTGCGCCTCACCGGTCATGCTGCGGCCTCCTCTGGGTGCAAAATGGCCTGCGGCAGCAGTTTGATGACCTTGGCCGGATCCTTTTCGGTCAGCACAGCGCGGCGCAGCGCAGTATGGGTGCCTGCCTCATCCATATACCAGCCCAGATGTTTGCGGGCGACACGCAGCCCCAGATCCATGCCATAAAAAGCCAGCATCGCCTCATAATGTGCGACGATCATATCGGCGAGCGCCGCACCCTCCGGCACCTCTGGCGCCTCTGACCCAAAAAGATCTGCCGCAACCTGCGCCAGCAACCAGGGCCGTCCCTGCGATCCGCGCCCGATCATCACCCCATCCGCGCCAGAAAGATCCAGCGCCTGACGGGCGTCTGTAGCGGAACAGATATCGCCATTGGCAACCACCGGGATCGATACCGCCTCTTTCACGCGGTTGATCGCCGCCCAATCGGCGCTGCCTTTGTAGAACTGGCAGCGGGTGCGGCCATGAATGGTGATCATCTGAATGCCCGCGGCCTCGGCCCGTTTGGCCAGTTCAGGCGCGTTCAGCAGGTTGTCATCCCAGCCCAGCCGGGTTTTCAGGGTGACCGGCAGATCCACGGCTTCCACCACCGCCTCAATCAGGGTCAGGGCGTGATCCAGATCTTTCAGCAGGGCTGAGCCGGAATAGCCGTTCACCACCTTTTTGGCGGGGCAGCCCATGTTGATGTCGATGATCTGGGCGCCATTGTCCTCAACCATCTTGGCCGCCAGCGCCATCCACGAGGCCTCGCGCCCAGCCAGCTGCACGGCGGTGTTCACCTTGTCAAAGCCCAATTCGGCCTTTTCGCGCACGCCGGGTTTGGCCTGAACCATTTCCTGACTGGCCACCATTTCACTGACCACCAGCCCAGCCCCAAAACGCGACACCAGATCGCGAAACGGCAGATCGGTGATTCCGGCCAGCGGGGCCAGAAAGACCGGGGATGTGATGGTTTTATCTGCAAGCCTGAGCGGCATGACTGCTTAATCCTTGTGCGTTACTCTCTGGCTAGACCAGAGATTGAGGGAGTTTCAACGAAACCCGCTACGTTTTTAGCCACCCCAATGTCAATCGCCTAATTTTTAAGCAATTGCCTCTGGATCAGGCTCAGCGTTGCTCTTATCGGTCTCTCCGCCTATGCAGGATCGCAACAAACTAACCTCAGCCGCACCTCCAGATGTGCGGCCCTTCGTTGCGGAGCCTTAGATGACCACAGCCGCCCTTATCGTTGCCGCCGGACGGGGCACCCGCGCAGGCGCGGGACTGCCAAAACAATGGCGCCCTCTGGCCGGGCAGCGGGTGGCGGATCAAACGCTCATGGCGCTGGTGGATCATCCGCGCATCGATCAGGTGATGTTGGTCATCCATCCCGATGATGTGGCGCATCTGGCTGAATGGTCCAGTCACCCGAAGGTCAGCCATTGTTTTGGCGGTGACAGCCGCGACCAATCGGTGTTGAACGGGCTACAGGCGCTTGCAGGCAGCGATGTGCACAAGGTGCTGGTGCATGACGTCGCCCGCCCCTGCCTGTCCGCCGATCTGATCGACCAGTTGATTGATACGCTGGACATCCATCAGGCCGCAGCCCCGGGGCTGGAGGTGGTGGATGCCCTCTGGCGGGGGGACGAAGGGCTGGTGGCCGGGGTGCAGGACCGCAGCGCGCTCTACCGGGCCCAGACGCCACAGGCCTTTCACTATGATGCGCTGCTGGAGGCACATGATGCCCACCCCGGCGGGGCCGCCGATGATGTTGAAGTGGCACGCGCCCATGGCATTGACGTGGCCATCGTTCCGGGCGAGGAGAGCAACCTGAAAATCACCCGGCCCGGCGATTTCGCCCGCGCCGAAGACATCCTGCGTGAGCAGACCAAAAAGGAAGAACACATGGATATCCGTCTGGGCAATGGCTACGACGTGCATCGGTTTGGCGAAGGGGATCATGTGATCCTCTGCGGGGTGAAGATCCCCCATGGGCGCGGACTACAGGGGCATTCAGATGCGGATGTGGGCATGCATGCGGTGACCGATGCGCTTTATGGCGCGATGGCTGAGGGTGACATTGGCCGTCACTTCCCGCCCTCGGATCCGCAGTGGAAAGGCGCCGCCAGTGAGATTTTCCTGAAACACGCCGCTGATCTGGCACGTTCCAAAGGGTTCACCATCTCGAACGTCGACTGCACGCTGGTCTGCGAATACCCCAAGGTGGGGCCACATGCCGCTGCGATGATGACGGAAATGGCGCGCATTCTGGGGATGGAGATGGATCGTGTGTCGATCAAGGCCACAACCTCGGAACGGCTGGGTTTCACCGGCCGCGAAGAAGGCATTGCCGCCATCGCCACTGCAACCCTGATCAAGGCGCAATGACATGACCAAGCTGCTCGCGACCTTCTTCTATGCCGGGCTGATGCGCCCGGCCCCCGGCACCTGGGGATCCCTTGCCGCCCTGCCCGCTGGCGCCCTGATCTTCTGGATTGGCGGGCTGAATGCCTTTCTGATCGCGGTGCCACTGGTCTTTGCCCTCGGCTGGTGGGCCACAGCGGTTGAAACCCGTGGTAAGGACGATCACGACCCGTCCGAGATTGTGATTGATGAGGTGGCCGGCCAATGGATCGCCCTGATCCCGGTCTTTATCGGCATCACCCATTCCGGCGCGGGTATGCTGGCGCTTTGGCCCGGTTGGGTCACCGCCTTTGTGTTCTTCCGCCTGTTTGACATCACCAAACCCGGCCCGATCGGTTGGGCCGATCGGCGCGGTGACGCGCTTGGGGTGATGCTGGATGATGTGATCGCCGGGGTCTTTGCCGGGATCGTCGTGATGATCGGCGCATGGCTCAGCCACGGGGTGCTGGGCCTGTGATCGCCGAGGCACAGGCCCGCGCCACACTGGACGCGCTGAAGGAACGCGGCTGGATGGCCACCGCCGCCGAAAGCTGCACCGGCGGCATGGTGATGGCGGCGCTGACCGACATCGCCGGCTCCTCCGCCGTGGTGGACCGCGGTTTTGTCACCTACACCAACGCCGCCAAAGAGCAGATGCTGGGCGTGCGGCCCGAAACCCTCACAGCCCATGGTGCTGTCTCAGAACAGGTGGCCCGCGAAATGGCCGAAGGGGCGCTTGCGCACTCCGACGCGCAGGTCGCCGTTGCCATCACCGGCATCGCAGGCCCCGGCGGATCCGAACATAAACCCGAAGGCCGGGTCTGCTTTGGCCTGGCCTATGAGGGCGGCAAAACCCGCACCGAAACCATTGAGTTCGGCGCGAAGGGCCGCGCCAAGGTGCGCCTGGCCGCCGCCCAAAAAGCACTCAGCCTGCTGGAAATTGCGGCAACTACGGTGTGATGCCAAATTAAGCATCTGCATAAAATTTTCGCGTAAAATTTAGACACTTTGCAAAACGGGTGATTTTTAGCCTGTTTTTGCAGTGTTTGCTGTTTTCTTTCGCGCCCTTTCTGAAATGCATCGCCGAAATGGGAACGGAAGGAACGGAAACATGAACGGAGCGGATACCGCCTGGATCATCGTCGCAACAGCTCTGGTGCTGTTCATGACATTGCCCGGACTGGCGCTGTTTTACGGCGGTCTGGTGCGGGCACGAAATGTGCTCAGTGTCTTTATGCATTGTTACGCCATCGCCTGTTTGATGAGCGTCTTGTGGTTTGTCGCAGGCTACTCGATCGCCTTTGGCGACGGTGGTGCCTATTGGGGTGGTCTGGGCAAAATGTTCCTCGGCGGCATCAACGCCGACACCCTGTCAGGCAACCTGCCCGAAGTTCTGTTCTTTGCCTTCCAGATGACCTTTGCCATCATCACCCCGGCGCTGATCGTGGGCGCCTATGTGGAACGGATCGGCTTTGGTTTTGTGCTGCTGTTCTCGGCCCTCTGGATGCTGCTGATCTACGCACCGGTGACCCATTGGATCTGGGGCGGTGGCTTCCTGTCGGATGGCGGCATCTTCGGCGAAACCGGCGTTAAGGATTTCGCTGGCGGCATCGTGGTGCATGAAACCGCAGGCATCGCCGCGCTGGTGCTGGCCGTCATGCTGGGCGCCCGCAAAAACCAGACCACCCCGCCGCACAACCCCGGCTACGTGATGATCGGCGCCTCGATGCTGTGGGTCGGCTGGTTCGGCTTCAACGGCGGCTCGCAGCTGGCCGCAGATGGCGGCGCAGCCATGGCGCTGACCGTCACTCATATCTCGGCCGCCACCGCCTCGCTGACCTGGGCCGCCTGGGAGTGGGTCAAATACGGCAAGGCCTCGCTGGTGGGTCTGGTCACCGGCACCATTGCGGGCCTCGCCTCGATCACCCCGGCCTCGGGCTTTGTTGGTCCGGTTGAGGCACTGATCATCGGTGCGGTCGCAGGGATCCTCTGCCAGGAAGCGGTCAACCTCATTCGCAATAAGATCAAAATCGACGACACGCTGGATGTCTTCGCTGTACACGGTGTTGGCGGCATCTTCGGCACCATCATGATCGCCGCCTTCGGTGCAGGGTCCTGGGCCGCCCAGCTGGGCAGCCTTGTCATCGTGGGGGTCTTCACGCTGGTCGGCTCGGTGCTGATTGCCAAGCTGGTTGGCCTGATCACCCCGCTGCGCGTCGATGCCGAGACCGAGGTCAACGGGCTGGACCTGATGGCCCACGGCGAACGCGCCTACGACCACTCGTCGTAACGCATTTTCCACTCACCCGGCGCCCTCTTCTCCTGTGGCGCCGACCCTTGAACCCCAAGGGCGGTGAGAGACTGAGCGGGCCTTACGAGGCCCGCTTTTTTTTGGCGGAGTAAAATCAGAACCACTTGGACTCAGAATAGACTTCAACTTTTGCGGGCAGATACATATCTTAACCGGACATGAAGCTGAGGGACTTCTGATTTGCCAGATTTTGAACGTGACGAAGAGCGACTAAAGGACTTGACGCAACTTGCTTCACTGGTCGCAGATCGGTCTGAGGGCGATTTTGAGTTTAGGCGCGCCACCGGGTCACTGGCCCAGGACATCGACTACATTTCAAACGCGCTGCGCCGTGATGGCGAGGTATGGCGTATGAACAGGGCGTTCCATTCGGTTCATGTCCCCAGTTTCATCGCGGTAGTGACGATGCTGTCTGATATCGATGATATAAAATCGATCAGCGAAGACGAACGTCACCAACTCTACAGCTCCATCCATCGCGCAGCTCAACTCGCATCCTCAGCACGGGAACGCCTGGAACACTCTGCCCTGACAGAAACGCAGGTGGAGATTGGCGTACTGGCCGATTACGCCCCAGCCACTGGCGAAGAATATAAACCCGCTTCACTGTTTGAACGGACACGCGAGAGCTTTTTCTCTGCCTCAAACGCGGCATTGGGCAAGGCCAAGACCAGCATTGAAGCGCTACCAAGCGTGACAGGCGCGCTGAAAAACGGGATGAACAGCTCATTGGAACGCGCCAATGCGGTGCCGATCCTTGCCTCCAATCTGCAGCGGACCCTGACCGGGACGTTGTCCGACAATGTCACCAAACCGATTGGGATGCGCCTTAAGGCCAGCGGCAAGGCCCTGACCCATGGCGCGGGCGCCAGTGTAGGGCTTGGCGCCATGGCGGCCGTGCTGTTTCCCCCTTTGGTGCCCATCAGCGCAGGTGCCGGCATCCTGGTGGCGCTGCGGTCCTGGCAAAAAGAAATGCAAAAGGCGCAAAGCCTGAACACGCAACTGCGCGCGCAACGCATTGCAGAATTGCAGGCTGAAAGGAAAGCAGCACTGCTGCAACTGACCAACGGCGCCCCATCGCTTCAGATGGAAACGGATGAGTTGAGCCTGACACTGAACGCTGAGACGGGCGAAGCCGATGCCCTCATCCTCAAAGGCCAACATGCCGGGCGGACGTGGTCTGACCTGACCATGATCGAAAAGGCAGAAACCGCCTCATATGTGGTTGAAGGAGCCAGTGCAATTTTGAGAATTCTTGAAATTGTGGGGGAAGACTACTGATCAACTTCTCAGGCCGACACCTGCGCTTCGCTGTTTTTTACCGTCATCCCCAGACCGGGAAACAGCTATTTTGATAAATCTGTTTAAATCTCAGCCACGGGCGAAATTGCTGCGATGGCTTGGCTACACAGTAGGCCTCCTCTTCCTCGCGGCGGTATTCTGGCACGCTGGGGCCTCATCAGCCCTGGACCTTATCATCCTGATCGCCAGCCTCTACCTAGGGACAAGCATAGGCGCCAAGCTGGCATACTTCGTGTCCGCGCACTTGCTCAAGGTGCCTAAAGACACACAACAAAGATTGGTCACAAGCGGCTCGGTCTTCGGCTTTCTTTTCGCTCCGGCGCTTGCCGGATCCTGTGCAAATGCAATTTTGGGAACCAACATCGTATTACACACACTGAGCGCGCATTTTCTATGGGCCTGTCTTGGCGCTGGTTTATTTTACTACATAAAGCCCGACAAATCTGAGCTGTAATCTCGCGCCGCTCCAGATGCGTTCCAGCTACCCCCGCAACACCGCCCCCAATTCCACCGCATCGGCATAACTCGCAATCAGCGCCTCTACCCGCTGCGCCCTCTCTGCGCCCAATAGGCTCTTGGCTTTGCGCAGCACTTTGGCTTTGCGATCCTGCAGGTCCATCGGGGCGATCAGGTCGTGGGTGGCCTCAAACATGCCAGAGCGGGTCTGCAGCCGCAGCCGGGTGCCGGTTTCGCTGGTGCTGTCATCAGCGGTGACGCGCACTTTGGCGCGCAAGGCCTGCAGGGCGGGATCGGCGCAGACCTTATCGCTGTAGCTGTCGAGCCGCGCCGTATCATGCCCCAAAAGGGCCATGGCCAGCACCGTGCTATAGGAAAACTTCGCCCCAAGCCCGGTCATTGGCGCCGGTTGATTGCAGACGCTCAACCAGCGGGGATGGGTGGTGACCTCAATCACGCTGACCTCTTCCGGGCGCAGCGGCATCAGCTCCTGCAGCGCCTCCAGCGCCGCGTGCAGCCCGTGACAACAGGCGTGGAACTTGTGGCTGACAGTTTCAAACAGCCAGTCCTGTCCCAGACCCGCCAGCGCCAGCAGGTCGCCCTGCCCCATATGGGTTGGCCCGAAGCCCTGTGCCAGTTCCAGCGCGCCGGGTTTGGCGACGAACCCACGCGCCACCATCTCTGCCGCTTCAACGCCATTGGAGGCAGCGATCCCGGCGTTATAGGGCTTGCCCATGGTGCCAAACTGGCTTTTCAGACCCGAGGCCCGGGTGGCCACCAAGCCGAGGGTCATTTCACATTGCGCTGCTGAGAACCCCATCAAACGGGCCGCCGCCAAAGCCGCGCCAAAGGCCCCCGCTGTGCCGGTCTGATGGAACCCGCCCTGATAATGATCCCGGCCCAGCCAGACGCCGACACGCGTCGCGGCCTCCACCCCGATCAGGCAGGCCTGTTGCAGGGCACGCCCTGACGCGCCATGTTTTTCCGCAACCGCCAGCGCGGCGGAGACCACAGCGACCGAGGGGTGGCCGATATGGGCAAAATGGGTGTCATCGTAATCCAGCGCATGGCTGATCGTACCATTGGCCAAAGCCGCCGCACGGGCCGGCACCTGGCCGCCGCCCACCACCGTGGCCTGCGGCGCACCGCCCTCCGCCAACACCATGTCGCGCAGGATGGTGGAGACCGGCTCATCCGCACCAACCACCGCACAGGCAACCCAATCAAGGAGTGAAAGCTGCATCACCGCCATTGGCGCCTCAGGAATTTGGTTTTCCACAGTTTCAGCGGCAAACCGGGCCAGGGCCGCCGTTACAGGGGCTGCAGTCATCGGATCATTCTGGGCATTGGGCATTCACGTCTCTCCTTGCGGGGTGCAACCCTAGCCGCGCCCTGTTGGAACGAAAAGCCCTCCGTGAGGCACTTCTAGCCGTAAAGCGCAACGGCGCGCTGTTCAAAGGCGCGCACGATGCGTTGCATCGCCTCATTGAAGACTACGCCGATAATGCCCTGCAGCACCGCGTTCTTAAACTCAAAGTCGACAAAGAAAGAGACATCGCAGCCGCCATCTTCGCGGTCGGTGAATTCCCAATAGCTCTTCATATATTTGAACGGGCCATCCAGATATTCGGTATCGATCCGCTTCTTTGCCGGCGCCAGGATCACGCGGCTGCCAAACCGTTCGCGAAACACCTTGAAAGAAATCACCAGATCCGCCTCCATCAGGTCAGTGCCATCGCCCTGCGGCGTGACCTTGCGGATGCGCGCGGCGGCGCACCAGGGCAGGAATTTCGGATAGGCGGCGACATCCGCGACCAGATCATACATCTGCTGGGCTGAGTGCGGCAGCGGTCGTGTTTCGGAATGGGTCGGCATTTCGCGCGTCTCAGCCTCTTTTCGCATGGTATCTTGGAGGCTCATTTCGTAGAGTATGGCCGAAATTGCAAGAGGGTCTCATGTCCAAGCGTCCATATGTCATCGACGAAATGATCTCAGCCAAGCAAATCGCTGCCCGGATCGAATCTCTGGCCCGTGAGATTGAGTTTGAATTTGGCAGCACCGACAAGTTGATCGTGGTTGGCCTGCTGCGTGGCAGCTTCGTCTTTATCGCGGATATCGTGCGCGAACTGGGCCTGCCGGTTGAGGTCGACTTCCTCGAGGCATCGTCTTACGGCAACGACATGGAAAGCTCCCGCGAGGTGCGGATTCTCAAGGACATCCGGGGGGAGATTGAAGGCCGTGATGTGCTGGTCGTTGAAGATATCGTCGACACCGGGTTTACCCTGCAGCATGTGCTGCGTCTGCTGAACGGGCGCAACCCAAAGAAGCTGCGCACCATTGCGCTGCTGGACAAACCGTCACGCCGTGAGGCGGAGGTCAAAGCCAACTGGATCGGTTTTGAAATCCCCGATGAGTTTGTGGTGGGCTATGGCATCGACTACGCACAGCGCAACCGCAACCTGCCCTTCATCGGCAAGGTGCGCTTTGTTGAGGAAGACGAGGCCTGAGGCCAGACCCTGCCTGACAGATCAAAGACCGCTCCCTCAGGGGCGGTCTTTTGCATTTCCGGGTCAGGGGTGACTGGACAGACGTTCGCTGTGGCGCAGACTGGTCAGCACCTGACGCTTCAGCTGTTTCAGCCGCCGAATGCCTGACAAGTCGGGATGATTGCCAATGTGCAGAGGGATCATCTTGCCGGTCAGCTCAATGTCATAGCGTTTGAGCCAGGCAAACTGATCCCCAACATAGCTGGGCAATACCGCACGCCCAACGCCTGCCTGCACCATCATGGCCAGGGTTACGAAACTGTCAGAACTAAGCGTGATCTCATTGACCGGCACATGGTCGCGGTACCATTGCGCGGCCGGCGCCCGTTCCAGCACGCCAGAGAGGCCCAGCCAGCTGTTGCGGGCATCGGCCCGTTCATAAACCGCGAAGTCGAAATAGCCCGCCACCTCGGAATCCAGCTCATCCGCCATGCCATGACCGGGGCGCACCACCAGTTCGGTGCCCAGATGATCCAGTTGCTGCACTTCCTGCGCATGCATGAAGGACACAACCGGCAATGGGGTGCCTTCGGGGATCCGGGCCATACAGTCGACCAGCAAATACTGATTGATACAGTCCAGCGTAGATATGGCGATCGGCGCCACACCGCTTGCAGATTTCTGCGCGGCCCCTTGCCCGACCTTTTCCATCGAAGACATCACTTCACGCGCCGCTGACACGATCCTACGCCCCGAGGGCGTTAGCTCCATCAGGTCGCCGATCCGGTCAAACAGCGGCTGACCAACAGAATCCTCATAGGCCTGCACCCGCACCAGAACCTCTGTCGGCTCGCACCGCAATGTCTTGGCTGCGCGCCTCAGGCTGCTGCTTTCTAGCAGGGTCAAAACATAGCGAAAGTTTTCCCAGTTGCTGGGCACTGGCCTGTTCCTTTGTCCCGTGCGCCTTGGCGCATTTTCAACTAAGCGAATGATTATACTGCAGCCGAAAAGAAGAGCCGAGGCACAGCGGCATGATTGGCACAAATCGCGCCCCCAATTAGTGTATTTTTGTCGCACCTTTTGGGATCTGAACAACCCAGACGACCGAAGACCTAGCAGGCCACAAACCTAACGCGCAGAATCGCATCCCCCCTGACAGAGATGTGAAGACAGAACCGCGGGATTCGGCTTATCCTGCAGATGTTGAGACTTTGCCTTTACGACATTCAGGAGAGCCAGATTATGCGTCTAGCCAAGAAATTCATCACCCTCACTGCCCTTTCCCTAACCCTGTCTGCGCCCGCGATTGCGCAAGACGCCAAAGCAATTGATGGTGCCGTCAAAGCCCGCAAAGCGCAGATGTCCCTTTATGCCTTTAATCTGGGCATCCTTGGAAATATGGCCAAAGGTCAGGCCGACTATGACGCCGCTGTTGCACAGGGTGCCGCCAGCAGCCTTCTGGCCCTGATCCGTCTGGATGCGTCGCAAATGTGGCCCGCAGGCAGTGAACAAGGCGCCGCGGCCGGCAGCCGTGCCAAGCCTGAAATGTGGAACAACATGAATGACGTCATTGCCAAAGCCATGGCAATGCAGGCCGCCGCCGAAGCGATGGATGGCGCAGCCGGTCAAGGGTTGGAGGCGATGCAGGCCGCAATGGGCGGCGTTGGCGGGGCGTGCAGCGCTTGTCACAAAGCCTACCGCGGCCCTAAAGAGTAACCGCAGGTGCTGCGTTTGTTGAAATGGCTGGTCCTGCTGGGGGTTGCCGGACTGGGGCTGGGCTACTGGTTCACCCGCCCGGCCACGCTTGATCCGCTGGCGATGGATGGGTTGCAGGGGGATGCGGAGGCCGGTGCGCTGGTCTTTGCGGCGGGGGGGTGTGCCTCCTGCCACGCCGCGCCCGATGCCACCGGTGAGGCCAAGTTGATCCTTGCGGGCGGCCATGCCTTTCCCAGCGATTTCGGCACCTTCTATGCGCCGAACATTTCCCCCGATCCCACCCAGGGCATCGGCGGCTGGCAGGCCGTGGATCTGGCCAATGCGATGCTGTTTGGCACCAGCCCTACAGGCCAGCATTACTACCCGGCCTTTCCCTACACGTCTTACGACCGCACCTCGATGAAGGATATTGCCGACCTCTGGGCCTATATGCAGACGCTTCCTGCCTCGGAAACGCCAAGCAAAGCCCATGACGTAAGCTTCCCCTTCTCCATCCGCGCCAGTCTGGGGGGATGGAAACTGCTCTTTGCCGGCAGCGAGCCAACAGCGGTGGAGCCGACCAACGCCGAGATGCAACGCGGGCAATATCTGGTGGAGGTTCTGGGCCACTGCGGGGAATGCCACACCAGCCGCAACGCTTTGGGTGGGGTGAACTATGACGCCTGGCTAGGTGGTGCGCCGAATC
Source organism: Thalassovita autumnalis (assembly GCF_001458255.1). GTDB lineage: Bacteria > Pseudomonadota > Alphaproteobacteria > Rhodobacterales > Rhodobacteraceae > Thalassobius > Thalassobius autumnalis. Next base: position 358,780 of record NZ_CYSB01000025.1, read on the forward strand.
CATCGGGTCAGGGCCGCATTCCCAACATCACCCCAGCCGCGCTGGACTGGTCCGAGGCCGATCTGGTGGAATATTTCACCTCAGGCTTCACACCTGATTTCGACAGTGCAGGTGGTGAAATGGCCGCCGTGGTGGAAAATCTGGCGAAACTGCCAGAAAGCGATCGCGCCGCCATTGCGGCCTATCTGAAAATGGTTCCGCCCGTTGAATGACCAACGGGCGGTGAAGGCGGTTTAACCTGTAAAACCGGGGGCGGCTTAGGCGCGGCCCAGTTTTTCCATCCGGGCCTGACGCAGGCGGGCGAAATCATCACCTGCGTGGTAAGACGACCGGGTCAACGGCGTGGCCGAGACCATCAGGAAGCCCTTGCCGTAAGCGGCTTTCTCATAGGCTTTAAACTCATCCGGGTGCACAAAACGATCCACGGCGTGGTGTTTCGGCGTCGGCTGCAGGTATTGGCCGATGGTCAGGAAGTCGATGTCCGCAGCGCGCATGTCATCCATAACCTGCAACACGGATTGTTTGTCTTCCCCCAGACCAACCATAATGCCGGATTTGGTGAACATGGTCGGGTCCAGCTCCTTCACCCGCTGCAAAAGGCGCAGCGAGTGGAAATACCGGGCCCCTGCCCGCACCTCAGGATAAAGGCCGGGAACAGTTTCAAGGTTGTGGTTGAAGACGTCAGGACGGGCTTCGATCACCACTTCCAGCACCTTGGGATCACAGCGCAGGAAATCCGGGGTCAGGATTTCAATGGTGGTGCTGGGGCTGCGATGACGGATGGCGCGAATGGTCTGGGCAAAGTGCTCTGCCCCGCCATCTTCAATATCGTCGCGGTCGACCGAGGTCACAACAACGTGGTTCAGTCCCAGCTTTGCAACAGCATCGGCAACCCGGCCCGGCTCAAACACGTCCAGCGCCTCAGGCGGCTTGCCGGTAGCGATGTTGCAGAAGGAACAGGCGCGGGTACAAACCTCACCCATGATCATCATGGTGGCGTGGCCTTGCGACCAGCACTCGCCCGCGTTGGGACAGCCTGCTTCTTCACAGACCGTGACCAGCTTGTGTTCGCGCATGATCTTATGGGTCTTCTTATACCCATCAGACACGGGCGCCTTTACGCGGATCCAATCGGGTTTCTTTGGCTGGGCATTGTCGGGCCGGTGGGCCTTTTCGGGATGCCGCTGCTCGGGAATCTTGAGGTCACGCACGTCTTTGATCCTGATTTCAACCTGTTGGTCAGCCCGGCATCACACCGGGGTCATTCCGACATACTATACCGCCGCCGCAGGGGAAGTACCATCATCGCATAGGAGGTATGCGTTCAAAACATGGTATTATGTTGCATTGCAGCAGACGATACGGGATGCGACGCCAACAGACTGCCATTGCGTCAATTTTCCAACGCACCGGCAATTCTGCACCGCAGCGACATTCTGATCTGGCCGCTAATTTGGAATCGTTATAAAGAGGCGCCCGAACAGTCAAAATTCGAATAAAGGGACGAATCCATGCAAACTGGCCAGAAGCTGCCCAACGTGACCTTCCGCACCCGTGTCCGTGACGAGTCGATTGAAGGCCCGAACCCGTTCCGCTGGCAGGACATGAGCAGCGACGACTATTTCGCAGGCAAACGCGTTATCCTGTTCTCGCTGCCGGGCGCCTTCACCCCGACCTGCTCGACCTACCAGCTGCCGGGTTTCGAAGACAACTTCGCCAAGTTCAACGAGCTGGGCATCGAAGACATCTACTGCATGTCCGTAAACGACAGCTTCGTGATGAACAAATGGGCCGAAGCGCAGGGCATCAAGAACGTCAAAGTGATCCCCGATGGCTCCGGTGAATTCACCCGCAAGGCCGGTATGCTGGTCGCCAAGGACAACCTGGGCTTCGGCATGCGCTCCTGGCGCTACGCCGCCATCATCAACAACGGTGTTGTTGAAGCATGGTTCGAAGAGCCGGGCCTCAGCGACAACCACGGCGAAGATCCCTACGGCGAAAGCTCGCCCGAGAACCTGCTGAAGTACCTGGAAAACGCAGGTGCCGAGGTCGCCGCAGAGTAATCTGCCGCCTCAGGTAAAGACGCAAGCCCCGTAGCCGGAAACGGCTGCGGGGTTTTCATTTGCGCAGGATCAATTGCCGCGCGTCGTTTGGCTGCCATATTAACGCAGAAGCGTTAGGAGGCACCGAAATGGCACTGAGCTTACGCGGATCATTGAAACAGGTGATCTATGGCGGAAATGACGGCATTGTCACCACCTTTGCCATTGTCGCAGGCTTCGCAGGCGCGGGCGCAGATGGCGCTGCGCAGATCGGCGCCTTTGCGGTCGTCCTGTTTGGGCTGGCAAACCTTCTGGCCGATGCATTGTCGATGGGCATGGGCGAATACCTCTCCGCGCGTTCACAGCATCAGGTCTATCGGCGTAGCCTGCGCGAAACACGTGCGCTGCTGGACAGGGCCCCTGAGCAGGGTCTGGCCCAGCTGATCACAGGCTTCCGCGCACAAGGGTTGGCGGAGGATCAGGCAACACAGGCAGCCGCCGCAGTGATTACCAACACGGATGCAGCAGCGGCGCAGATTTTGATATTGGATCAGGGCCTTACCCCGCCAGACCGTGACAATCCCGCGCTGAACGGCATGGTAACTTTCGTGGCTTTCGTATGCTTTGGCCTCATGCCGGTCTCCCCCTATCTGATCGGGATTGAGCCTGCGCAGCAGTGGACCACTGCGATTATCTGCACCTTGGTTGCCTTGACCGCCCTCGGCCTATTGCGGGTGCGGGCCACCGATGAAAACGCCCCGAAAGCCCTGGTCGAGACCGTGGGTATTGGCGGACTTTGTGCTGCGGTGGCCTATGGTGTTGGCTGGGTTCTCGGCGGCTAGCCGATCAGCGCCCCCTCCTCCCCCAGCCCCTCATAGTGCTGGCGCAATCGCTGCAGCGCGATGCGCAGGACGATCTTGCCAGAGCGCGCCGACCAGCCCATGCGTTTTTCGGCGGTCTCCAACCCTTCCAGATAACAACAGCAGCGCAGCACCACATCGCCCAGCCCCGGTCCCAGATCATGCAGGGCAGCGGCGGTGCGCGCCCGCGCGGCCTCTGGCCCGAACGCCATCAAGGGTGCGGTATCAGCACCGCCGCCCCGCAGCGGGTTCCAATGATCCTCCTGCGATTGGGTCAACTGCGCCAACTCATAATCTTCGCGCAGGCGCTCGCCCGCCTGCACCAGCGCCTCCTCAAGAAAGGGTTGACCGCTTTTGTCACGACGGCGCGCCAGCAGGGCCAGCGGGGTTTCCCCCTGCGCCAATCTGCGGCGCTGGCTGTCGCTGAAACGGGGCAAGGGAAACGGGGTGGCGCCCGCAGGAACCGGTTGTGCGCCCTCAAAATGCGCGGCAGATTCGGCCATGCCCGGTGGCGCGGCGGGGCTGTCGCTGGGCTGCGTCTGTAGCAACTGTCGCCCGGCCTCTGACAGGCGGTAGCGCGACACACGGCCGGGGGCGTCACACTCAATCCAGCCCTGCAGCGCCAGCGCCTCGGCCAAGGCCCGGGCCACCACGGTTTTCTGCGCCGGATCGCTGCCTGCAATCACCGCCTTTTCCATATCTGCAGCCACCGCCAGAACCCGGCCCTCCGCCGTGAGGGCCTGTAAAACGGGCAAAGCCTGCTGCAGCAGGTCGGGCGTGCTGTGGGGCGGGTCAAATGAGGGGACGGTGTTCATTTCAAGCTCCTTCTTGCAGCGGCGTGGCATTTGGTTTTCAGCAACGGGAGGGCGGGCACTGGGCAACAGGCGCGTGGTTCCTTTGGTGACTTGGCGACCAAGACGACACAGCGCTTGGTCGATCAGCCCGTCGTCGCGGCGGTTTTCCAGCTTGCGGATTTGCCGCATAACGGTTGAGGCATGGCAGCCCCTTTCCCGAGCCAGCCGCCGCATCGAGAGCCCCTGTTCGACATGCGCCAGATAGAGCTGAGCATCGACCGGCAGCCATTCCGGCATGTTGAGGCAATCCGCTGAGGGATCAGGCCCGTTCCATGACATTGCGCCCTCCTCTGGCCCAAACGGCGAGCCGCACGGACCATTTCTTTACCCTTTGGTGAAATTCACAACCTAGAGGTGAGACATCTAAGTATTGGTTAACAAATCAGAACTGTTTCCATCATTGTTTCCAAAATGTGAACAACGCTGAAAGGCGCCGCACGCTGCTCGCGTCGCGCGCAACACCCCTAAAAGCTGTGGTATGGCTGCCCGCCTTACCCCTGATTGGAGAGGGAACATGTGTGAATTAACGATTGCTTTGAAGACGTTAAAGCGGCCACGCCTGCTGACCGCGGCGGCGCGGCACGGGCTGCCACCCTATCGGCGCGAACGTCACCTCAGCCGAATATTGCGTCAGGACAGCCTCCCAACGCCGCGAAAAGCGTTAACCAAACTGCTGGATCTGGAAACAGAGATGAACGCGCGGCGGCAGCAGGCCCAAAATGACTACTGCATTGCCGATCATGTTGCGGTGCTGACCGCCCTCATGGCAGAGGCGCGCCTTTTGCAAAGCGCGCCTCCAAACATCTCTCAGCGGTTGGAACCGGCCTAGATCAGCCAATTACATCCGGCATCGAGGCCTTTTTGTTGGCGATATAGCTGTTCAGCGCCTCATTCACCGCCGGATCAATTGCCGGCTGCTGGTAATCGGCCAGCAGTTTCTCCACCCGCGCGGAGGCCAGCGCCATGGTGTCACGGCTGCCTTCTTCGGCCCAGGTTTCAAACGGTTTGTAATCCAACAGGTCCGAACGCCAGAAGGCGGTTTTGAAGTTGGCCTGCGTATGGGCGCAGCCCAGGAAGTGGCCGCCCGGGCCGACCTCACGGATTGCATCCATGGCCTGCGCGTTGTCATCAATGGCAACGCCCTGCGCCATCTTGTGCAGCGCGCCCAGCTGATCGGCGTCCATCACAAACTTCTCATAAGAAGCGGCAAGGCCACCTTCCAGCCAGCCACAGGCGTGCAGCATGAAGTTCACACCTGCCAGCAGCCCCATATTCAGGCTGTTTGCGGTTTCATATGCGGCCTGCGCATCCGGCAGTTTAGAGCCACAGAAAGATCCCGCGGAACGATAAGGCAGACCCAGACGGCGGGCCAACTGACCGGCGCCATAGGTGATCTGGCTGGCTTCAGGGGTGCCGAAGGTCGGCGCGCCCGAGTTCATATCGATCGAGGTCACAAAGGCGCCCATGATCACCGGCGCACCGGGGCGGATCAGCTGGCTGTAGGCAATGCCGGCCAGACCTTCGGCCAGAACCTGCGTCAGCGTGCCCGCAACCGAAACCGGCGCCATCGCACCACCCACAATGAAGGGCGAGATGATGCAGGCCTGATTGTTCTGCGCATAGACCTCAAGCGCGCCCATCATCACATCGTCGAAGGTCATCGGCGAGTTGATGTTGATGAGCGAGGTCATCACGGTGTTTTCCTGCACGAAGTCTTTGCCGAACAGGATCTCACACATCTCCACGCTGTCCTGCGCCCGGCTGGGTTCCGTGACCGAGCCCATGAACGGCTTGTCCGACAGGGTCATATGGGCGTGCAGCATGTCTAGGTGACGTTTGTTCACCGCAACATCCGTGGGTTCGCAGACGGTACCGCCGGAATGGTGCAGCCATTTCGACATGTAGCCCAGCTTCACGAAGTTCTGGAAATCTTCCATTTTCGCATAGCGGCGGCCCCCTTTCGCATCATGCACGAAGGGCGGGCCATAGACCGGGGCCAGCACCAGATTGTTGCCACCGATCACCACGTTACGCTCAGGGTTGCGGGCGTGCTGGGTGAACTGCGACGGCGCGGTGGCGCAAAGTTTGCGCGCCAGACCTTTGGGGATCCGCACCCGTTCGCCCTGCACATCGGCACCGGCATCGCGCCATCGGTCAAGCGCGGCGGGGTTGTTGACGAAGTTGACGCCAACCTCTTCCAGAATGGTTTCGGCGTTGGCCTCAATGATCTCCAGCGCTTCTTCGGTCAGAACCTCGAAGTTGGGGATATTGCGCTCAATATATTTGGCGGTTTCAAACGATACCGCGCTGCGCGCTGCCCGACGGGCTGCACCGCCGCCACCTCTTGCTCTTCTGCGGGTTCCTGTTTCGGACATGACGCCCCCTCAAGTGCTGGTTCAAACGTTAGACAAAGATGTAACGCGCCCTGCCCGCCCCCTTGATGCCGGGAACGTCACCCAAGGCGCAAAAGCGACATTGCGGCGATTGAAACCCCGCGAAATCCGCATCTCATTCCAAAGCGCGACATATATCAGCGCCTTAAACGCGGCAATTGTGCATTTGCAGCACGCGCCCCCTTGCGTCAGCGCCGCCTCTTACCTAATAGGCAAACATGACCCAGACATCACACGACCGCCTTCTCATCATCGACTTCGGCAGCCAGGTCACGCAGCTGATTGCACGGCGCCTGCGCGAGCTGAACGTCTATTGCGAAATCCACCCCTATCAGAACGTCACCATCGACTTTGTGCGCGACATGGCGCCAAAGGCCGTGATCTTCTCCGGTGGGCCTGACAGCGTCACCCGTGAGGGCAGCCCGCGCGCGCCTGAAGGGATCTTTGAGCTGGGTGTGCCGATCCTTGGAATCTGCTACGGTCAGCAGGTGATGATGCACCAGCTGGGCGGCAAGGTCGAAAGTGGCCACGGCACCGCCGAATTTGGCCGCGCCTTTGTCACCCCTGAAAACAGCCTGGATATTCTGGATGGCTGGTTCGCGGACGGCGACGAACAGGTCTGGATGAGCCACGGCGATCACGTCAGTGAAATCGCCCCGGGGTTTGAGGTCTACGGCACCTCCCCCAATGCGCCTTACGCGATCACCGCCGACACCAAACGTCATTTCTACGCGGTTCAGTTCCACCCCGAGGTGCACCACACCCCGAAAGGTGCAAAGCTGTATGAGAACTTTGTCAAACTGGCAGGGTTCTCGGGCGATTGGACCATGGGTGCCTACCGTCAGGAAATGATCGAAGACATTCGCGCGCAGGTCGGCGACAAAAAGGTCATCTGCGCCCTGTCTGGCGGCGTTGACAGCTCGGTCACCGGGATCCTGCTGCACGAAGCGATCGGCGATCAGCTGACCTGTGTTTTTGTTGACCACGGTCTGCTGCGCAAGGATGAGGCCAAAGAAGTCGTCGCCATGTTCCGCGACAACTACAATCTGAACCTGATCCACGCCGACGAAAGCGATCTGTTCTTGGGTGAGTTGGAGGGCGTCAGCGACCCCGAAACCAAGCGCAAGATCATCGGCAAGCTGTTTATCGACGTGTTCCAGAAATACGCCGATCAGATCGAAGGGGCGGAGTTCCTGGCACAGGGCACCCTGTACCCTGACGTGATTGAATCGGTTTCCTTCTCTGGTGGTCCTTCGGTCACTATCAAATCGCACCACAACGTGGGCGGCCTGCCTGAGAAGATGGGCCTGAAACTTGTGGAACCGCTGCGTGGTCTGTTCAAGGATGAGGTCCGCGTGCTGGGCCGCGAGTTGGGCCTGCCGGCCAGCTTCATCGGCCGCCACCCCTTCCCCGGGCCGGGTCTGGCGATCCGCTGCCCTGGTGAGATCACCCGTGACAAACTGGATATCCTGCGCGAAGCAGATGCGGTCTATATCGATCAGATCCGCAAGCACGGTCTGTATGACGAGATCTGGCAGGCCTTTGCCGCGATCTTGCCGATGCGCACCGTGGGTGTGATGGGCGATGGCCGCACCTATGACTATGCGGTGGGCCTGCGCGCTGTGACCTCAGTCGATGGTATGACTGCGGATTACTACCCGTTCAGCCACGAATTCCTGGGCGAAACCATGACCCGCATCATCAATGAGGTGAAAGGCGTGAACCGCGTGTTCTACGACGTTACCTCAAAACCGCCGGGTACCATTGAGCTGGAATAATCCACGCTAACATATTGGTTGAGCAAACAATTCGCAGGCGGCGCCCCAACGGGCGCCGCCTGATTTCGTTCTGCGGCATGCCCAATCGCAACATAAACCCCGGTTTAATAGGCCCGGATTAGGCCCTACGTTTAATTGTCAGCCCCCTCGACGGATTTTTACGGTCATGCAGTCCCCAGAGGAGCAGGACCAGATGCCAACGTCGCCATTTCCCCCATGTCACCTATGCGTTCAACGCGGGCTTTGTGCGGCAGGGGCTGATCTCGATCTATTCGCTGCTGGTCGCGACCCACGGCAAGGTGGCGGTGGTGGTGCACATAGATGCCCCCGCCGAGGAGCTGAGCCACGGCATCAAAGCGCTGAGTGCGCTGTTCCCCGACGCCCAGATCACCCAACACATTAACCCTGATCTGCCACAGCAGGATCACCCACATCTGAAACATGGCCGCCCCTATACCCATTGGATGATGACAGCGCTGGCCTCAACCAAGGTCAAAACCCTCTACGTTGATGGGGACACGCTGTTTGTCGATGATCCGACGCCGCTTTACCATCTGGACCTTGAGGGCAAGCTGCTGGCGGGTGTGCCGGACACGCGTTTTGAAATCCTGCACCATAAAATCGGCCTCTGGTCGCGGTTTGGCGCCCTTGGTGTGGCCTGTAGAAGGCCGTTCCGGCAAGTGATCGCGACGCAAAAACACGACCTGCATAGGGCGCAATACATCAACGCCGGCCTGTTGCTGGTGGATATGCCCGCGCTGCGCCGGGCCGGTTTGGCAGAGCAGCTGGATGGCTACAAATCCTACAGCCAGATCTACGATCACAAGGGCTGGACCAATTGCGATCAGGATTGGTTCAACTATCTGTTTGGCACCCAGCGCGACGCCATTCAGCTGCTTTCTGCCCGCTGGAACCTGCTGGCCAATCTGGCCAATATGGATCGGCTTTGGGCCATTTCTGTTCCCAGCAAAATCCGCGCGGCCTACCGCAGGGCACAGAACAATCCGGCGCTTTATCATTTTGCCGGCAGCGTCTTCAAACCCTGGCAAAGCCAGCCTCTGCAACGCCCGATGAGTCCCCTCCAAAAACGCGCGCTGGGGGCCTGGTATCAAGCCGCCATCACCTTTTCTGCAAAAACCGGGATGGACATTCCACCGATGATAGAGAAAATCAGCCGGATTGCAGAAAAGGAACGCCACAAATGGACCTCTACATTCGCCTGAGCCCACGTGCCACGGGGCCCCGTTTGGGGCGACCAGCATGATCAGCCAGACCTTTGCCGCCATTTTGTGGATGTCGGGCGCGATTGTCTCGTTTTCATCCATGGCCGTGGCGGGACGCGCCATCAGTTTTGAACTCGATACCTTCGAGATCATGATGTACCGCAGCTTCGTAGGCTTCGCGATTGTACTGGTCGTGGCAACGGCGACGGGCCACTTGGGTGACGTGACCAAGCGTCACTTGGGAACCCACGCCATTCGCAATTTCAGCCACTTCGCCGGACAGAACCTCTGGTTTTATGCGTTGACTGTGATTCCTTTGGCACAGGTCTTTGCTCTGGAGTTTACATCGCCGCTTTGGGCCATCGCCCTGTCTGCGATTGTGCTGGGGGAACGCATCACCCGGACACGTGGCATTGCGGCACTGATCGGCTTCATCGGCATTCTGATCGTCGCCCGCCCCAGCCCCGACAGCCTGAATGTTGGCCAATTGGCTGCCGCGCTTGCCGCCATTGGTTTTGCCGGCTCCGCCGTCTTCACCCGCAAGTTGACGCGCAGCGAAACCATCACCTGTATCCTGTTCTATCTGACGCTGATGCAGGCGGTTTTTGGAATAATTGCAGCAGGTTATGACGGTGACGTGGCCCTGCCCTCAGCCCAATCCGTTCCCTGGCTGGTGCTGATTGCTGTTGCCGGGCTGGTTGCGCATTTCTGTCTGACAACCGCCCTGAAACTGGCGCCGGCCACGGTTGTCATGCCAATCGATTTCATTCGCCTGCCGTTGATCGCGGTGATCGGCATGCTGCTTTATGCCGAGGCATTGGACCCTTGGGTGTTCCTGGGCGCGGCGGTCATTTTTGGCGCGAACTACCTCAACATCCGTGCAGAAATGCCACGTAACCCAAAATAGACACAGCATCGCTTTCTCCACAAACTGCGACAAGTTTACGCTGGGGCTGCGTTGACAGGCGGAATCTTGCTTGGCTATGCCTGACAGACGCACAAGTTTGTGAAGGGGAGGAATGCATGCAGCGTTATATGGTAGGAGCCGCAGTACTGGCTCTGACGGCAGGAGCAGCACAGGCGGGCGGGATCGACCGGTCGGGCCAAAGTATTGCGCCGATTTTTGAAGACGGTAACTACGTTGAGTTCAGCTTTGGCCACGTCAAACCTAAGGTATCGGGCGAGCAGGTAAATAATCTTTTTGGGCCCGGTCCGGTCGTTGTAGTGCCGGGTCTCGGCCAATCGTCGGGGAACATGACGGGCAGCTACAACCTGCCGGGTTTCGCCTTTAAAACCGACATTAATGAGAAACTGTCAGCGGCCATCATTCTCGATAGCCCGTATGGCGCGGATGTGGACTACAGCTATGTAGATCCTTTGGCTCCATATGCCTACACCGGCTCCAACGCAACGATCGACTCGCGCGGGATCACCGCCGTTCTGAAATACGACATCAGCGATCGTTTCTCGGTTCATGCTGGTGCCCGCAACGTGACGACCAATGGCAACGTCACGTTGTTCAACGGCTATCAGATGGAAACCACGAACGAGAGTGATTGGGGTTACCTGATCGGTGCGGCTTACGAAATTCCGGACATCGCGCTGCGTGCAGCACTGACCTACAACTCGGCAATCACGCACAACTTCACCACCACTGAGAACGGCGTGTTCGACAGCCCAATGGAAACGGTTATCCCCCAGTCGGTTAACTTTGATTTCCAAACTGGCATTGCCGAAGGCACGTTGCTGATGGCGTCGGTTCGCTGGGTTGAGTGGACTGCCTTCGACATTTCGCCAACGGCCTATGTGGCTTCGCCGACCAACCTCGACAATTCACCTCTGCTTTCTTACGACAACGATACCTTCACCTACAGCCTTGGCATCGGTCGCCAGTTGACCGACAAACTGTCGGGCTCGGTAACGCTGGGCTATGAGAAGTCGACCGGTGGATTCTCGAGCAACCTTGGTCCGACCGATGGCTACACCTCGATCTCACTGGGTCTGAAGTATCAGGTCACCGATGGCACAGCGATCTCGGGCGGCATTCGCTTTGCGAAACTGGGTGACGCTGAAACGCAGAACCCCAGCGTTCTGGGCCAGACCTTTGGCGATTTTGACGACAATACCGCGACAGCAATTGGTCTGAAAATCAGCCACAGCTTCTAAAGCGTTTAGACGCGAAAAGAATCGGGTGGGGCTAACGCCCCGCCCGTTTTTTATTACCAGGTCTAGATCTTCGCCGCCTTTTTCAGCCGTTCATCCAGCGCTTTTTGGTAAGCCGCTTTTGCCGCCTCATCCACCTGGGCGCTTTTGGCGTAGTAGATGAAGCCAAGCGCCTGACGCGACCGTGTGGGTGAGTTATTGGCGCCGGCCCAATGCACCGTTTTGGCATGATGCATCAGAAAGGTGCCGGCGGGGCCCGGGAAACTGACCGTGTTGGCGTGATCTGCTTCGGTGCCGAAATCTGTCATCCCTTGTGAAAAGCCCAGCATTCCGCTCTGGCCATGATCGCGAAACCCGCCCTTATGGGATCCCCGCAGATAGTGGATGCAGCCGTTTTCCGCATCGACCTCTTCCAGCGCCAGCCAGCCGGTCACCGCCTCACACGGGGTGAGGTGGAAAAACACGCCATCCTGATGGGGCGGGGTTGGTTGGCCGATGCCCGCAGGTTTGTTGAAATACTGCATGTTGATCGGCACAACCTCATCCTGCAGAACCTCCTCGGCGATCCGGCGCGCGGGGCCGTTCAGCATCATCTCAGCAAACCAATCGTCATAGTGAAACATCTGCTGCAGCTGTTTCAGCGTGCTGCGGTCGGCGCGCTCCTCATAATAGACCTGCGCCTCGGGCATCTGGGGCACTTTTTCACGCACAAACCGATCCAATTGACGCCGGATCTCAGCCACTTCGGGCGCAGAGTACAGCGCATCGACATGGACATATCCATCCCTGTCGAAGTCAGATTTCAGAGGTCTCTCGGCTTGTTTGGTGTCATTTTTCATCTCGGGGTTTCCTTTTCTGTTCTGCCTCAGCCTAGGTTCTCCAAAGCCCTTTCCCTATTGAGCAGATCGGCTAAAATATAGGAAATCCGATGAACTCTGAGGGGATAGTGGACACAGGCCTGAACATATTGCGGCTGGATCTGGGGCGGTTTGACCGGCGGTTCGGCATTGGTCCGGCCTGTTGGCCATTCTTTGACCTGTTGTGGATCCATAGCGGCTCTGTTCAGATCAGAATTGGTGGGGCTAATCTGACCCTTCAGGCTCCAGACGGGGTGCTGATCGCACCGGATGTTGCCTTTGAGGGGCGCTCGCAGGGGGCGGATGCCTCGATTTGTCATTTCGACTGGACAGCGCCGGATCTGGCATGTCCGCACGGATTTCTGCGTCCAGGGCTGGTGGCCGGGGCCAATCTGCAAACGATGATCCGTCTGCTGCACAGGCACGCCGCCCAAAACGCATCGGCGGAGATCCGGAAACGTCTGTTACGGGCCATTTTGGATGGGTTTTCACCACCTGCCGAAACCGATCCCCCCAGCCGCGTTGATCGCGCCTGGCAAGAGGCAACGGAGAAGCTGGCCGAGATCCGCAGCCTGCAGGACGTGGCCGCGCTGGCGGGCCTGTCAGAAAGCAGTTTCCGCGCCGAGCATCGGACGCAACACGGCGCGCCGGCGGGGCGTCATTTACAAAGGTTAAAATTGCGCCATGCCGCGCGGCTGCTGACAACCACCGGACTGACCCTGTCGGATGTTGCTGCGCAGGTTGGGTTTGCCCACGCCGAAAGCCTGTCTGCCGCCTTCAGCCGTCACTATGGTCAATCGCCGGGACGCTATCGTCGCGCCCATCGGCATCTGGCATGATTAGCCTAGAATTTAGGTCGGCCGCAGAACGCAGCGAAATCCAAGATGGTTAGTGGTAGACCGCACCTCTTGCGGGCTGCGCGCGGCGGCGCGGTAGCGGCGGCAATAGCTTGGCGCACAGAGAAAGGAGCCGCCTTTGGTGACATAGCTTTGCCCCGGCAAAACCGTTCTGCTGGGGGTGCAACAGGCGCCAGATTGCGCCCGGGAATGCCCATTGCGATAGGGCGTCACCGTCCATTCCCACACATTGCCGATCATGTTGTAAAGGCCAAAACGGCTGCGCTGTCCCTGCCTTGACGCACAGGACAGAAACCGACCCTTCTTTCTGTTTTTATGGGGAAATTCACCGTGCCAGATGTTGGCCATACGGCGCCCGTTGGGCATCAGTTGGTCGCCCCATGGATATTCGGTGGAGACCCCATCGCGGGCAGCAAACTCCCACTCTTTTTCCGTTGGCAGCGCCTTGCCCGCCCAGGCCGCATAGGCCATCGCATCATTGAGTGAGACCTGAACCACCGGATGATCCAAGCGGCCCAGCAGGTCAGAGCCCGGACCCTCAGGCTGATACCAGCAGGCCCCCGGCACAAAGCGCCACCATTGGCGAAAATCCCCCAAGGGCACCGGGTGATCGGTCATGGTAAACACCAGACCGCCGGGTTCACGCGCCTCAGGCGGCAGATCCGGTGCTTCGCATTGCGGGATCGCCTTTTCAGCGTCGCTGACATAGCCGGTGTCCAGCACAAAGCGGCGGAATTCGGCGTTGGTGACCGTGGCCTCATCGATGGCAAAGGGGCGCACCTCGGCCATATGGGCCGGGGCCTCCTCAGGGTAATGATGGTTACTGCCCATCTGGAAAATGCCGCCTTTCAGCGCCACCATACCCGCCGTCTTGATCATTCCCAGCCCTTTACAAATCCACGATCGCCATCAACGACACCCAGATCTTCCTTCAGATCCGCGCACTCCTGCACAAAGGCGGCAAGCTGATCCTGCAATGCTGCAAATTCTGCTGACAGATCCGGCTGACCGTCATTTGTCAGGCAGCGCAATTCCTTTGGGTCGGCGGCAAGATCATAAGCCTCATCGCCATTGTCCGGGTCATTGATGTAGCTGCGGGTCTTGGTGCGGATCGCATGGGTCAGGCTGGGGTGACGACCGGACTTTGGCATGCCGGAGGGCCAGCTGGTGCCGATGAAGCCGTGATAGTCGCCGACCTGCGCAAAGACGGCGTCCCGAAGAGGCGCCTCATGCCCGTCCCGCACCCATGGCAGCAGCGAATGCCCCTGATTTCGTGGCGCGGTGATGCCCGCCATGTCAAGGATGGTTGGGAACAGATCCACCGTGCTGACCAAGTCCTCAATGCGGCGCGGTCCCGGCTCCTTGGCGCCGGCGGGTGGCACAATCACCATGGGGACGTGCAGCAAACAACCATATAGGGATTCCGATTTGTTAAAGAGCCCCTTCTCCCCGGTATAATCACCATGGTCCGAGCCAAGGATGATCCAGGTGTTTTCCAGCAGCCCCTTTTCAGACAGCGCCTTATGCAGCCGTGCCATTTCATCATCGATGTAGCGGATCATGCCGTAATAGACCGCCAGCACTTTGCGAAAATCTGCCTCGGATCCCAGCTCTGTGCCAACATCTGCACGGGCTTTGGCCTGCCAGGCGGGCAGATCAGCTGAATCGCCTGCCTCGGGCAGGGTCAGGCTGTCAGGGTCATACATGGTGTCATAGGGGTGCGGCACGAAATAGGGCGGATGCGGATCGTCATAGGCCAGATGCAGGAAGAACGGCCGGCCCGTGGCCTCAGCCTGATCCAGCATGCGTAGCGCGCGATCGGTCAGAAGGGCCGAATTGCCATCCTTGGCCTCACAGTCAATCGCACCCGAAGACCAGGCCACATCTTTGCGGCCCGATTTGATATGCGCGATCCAGCTGTCAAACAGCGGGCCGCGTTCGTGCATCGGCGCCTGTTCATGCCAGCCGCGGCTAAGGTTGCGCTCAGGCTCATAATGGCCCAGGGCCGCGGTGTAATAGCCTGCGTCCTGCAACAGCTCCGCCAGTTGCGGCAGGTTATAAGCCACCCGGTTTTGGTGGCAGGTCGCGCCATGCACCTGCGGGAACATGCCCGTGTGCACCGAAGCGCGCGAGGGGGTGCAGATCGGCGCCGCCGCATAGGCCTGATCGAACACCCAGCCAGACGCGGCCAGGTGATCACAATAAGGCATCTCAATCTCAGTGTTGCCCATGAAGGACATCGCCGAGGCCTTGGCCTGATCAAACATCAGGTAGACGATATTGGGGCGCTGAACTGCCATCTGATCCCCCTGCCCTTAGTCCAGCATCGCGGCTGCACCGCGATCCAGCGACAGGTTGACCGACGCCATCCAGGCGTCCAGTTCTTTCGCGGCTTCAACAGACACCGGTGAGAATGGTGCCCGCACCGAACCAACCGGCACGCCCAGCTGGTTGAGGCAATGTTTCAGACCCGGCACCACACCGGCGCGCAGCAGAATCGCGATGAAGTCATTGGCGATGCGCTGTGCCCGCCGGGCCCGGTCGACGTCGCCAGCGGCAATTGCGGTTTCAACGGCCAGGTAAATGTCCCCGATCAGGTTATAGGTGGAGCCGATGCCGCCATCTGCCCCTGCTGCGGCGGCGCCGATGAACATCTCATCCGTGCCGAAGTAGAGTTTTTTCTCAGGCGCGGCTTTCTTCAACTCGCCAAACTGGAACAGGTCCTGCGCGGTGTATTTCACACCGGCGATCCGTGGATCTTCCATCAGTTCCAGCAGTTTGTCGGTCGACAGATCGGTGCCCGAAAGCGCCGGGATATTGTAGATGATCAGCGGCAGCCCCGAGGCATCGGCGATCGCTTTGTAATAGGCGACGATGTCCTCATAGCGGTGTTTGTAATAATAGGGCGGCACGGCGGAAACCGCATCATAGCCCTTTTCGCCGGCCAGTTCTGCCAAAGCCACCGCTTCGCGGGTGGAGGCGGCGCCGACATGGGCGATCAGCGTGGTTTTCCCCGCAGCATGGTCCGCCAAGGCTGTCAAAACCGCAGCGCGTTCTTCGCGTGATTGCAGCACGCTTTCCCCTGTGGAGCCCGAGGCATAGAGCCCGTGGACACCACGCGACAGGATATGGTCAACCAAAACTCCGACATTTTCCGGCGCTACATCCCCTTGGTCATTCATCGGGGTGAGCATGGCAGCAAAGACTGAACCGTTGATATCCATTACTTTTTCCTTGTTTTCACGGGTATTTGGTCACGAAACCACTTGGGATTCGGACCAAAATGCTTCATTCTCGACCTCATTGGTGGTCCGAAAATTATTTTTGGTCAACCAAAAAGAAAAAAGTAGACACCAAATTAGAATCGCGGCTAACCTTTGGCCACGAGGAGGACGCAATGGCTGAGGACATGACGGCTCAAGAAATCGCAAATCACCTGTCTTCGGAGGTGCATTCCGGCAAGTTTGCCGCCGGGGAAATGCTGCCGCCGGAACGGGATCTCTGTGAACGCTTCGGCGTGGGTCGCAATGTTGTGCGTGAAGCTCTGACCATCCTGCATGGTCGTGGCCTCACCTCTCAGGAAAAAGGCAAACGCCCGCGTGTTGTCCTGCCGACCCTGACCACAGTGATGGAAGGGGTTGGTGAGGCGGCTCAGTTCTTCTTCTCGGGGAGCGAAGGTTTGGCCCATCTGGAACAGGCCCGCCTGTTTCTGGAAACCAGCATGCTGCGCTACACAACAGTGCATGCCACCAATGCGCAGATTGCCAAAATGCTCGAAGCAATCGAGGCCTGTGAAGCAGGTCTGGATGACGTCGAAGCCTTCCGCGATGCAGATGTTCAGTTTCACCGGGTCCTCGCTGAGGTGCCGGGAAACCCCATCTTCATCGCGTTGCACGACACCTTTGTTGAGAAATTGATGAAGAACCGTGCGGTCCTGCCAGACTTCCCCGAACGCAACCGCGCCAGCAACGCAGAACACCGGGCCATCGTCTCGGCCATTCTGGATAAGAACGCCGATAAGGCTGTCGAAACGCTGACGCGTCACCTGACACGGAACTACGGCACCTATTTCCGCATCGCGCTTGAGCACGGTCCGGAGGCAGGTGCCCGACTGAAGTCTGCTATCCAAGAGGAGGAAGCACAATGAACAAGCTGTTTGGGATGGCCATTGCGGCCGCGGTTGGGATGACCTCAACCTTTGCCTATGCAGAGCGGGTGAACCAGCTGTCGGACGAACGGGTGCGCCAAGCCATCGCCTACGCCATCGACATGGACACCATCGTGGACACCCTGTTTGAAGGCAAAGCCATCGTTGCGGATTCAATGATCCCCAACGGCAGCTTCAAGGCCGAAGGTCTGAACGCCTATAGCTATAATCCTGACAAGGCCCGCGCCCTGCTGAAAGAGGCCGGCTGGGATGACAGCCAGGTTCTGGACGTTGTCTATTACTACGGGGACCAGCTGACCGCCGACCTGATGGTGGCGATGCAGGCTTACCTGGGTGACGTGGGCATTCAGATGACCTACCGCAAACTAGAAGGTGACGTGGGTGGCCAGCTGAGCAAGCTGCCGACCGCCGAAGACACCTCGGGCATTGAATGGGACATCGCTTATGGGGCCAAAGCGGCACTGGCGCTGCAGGAATACTACAACGGTTACAAATCCGGCAGCAGCTCCTATGCGCCCGGTGATGCAGACCGTGACGCGCTGATCGCGCGCATCAATGCCTCAGCCGATCCGGCTGTGCAGCAGGACGCCTTCAAAGATTTTGAGCGTTTTGAAAACACCAAACTGTCGGATATCCCGCTCTACTACCAGCAGCTGTTCATCTATGAATCGGCCCGCATGAACCGCAACGGCGGCCAGTATGGCAATGACCAGTTCAACTACGACTGGGGCATCACCAAATGGACTGTGGAACCTGACGCCAACGGCAAAGAGGTGCTCTACACCAACACCGCACCGGCGCAGTTCTTTGAACATCCCTGGCTGAACCCGGGCATCTATGTCTTCTCGAAAATCGGACTGGACCGTCTGCTGACCGCCAATGGTTCGCTGGCCCCAACCGGTGGCCAACTGGCCGAAGACTACTCGGTCTCTGACGATGGTCTGACCGTGACCTTTGACCTGAAGGACGGGCTGACCTGGCATGACGGCGCGCCGCTGACCGCCGAAGATGTTCTGTGGTCGATTGAGACCGCCAAGAAAGTTCCGGGCATCAATGCTGTGTTCCAGTCGACCTTTGAAGCGATTGAGAGCATGTCGGTCGAAGGCGACGTGATCACCCTGAACATGAGCCAGCTGGATCCGAACGTCTTCTTGACCTTCAGCCAGTTTGCACCGCTGCCCAAGCACCTGCTGGGCGACGTGAACCCGGCTGAGTTCCAGCAGCATCCGTTCTGGCAGAACCCGGTGGGTTCGGGCCCCTATAAGATCGCCGAAGTGCAGATGAACGACTATGTGCGCTTTGTGCCTTTCGCGGACTATCACGGCGGCGAAGCCAACATCGATGAGATCGTGGCCTTCCCCAGCGGTGAAAACGACGGCAACGTTGTGACCAACGCCGCCTCGGGTCGTCTGGACTTTGGTTTCACCAAATCGGTGGCCGATGTGGCCTCGCTGGAAGCGATGGATCACATGCGGATCGTCCCTGCGGACATCCCCTACACCCGTTCGCTGCGCATGAACGCCTTCCCGAAGGCCGCCAGCAAGTAAGCTAGCCTAAACAGACCTCACCTCGCAGCCCCTCACGGGGGGCTGCGAGACACTCTGACCAAGAGCACCCTCATGCTGACATTTATTATCCGCAGGTTGCTGATCACCATCCCGATGATGCTGGTCATCAGTTTTCTTGTGTATCTGGGCCTTGAACTGACGCCCGGTGACGCCGTCTCTCATATGATCGATCCCGAAGCCGCCGCCCGGATGACGGAGGAACAGTTTGCCGAAATGCGCGAAGCGCTGGGGCTGAACAAGACCTTCCTGGAACGTTACTGGATCTGGCTGACCAATGTGGTGCAGGGCAACTTCGGCCACTCACTGTCAGGTGGCGTTGCGATCTCGACCATCGTGCTGGACCGTCTGCCTGCGACGTTGGAACTGTCGGTCTTTGCGCTGGTGTTTTCGACCCTGATCGGCTGTGTGCTGGGCACCTTGTCGGCGCTGCGCCGCGGCTCGGGCACCGATAACGCGCTCACCGTTGTTGGCATGCTGGGTGTGTCGATCCCTGAGTTTTTCTTTGGCCTTGTGGCCATCCTGATTTTCGCCCTGAACCTGGGCTGGCTGCCCGCCGGTGGCCGTTTGCTGCCCGGGTATGAGACGTTCTTTGACCGCCTGCCCCACATCGTGCTGCCGGGCATTGTGCTGTCGCTGATGATGACCGCCGGTGTGATGCGCTATGCGCGCTCGTCCATGTTGGACAGCCTCAGCCGCGAGTTTATCCGCACCGCCCGCGCCAAGGGCCTGCCGGCCTGGCGCATCAACCTGATCCACGGCTTCCGCGTGGCCCTGACCCCGGTGGTAGTGCTGATCGGTTTCCGCCTGCCGACCCTGATTGGTGGTTCGGTCATCATTGAACAGGTCTTCCAATGGCCCGGCATCGGGTCCGAGTTCATCGGCGCCGTGCGCGGCTCTGACTACCCGCTGGTGATGATGATTGCGCTGCTGTCGGTCTTTGCCGTGCTGATGGCCAGCCTGATCGTCGACGTGCTGACCGCCCTGATTGACCCACGCGTGCGACTGGGCTGAGGCGGAGGATAAAGACATGAAACAAACCGCTCTTGATAAGAAATTCGACAAGATCCGCGCCATGGAAGAGGCCGGGCAGCTGAAGCCCGCCAAAGGCAGCCGTGCCCTGCGGAAACTGATGGCGAACCGTCTGGCGATGGTGGGGCTGGTGATCTTTTCGGTGATCCTGCTGATGTCGATCTTTGCGCCGCTGATCACGGAACATGACCCGCAGAAAATCAACCTGCGCGCCATGCTGAAACCGCCCAGCTGGGACCACCTGCTTGGCACCGACCGCACTGGCCGTGATGTTTTCGCCCGGATCCTATACGGCGGCCGCATTTCGATCCTTGTCGGTCTTGGCTCCGCCCTGATGGCGGCGGTAATTGGTGTTGGGATCGGCTGTTACACCGGCTACAAAGGCGGCTGGATTGATACGCTGGCGCTGCGGATTTCCGAGATCTTCATGTCCTTCCCGCAGATCATTCTGGTGCTGCTGCTGGTATCGATTGCAGGTCAAAGCCTAATGAACCTGATCATTATCTTTGTGCTGACTGGCTGGGCACCGATGTACCGGATGGCACGGGCCAAGATGCTGTCCCTGCGCGAAGAGGAATACGTGCAGGCGCTGCGCAGCTTCGGCGTGCCGACGGTCAAGATCTGCTACAAACACATCCTGCCCAATGCCCTTGGCCCGATCATGGTGAACATAACCCTGTCGACCGCCATGTTCATTCTGGCCGAAGCGGGGCTCAGCTTCCTTGGCCTTGGCGTGCCGCTGTCGGTGCCGACCTGGGGTAACATCCTGAACGTGGCGCAGGACCTGCGCGTGCTGCAGAACAACTGGTGGCTCTGGCTGCCTGTGGGGAGCGTGATCTCGCTCTTTGTTCTGAGTGTGAACTTCATTGGTGACGGTCTGCGCGACTCCACCGATCCGACTTTGCAAGGGTAAGCGACATGACTGATCTCGCCCTCTCCGTGAAGGATCTTCAGACCTTCTTTTATACCAACAACCGCTGCAACAAGGCGCTCAACGGCGTGTCCTTTGACATCCGCAAAGGCAAGACGCTAGGCATTGTGGGGGAAAGTGGCTGCGGCAAGTCCGTCACCGCCTCCTCGATCATGCAGCTTCTGCCGCGGCTCAGCCGGATTGAGCAGGGATCGATCACCTATCACTCTGAGACCGAAGGCGAAATTCGCATCGATCAGCTGGAACGTGACGGCGCCGAAATGCGGCGGCTGCGCGGCGATGACATCGCGATGATCTTTCAGGATCCGATGACTGCGCTGAACCCGGTTTACACCGTTGGCTTCCAGATCGCCGAGGCACTGCAATATCACACCGACCTCAGCCCCAAAGCGCGGGGCGAAAAGGTGGTGGATCTGCTGACAGACATGGGCATCCCCATGCCGGAAAAACGCGCCAAGGAGTTCCCGCATAATTACTCGGGCGGGATGCGGCAGCGGGCGATGATTGCCATGGCCATGTCCTGCGCGCCGAAAATCCTGATCGCGGATGAGCCGACAACAGCGCTGGACGTGACCATTCAGGCGCAGATCTTCCGGCTGATGAACCAGCTAAAAGAAGAGCACGGCACCGCCATCATGCTGATCACCCACGATATGGGGGTGATTGCCGAATTGGCCGATGATGTGGCCGTCATGTATATGGGCAACATCGTCGAAGCGGGCACCGTGGATGAGGTGCTGCGCACCCCGCGCCACCCCTATACCCGCGCCCTGCTGGATTCTGTGCCCGTCCTGGGCCGCGGCAAGGATCAGGACATCAAATCGATCCGCGGCGCCACGCCGGATCCTTATGAACGCCCCCCCGGCTGCCAGTTTGAACCGCGCTGTGACTACGCCACCGCCGCCTGCCAGCAGCCCCAATCCGAAGACTATATCACCGACACCCACCGTGTGATGTGCCACCGCTACAAGGAGATCTTTGACAATGTCTGAGGCTCAGGACCATCAGGACAACATCCTGTCGCTGCGCGGTGTGCAAACGTGGTTTGACGTCCGCTCGGGGATCTTCAAAAGGGTCACCGGCCATGTAAAGGCCGTGGATGGCATCAACCTGGATGTGAAACGCGGTGAGGTGCTGGGGCTGGTGGGGGAATCCGGCTGCGGCAAGACCACATTGGGTAAGTCGATCCTGCAACTGGTGCGCCCCACCGGTGGGGAGATCACCTACCACGGCGCCGAAGGTGACGTGCAGCTGCGCGGATTGCCAGATAGCGAAATGGTCAACTATCGCAAGGAGTTACAGATCGTTTTTCAGGATCCGCATTCCTCGCTCAACCCGGCGTTTACCATCTTTGGATCATTGGAGGATCCGCTGAAACGCTATGGTGTGAAGTCCAAGGCTGAGCGGCGCAAGATCATTGGCG
This sequence comes from Thalassovita autumnalis, assembly GCF_001458255.1. GTDB lineage: Bacteria > Pseudomonadota > Alphaproteobacteria > Rhodobacterales > Rhodobacteraceae > Thalassobius > Thalassobius autumnalis. The sequence goes on from NZ_CYSB01000025.1 coordinate 380,926, forward strand.
ATCTGCTGGAGGCAGTGAACCTCAGGCGCGATTATATGGATCGCTATCCGCATGAGTTTTCCGGCGGTCAGCGGCAGCGGATCGGCATTGCCCGCGCGCTCTGTATCGATCCGGAGCTGGTGGTCTGTGATGAGGCGGTTTCGGCACTGGATGTTTCGATCCAGGCACAGGTGCTGAAGCTGCTGATGGACCTCAAAAAGGAACGCAACCTCACCTATATCTTCATCACCCATGACCTCAGCGTGACCGAATATATCTGCGACCGTATCGCGGTGATGTATCTGGGGCGCATCGTGGAACTGGCGCGGACCGAGGATATCTACGCCGACACGCTGCACCCCTACACGCAGGCGCTGCTGTCGGCGATCCCGGTGGCGGATCTGGACAAAAAGACCGAGCGGATCGTGCTGGAAGGCGACGTGCCGTCGCCGATGAACCCACCCAAAGGCTGCCCGTTCAACCCGCGCTGCCGTTTTGCAACGGACCGCTGCCGCAGCGAGGTGCCGGAATTGAAAGAATACGATCGGGGCGGCACCCCACATTTCGCCGCCTGCCACTACGCGGGGGAATTGGCTGAGGCCTAAGCCACAGCCCCCCGAAATACCAAAAAGGTTTTATCGGCACCCGCTGGCCGGGGGCGCGGTCGCTTGCGGCCGCACTCTCCCGACCCCGCGGTTCAACGGGTGCCACTTAAGTGAGGAATTTAGATTAACCACTTGCAAACTAAGGAGGATATTATGTTTGCAAATTTGAAGAGCGGGGTTGCTGCAACAACCCTCTCCCTTCTCGCCACCGGGGCCATGGCTAACAGCTGGCCCGATCTGCCCACCGCGATCAAAAACGGCGTGTCTGGCCAATCCGGCACCACGGCGGTGATCGGGCTTGGTTCCGGCGGCGATGCGCTGTTTTCGATGGATCTGGCGGATCCCGTCGCTGGCTGGCAGGTGCTGGCCAGTTTCCCCGGCCCGGTGCCATCTGGCGCAGCTTCGGCGCTGGCGGGCGGCAAACTCTACGTCTTCTCGGGCTCCGGCAAGGTCAATGCCGATGACGTGGCGCCGATCATTTTCACCGATGTACATGCCTACGATCTGGCCACCAACAGCTGGGCCAAGCTGGACACCCAGACGCCTGCGGGCCTGCTGGGCGCCACGGGGTTCGCGCTGGATGACGACCGGATTGCCATCTTTGGCGGCTACAACAAAGAGCTGTTTGATCAGTATCTGAACGATGTTCTGACCACCGATAAGGAGGCAGAGCCTGAGAAGTGGCAAAAGATCGTAGATGACTACATGGGGATGAAACCCAGTGATTATCGCTGGAATTCCAAGACCTTGGTCTACACTATTTCAACCAATTCATGGGCCGATCTGGGGGACAATCCCTATTTACCCAACACCGGTGCCGCCCTTGTCGAAAGTGGCGATGACATCCTGCTGATCAATGGGGAGATCAAACCGGGCCTGCGCACGCCACAGATCAAACAGGTTTCCTTCAGCGGCGATACCGCCAGCTGGCAACAGGTGGCCCCGATCCCGACAAAGGCGGGCGATGATCTGTCCGAAGGTCTGGCCGCGCCCTATGCGGGCTGGTCCAACGGCGCATTGATCGTAGCCGGTGGCGCCAACTTCCCCGGCGCGCGGGCCAATGCCTTTGCCGGTCAGTGGTTCAGCCATCAGGGCCTGACGAAAACCTGGAATGATGACGTTTACGTGCGCCTCAACGGGGCCTGGAAACAGGTTAACGACTTGCCCGAAGGTCTGGCCTATGGCGCCACATTCACCACGGATGATGGCCTGCTGGTTGTCGGTGGCGAAGGCAGTGATCGCAAACCCCGCGCCGGGAGCTTCCTGATCAGCTGGGATGGTGAAAAGGTAAACTTCACCGACTAAACACACATTTCTAAAAGAAATTGCGTCGGCCAACTTATGGCCGGCGCGCGTTAACAGGTTAGAAACGATGCCAGAGACACAGCCCAACATCCTGCTGATCCTGACCGATCAGCAGCGCGCGGATACCTTGGGGTTTCTGGGTCAGACGCCCTGCAAAACTCCGCATCTGGATCGGCTGGCGGCGGAGGGCCTCTGTTTTGAAAACACCATCACGCCATCCCCCCTCTGCACACCCCGCTGGGCGATTGGATGAAAGTCACCGATTGGCGCATGATCCAGCGCGGCGCGCTGAAATACATCTGGCACCGCGGTCAGGGTGAGGAACTCTTTGATCTGGCAAAAGATCCCGGCGAATGCCACAACTTGGCAACAGACCCGGCTGCCGCCGTTCACTTGAACGACCTGCGCACCGGGCTGACAGACTTCCTCCGGTCGACGCAGGATCCGCTGCTGTCTGACTGGATCACCGATTTGGAGAAACTTGAATGCGCCAACTGACCCGCGTTGACCCGGAGCTGCTGACCACCTTTGTGGCGGATGACCCGATGATCCCGATCCTGCGCGACACGATGGCGTTGATCCGCAAACGCTCTGCCGAACGCTATGGCAGCCGCCCGATGGGGGGCAGCACCCTGCCCCGTAAAGAGGTGATTGAGGGGCCAGACGGCGCGGTGGACCTCTATATCTTTGAGGGTCCGGAACAGCCGGGTGGCGGTGCCAAACCCTGCCTGATCTGGCTGCATGGCGGCGGCTACATCATGGGCCATGGGGAGGATACCTGGAACGGGCCCCTTTTTGCCGAAGGGGCAAACTGCACCGTGATTTCCGTCGATTACCGGCTGGCCCCCGAACATCCCTTTCCGGCGGGTATGCTGGACAGTTTTGCCGCGCTGAAATGGGCGCATGACAATGCGCAGCGCCTCAACATTGATCCCAGCCGCATCGCGGTGGGCGGGGCCAGTGCCGGGGGTGGCTTGGCGGCGGGCCTGTGCCTGCACAATCGCGACAATGGCAACCTGCCGATCTGTTTTCAGCTGCTGCTCTATCCGATGATCGACAACCTGCATGACACTGCCTCGGGCCAGGAGGTGGATCACCCGGTCTGGTGCCGGGCTGACAGCCTGTCCGCCTGGGAGATGTATCTGAACGGCACCCCGCGGGCTGAGGCCCCGGCAGGGGCTGCGGCGGCGCGGGCCGTTGACCTCAGCGGCCTGCCCCCGGCCTTCATTCCGGTGGGGGATGTGGACCTCTTCCATGATGAGGATCGCGATTATGCGGCACGGCTGAACGCGGCCGGCGTGCCCGCCACGTTTCGCAGTTATCCCGGCATGTTCCACGCCGGTGAGGTGGCGGGCGTCAACACAGTGATCGGCGGGCAGATGTTGCGGGACTATGTGGCGGCGTTGAAAACGGCGTTTCACGGATAAAACCGCTTGCCGCAGCCCCTTTGGGACGCGCTAATAGCGGAACGTTATCAAGGGGGTATAGATATGGCAGAGGCACACCAAGCAAATCCGATCAAGACCAGCACAGCGCAGGGCGGCTGCCTTTGCGGTGCGATCCGTTATGAGATTGCAAAAATGCCCGAGCGGCTGACCATCTGCCACTGCCGGTTTTGCCAGCGTTCCACCGGGGCGGCGCAGATGACACAGCCCGCCCTGCCCGCTGCGGATATTGCCCTGCTGCAGGGCACGCCGAAGCGGTACACCCATATTTCCGCGGGAAGCGGTGAGGCGATCCATATCCATTTCTGCGACACCTGCGGCACCAAGCTTTATCAGACCTTTGATCGGTTTGGCGGTGCGGCGGGGCTCTACAGTGGCACGTTGGACGATCCCAATTGGCTGGATGTGCCTGCGAAAAACACCAAACACATCTTTGTCGAGGAGGCCCGGAACGACACGCTGATCCCGGCACATGTGGCGGTGTTCTCAGGTCACGCCCTGGCCCCGGATGGCACGCCCTTAGCTCCAGAAACGCTGGATCAGATCCGCCGCGCCGGGGAGCTCTAGGGCCTTCTGGCTAGAGGTTCGTGTCTATCAGCGCAGCGTCAGAACCCCCACATGGGCTGCCTCAGCCCTTAAAGCGACAGGCACCACGTCAGGTCGGAAAATTGCAGGCTCCGCCGCCAGATGGGCGCGGACCTGATCCAGATAACCCTCGGCCATGCCGATGCTGCCGCCAATTGCGACCCGGTCCAGATCCAGCAGTGAGGTCAGGTTGCCAATCAGTTCAGCCACCGCTTGGGCGCTGGTCGCAATCAACTCGCTGGCCCAGTCCTTGCCGGCAAGATGCGCTTCAAATACATCCTTGGCGGTCAGGCCATCCTGGCCCATTTCAGCGGCATAATGGGCGATCGCACGCCCTGAGGCACGGCTTTCCACCGTATTCATCCGCCCCGTGCCACAGCGGCGATCGCCAAGGGTTGAGGTGGTGAACCCCACATGCCCCGCCAGCCCCCGCGCCGATATCACGGGACGGCCGTCCAGCACCAACCCGCCGCCGACACCGGTGGAGACGGTCAGGAAGGCGAAATCGCGACAGCCCTGACCGGCACCGAAGTGGTATTCGCCAATCGCAGCCGCCACCGCATCATTTTGCACGGCGACCGGACGCGCCAGGCGCTCTGACAGCATGGCGCGCAACGGCACGGCCTGCACATCGCTGAGAGTTTCGGTGTTCAGCGCATGCCAGCAGCCCTCCCGGTCCACACGGCCTGCAAGCGCTACGCCGACCACTTCCTGCGGCTGCAGCGCCAGCTGATCCAGCAAGTCACAGATCGCCGCCACCTGTTCTGCGGCGGAGGCGGTACCGTCGGTGGCAACTTTCAAACTGTCCTGCGGCGCGCCATTGACCAGCCGCGTGGCTGAGATTTTGGTACCGCCAAAATCAACAGCAACGCCCGACGGCGCGGTTATCTGAGACACCTCAGTCATCTGCGCCCCGCGCCACCGCTGCGGCAAACCAGCCGGTGATATGCTCCACCCGGGTGATCGCGCTGCCGACGGTCACACAGTCAGCGCCCTGCCGCATGGCCTCCTCCGCGCGTGCGGGGGTGTTGAGACGCCCCTCCGCCATGACAAAGACACCTAGGTCTTTGTAGGCGCGGATCAGCGAATAATCCGGCCCGGCACCGGCAGGCGCAATCTCATAAGCATAACCCGACAGGGTGGTGCCAAGGATATCTGTCCCCTCCGCCAGCGCCTGTACGCCATCGGCCAGCGTTGCCGCATCGGCCATCGCCAGCTTACCCGCGGCTTTGATCGCCGCAACGATGTCTGCGGTTGGCACTGGGCGGGGGCGTTGGGTGGCATCATAGGCGATGATATCCGCGCCCAGATCCGCCAACCCGGCTACATCTTCCAAAAACGGGGTGATCCGCACCTCGGAGTCGTCCAGGTCGCGTTTCACAATGCCAATGATCGGCAGTTTGGTCATAGGCCGGGTTGCGGCCAGATTGTCCAGCCCTTCGATCCGCAGGCCATTTGCGCCGCCGGCTTCGGCCGCAAGGGCCATGGCCGCGGTGATCCGGGGATCATCCATCGGGCCGTCATCCACGGGCTGGCAAGAGGCCACAAGGCCCTGACGCAACTGGGTCAAAACAGTCATTGGTGTGCTTTCTTTCGGGTTATCCAGCGGTGTCTGGGGACAGGCGCGCGGGTTTACTGAGCCGGCTGCGATAGGCGCGGGACAGGTGGCGATCCATAATCTCCATCGCGGCCTCAGGGTTGCTGGCGGCAATCGCCTCATAGATCTGGCGGTGTTCTTCGTAGCTTTGCCGGTTCATCTCCACCCGTTCGGGCGCGGTGGGGCGGCTGGCCACCATGTCAAAAACAAAGCGGTCGTGCAGTTCCAACAGGATCGGGTTTTGCACCACGGCCACGATGGCCCGGTGAAAATCCGCGTCCGCCCGGGCAAAACGCGCATCATCCTGCAACGCCGCATAACACCGTTCCAACGCCCGGTGGATCTGGGCCAGCTGCAGGTTCGAAGCCTCCTGCGCGGCCTGGCGCACCGCCCCAACCTCAATGAACTGGCGCATCTGGTCCATATGGGCGGTGGCCTCCACCGTGCCCAAAACATCGCGCAGACCTGCCCCCGCCGCCGCAAAGACCCGGCCCACGGTTGGCTTGCAGGCACGTGGACGTCGGGTGGCCTCCTGACTGGCGTAGCCGCGCAGCTGCAGCTGCATCAGCGCCGCCCGCACCAAGGGGCGCGACACATCAAACCGGGCGCAAAGATCCCGTTCAGACGGCAAGGGCGCGCCATCCGCAATCACGCCTGAACGGATCTCTTCCATCAGCGTCTCCGCCAGGCGTTCTGCACCGGTGGATGCCTGCGCGAGGGTGATATCATCGACATTTGCCATTTTGGCCTCCGAATTCTTGCATATGGAGATACCAAAATGTGGAATTCGGTCAAGTACCTGCCAAAAATCTTTTGCGATTGGCCAAATATCCGCTATAGCAGATCAGTTTCGCACCAAATTAGAGGATTTGGTAATACCAAATGAAAATCCTGATCTTCCCAACCTCCGAAGCCGCTGCAGAACGCGTGGCGCAGCAGATCCTCACCACCGTCCGGGCCAAGCCGCAGGCCCGGCTGGGGTTGGCAACCGGGGGCACGATGCCGCCGGTCTATCAAAGGCTTGTCACCGCCTACCGCACCGGACAGGTGTCTTTTGCCGAAACCCTCAGCTTAAACCTGGATGAATATGTTGGTCTGGCCCCGGATCATCCCTGTTCCTACCATCACTTCATGCAGGACACGCTGTTTGCACAGACGGATTTTGCACCGGGTCACACCCATCTGCCCAGGGGGGACGCCCCAGACGCAGATGTTGAAAGCGCCCGGTATGATGCGCTGATCGCGGCGAACGGACCGATTGATCTGCAGCTTTTGGGCCTGGGGCCCAATGGCCATATCGGGTTTAACGAACCCAGCTCCTCACTGGCGTCGCGCACCCGGGTGAAAACCCTGACCAGTGCCACGCTTGCCGCCAACAAGCGCTATTTTGCGGCGGGGGAGCAACCGCCAAAATACGCCATCACCGTGGGCATCGGCACCATTTTGGACGCGCGGGAAATCGTGCTGCTGGCCACCGGGCCCAGCAAAGCCAAAGCCGCAGCGCAGATGATCGAGGGCCCGCTGAGCGCGGCCTGCCCGGCCTCCAGCCTGCAGATGCACCAGAACACCACCGTGGTTCTGGATGCCGCCGCGGCCGCTGAGCTGCAGCACCTTGATTATTACCACACCGTTCACCCGGAGGGCCGTGAAGATGCCGCCTAACACGCTAAGCCCCGCGAAGGATCTGCGTATCGCCGCTGCGCAGCTTTATGACGGCAGTTCAAATGAACCACTGCAGGATGTGGTGATTGAGGTGCAACAGGGCCGCGTCGCCGCGATCACCCCCCGTCAGGGCGATGTGGACCTGCAGGTGGCCATCGCCGCGCCGGGGTTTATCGACCTTCAGATCAATGGCGCCAATGACGTGCAATTCAATGATCAGACCGACGCCGCAGCGGTCGCGGATATTGCCCATGGCGCCCGTCAGGGGGGCAGCGCCCATATCCTGCCGACCTTCATCACCGATGAGGGCACCCGCTATCAACAGGCCGTCGCCGCCGTGGCTGAGGCCCGCGCGGGTGGCACCCCGGGCATTGCCGGTGTGCATCTGGAGGGGCCGTTTTTGTCTCCCAACCGCCCCGGCATTCACCCAGCCCACTGCATTCGCCCGCTTGGTTCTGAGGACATGCAGTTTCTGCAGGCCAGCGCCGCTGAGGGCACCTGCGGCACGCTTTTGCTGACGCTTGCGCCCGAATGCACCGCGGCGGGTCAGATCCGCCGCCTGAGCGATGCGGGCGTAACGGTTTTCGCCGGACATTCCGCCGCCAGCCATGCAGAGATGCAAGGCGCGATCCGCGAAGGCCTGCGCGGCGCCACCCATCTGTGGAACGCCATGTCCCCGCTGACCAGCCGTGAACCGGGGGTGGTGGGCGCTGTTTTGGCCGCCCGGCAGCTCTATGCCGGGATCATCGCAGATGGGGTGCATGTTGATTTTGCCAATGTCGGCATTGCCGCGCGTTTGATGCCCGATCACCTGTGTCTGGTCACCGATGCCATGCTGACGCTGGCCGGCACGACCAGGCAGTTCCAGATCCATGGTGTGGAGATTCATCGCGATGGCAATCGGTTGAGCGATGCCAAGGGAACGCTGGCGGGGGCGCATCTGGCGATGGATGAGGCGCTGCGCAATATGGTCCAGCAGGTGGGCATTCCCCTGCCCGATGCCTTACGCATGGCAGCTGGCAATCCCGCCCGCGCCATTGGCCGCCCGGATCTGGCCCAGATCCGTCAGGGCGCAGCAGCTTCGTTAACCTTTCTCAACCAAGACCTTGACGCCATTGGCACGCTTGCCGATGGCCAGCTTCATCTGACACAGGACACCCCACATGTCGCAGCTTAAAACCCGCTTTGAACGCGATGGATATGTCATCGTCCCGGGCTTCCTCAGCCCAGACACCCTGAGCGGGTTGCGCCGCATCACTGCCCCTGTGCTGGACGGTCTGGACACCGCGCACAGGGAAAAATTCAAAGCCACCGGATCGCTCTGTAACTTTGGTGACCACCCCGAATTTTCGGAAATCGTCGCCGCTGTTCCGGTCGCAGCGGCACGTCAGCAGGTGACGGATCTGTTCCCAACGCCCGCAGATCCCCCAACAGAACGGATTTTCCAACGTCGTCCAGACCCAGCGCGGATGTTGAAAACCTCGGCACCGCTGCAACAGGCACCGGCCCTTTAGCGGCCGGCGCCGCCTTCCCCCTTTGAAACATTGACGCTTCAGGCGGCCAAAGCTAGGACACTAGCAGCAATACGGGGAAAGACATGATCTATCGCAGTGCAAACGATTGGCTGAAGGCGCCGCAGAAGCGCATCTTGTTTTTTGGCATGTCGGGGTTGGGCAAAACCTTCCTGTCCAACATTCTGCGCGATCAGGGCGACTGGTTTCACTACTCCATCGATTACCGCATCGGCACCCGCTACATGGGCGAATACATCGCCGACAACGCCAAACGTGAGGCTATGAAGGTGCCGTTCCTGCGGGAACTCTTGATGTCGGATTCGATCCATATCAGCTCCAACATCACCTTTGAGAACCTGACGCCGGTGTCTTCCTATCTGGGCAAACCCGGCGATCCGGCCAAGGGCGGCCTGCCTTATGAGGAATACACCCGCCGTCAGGAACAGTTCCGTCAGGCCGAGATCAAGGCGCTGATGGACACCACCTATTTCATTGAGCGTGCTGAGGCGCTTTATGGCTATCCGCATTTCATCTGCGACACCGGTGGGTCGATCTGTGAATGGGTGGATCCCGAAGATCCCAACGATCCGATCCTGAAGACGCTTGCCAACAACACCCTGCTGGTCTGGCTGAAGGGTGATGAGGCCCATACCGATGAGTTGATCCGCCGCTTTGATCGTGCACCCAAGCCGATGTCCTATCAGGCGGCCTTCCTTGATCGGGTCTGGACCGAGTATCTGACCCTGTTCAAAATGACCCCGGAACAGGTCGACCCTGATGAGTTTATCCGCTGGACCTATGCCCAGGCGCTGGCCCACCGTCAGCCGCGCTATGAGGCGATGGCGCGCAATTGGGGCATCACGCTGACCATGGAAGAGGTGGCCACGGTCAAATCCGCTGAAGATTTCGGCATGTTGATTGCAAAGTCACTTGAGCACAGCTGAAACCCACCCTAGGTTTCGACTTTCGTAATCACCCAATGCTTCCAGAGGAGCCCGGATAAAATGCCGATTAAACTGCCCGCCGACCTGCCTGCCTTTGACGTGCTTTCGCGCGAAGGCGTGATGGTGATGTCGGACGACCGGGCCATGCGGCAGGACATCCGACCGCTGAAAATCGGGCTGCTCAATCTGATGCCGAAAAAGATCCAGACGGAGAACCAGTTTGCCCGTCTGATCGGCGCCACCCCGTTGCAGATTGAGCTGACACTCATCCGGATGAGTGAACATCAGACCAAAAACACCGCCGCCGAACATATGGCCAGCTTCTACCGCCCGTTTGACGAGGTCAAAGCCTCGGGTGAGAAGTTTGACGGGCTGATCATCACCGGCGCGCCGATTGAGCATCTGCCGTTTGAAGAGGTCACCTATTGGCAGGAACTGACTGAGGTCTTTGAATGGACCCAGACCAATGTGCATTCTACCTTCGGCGTTTGCTGGGGGGGCATGGCGATGATCCACCATTTCAACGGTGTCGCCAAACATATGCTGGACCACAAGGCCTTTGGTTGCTTCCGCCATCAAAACCGCGCCCCGGCCTCGCCCTATCTGCGCGGGTTTTCGGATGACTGCGTGATCCCGGTCAGCCGTTGGACTGAAATCAGCCAGTCCGAGGTGGACGGAAAGTCGGACCTCGTGACGCTTTTGGGCAGTGATGAGGTGGGCCCCTGCCTGATTGAGGATCCCAAACACCGGGCGCTCTATATCTTCAACCACTTCGAATATGACAGTGGCACGCTGAAAGAAGAATACGACCGCGACGTGGAGGCGGGCACCGAAATCAACGTGCCGATGAACTACTACCCCGAGGATGATCCCTCCCGCGATCCGCAGAACCGCTGGCGCAGCCACGCGCATCTGCTTTACGGCAACTGGATCAACCAGATTTACCAGACAACCGCGTTCAATATGGACGACATCGGCAGCGAGAGACGTGACTGACGCCCTAACCACTCTTCTTGTTTTGCTGACTGGTCTGGGCGGATGGACACATATCCGCGCCAGCGCGGCAGAGCTTCAGGCGGAAAAAGACTTTCCGCCTGAAGGAGAGTTTATCGACGTCGACGGCCGCAAGGTTCATGTGGTTGTCAAAGGCGAAAGCGGCCCGGATGTGGTGCTGATCCACGGCCTTTCGGGCAATTCACGCGATTTCACCCATTCGCTGGCGGATCGTCTGGCCAGCAGCTACCGCGTTTTGGTGATGGATCGCCCTGGCATGGGCTACACGGACATTTTGCCCTCCGACAACTCGATCGTCGAACAGGCGCGTGTTTTGAAAAAGGCTGCCGGCGCCCTTGGTGCACATCTGCCCATTGTGGTGGGCCAGTCCTATGGCGGATCGGTTGCGCTGGCCTGGGCTGCGCGGTTTCCCAACCGCCTGGCCGCGCTGGTGACGCTGGGCGCCCCGGCCTACCCGTTTGATCCCGGCATGCCTCTGCATTACTGGCTGAACTCCAACCCGGTGCTCAGCCAGTTTTCCGCGCCGCTGATCACCGCCTTCCTGCCCGACAGCAAAGTGCAAAGCGAACTGGCTGAGGTTTTTGCCCCGCAACGCCCGCCGCTGGGGTATGGCAGCCATATCGGCGCGCCCTTGACCCTGCGCCGCAAGTGTCTGCGCACCAACGCGCTGCACCGGGCCAATCTGGTGCGCGAACTGGCCGCCTTGGAACCGCTTTACGCCTCGATCACCACGCCGACGGAAATCATACACGGTGAGGCGGATCGCACGGTCTCGGTCGATATTCACGCCATGCCGCTGGCCAAGAAGATCGTCGACTCCAACCTGACCCTGCTGCGCGGCATCGGCCATATGCCCCACCATGTGGCGCGCGAAGATGTGATGCGCATCATTCACCGCGCCGCCCATCGTGCCGGATTGCGCTAATCCGCCAAAGCCCCCATATTACAGGGACATAAACCCTCGTCCTTTGACCGGAGTGCCCCGGATGCCCCTGCCCTTTGACGGCGCGATCAGCCAGTATCACCAGACCGATGCCCCCGCAGTGATCCGCGAGCAGCTGCGCCGCGCCGGCAAAGATGACATCCTGTCGCCAAGCTACCCCTACCGCGAAGAGATCAAGCGCAAAACCTATGAGGCCGAGATGGCCGCGCTGCAGATTGAGCTGGTCAAAATGCAAAGCTGGGCACGCGAAACCGGGGCGCGCATTGCAATTGTGTTTGAAGGACGCGACGCCGCCGGCAAGGGCGGCACGATCAAAAGGTTCCGTGAAAACCTCAATCCCCGGGGCGCGAAGGTTGTCGCCCTGTCAAAGCCGACTGAGGTGGAACAGACCCAATGGTATTTCCAGCGCTACATCGATCACCTGCCCAGTGCCGGACAAATCGCGTTTTTTGACCGCAGCTGGTACAATCGCGGCGTTGTCGAAAAGGTCTTTGACTTCTGCACGGATGATCAGCGCGAACATTTCTTTTCCCAGGTCGGTGCCTTTGAAAACATGCTGGTGGATGACGGCATCCATCTGGTGAAGTTCTGGTTGAACGTCGGGCGCGGCGAGCAGCTGCGCCGTTTCCTGAAACGCGAAGGCGACCCGTTGAAACAGTGGAAACTCAGCTGGATCGATGTTGAGGGGCTGAAACGCTGGGACAGCTACACAAGCGCCATCCAAGAAACGCTAAATCGCAGCCATAGCGTGACTGCGCCGTGGACAATTATACGTTCGGATGACAAAAAGCGGGCTCGACTGGCCGCCATTCGCCATGTCCTTGCCGGATTGGACTATTCGCATAAGGACACGCAGGCACTTGGCGCGCAGGACACATCGATTTGTGGAGGCCCCGAGATCTGGGATGGCTAAACGCGGCTATCATCACGGCAACCTGCGCCAGGCGCTGGTCGAAGCGGCCCTGCATCTGATTGAGGAAAAAGGCCCCACCGGCTTCACCCTGTCAGAGGCAGCAAAAACTGCGGGCGTCACCCCGGCGGCGGTCTATCGCCATTTTGCCGGACGTGAGGATCTGATCGCCGAAGCGGCGCGTCAGGGCTATGAGATCTTTGCCGATGTGATGCAATATGCCTACGAGTCCGGCCAACCCTCAGCGCTGGCTGCTTTTGAGGCCACGGGGCGTGCTTACCTGGCCTTTGCGCGCAAATATCCCGGTCATTACATCGCCATGTTCGAAAGCGGAATCTCGGTCAACAAAACCCCGGAACTGGCGGCGGTTGCGCAACGTGCCCGCGATGTGATGGAACGGGCAGCCACTGAACTGTCGGAACATATCCCGCCGGAAAAACGCCCCCCCGCCAGCATGTTTTCCGCCCATGTCTGGGCGATGAGCCACGGCGTGGTGGAACTGTTTGCCCGAAACTCCCCCGGCAGCCAATCGCCCTTTCCGCCGGACGACCTGCTGGAAACCGGCATCGGCATCTACCTGCGGGGGTTGGGGCTGATCGACAGCGATCAGTGATCCTTGCCGGGATCCGCCTGCGCCCGCAAAATCTCCAATATCTCTGATGTTTTCTCTGCCGTGACGATCTGCGCCGTGCCGATCTCAGCGGCGACGACAATCGTCACGCCATAAAAGCTGATCGACAGGGTGGTCACCGCCCATTGGCAGCCCCCACTTCGAACAGCGCCAGAACTGCCAGCACCAAGAGTAGCACCAAGATGATCCCACTAAGACAGCGGCCCCACGATTTGCAGGTAGCATGCACATGCGTGCCCTCCTGCCCCTGAATAGGTGCAATGGTCAGGTTAAAGAGCGCGGCACAAGCTAAACAGGCGCTTAACGTGATAAATTAGCCTGAAATTTTAGGCAAAAAGCTACCAGCTATCGACAAAGCCCAATCGCAGCCGCCACGCAAACGAAAAAGGGCCGCCCGAAGGCGACCCTTTGAAACTTGTCTTCCAGGAAGCAGATTAACGCTTCGAGAACTGGAAGGAACGACGTGCTTTACGCTTACCGTATTTCTTACGCTCAACAACGCGCGAGTCACGGGTCAGGAAGCCAGCGGCTTTCAGAGCGCCACGCAGCGACGGTTCGTAAAGCTGCAGCGCTTTGGAGATGCCGTGCTTAACCGCACCAGCCTGACCGGTCAGACCACCACCTTTAACGGTCGCGATCACGTCAAACTCACCTTCAACGCCAGCAACTTCGAACGGCTGACGCAGGATCAGCTGCAGAACCGGACGGGCGAAGTAAACGCTCATGTCGCGGCCGTTTACGGTGACCTTGCCGGAACCCGGCTTGATCCAAACACGGGCAACAGCGTCTTTACGCTTACCGGTGGCATATGCGCGGCCAAGTTCGTCACGAACCGGCTCACGGTTTACTTCTACTTCAACGGCTGCTTCGGCAACGTCGCCAGCAACTGCGCCCAGCTCTTCGAGCGAATTGATTTGATCAGTCATCGATTAGCTCCGGGTGTTCTTCGAGTTCATGGACTTCACGTCCACAACTTCGGGGGCTTGGGCTTCGTGCGGGTGCTCAGCACCGGCGTAGACGCGCAGGTTGGTCATCTGCTTGCGGCTCAGGCGGTTGCCCGGCAGCATGCGCTTGACGGCTGCGGTGACAACGCGCTCAGGATAGGCGCCTTCCAGGATCTGACCCGCGGTGCGGTGCTTGATGCCGCCCGGGTGACCGGTGTGCCAGTAGTATTTTTTGTCGGCACGCTTGTTGCCGGACAGCTGGATCTTGTCAGCGTTGATGACAATCACGTTGTCGCCCATGTCCATGTGAGGAGTGAAGGACGGCTTGTGCTTGCCACGCAGACGCATGGCGACGATCGAAGCGAGACGGCCCAGCACCACGCCTTCGGCGTCGATGATGATCCATTTCTTCTCGATGTCTGCCGGAGTAGCAGAGAAGGTTTTCATCGCGGGAGTACCCTTGTTCAGTGGTGGAAATAGGGCAAACCCCGATTTCCGAATTCGATTGCGGGGTTATACAGCGCCTATTTGCACGGTCAACAGACTTAATGATGATTTAATTGTTTGAAATCAATGCTTTGCAAAATAGGTATTAAAATACCCCATCCGCAAACCCCTCTCAGACCCCGATTTCTTCGCGCGGATTGTCCAAAAGCTTGACCAGACGGATGATGCCATCCTCAAAACACTCGGGATCGACCATCCCGTTGACCGCGATGCGCACCGCATGGGGCGGATTGCCGTCACGCAGGGTGAACTCTTCGGCGCTACGCACCAGAACGCCGCTGTTTTCCGCCGCGTGGACAAACTGTGCCGTGCGCCAGCCATAGGGCAGCCGCAGCCACAAAAGCGGCACATCTTCATTCCAGGCCACATCATATCCGCCCAGATGATTGACCGCGACCCGGACCAGGTCGTTGACCCGCGCCCGCACCTTCGCGGCCACAGTCAGCAGGCGCTGATCCTCCATGAAGCGCAGCGCCAGATCGGTCAGCGGCGGCGCCAAACCGAAGGAGCTGAAATGCGCCGTCCGCTCCAGATCCGGCACGTAGGCTTTCGGCGCCAGCACATAACCCACCCGCAAGGCTGGCGACAGCGCCTTGGACAGCGAAGACACATACCAGCCCAGTTCCGGCAACAGCGAATAGTAGCTTTCGGCGGTATGATTGCCGATCGAATAGCAATCGTCATCCAGCACATGCAGCCCCAGACGGCGGGCCAGCTTGGCAATTTCCTGACGACGGCGGGCGGAGGTGAAGCGTACCGTGGGATTGTTCACCTCGGAGGAGGTACAAAACAGCTGCACGCCTTCTTCGCGCACCAGCTTTTCCAGATGGGCCACCACCGGCCCCTCCTCATCCGTTTGCACGCTGACCACCCGCGCCCGGCACAGGGCCGCCGCCCGCCGGAACCCGGTGTAGGTCAGATCCTCAACCGCCACCACAGGCTCCGGCCCGGTCAGCACAGTCTGCATCACGGTTGTGATCGCGTTTTGTGCGCCATGGGTCAGCACCAGCTCTTCGGCGGTGAAGGCCCCGATGGGCAGATCCGACATCCAGCGGCGCAGGGCCCGGCGCAGGGGCAGATCCATGGCCCGTGTCGGGTAGCTCAGCAGATCGCGCCCGCCGATATTGTCAGCGGTTTTGCGCATCGCATCGCGGATCATATCGCCCTGCCCCATATCCGGCAGCAGCGGGCTGCGCAGGGACAGCATCTGCGGCCATTCATGGGAGGGATCGCTGCGTGTTGCCGCCTCAGCCACAAAGGTGCCGCGGCCCACGCCGGCGCTCAGCACGCCCTCTTCTGTCAATACCGAATAGGCCCGCGCCACCGTCCCCGGGGTCACGGACATCTGATAGGCCAGCTCACGCACCGGGGGCAGCCTGTCACCGCTGGACAACAGATCATTGGCCACCGCATCGCGGATCGCGTTGGCGAGGGCTTTGTACTTGGATTTTCCGGATTGACTCAGGTCCGGCACCCAATTTGTACCCATAACAATGTTTTCCTAGACGTATTGTATCGAGATTTGTATCACAACACCTGTAGCCATCTTGTTATATTGTGTCAATACAATTGAGGGCAATACAATGCAAAACGCCGAAACAATGACCGTCCACACCGTCATCACCTATGATCTGGGTCGCACCGCCCCGATCGTGGCGCAACTTGCCTTGAAATTTGCTGTTGTGCTGACCGTTTGGCATCGCCGACATCATACGCGCAAAGCGCTTCGTGCGCTGCCCGATCACTTGCTTATGGATGTCGGTCTGTCACGTGACGCGGCTTATACGGAGGCCCGTCGCCCGTTCTGGCGTGCTTGACATCCCCGTCCGCGCTTGAACGTCACTGGGGCCGAGGAGAGATCCTCGGCCTCTTTTTCGTTTGATATAACTTTGACTCAAGATCACCAAGGCTCGTCGAATGGCACGCTAGAGCTTAACACCTGAATTTGCTTGATGCTCAGCTCCGCGACGCAGTCAGCTATAACACTATCCATTCCCCCCATGATCCGGCGCCAACTTGCATTAATCTCACAGGTCTTGTCTCTATAGACGATCCAACTCCGCTGGGCTTCACGTAGCATCTGCTCGCGCTCGACATGGCCATTCCACTGACGATCTGCCTCCCGCGCGACCGCTACAGCCTTTTTATAATGACGATTCAGTAGCATGTCGGCCTGCTGTCCGTATTCATCACCGCACGCATATAAGCCACCCGCAGTCGACAGACTCAGCCTGTCGACGACACGTTGACACCGCTCACGCTCAAGTTTCGCACAGTCTTCGAACTTCGTGGGATCGCCAAACTCACAGCTAGCAAGTTTCAAATGCCGACTGGCATCAAAGGCATTTGCCGGCGAAAGTGAGCCGAACGCAATCATGACGACGGCCAAGAAAGATGTTTTTCCGAACATTGAAAATCAACCCAAAATTATCTATATGAAAATGATAACTATCCTGGATTGAACTCAACTACAACACAATCACCGCGGCGGGATCGAATAGGTCATGGCGGCGCGGGCAACCGGTGCTGCCATACCTTCGGAAAACAGCAGCACATCGCCCACCGCCAGTACTTTGCCCAGCTTCAGCAGACGGCACTCCGCAATCAGGTCAACGCCAGCAGCCGGTTTGCGCATGAAATCGAGGGACGAATTGGTGGTCACCGCCAGCGCCTTGGGGCCGATCATCGCCATCACCGCCAGATAGACCGACACATCGGCCAGCGCGAACATCGATGGCCCCGAAACGGTGCCGCCCGGGCGCAGATGCTGCTCACCGATGACCATCCGCACCTTGACCCGCATCTCCTCCAGCTCTTCGATGACAAAGTCATCTTTCACCTGTGGAAAAACTTCGCCTACAAAATTCTGCAACTCCGCTGCGGTCATTTGCAATGGCATGGCACACCTCCTCTGGCCACTTGTGAACTTGCCGACTAGAGTTGCCGTGACAGGGTGAGGAGAACAAGATGCCGATTTTGGAACGTTGCGACACAAAAGCCGTGGCGCGGCTGACACTGAATGTGCCGGAGAAGCTCAATCCGCTGAGTGATGAGATGCTGGCAGCCCTGCAATCCGAACTGGACACCCTGGCCGAGGATCGCAGCATCCGCGCCGTTGTCATCGCCGGCGCGGGCAAGGCGTTCTGCGCCGGGCATGACCTGAAACAGATGACGGCGGGACGTGCGGCAGAGGATGGCGGCAAGGCCTATTTTGCCGATCTCTTTGCCCGCTGCGCCACCATGATGCAAACCATACAGCGCCTGCCGCAGCCGGTGATCGCCGAAGTGCACGGCATCGCCACTGCCGCCGGCTGCCAGCTGGTCGCCACCTGTGACATGGCCATTGCGGCCGAAGGCACACGTTTTGGCGTCAATGGCGTCAACATCGGGCTGTTCTGTTCAACCCCAATGGTGGCGCTCAGCCGCAATATTCCCCGCAAACAGGCCTTTGAGATGCTGACAACCGGCCAATTCATTTCCGCCGAACGCGCGGCAGAACTGGGGCTGGTGAACAAAGTGGTGCCCGCCGATCAGCTGAGCACGGAAACCACCGCCCTGGCCGAATTGGTTGCCAGCAAATTGGGCGCCGCGGTTAAAATTGGCAAGGAAGCATTTTACCGGCAGCTGGAAATGGGGCTTGCCGAGGCTTATGCCTTTACAGGGGAAATGATGGTCGAAAACATGATGTATCGCGACACCGAAGAGGGCATCCAGGCCTTTCTGGAAAAACGCAGCCCCGATTGGGATCAGTGAGATCGCAGCCCGCGACCTAGAGGCACAGCAACAGGAAAACCAATAGAATGTTTCCAAAATTGACATCGATTATTTCCAAGTGACCACTTTCCTGCCGCATTTCCCCCTGTTATTGCCTCAATTGAGGCCAAAATCTGGCTTCTTGATCATGCGAGCCTGGGTCGCCATCGGCGTCACATCTCTCACGGCCAGCTTCTCACTGGCTGCCGACCTGCCTGAGCGCGATCTTATCGATCTGCCTCGGCCGGCGACCCACGCAACCTTCCCCGAACCTGATCTAGCCGAAGTGCTGCTTGGGCAGAAACTGTTCTATGACCCTGTGCTGTCGGGCAATAAAACGATCGCCTGCGCCACGTGTCACCATCCCAGCCTTGGCACCTCTGACGGCATGTCTCTCTCGATCGGGGATGGCGGCATCGGCCTTGGCCCGGCCCGCCAGCTGCGCGACGGCGAAACAGTGACGGCTCGCATCCCACGCAACGCCCCTGCCCTGTGGAACCTTGGCGCACGCGATGTCACTGTCATGTTCCATGATGGCCGCGTTGCCACCGATCCCGCGGCGCCTTTTGGGTTTCAGATGCCTCCAGACCGGCCGCTGCCCGGCCCTGTCGACAGCGTTCTGGCCGCGCAGGCCATGCTACCGGTCCTGTCCGCTGCGGAAATGGCGGGCCAAGCGGACGAAAACCCGGTGGCTGATGCCGTAGCCAAAAGCGATCCATTTGCAGCCTGGGCTCTTCTGGCGGCGCGGGTGGCGGCAATCCCTGAATACCGCCAACGCTTCACTGCCCTGAATGGCACAGGCACCATCACAATGCCCGACATCGCCAATGCCATCGCCGCCTTCATCGCCTATGAGTTCCGGGCGGTGAACAGCCCGTTTGACCGCTATCTGGCAGGTGATAACACCGCGATGAGCGCACAGGCCCAACAGGGCATGGCCCTGTTTTACGGGCAGGCGGGCTGCTCAGGGTGTCATTCGGGCCTGTTGCAGAGCGATCAGGATTTTCACGCCATCGGCACCCCTCAAATTGGCCCGGGCAAAGGCGGTGAGGTGCCTTACGGTGACACAGGCCGCCACCTGGTGACCGGCGCGCTGGTAGATTTTTACCGGTTCCGCACCCCCTCACTGCGAAATGTCACTCAGACCGCGCCCTACGGCCATGCCGGTGCCTTTTCCACACTCACCCATATGCTGCTGCACCATATGGGCCCCATCGACAGCCTGATGACCTATGACCGTGCGCAAGCGCGGCTGCATCCGCTGCCCCTCAACGACTTTGCCGCGCTTGATGATGAGGTTGAGCTGCTGGACATCGCAGCCGCCAATGAGCTGCCCGGCATTGATCTGGAGGAGGCGGAAATGCGCGCGATCCTCGCCTTCCTTGACGCCCTGACAGATGAGGCGTCCCTACACGGCCGCCTTGGCGTACCAGACAGCGTCCCGTCTGGCCTGGCGATAGATCAGCCTTGAGGCGCTCTCTGATACCCTTCGGGTCTTTCCAAAACGATCAATCTGCCCTACATCGCGCCCATGGATAAAAGATTGCATATCGTCGGCGGCGGCATGGCCGGGTCCGAGGCCGCCTGGCAGGCAGCCAACATGGGTGTTGAGGTGGTTCTGCATGAGATGCGCCCTGAGGTGGAAACCTTCGCGCATCAGACCGGCAACCTTGGCGAAATGGTCTGTTCGAACTCCTTCCGTTCGGATGATCATGAACAAAACGCTGTTGGCCTCTTGCATTGGGAAATGCGCGCTGCAAACGGGTTGATCATGCAGATGGCTGAAAAGCACCGCTTGCCCGCCGGTGGCGCCTTGGCCGTGGACCGCGATCCCTTTGCCGAAAGCGTCACCCAGGCGCTGATGGATCACCCCAATGTATCGGTCGAATATGGTGAGATCACCGAGCTGCCCGACGACGGCACTTGGATCTTTGCCACTGGCCCCTTGACCTCCGCCACCTTAGGCGCGGCCATTCAGGCCGAAACCGGATCAGAACGTCTGGCGTTTTTTGATGCCATTGCCCCCATCGTCTATGCCGAGTCGATCAACATGGACGTGGCCTGGATGCAATCGCGCTACGACAAGGGCGAAACCGAGGAAGAGCAGAAAGCCTACCTCAACTGCCCGATGACCAAAGACCAGTATGAGGCCTTCATCGACGCGCTGATGGCGGCCGACAAGACCGAGTTCCACGAAGGTGAAACCGCCGGCTATTTCGACGGCTGCCTGCCGATCGAGGTGATGGCCGAACGCGGCCGCGAAACCCTGCGCTTTGGCCCGATGAAGCCGGTCGGTCTAACCAACCCGCATGATCCGGACAACAAACCCTACGCCGTGGTGCAGCTGCGCCGCGACAACGCTTTGGGTACGCTGTTCAACATCGTTGGCTTCCAGACCAAGATGAAATACGGCGCCCAGACCGAAGTGTTCAAGATGATCCCGGGGCTGCAGGACGCCAGCTTTGCCCGCCTTGGCGGCATCCACCGCAACACCTTCCTGAATTCACCGACGTTGCTGGATGACCAGATGCGGCTGAAATCGCGCCCAAACATCCGTTTCGCCGGTCAGGTCACCGGGGTTGAGGGCTATGTGGAAAGCGCCGCGATGGGCCTCCTGGCCGGTCGTCTGGCCGCAGCCGAGATCCTGGGCAAGGATCTGCAGACCGCACCGCAAGACAGCGCAATGGGCGCGCTGATCCACCACATCACCGGCGGGGCCGAGGCCAAAACCTTCCAGCCGATGAATGTAAACTTCGGCCTGTTCCGCCCCGTCGAAGGCCTGAAAGGCGGGCGTCGCGGCCGCAAGGATCGCTACAAAGCCTACACCGACCGGGCCAAAGTTGTTTTCCAGGAATGGCTTGACGGCCAAAGCTAAGGTAACCCAATGCCCTATGTGACCCGGTTTGCCCCCAGCCCCACAGGGCCGCTGCATCTGGGTCACGCCTATTCAGCGCTGCTGGCCTTTGACCGGGCGCAGGCCGCCGGCGGGCAGTTCCTGTTGCGGATCGAAGATATCGACCAAAGCCGCGCCCGCCCCGCCTGGGAGGCGCAGATCTATGAGGATCTGCACTGGCTGGGCCTCAGCTGGCCCACCCCGGTGATGCGCCAATCCGATCGCCTGCCGCAATACCGCGCCGCCCTGCAAACCCTGTGGGATCGCGGGCTGCTCTATCCCTGCCAGTGCAATCGGCGCGATATCCTCGCCGCGGTTTCCGCCCCGCAAGAAGGCGCTGAGCCCGCTTATGGCCCTGACGGTCTGATCTATCCCGGCACCTGCCGCGCCCTGCCGCGCCCGGGCGAGATACCAGAACAAGCCCTGCGGCTCAATCTCGCCAAAGCGATTGAGGCCCTCGGCCCCGCCCCCCTGCGATTTGAAGAAACGGGCGAGCACCCGGCGCAGCATGAGATCGCGCTCGCCACCTTGCCCGACACGCTGGGCGATATCGTACTGGCGCGGCGCGACATGGGCACCTCTTATCACCTCTCCGTAGTGCTGGATGATGCCACCCAAGGCATCACAGAGGTCACGCGCGGCGCTGACCTGTTTGAGGCCACACAAATCCACGTGTTGCTGCAGCGCCTGCTCAACCTGCCAACGCCGCGCTATCACCACCACCGGCTGATCCGCGACGATCAGGGAAAACGCCTGGCCAAACGTGACGATGCTCGCGCCATTGCCACCTACCGCGCCGAGGGCGCTAGCCCGCAGGACATTCGCCAGATGGTCGGGCTCTAGCGGCTTTCAATGATCCAAAAATACTCTGGGGTGAGCCGCAAAGCGGCGAGGGGCAACGCCCCTCACTCTTTACCCTACCCCCGGGATCACCCCATCGGACTCATCAACTCCACCGTCTCGCCATCACGCACGGCGGTGTAGAAACAGCTGCGGCGGTTGGTGTGGCAGGCCGGGCCTTTCTGTTTGACCAGAACCAAAATGCAGTCCTGATCGCAGTCATAGCGGAAATCCACCAGCTCCTGCACATGGCCCGAGCTTTCGCCCTTCACCCAGAAGCTCTGGCGCGAGCGTGACCAATAGGTGACCTTGCCGGTCTCCAGCGTTTTGGCCACCGACTCCGCGTTCATCCAGGCCATCATCAGAACCTCATGGGTCTCGGCATCCTGTGCAATGGCCGGGATCAGACCTTTGTCATCGAATTTCAGCGCTTTGGGATCGAATGCCATTTGAAAAACCTTTTGCATCTGCTGTTCAGCCCCCTATCTATGAGGAACGCAAGCAAAGGAAAAGACATGTCCGGCGAGACCGACCTGATCAAACTCTATTCTGCCCGCATCTTGGAACTGGCCGCCGATATTCCTCATATCGATGAGCTGGATGCGCCGGATGCCACGGCCAAACGTCGCTCACCGCTTTGTGGCTCGACCGTGACGGTCGAGATCAAGCTGGAGGACGGCAAAATCGCCGCCTTTGGTCAGGACGTGAAAGCCTGCGCCTTGGGTCAGGCCGCGGCCTCGGTTGTGGGCAGCGCTATCATCGGTGCGGACCGATCGATGGTGGAAAAGGCCCGCGATCAGTTGAAAGAGATGCTGAAAAACGAAGGCCCGGTGCCGGATGCGCCTTTTGACGGGTTGGAGGTGCTGATCCCCGCACGGGATTACAAAAACCGCCACGCCTCGATCATGCTGGTGCTGGAGGCCACGCTGGAAGCTTTTGATCAAGCGCTGGAACGCAGCTGTGCCTGATCTGCGGGTCAGATTCCCAATGTCAGTGAAGCGAAGGGCGCCGGCGGGCGCCTTTTTCATGTCCGCGCCCAAGGCAAATGCGCCCTATCCCGTGCAACATCCTTGAACAAAAAAACCGCCGCACATCCGGGTGGATGGCGGCGGCAAAGTCGCTTGATCGTGTGCAGTTCCGGAATCCCGCAACAGGAAGAGGCACTCCCGTAGGACCTAAATAGGACAGGCAGGTCAGTTGCACCGCATGGGGACAGATGGTGCGGCGGGCCCGGCACGAACAGGCAGGCAGAAACTCAGGTCAGAAGTGGCAGGTGCAGACCGATCACAAACATCACAACCAGCGCAGCAGCGCCAATCGTATCCGCCAGCAGCGTGTCAGAGGACCGTTCGATGGTGGCTTTGATATCGCGGATCATGTCGTGTTCTCCCTTCCCTCACCTTTGTTGCTAATTTGTTCTCATATACCCCGAGTCGAAGCAAGAACTTTTTGAGAACATTTGTGAACAAAATGCCCCGCGGAGTGGAACAAAAGGGTTAACCCACTGAAATCAAACGGATCGCCTGATCCTGTTCCATCAGCCACAAAAGAACACGCGCAGCCTGCCCGCGCGGGCTTTCCAGGGTGGGATCATCATGCAGCAGTTTACGCGCATCGCTCTGCGCCACCGCCATCAACGGCGCCTGGGTTTCCAGATCCGCCACCCGGAACCGCGGCAGCCCCGATTGTGCCGTCCCGATCAGATCCCCAGCGCCGCGCATTTCCAGATCAACCTCAGCAATGCGGAAGCCATCTTCGGTCTCCCGCAGGGAGGTCAGGCGTTTCTCACCGGTTTCATTCAGCGGCGCCTGATAGAGCAGCAGGCAGGTCGACTGCGCGGATCCGCGCCCCACCCGGCCGCGCAGCTGGTGCAGCTGGGCCAGACCAAAACTTTCGGCGCGCTCAATCACCATGATGGTGGCATTGGGCACATTCACCCCCACCTCAATCACCGTGGTTGCGACCAGAACGCTGGTCTTACCGGCCACGAAATCGGCCATGGCGGCATCTTTTTCGCTGGGTGGCATCTGACCATGGACCAGCCCCACCACACCGTCGCCAAGCACAGCGCGCAGGTGTTTGAACCGCTCCTCCGCCGCGGTCAGGTCCATGACCTCACTCTCCTCCACCAGCGGGCAAACCCAATAGGCCTGTTTACCTTCACTAACGGCGTTGCGCAGGTGGTTTACCACCTCCTCCATCCGCGTGGTGGAGACCATGGCGGTCTTGATCGGTTTACGCCCCGGCGGTTTCTCATCCAGCACCGAGACATCCATGTCACCGTATTGCGCCAGCGCCAATGAGCGTGGGATCGGCGTTGCCGTCATCACCAGCACATCCGCCGCAGCGCCCTTTTTGCCCAGCTCCAACCGTTGCCGCACGCCAAACCGATGCTGTTCATCCACCACGGCAAGACGAAGGTCCTGAAACTCAACATCTTTCTGGAACACCGCATGGGTGCCCACCAGCATGTGAATATCGCCGCGCGCCAATGCATCCAGTTTCGCCTTGCGCTCTTTGCCCTTGTCGCGGCCAGTCAACAGCTCCAGCACCACACCGGCCTCTTCCGCCAGGGGCTGCAACCCCTCCATATGCTGGCGCGCCAGAATTTCGGTCGGGGCCATCATAACGCCCTGCCCCCCGGCCTCCACCGCAGTCAGCAGCGCCATAAAGGCGACCAGCGTTTTGCCCGCGCCCACGTCGCCCTGCAGCAGCCTGTTCATCTTGGTTGACGCCGCCATATCGGCCTGAATTTCGCCAATCGCCCGGGTCTGCGCCCCGGTGGGCTTATAGGGCAGTGAGGCCAACACATGCCGCTGCTTGGCGCCGGTGCCGCGCGTCACCATGCCCTTGGCCTTGCGCAGCTGCGACCGGGCCAGGGCCAGCGTCAGCTGATGCGCCATCAATTCATCATAGGCCAGCCGCACCCGGGCCGGTGCGGTGGCAGCCAGATCTGCAGCCTGTTCAGGTCCATGAGCGGCGGTGATAGCGGCGTGCCAGTCGGGCCAGCCTTCGCGCTTTTTCTGTTCCGGATCAATCCATTCCGGCAGGTTCGGCACGCGGCTCAGGGCCGAGGTCACCGCCTTGGTCATCTGTTTCAGGCTCACACCTGCGGTCAGCGGATAGACCGGTTCAAACGCCGGGATTTCAGCCGCCTCCTCCAGCGGTAGGATGTGATCCGGGTGCACCATCTGCACCACGCCATCAAACATCTCAACCTTGCCGGAAATCACCCGTCGTGCGCCCTCCGGCAGAATGGATTGCAGGTAGTTGCTGCGCGCGTGGAAAAACACCAGTTGAAAGGCAACCTGCGCATCCTCGACCGTCACGCGGTAGGCCCCACCCCGGTTGCGCGGCGCCTTATGGGCGCCAACTGTCACCTCAACCGTCACCACATCACCCGGCAGTGCGCCCTGGACGCTTTCGCGCGGGCTGCGATCCACGCCGGAATGCGGCAGCGTGAAGATCAGATCGCGCGGCCGATAAATGTGAAGCGCCCCAAGGTGTTGCGCCGTTTTCGGGCCAACACCTTGTAGCGTTTCCAGATCCGCAAACAGCGGAAACAGGGGTTCGGGGCGACTGCTCATCGGCCTTTGATCAACTCCAGCCAGCCGTCTTCATCCAGGGTTTCAATGCCCAGATCCGCCGCCTTTTTGGCCTTGGATCCCGCGCCGGGCCCCGCCACCAGCAGATCGGTTTTCTTGCTGACAGACCCGGCCACTTTGGCGCCGAGGTTTTCTGCCGTAGCCTTAGCCTCATCCCGCGTCATCTTCTCCAGCTTGCCGGTGAACACCACGGTTTTGCCGGCAACCGGGCTGTCCTGCGTGGGCGCTGCGGGCGACTGGATGGTCAATTGCGCCACCAGCCGGTCAATTGCGGCGCGTTCCTCCGGGTTTGCAAAAGCATCGGTCAGCGACAGGCCGACCGTGGCGCCGATGCCGTCAATCGCGATCAGATCATTCCAGGCGGTCGCTGCCGCCTCGGGCACGTCACAGGCGGCCATGGCTAAGTCGCGGCTTTCCTTGATGCGGGCGCGCCGCCCTTCGGATTTGGCGGCCAGGCGTTCCGCCTCCTCCGCCAGATCCGCCTGCCGATAGGCCAGCGCTGCGGCGCGGGCCTGATCTGCCGTATCGGCCAGCTTATCGAACGACATGAAATGCAGCGCCAGATCCTTGGCTGCGGTTTCGCCAACATGGCGGATCCCCAGCGCAAACAACATACGCCCGAAGGGGATTTCTCGTTTTTCTTCAATTGCTTGAAAAAGGTTATTCGCGCTTTGATCACCCCAGCCGTCACGGTTTTTCAGCCGCGCGAGCGTGGCCTGATCCCGTTCTGCAAGGGTGAAGATATCCGCCGGCTCCCGCACCCAGAGCGCATCATCACCATGAAACATCTCAATCTGCTTGGCGCCAAGACCTTCGATATCAAACGCCTTGCGAGAGACAAAATGCTTCAGCTTTTCAACCGCTTGCGCCGCACAGATCATGCCACCCGTGCAGTAACGCACCGCATCCCCTTCTTCGCGGATCGCCGGCGACTGACAGATCGGGCAGACCTGCGGGAAAGCAAAAGGCAGGGCATCAGCGGGACGCTTTGTCAGATCAACATCCGCCAGTTTCGGGATCACATCGCCAGCGCGGTAGACCTGCACCCAATCGCCGATGCGGAAATCTTTGCCGCCGCGGATTTCTTCGCCCTTGGAATCAATGCCACGGATGTAATCTTCGTTGTGCAGCGTCGCGTTGGAGACCACAACGCCGCCCACCGTGACCGGAGACAGCCGGGCCACCGGCGACAGCGCACCGGTGCGGCCCACCTGGATGTCAATCGCCTCCAGATGGGTCCAGGCCAATTCAGCCGGGAATTTATGCGCAATCGCCCATCGCGGCGTGGTGGATCGGAACCCGAGCCGGGCCTGCAGATCCAGATCATTGACCTTATAGACCACGCCATCGATGTCATAACCAAGATCAGCGCGCTGCTGTTCGATCATCCGGTAATGGGCAATCAGGTCTTCCGGGCTGGCGCAAAGTTTGGTCAGCGGGTTGGTCTGAAACCCAAGGTCTGCCAAACGTTCAATCGCGCCAAATTGCGTCTCGGCCAGCGGGGCAGACAGATCCCCCCAGGCATAGGCGAAGAACTTCAGCGGGCGATCCCGGGTGATTTCGGCATTGAGCTGCCGCAAGGATCCCGCCGCCGCGTTGCGAGGATTGGCAAAGCGTTTGCCGCCGCGCGCTTCTTGGCGGGCGTTCAGATCGGCGAAATCGGCGTGGCTCATGTAGACCTCACCGCGAACCTCCAACACATCGGGTGCCCCGTTGAGTACCTGCGGGATGTCTGCAATCGTCAGGGCATTGGCGGTGACATTTTCGCCCGTTTCGCCATCGCCGCGGGTGGCTGCCTGCACCAGCTGGCCCTGTTCATACCGAAGCGACAGCGACAGGCCATCGATTTTAGGTTCAGCCGTGAAGCTGAGGCTGTCCACGCTTGCGCCCAGAAACTTAGCACTTGAACTGGCGAAATCGTCTACATCCCCATCCTCAAAAGCATTGCCCAGCGACAACATGCGCACCACATGGGTGATCTTGCCAAAGCCGTCCCCAGGCGCGGCACCGACCTGATCACTAGGTGAATCCGCCCGCTTCAGATCGGGGAAGCGCGCCTCAATCGCCTGATTTCGCCGTTTCAGCGCATCATATTCGGCGTCACTGATCTCTGGCTGATCTGCGCCATGATAGGCCGTATTTGCCGCTGCCAAAAGCTGGGCCAGCCTTGCCAATTCCTGTTCGGCTTGCGCCGCTGTAAGGTCTGCGACCGCTTTTTCCTGATCCCGTTGTGCCACCTGATGCGCCCCACTTTGCGCCCTCGGGTGAGGGCCTTCCCTCGGGGAGAATTGCCCCGCCAAATGGCGCAACGTTCGCGCCATGTTCTCCTAAGTGATAGGGCGCGGGACGGCGGAGGTCCAGACTGTCAGGGGGCCCAGACTGCAGAATTTCGCACAGCGCGGGCCTAGGCGCCGAGGGCCAGCCGATCAACCCGCGGATCCGAGGCCGCGAGCGACGGATCAGGATCGCGCAGCACATAGCCGCGACCCCAAACCGTTTCGATGTAATTCTCACCATCTGTGGCTTTGCTGAGCTTTTTACGCAATTTGCAGATAAACACATCGATGATCTTCAACTCAGGCTCATCCATACCGCCATAAAGATGATTCAGAAACATCTCCTTGGTCAGGGTGGTGCCCTTGCGCAGCGACAGCAGCTCAAGCATCTGATATTCCTTGCCGGTCAGATGCACCGTGGTGCCTGCCACATCGACCGTTTTCGCGTCAAGGTTCACATTCACCTTGCCGGTACGGATCACCGATTGCGAATGCCCCTTGGAGCGACGAATGATCGCATGGATGCGCGCCACCAGTTCCTCACGATGGAAGGGTTTGGTCAGGTAATCATCAGCGCCAAAGCCGAAGCCTTTGATCTTGCTTTCCGTGTCATCCGCCCCCGACAGGATCAGGATCGGCGTTTCCACCCGTGCCAGGCGCAATTGTCGCAAAACCTCATGGCCGTTCATATCAGGCAGCCCCAGATCCAGCAGGATCAGATCATAATCATAGAGCTTGGCCAGATCGACGCCCTCTTCGCCCAGATCGGTTGTATAGATATTCAGGTTGGCATGTGTCAGCATCAGTTCGATGCTTTTGGAGGTACTTGGATCATCTTCCACGAGCAATATACGCATTATGGTCTCCAAAAATCAGCGCGGAAAAACAGTCGTCTCAGCCCATAGTGACCCAAAAAGGTTAACCAGCCGTTAGCGACAAACCCGCCTCGAGAAAACAACCTAGGGCTGACGAAATTTTTTCAACCTGGTGGTTTTCAATGCGCCGATTCCATGCCGACTCATCGCGGCAACCCACTCCTGAAATTCTTCATCTGACAGCGCATATCGCTGTAGCGCCTCTTCGCGCGAAATCAGCCCGTAGAGCACCCCACGCACCACCGCCGCTTTGCGACTGGCGACCCATCGCGTGGTGGTTACCGGAGGCAGATCAGCCTGCGTCATATGTTTGCCATCTGGCAGGGTCACGGCCCTTGGCCCGCCCAATTTCTTAAGATACATCACACCACTCCTCCTGCTGAGACCGGATGTGGGCGTGAGTCTCTCGCCTCAGTCTTAACAGGTGGTGAAACGCCCCCTTGAGACTATTTAGAATTTTCCTATATTCTCGCAGTCTTTCCTATGGAGTCGCGACCGATGCTGGATGAAAGCACCGCCCCAAGCACTGAGCTGAACTCATTGGGCTTTGCCAAGCCCCCCTCTGAAACCCGCGTGGTTGTGGCCATGTCGGGGGGCGTGGATTCGTCCGTTGTGGCTGCACAACTGGCGGAAGAGGGCTATGATGTGGTGGGCGTGACGCTGCAGCTTTATGACCATGGCGCGGCACTGGCCAAAAAAGGTGCCTGCTGCGCAGGGATCGACATTCATGATGCACGGCGGGTCGCGGAGGAGATGAACTTCCCCCACTATGTGCTTGATTACGAAAACATCTTCCAGGAAGCGGTAATTGACGAATTTGCCGACAGCTACCTGGGCGGCGCAACACCTGTGCCCTGCATTCGCTGCAATGAGCGGGTTAAGTTCAAGGACCTGCTGGAAACCGCACGCGATCTGGAGGCCGATTGTATGGCCACCGGCCACTACATCCAGCGCATGATGGGCCCCAACGGTCCCGAGCTGCACAGCGCCGAAGATGCCAACCGCGATCAGAGCTATTTCCTATTCTCCACAACGCCTGAACAGCTGTCATACCTGCGCTTCCCGCTGGGCCATCTGCCCTCCAAGGACGCGACGCGGGAACTGGCGGCGAAATACGGGCTGGCCGTTGCTGATAAGCCCGACAGTCAGGATATCTGCTTCGTACCAAACGGAAATTACGCGTCGGTCATCGAAAAACTGCGCCCCGGCGCGGCAGAACCAGGCGAGATCGTTCATGCGGACGGTCGGGTGCTGGGTGAACACAACGGTGTGATCCATTACACCATCGGCCAGCGTCGCGGTCTGGGCATCGGCGGCCTCAGCGAGCCGCTTTATGTAGTGAAGCTGGACGTTGACAACAAACATGTGGTTGTCGGCCCCAAAGAGATGCTGGCCACGCGCACCATTCCTGTCAGGGAAATCAACTGGTTGGGCGACGAAGCCTTCACCTCTCGCAAGGAATGGCACCTAAAGGTCAAGGTCCGCTCCACCCGTCCGCCGCGGGAGGCGATCATTCGTCCGATCTCGGAAACCGAGGCTGAGGTTGAACTGCTGACCCCCGAAGAAGGTGTGAGCCCCGGCCAGGCCTGTGTGTTCTATGCGGGCGAAGGCAGCCGCATTTTTGGCGGTGGTTGGATCTGGCGCGGCGCGTAAGCCACTGATCAAATGTACAAAGCCGGGTTTGCGCCCGGCTTTTTTGTGACTTATTTTACGGGCAGCCCCTGCCGATCTTCGGGC
The DNA here is from genome assembly GCF_001458255.1 of Thalassovita autumnalis. Taxonomy (GTDB): domain Bacteria; phylum Pseudomonadota; class Alphaproteobacteria; order Rhodobacterales; family Rhodobacteraceae; genus Thalassobius; species Thalassobius autumnalis. The sequence goes on from NZ_CYSB01000025.1 coordinate 411,490, forward strand.
ATGCCTGAGCGCACAACCTCTTCAACATGGGCGGCTAAGCTTTTGCGATTGGGAAAACTATCGACGCGTACGGGCGGATGATAGATCACTTCCACCGATCCTTGACGTCGCGCTGCCAAAGTCTTGAGCAGATGCGTGCCAAAATCCATATCGCCCCACCAACCATAAAACCGCGGCTCCTCACCCTCTGGTGCGCGGTAGATCACCGTGACCGGTTGGATATGCATTTCATGGCGCAGATGGTCGTGAAAGAACGCCTGAAAGAGCGTTGATTTAAATGGCAAAACCCGCAAGCTGTCAGTGGAGGTTCCCTCCGGAAAAAACAACAACTTATGTCCCGCAAGCAGACGATCCTCAAAGACCTGCTGCTGTTGTTTGGCCTCTTTGGGATCCCGGCGGATAAAGACTGTGCCCGTGGCCCGTGCCAACCAACCGATGCCGGGCCAAGCGGCCACCTCAGCCTTGGAGACGAAATACACCCGCTTGCGGGCGTTCAGCGTGAAAATATCCAGCCAGGACGAATGGTTGGCCACCACAGCGCCTTTCTGGCTCATCCGTTCGCCACGCACCTTATGGGGCATCTGCAGGATGCGGAACGCATTGCGACAGACGAACTGGGTGATATGTGGCGTCAGCGGGCGATGCAGCCCGTAGATCGGCCGCTCAATCAGGCGGATCAGCAGGAGGATCAACAGACCGCCAAACACCAGTACACCTAAGGTCAGGCCGCGCAGCAGCACCCGGATCCACCCGGCGACAGAAATCCGCCCCGCCGATGGTTCCTCGGGCATATCCCACTTTACGTTCACCGGGTAACCTCTTTGGTATAAATGCTTTTCTGCTTCGCGTTCATACGGTCTGTGTCCATGATCAAACAGACATCGGTGGTGTTAAACGCATGATCCACATAGGCGCCATCACCCACGAAGCCACCAAGCCGCAAGTAGGCTTTGATCAATGCCGGCACCTGAACCATAGCGGCGCGGCGATCCAGATCGGCTGGTTCGACCCGGTCCATCGCGGCGTAATGCCCAGCCTGTGCCCGCACGCGCAGATCCTCGGGCGCAAGGTGGTTGTGATGCAGCATCGACAAGGGCTGCGCCAAGGCCGCGAGGTCCGTGCCATGGAAACTGGCCACGCCAAAGAGGATCTCAACCTCATGCCGCAGAACATACCCCGCCAGAGCATTCCACAGATGATACATCGCGGCACCACCGCGATAGTCGACATCCAGGCAGGATCGACCTAATTCCAACAACTTACGACCCGAAGCTTTCAGAACGGAGAGGTCATATTCATCCTCGGAATAAAACTGTCCGGCCGCCGCAGCCTGATCCCCGCGCAGCAGGCGATAGACGCCAACAACCTGGTCCTCTTCGGCACCGGGACGGGCGTGATCGAACAGGATGAGGTGATCGAAAAACGGATCAAAGCGGTCTTTTTCCAACCGCGCCTCATGATCCACCTCAGCGCCACCAGCGCCCAGTTCCTCTACAAAGACCCGGTAACGCAGCCGTTGTGCCGCGCGCAGCTCCTCCTCGTTTTCGACCAGTTTTGTCGAAAATTCAGGCTGATGCATTGTTTCTTGCGTCCTTTGTCCACCTCAGTGTGCGCCCAAAGCGCCCTGACTTTCCGCCGCTGTTGTAGGCAAGCCCCCACGGCTTGGCAACGCCTCCGCCACAAGCTTGTTTGCAAGAAAGGTGTTTCACTCTATGCTTGTTTACCAATTGCTAACGAACTTCATTCATCAAAGACCGGCATCAAATCGATTCTGCTGCCATCGATCACAACCTTGCCTGCTTCGGGGAAATTGACGGTCACTTTGCCGCCGATATTGGATTGGACCTGACCAATGCCCCATCCAGGCTGCGACGGATGGCGCACGCGCATGCCGGGTTCAAGAAAAGACGTCATATTTGTCATCGAAAGATCCTATCGGGGGAGTTTTTCATGGATCTTAACGAAGAGATTTCACAACTCATAGGGTCAAGGATCTGTCATGATCTTGTCAGCCCTATTGGCGCCATTGGCAACGGGCTGGAGCTGATGCAAATGACCGCGCCCAGAACCGCGCCTGAGCTGGAGCTGGTGCAGGAAAGCCTGAACAGTGTGAACGCCCGGATCCGGTTTTTCCGGCTGGCCTTTGGTAAGGCCAGTGCCGCGCAAATCATCGGCACGATTGAGGTCAGCGGCCTGCTGGGTGATCTAGGGCGTGGCGGGCGGATCACCTATCATTGGCTGGGCCCCGACAGCGCGCCGCGCACCGAGGTGCAGGCGGTCTGCCTGGCGCTGATGTGTCTGGAAACCACCCTGCCGCTAGGCGGTGACATCTCCATCACCCAGGACTGCGGCCGCTGGATACTGACAGCCAAGGGGCGGCGCATCAGTTGGGATGGCCGCACCTGGGATTCTCTGGTGCTGGGCACCAAAGACGGGTTGAGCCCGAAAGACGTGCAATTTGCCCTGCTGCCCAAGGCGCTGGCAAAGATGCAGCGCACCCCGGTTGTCAGCGCCTCACAGGACTGTGCCAGCCTGACGTTTTAACGCTTAGGGCCGGTTAAGGCCGGGTCGTGCCGTCGCCAACCACCAGGTATTTGAAGCTGGTCAGCTGCGCCGCGCCAACAGGACCACGGGCGTGCATCTTGCCGGTGGCGATGCCGATCTCAGCCCCCATGCCAAATTCACCGCCATCGGCAAACTGGGTGGAGGCGTTGCGCATCAGGATCGCACTGTCGAGGCGTTCAAAGAAACGATCGGCCACGGCGTCATCTTCGGTCAGCACACAGTCGGTGTGGCTGGAGGAATAAGCGCGGATATGGGCGATGGCTCCGTCAACATCCTCAACCACTTTGGCGGCGATGATACTGTCGAGAAACTCCTTGCCCCAATCAGCATCCGTTGCGGCCAGCGTGCCGTCCAGTTGCAGGCCAGCGCCGGCGTGCACCTCAACCCCGGCCTCCACCAGCGCGCGGATCAGATCGGCGCCCAGACCTTCGGCAATCTCGCGGTGGATCAGCAGACATTCAGCAGCGCCACAGATGCCGGTGCGGCGGGTTTTGGCGTTCAGCACCACATACAGCGCCTTTTGCGGGTCTGCAGCCTTATCGACGTAGATGTGCACGATCCCTTCCAGATGTGCAAAGACCGGCACGCGGGCTTCGCGCTGGACAAGTCCCACCAGCCCTTTGCCACCACGGGGCACGATCACATCCACGTAGTCGGTCATGGTCAGTAGTTCCTGCACCGCCGCACGGTCACGGGTGGGCACCAGCTGAATGGCAGCTTCGGGCAGGCCTGCGGCCTTCAGGCCCTCGACCAGACAGGAATGGATCATGCCAGAGGAGTGGAAGCTTTCCGAGCCACCACGCAGGATCACCGCATTGCCCGATTTCAGACACAGCGCCCCGGCATCCGCGGTCACATTGGGGCGGCTTTCGTAGATCACCCCGATCACCCCCAGCGGCGTGCGCACACGGCGGATGTTGAGGCCCGACGGACGATCCCATTCGGCCAGCACCTCACCCACGGGATCATCCTGACCGGCAACATTGCGCAGACCATCAACAATACCCTGAATACGCGCCTCATCCAGCATCAGCCGGTCCATCATCGCGTCTGACAGGCCCTTGCCCCGGCCAAATTCCAGATCCTTGGCGTTGGCGGCGATGATCTCGGCCCGGTTGGCCCAGACAGCATCGGCAGCGGCCTCCAGCGCCTGCTGGCGCTGCGCGGCTGGCGCGAAACCCAGCTCCGCTGCGGCGGCCTTGGCGCGCTGGCCAAGCTCTTGCATCATTGCGGGGATGTTTTCGCTGTCTTTCATGAGATCATTCCGTTTTTACAAAACAGGGTTTCAGGGTTCTTATGCTAGCGCGCCCGCCTTCAGAGCGCCATATCATCACGGTGGATCAGCGCCGCCCGGCCCGGGTAGCCCAAGAGCGCCTCAATATCTTCGGAGCGGTGGCCTTTGATCTTGCTCGCCTCAGCCGCATCATAGCGGGCCAGCCCCTGCCCCAGCTTGTGGCCCTTGCTGTCCAGGATCGCCACCGGATCGCCACGCCCAAAGGCGCCTGAGACCAGGGAAACACCGGCCGGCAGCAGGCTTTTGCCGGTGGCCAGTGCCCGTGCGGCGCCGTCATCCACCATGATGTCGCCCTTGGGCTTCATCGAGGCGATCCAACGTTTGCGGGCCTGTTGCGGATCGCCGAGAGCGGTGAACCAGGTGGCATTTGCCCCCTTTTCCAGCGCCTGCAGCGGCCGAATGACCGAGCCTTCGGTGATCGCCATGGCGCAGCCCGCTTTGGTCGCGGTTTTTGCCGCCATCAGCTTGGTAATCATGCCACCCTTGGACAGGCCGGAGACGCCATCGCCCGCCATCGCCTCAATCTCAGGCGTGATGGTGTCAATGACGTCATAGCGGTGTGCGGAGGGATCAACCTGCGGGTTGGCGGAGTAGAACCCATCTACATCTGATAGCAGGATCAGCTGATCCGCACCCACGGTCACGGCGACCTGTGCGGCCAGGCGGTCATTGTCGCCGTAGCGGATTTCATCTGTGGCGACGGTATCGTTTTCATTCACGATCGGCACCACGCCCAGGCTGACCAGCTGTTCCAAAGTGGCGCGGCTGTTGAGGTAGCGGCGGCGGTCGGCGCTGTCTTCCAGCGTCACCAGCACCTGCGCGGTGGTGATGCCGAAGGGCGCCAGCACCTCCTCATAAGCGCGGGCCAGACGGATCTGGCCCACAGCGGCAGCGGCCTGGGATTGTTCCAGCGCCAGATCGCGGGCCGGCAGACCCAGCACACCACGCCCCAGAGCGATGGAGCCAGAGGAGACAAGAACCACATCCTTGCCCTGCCCTTTCAGCCAGGCGACATCTTCGGCCAGTCCCTGCACCCAATCAGCGCGCAGCTGGCCCGTCTTGCGATCAACGAGAAGCGCTGATCCAATCTTGATGACCAGCCGCTTCGCCTCTTTTAGGGATGCCACTGCTCTTCCTCACCCTCTTGGGCTAGTTTTTCCTGTTTGATCCGCAGCCGGTTGTCATCGATCAGCGCCCGCAGTGCCCGCAGCACATCCTCTGTGCCTTCGTGTGAGACACCGGACATCATCATCACGGGCCCACCGACGACCGCCTCCAGCTCCTCTTTGAGGAAGGCGCGTTCTTCGTCATCCAGCGTGTCGATCTTGTTCAGCACGGTGATGCGGGGTTTGTCCGCCAGACCTTCGCCGTAAGCTTCGATCTCACCAATGATGGTTTTGTAATCTTCCAGCAATGTGCCCGAAGACCCATCCACCAGATGCAGGAGCGCCGCACAGCGTTCCACGTGGCCCAGGAACAGATCACCCAGACCACGGCCTTCAGAGGCGCCTTCGATCAGACCGGGAATATCGGCGACCACAAATTCAGCACCATCCACACCCACAACGCCCAGGTTCGGGTGCAATGTGGTGAACGGATAATCCGCCACTTTCGGCCGCGCGTTTGATGTGGCCGACAGGAAGGTAGATTTGCCCGCGTTGGGCAGGCCCAGCAGGCCCACATCAGCAATCAGCTTCAGCCGCAGCCACAGGGTCCGCTCCACCCCTTCCAGACCGGGGTTGGACCGCCGCGGCGCCTGGTTGGTGGAGGATTTGAAGTGCAGGTTGCCCCAACCGCCATTACCACCCTTGGCCAGCAGGAAACGCTGGCCCAGTTCGGTCATGTCGGCAATCACGGTTTCCTGATCCTCATCAAGGATCTCGGTGCCCACCGGCACCTTCAGGATGATATCGCCGCCATCCGCGCCGGTGCGCTGGTTGCCCATACCGGGGCGGCCATTGTCGGCGAAGAAGTGCTGCTGATAGCGAAAATCGATCAGCGTGTTCAAACCGTCCACGGTTTCAGCCCAGACGGAACCGCCTGTACCACCATCGCCACCATCGGGGCCGCCATATTCGATGTACTTCTCACGGCGGAAGCTGACACAGCCGTTGCCGCCGGAACCCGAACGAATATAGACCTTTGCGAGATCAAGAAATTTCATGTCTGTCTCCTATCGCAAAGGTCGCGGGATGCACAACACGCTTTGCGCATCCCCCTTTGCTTACGCCTGTTTTTGATCGTCGGCGTTTAGTTTTTTCAGGTAGGTCCAGGTCGCCATATTGGCCCCGCGCGCAACCGAGAAGGTTTCCGCGTCCCCCAGATATTCAAAACCGCAGTTGGTCAGCACCCGGGCTGAGGCCGGATTGTCCTGAAACACCTCAGCAAAGATGGTTTCCGCCTCTTGCGGGTTTTCTTCCAGGATCGCAGCCACGGCCGCCGAAGCGATGCCATTGTTCCAATGCGGCGGTGCCACCCAGAAGCTGATCTGGCTCTGGTTGCGGTCCATCCGCTCCAGCCCGATGAGGCCCATGACCTCACAGCCGCCCACGAGGGTGCCGTCAATCGCCCACAGATCTTCGCTGCGCTCATCATCAATGGCGCGGTCGACAAAGGCATCGATGGCCCCCGGCGGCAGCGGATGCGGGATCGTACGGGTGTTGCGCGCAACCCGCAGGTCGGCGCTGTTCAGTTCAATCAGACCTTTGTCAGACTTGCGCAGAGGGCGCAAAACAAACCGGTCCGTTTCAATTGCCGCCTGCAGCGGCTGGGTGTCGAGCATCGTACTAAATACTCCTCCAAACAAACTTGCGTCAGGTTGGGTTGGTCCGGTCTCCTCAAACCGTTGTCCCAATTCGCGAAAAGGGCAAACATACCCCCCTGACGTGTCAAACAGATGGCAACCCGGATCACGCAAAACAAGAAAAGGGTGCCAAAACTCTTCAGAGCAAACAACCGATCGGCAAGACCTGCGCCAAAATCTTCGCGGCGCAAAACGAGAAAGGGGACCGGCTGTTGCCGATCCCCCGTTTTCTTAAAGCGAAACCGATCGGCTTACTCTGCAGCCTCCGCCACTGGCAGGACAGAAACGAAGGTGCGTTTCTTCAGGCCTTTGTGGAAAGTGACTTTACCTTCGACGGTAGCAAAGATGGTGTGGTCTTTGCCCATGCCGACGCCTTCACCCGGCCACATCTTGGTACCGCGCTGACGCACGATGATGTTGCCCGGAATGGCGGCCTGGCCACCGTAGAGTTTTACGCCAAGGCGGCGACCAGCTGAGTCGCGACCGTTACGGGATGAACCGCCAGCTTTTTTATGTGCCATGAGGTGTCTCCTTGAGCTCTACTTATTTCGCCAGTTCGGCAGCTTGTTCAACCCACTCGGGTTTCACTTTGACGTCAACGGCGTCGACATCAACAGCGGCCAGCTGTGCGAAAGTGGTGATGCCGGCTTCGGCCAGCTTCTTGGCGGCTGCGGGGCCAACACCGGTGATCTGGGTCAGATCGTCGGCGGCGGCTTCAGCGGCTGCCGGTGCAGCGGGTGCAGCAGCTTTTTTGGCGGCCGGCTTGGCAGCGGCGGCGGGTGCAGCAGCAACCGAACCGGAACCAATGGCAGCTTTCACGCCCGACTTGCCTGCGCCCGAGGCCAGGATGTCGGTGATTTTGATCAGGGTCAGTTTCTGACGGTGACCTTTGGTGCGCTTGGAGCTGTGCTTACGACGACGCTTCACGAAGTGGATCAGCTTTTCGCCTTTGATCTGGTCAACAACTTCAGCCTGAACAGCCGCGTCGTCTACCAGCGGTGCGCCAACAACCATGTTGTCGCCGCCCAGCATCAGAATCTCGTTGAACTGGATGGTTTCACCTGCGTCGGCAGCCAATTTTTCCACGCGGAGGATATCGCCCGCTTGAACTTTGTACTGCTTGCCGCCGGTTTTCAGAACCGCAAACATTTGCATTTCCTTCAGATTTCCGCGTTCTATGGTCCCCGTTGCCGGGCGTTTCTGGCCAGATGCCACCGCGAACTGCGCGCCCTTTTCGGGCTGTATCACAACAAAACAGGGCAGAGTTCCCCCTGCCCTAGGATCGCGCTTATTGTCGGATCTTGGGGATAAGTCAACACTTATTCGCGCCCCACCTCAGTTTCAGCCCTTTTTTCCTTGGGTTCCAAACGGGGCCCAAAACGGGTTCAGAGGGACTCGCCCTCCATCTGCCGCGCCAGGGCCAGCCCCAAAGACATGGACACCGTGCCATACATCCGGTCAAACCCCGCAAAGAGCGCCCGGTTCAATGCCTGCCCTTCCGGTGTGCGCGACAGCGCCACATAGGCCTGCACCTCTTCGGTGCTCAGCGGCTCATAAGCCAGCATCAGGAAGGAATAGACCCATTCATGGGTGTCCATCCGCGTTGTCGGCTCCTGCGCCCAGACATCAGACAGCACATCCTCTTCGCTCATCTCAATGGCGCCCCCCTGAATGAGGCCGCGCATGAACATGATATTGGCGTTGAGCGCCCCCACCACATTCATTTCCACCAATTCGTTTTCGACGATGAAGGCCTCAATGGCCGCCAGATGCGCCTCATAGGGTTCCTGCACGCCGCGGAACTGGTCACGGGCGGCTTCTTCGGTGCCTTCTTCCATGAAGGCCCGGCGCGCCGCCAGTTCCAGCTCAATGATGCGCTGGCCGCTTTCGCTTTGGAAGAAACTCAGCAGCGGTGCGATCTCGGCATTGCCAAAGCTTTCTTCAAAGGCCGCGCGCATGATCTCTTCCAGACTGGCCGGATCATGCAGCCGCCGCACCACCGCCTGCCAACCGGGCCCGGTGCCGCCGGGCAGCATCTCCTCGGCCAGATCATCGCCGTAGGCTTCGCCTTCTTCTTGCAGGATTGTGAACATTTCGGGCATGTTGAGCGCCTCAAACAGCGCGTCGATCTCGGCCGCGCGCGGACCCGCCGCCGCCGGACTGCCCAGCAAGACCATCGCAGAAAGCGCCATCAGCGCAGAGGCACAGGATCGCGAAATTGAGGTAAACACTTGGGGCACAACATGTCCTTCCTACAGCGCGCAACGTCACGCGGATCCCGCCCAACCTAGCCGAGACACCCCGTAGGCCTCAAGCGCCGCCTTGAGCCACTCTATATAACGACACGCACCTGCGTTCATTTGAGTCCGGTCCAGCCCGCTCCATAGACACTCCCCGTCCTCGCAAGCACCCCACCGGGACGTTTGCAGAAAAAGTTTCACAAAAGTCGAAAATCCCTCTTGCCCCCCCCCGCAATTCTCCTTAAACCGCCCCACACCAAGACCACGGTCTCAGCGGACGGAGAGGTGCCGGAGTGGTCGAACGGGGCGGTCTCGAAAACCGTTGTGGGTGCAAGCCCACCCAGGGTTCGAATCCCTGTCTCTCCGCCAAATTACCCGATTTAATATTTCCAAAACAACGACTTACGATTACTTTAAGAAATTTACCCCTACAAATACCCCTACAAGTGTGGTGGATTTTATTGGCGTTCTGTGGAACAGCCTAGCCATCAAACATTCCATACCCATGCCGCATCGGGGTCGCTCCTAGGCAAGCCTGTCCGGCGGGACGATCAGCGAGACAAAGTGGCGTAGAACTGCGATCTATGGCACGCGTGCGCATGCGCGGGCGGAACTGCGCCGGCGCGTTCTCGTGCCGATAATCGAGCGTCATCTGCTCAATCCGATTCTTAAAGTTCTCTGCGCTTTCGCCCTCCTCATGCGCCAAGTAATCCCACCCCGTCGGCGTGCGAACATGGGCGGCATGAGGTTCGGACATGAGTTCCCCATCATCCTCCTGCCAAACCGAAGTCCTCAAAATGACCGAAGGATGCTCAATACCGCTGGCGCCGCTGGTCTTTTTCTCCAACTTGGAGACACGTCCGCTAAGCCGCATGGCCTTGCTCCAACGCTATAACGCGTGCTTCCAGCTCCGAGAGTTCAAGCGTTCGGCGATAGGTCTCAATCAATGACATGACATGAGCGCCCTCCGATGGCGTTAGCTCTCCGTCTGACACAGCAGCCAGAACAGACGCCGCTGCTTTGGCTGCATCCTCCGCTGAACTCATCTCAGGCAGCGCAAACTGAACAGGCGCATCTTTGCGAACCGGAGCGATCCGCTCAAGGCACAGACGGAGAGCCACTGTATCCCCTCCTAGAGCGGCCTCTATGGCTTTCCTCATCAAAGCCTCGGCTTCACCATCGAGCAGGCTGAGAGAAGCCATTGTGGCTTTTTGGCGCGTGCCCAAATGGGCCAAAATCAACGAAAAGCTCGAAAAGCGCGCTTGCGGAACCCTCAAAATCAACGATCTCATCGACAACGCCGCCGTCAGAGTTGAAAATGCCCACCAAAACGGTCAAACTCGTCACAACACGACGTTACTTGGGAAATATCGGTTTAGACAAAGAGACCGACCTAGGGGCAAGTTTTATGATCGCGGTAGCTAAAATTCTTCTCAAGTATCTTGTGCGTATTTGCGCCATCATGTTCGCAGCGCTCTTGGTGGCGCTTGTCTATTTCAATTGGGCTGCGGCAAATCGAGAGGTGACGGGATTTGGCAAAAATCTCCCGGCTGATGGGTATTTGCTTCCAACTGGCGATGGTAAGTTTTTTCTAATCGACACCAACACTGAGGCAGAAAAACAGTTGTTGTTTGCTCATGGAACCGGAGCGTGGTCTGCGCTTTGGCGGCCAACATTAGAGACAGCCGCAACTCAAGGGTATCGTGCGACTGCGTTCGATTTACCTCCTTTTGGCTGGAGTGAACATGCAAGCGACAGGATCTATACTCGCGCACGGCAGGCCGAACGGATCATCGCGCTTCTTGAGGAGCTTGGCACACGGCCAATAGTTGTGACGCATTCGTTCGGAGCGGGACCAATGGCGGAAGCAGTTTTATTGCGGCCCGACCTGGTATCCGGAATGATTGTGGTGAATGGGGCTATTGGCTTGGGAAGCCACAAGGATCCAAATCTTCTTCCGTTTCCGCTTCGAAGTGAAATATTGCGGCAATACATAACGGCTGCCACGGCTTCTAATCCATTACTAACGAAGAGTTTCTTACGAAGTTTCATTCACATTAAAGAAGCAAGCTCACCGGAAATCGTAACAGTTTTACAAATTCCGATGGTTCGAGTGGGGTACACAAAAGCTGTGACCGACTGGATGCCAAATTTGTTTCGATCACCGGCCCAGGCGCTTAGTACTAGAGAAGAGAATTGGCGCAGCCTAGAGATCCCCATAGTCTTCATCTGGGGGCGAGAGGACACCGTGACACCGTTATCACAGGGTGAAGAGCTTGTTCGCCTTGTTAATGGGGCTGATTTGTTAGTTTTGGACGGGGTGGGCCACGTTCCTCAAATCGAGGCCCCTGAGGCATTTCAAACAAATCTACTTAAAGCTTTAAATTTGATACAACAGGCGAACAATAATGAGGGTGAGAGATGAAAAAATTGACACGCCGCGCGACCCTGTTGGGAGCAGGAGGAGCCATCGGATGGGGGCTTTCAGATTTGTTGAGAGCGGATCTTCCAACATATGCGGGTGCCAATCGGATCATACCGCCCACCGGTGAAAAGATATTGAACGATGCAAGCGGATTGTCGGCGACTCCGATCCACAAGCACCAGCGCTTTTCGGAAAGTGATCAAGCTTTGGTTGACCGAATTCGCGGTGAATTAAAAGAAGCGCGCGCGGCTGGACGGCCGCTGAATGTTGGCGCGGCCAGGCATTCCATGGGGGCGCAAGCGATCCCGCGCGATGGCACCGCGATCACCTTTGAAAACTCGGGTGTAGAGATCGACAGTTCCAGCCAAAGTTATCACGCGCATGCAGGAGCACGATGGTCTGACGTGATTGCTGCGCTCGACCCAAAAGGATGGTCTCCCAAAGTTATGCAGTCCAACAACGACTTTGGTTTGGCTGCAACTTATTCGGTGAACGCACACGGGTGGCCAGTGCCCTACGGGCCTATGGGGTCGACCGTTCGTTCGCTTCGGATGGTTTTGCCCTCAGGCGATTTGGTTACCTGTTCTCCGACAGAGAATGCTGATTTGTTCAACCTCGGAATGGGGGGGTATGGTCTGATCGGAGTTGTGGTCGATATGGAGGTGGAAATGGTCAAAAACTCCCGTCTGGTGCCGACTTTCGACTTGATGGACGCCAGTGAGTTTGCAGCCAGTTTCAAAAAGGCGATTGAAGACCCCGAAGTGACGATGGCCTACGGGCGATTGAATGTGGAAAGGGAAAGCTTTTTCCAAAAGGCACTATTGATCACCTATCGCGAAACTGACGACCAGGAGAACCTGCCTGCTGCAGCTGGGTCAGGGTGGATGGCCCATGCCGCCAGCCGTATTTACCGCGCGCAATTGGGGAATGAGGCACTAAAATCCTTTCGGTGGTGGAATGAAACCAGTGTAGGCCCAGCACTGGGCGGCGGCGAGGTGACCCGGAATTCGCTAATCAATGAACCGGTGGTTACACTGGACGATCGCAACCCGGATCGGACGGATATTCTGCATGAGCATTTTGTTGGATTTGATGCGTTTGACGGTTTCTTGGGTGCTTGTCGCGAGGTGATACCGGCTTCTTACCAGGAATTTCTGAATGTTACTTTGAGATATGTGGCGCAAGACGATCAATCGGTCTTGTCGTTCGCTAGAGTTCCACGGATTGCCGCAGTGATGTCATTCAGTCAGGAACTGACCCAACGAGGTGAAGCCGATCAAGCCCGGATGACGCGTGACTTGATTGATCGCATTGTAGATATTGGTGGCGCATACTACTTGCCGTACCGACCTCATGCGACGCTTGACCAACTGACCAAGGCCTATCCGCGGGCTGAAGAATTCTCAATAGCCAAGCGGGATCTGGATCCTGATCTGGTATTGAGGAACAATCTTTGGGACCAGTACTTGGGGCGGCTATGAATAACATACAGAAACTATGCTTTGGCTATTTTGGCGCGCTGATGCTTGCGGCGTCACTCAATTACATCCCTGGTTTGACGGATGAAAACGGGTTGGCTTTCGGCATCTTTGCCTTGGACATCTATGATGACGCTTTGCATGTTGCTTCGGCGCTCTGGGCGTTGGCGGCAGGAATACTGTCATACCGCGCTGCGCGCGCATTTTTGATTATTTTCGGGCTCGCCTATCTTGGTGATGGCATCTTTGGGATCTTTACGGGGTATGGGTTCTTGGATTTGGGGATATTTACAAACACCTCGCTTGGAACAGATTGGTCACTTCCGCGCTTTCTGGCGAATTTGCCCCATTTGGCGTTGGGCGGAGTTGCTGTTTGGGCAGGTTTTCGCAGCAGTGAAAGCAACGGGTGAAGCGGCTTTGGCGATATACCAAGCAATTGTTGTTGCTTGGGTTAGTCTTTGTCTTGGGCTTGTTGTCTCCAGTCGCTTATGTGGAAATCATGTGCCAAGGATCTGCAGCGCCAGAGCCGTATGAAGCCTTGCTCGCACCGGAATTTCATCGCGCTGAAACCAGAACTTTGATGACCTATCCGGAATGGGACATTGTGCATGCCTACGAAGATTATGCACAAGTTGTTGCTGGTGGAGATCCGCATGAGTTTAGGTTTGTTCGCGCGATTGGTGGCTATTGGACTTCGCTATGTGCTCTGAGCAGGGCATCGTCTGCTCTTGGAGAAATCGACGGCCCAACCAAACAGTTGGTTTATGTCATCGGGGTTAGTTTCACGGCTGAACTCTTGTTGAAGGCGGCCTATGAGGAAACGATTGGTCGTTTTTTTGCCGCGCTAAGGGGGAATGAGCGCGCGCCACTGGATGACTTGTCTGCAACTCACGCAAAGAACTATGCCGAGTTTTTACAACAGGTCCCCTGGTATAAATGGCAATTCCGTAAGGATCGTACCGAATTGAAAGCCAAGGCGACCACGGCTTGGCGAGACCGGGAAAGACGCTTTGCTTTGGGGGTCGAATATGGCGTCAAAGCCGCATACGCCGACGTCATCGCGGACGCTGTGGCGCAGGTTGGACAGGATGAATTGACACTGCGCATGATCATACGCGGTGTAGACAAGGCCGTGCTGGAGGCATCCGGGGAAGTCACCATACTGTCGGCTGGGGCAGAAGGTTTCGAGGTCGAAACACCACGCTACCGTGCTCTGACGCATCTTCTGCGGAATTGGGCCGCCGAAGGCGGGACCTTCGTCGAAATTGCGGGCAATGATGATATTCTCTTTACGGTGCTCGCCCAAGAGCCATCAATGGACGGCGCGATCTTCAGCAGGTTACGGCAAGGATTCGGTGACAGTCGCCATCTGGTTATGACAAAAGTGGTAAATTTGGCTGAAACGCTGCGCGCCATGCAGGACAGTGGTCAGCAATTGGAGCATATCCATGACTATTAGAGCAGTGTTTATGGCCGTCCCTTTCGTCCTAATGGGGTGGATCGGAGTTCTGACAGTGGTTGCTTTTGTAAGTGACGGAGCTCCAGCCTATGTGGTGTTGTTCCCCTCTCAAATTCTTCTTGAAAACATTCCGGAGAGTTCTTCGATCTTGGCGACTTCGATTGCATCTGTCACTCTGACCTCGGATGAAACTGGCTTCGCGCGTTTGTTGTACCGAAACGGAGCTTGGCTTGTCCTTCCGGCAGGTTTGCCGGGTTGCTTGCCGCAGCCCAAAGCCGGATAGGTTCTGCAGGCCTTGCAAATTTCCCTTAATGATAAAAAGCAATTAAGAACTCTTGCGCGATTTTGTTGGGGACAGCCAATCTTCCGAACCGTCAGGCCGCAGGTGAAAGTGGAGTCTTCAAAATGTTCTCTCGGTGTTTGCGGTCCACGAATAGGTGAAGTGGCCCCAGAAAACTGGACAGTTAGCTAAGCTGTATCCCAAACCTATGAAGGGATACGAAAATGGCGAAGCGCCGGAATTTTACAGATCAGTTTAAGGCCCAGGTGGTTTTGGAAGCACTCGGCTTCACCACTTGCAACTTGCCTGAATAGAAGCGCAAAATAGCCACCCGGCGTGGGTGAGTATTGGGGTTTCCCCGCCCCAAGGCGGGGTTCCAACCCCTTGGGGGTATAAGGGGGTTGGTAGGCGCATAGGTTGGAAGCAGGTTGGAAGCGCGTTGCCACCCCCGTTGGAAGAGGGTTGGAAGGCGTTTGGAAAGTCTCCATTTAACCACCTTCAAACCGTGGCTCGTGCAATATATTTGCGACGCTTGGAGGGTGGTCCATCCTCAACCACTTTGATTTTGTTGTCAGCGAAAAGCGTCTCCATTGCCGATGTTAAGGCGCGTTTTGTGCAGCTTTCTGCATCAGGGTGTTGAGCGAACACTTTCGGAGCATATGTCGAACTTGGACTCGCTGATACATTGCGGCCCTGTTTCGTAAATGCATCTAGCAGCTTCAAAAACACACGCTCTGCTTTTTGCCCTGCCGCAAGAGCATCAAGACCTGTAGGCTGATGTTGAACTTTGAAGACGCCTTCATCATAAACGAGCTGCAATTCAGCGCCTGTTCGGCCATAGTTGGCCTTTTTGTTGCTCAAAGTGCGAACATCTGGGTTGGGTTCAAAACGATGACCGCTGTCGCTCATAACAACTCTATCAAGGTATAGACGAGCGCGTACCGAGTTGTTCCAAGCAGTATTGCCACCTGATCCTGAACCAGAGCTCATGCCGGACATGCTCGGATGAGCTAGCAAAAGAACAGCACATTCTCCCCGGATAGCAAGTCCGCGCAGCAAGCCGATAAACTGTCTGGCTTGACTGCGATCGTTCTCATTCCCGGGGAACAAGTCTGCCAAGGTATCCAACACTATCAATGTGGGCTGGACGTCCAGCGTATCCGTCCGGTATCGGGGCGGTTTCAGGCTTTTTCGGGGCGCCAGTTCCATGG
>NZ_CYSB01000026.1 GCF_001458255.1 Thalassovita autumnalis
CACAAAAATCACAAAAAAGATCAAAAAATAAATGAATTCAATAACATAGAAGGAGAAAGAAAGAGCGGGAATGGCCTAGGACTCATCAAGCCAATGGCAAACATCACGAATCCATCTGCTGCTGTGCAGAATCTCTGGCGACTCTGCCCCAGACTCGGGACCAGATTCCCCTATCGGGCGCCTTTCCTGCCCGGAATCGGCGCGACTCATGCCGTCGTTTCGGCGACTCAGCTCCCCTCCTTCCCGCTATTACCAGTTGATATGAGCCCCTGATCCTACCTACAGCCCGTTAAAGCCCCCTTAATCCCCGCAAAGAACGCGTGTTTTGCGGGCAATTCCCCAAAATCCGCGCCAGAAGCCTTCGCTTCACTGCCGCATTTTGCGTCACTCCACAGGCAAATCGCTGAAAAATGCATCGCGGCCCCGTGTTTTCCGCAATTCAGCCACCAACGAACTGCCCAAAAGCTCAGCAACAGGTTTGGCTGAGCCCACCTGCGGGGATGTCGACGGGGAAACGTTGGAAACGCAGGTGTGTGACGGCCAATCGAATTGGAAGCTCGCAAAAGCCGCCACACGGATCGCAACAACAGTTGCGGGGTCAGGTAAGGCCAAGCCCCCCTCGGACGCAAGCCCCGAGGGACGTCGGGCCCGGTCAAACACGCGCGCCCCGCTGGAGGTTTACATGAAACTCTTGAAATCCACCCTCGCCGGTTCGCTGGTCTTTGCATCGCTGACCGCTTCGGCCATGGCCGCAGAAGACACCATTAAAGTGGGCGTGCTGCATTCGCTGTCGGGCACCATGGCCATTTCGGAAACCACGTTGAAAGACACCATGCTGATGCTGATCGATCAGCAGAACGCCAAAGGGGGCCTTTTGGGCAAGCAGCTGGAAGCGGTTGTGGTTGACCCGGCATCGGACTGGCCGCTGTTTGCGGAGAAGGCCCGTGAGCTGCTGACCGTGCATGAGGTTGACGTGATCTTCGGCAACTGGACCTCGGTGAGCCGTAAATCCGTGCTGCCGGTGATCGAAGAGCTGAACGGCCTGCTGTTCTACCCGGTTCAGTATGAGGGCGAAGAAAGCTCCAAGAACGTGTTCTACACCGGCGCCGCCCCGAACCAGCAGGCGATCCCGGCCACCGACTACTTCCTGGATGAACTGGGTGTTGAGAAATTTGCGCTTCTGGGGACCGACTATGTCTATCCCCGCACCACCAACAACATTCTGGAAAGCTACCTGAAGGGCAAAGGCATCGCCGACAGCGACATCTTTGTGAACTACACCCCCTTCGGTCATTCCGACTGGTCCAAGATTGTGGCGGACGTTGTGGCCCTGGGCGCGGACGGCAAGAAGGTCGGCGTGATCTCAACCATCAATGGCGACGCCAACATCGGCTTCTATAAAGAACTGGCCGCTGCCGGCATTTCCGCGGATGACATTCCGGTTGTTGCCTTCTCGGTTGGCGAAGAGGAACTGGCAGGTCTGGACACCTCAAACCTGGTGGGTCACCTGGCCGCCTGGAACTATTTCCAGTCGGCGGATGCTGAGGTGAACGCCTCCTTCGTGGAAACCTGGAAAGCCACCATGGGTGAAGAGCGTGTGACCAACGACCCGATGGAAGCCCACTACATCGGCTTTAACATGTGGGTGAACGCGGCCACCGCTGCGGGTTCGACCGATGTGGACGCCGTTCGTAGCGCCATGTACGGCCAGGAATTCCCGAACCTGACCGGCGGCACCGCGGTGATGCTGCCAAACCACCACTTGGCCAAGCCGGTGCTGATCGGTGAGATCCAGGAAGATGGCCAGTTCGACATCATCAGCCAGACCGCCGAAGTGCCAGGTGATGCCTGGACTGACTTCCTGCCGGAATCGGCTGTGCTGAAGTCGGATTGGAAGGACCTGGGCTGCGGTATGTACAACACCGAGACCAAGACCTGCGTTCAGACCCTGTCGAACTACTAAGACAGACGCGAAGCGGATCAACGGGAGGGGGCAAAAGTCCCCTCCCACACGACAGCCCGCACCCCAGACGGAAGTTCCCCCGACATGAGACATATATATGTGGCGATCTGGGCCTTCGCGGCCCTGCTGATCAGCTGTGTCAGCCTAAGCGCTGAAACCGCCGACCACCCCGCCATCCAGCCCCTGCTGCAGGAACATCAGGCGGTGATTGCAAAATCCTCACGCAAGACCATTGGACCGGCCATTGACGCGATTGCCGGCAGCGGCCTGCCACAGGCGCAAAAGGTGCTGCAGGTCTGGGCGGCCAAGAACATGTGGATGCGTAAATCGGACGGGGTCTTCTTTATCGGGGAGAAGGTTGAAGGAAAGACCTATCGCCTGACAGATTTTGACAGCGGCGCTGTGGTTGGGGAGTTTCAGAAAGGGGATCTGAAACAGCTAAAGCCCAACAGCGGCATTCGCGCCCTGATCGGCACAGCACTGGTACAGTTTCAGCTGAGCGATCCCGATCCCGTGGCCCGCGCAGATGCGCTGCAGTCTATTGCCCGCGATCCATCAGCGGATCAGCTGACGCCATTGCGCGGATCGATTGCCAGCGAGGCGGATCCAGCATTGAAGGCGCAAAAGCTACGGCTGGAACGGTTGCTGACCATCCGGTTTGGCGCCAGCGATGCAGAACGTATCAGCGCGATTGAGGATATGGCAGGCGATTTGGGCGTGGATCTGCGCGCCACGCTGAACCCGGTGCTTGCCACCACCCGCGAAGCAGCCACCACCCTGCCCAGCGCCAATATTGCTGGGGTCCTGATCCCCGGTGAAGGAATTTCGCGGGATGAGGCCTACGCCCTCCTCGTCGCCAATGATCTGGCGCCAGCGCAGATCAGCAGCGATGACATGCGCACTGCCTTGGCCGCACATATAGATGGCGGGCGGGTGGCAGATGTACCTGTGGCCCAGCTGAATGATCCCGCAATGCGCGCCCGTGCCTATGCCAGCCTAGCCGCTGAGGGCAAAGTGCCGCCATTGGTCAGCGACGCCGATGTTGCGGCCTCGCTCAGCGCCCATGTGTTTTATGACCGCTATCTGGATCCCGCCGCCCCGGTGACCGAAGCCGCCGCCAAGGCGCTGAAGGACATTGAGCTGAAGGTGGGCGTCAACCAAGCGCTGGATCTGGGGCTGGATGCGCTCTCGCTCGCGTCAATCTACTTCCTTGCGGCCATCGGATTGGCGATCACCTTTGGCGTGATGGGCGTTATCAACATGGCCCATGGTGAGTTTATCATGATGGGCGCCTACACTGGTTATGTGGTGCAGCAGTTTGTGCCCGATCACACCCTGTCGATCATCTTGGCCATTCCGCTGGCCTTTGCTGTGACCTTTGCCGCCGGTGTGGCGATGGAACGGTTGGTGATCCGCCACCTCTATTCCCGCCCGCTGGAAACCCTGCTGGCCACCTTCGGCATTTCCATTGCGCTGCAACAGCTGGCCAAGAACATCTTTGGCACGCAGGCCCGCCCGCTGACCGCCCCCGGCTGGCTGGATGGCGCTTGGGTAATGAACGATGTGGTGTCGATCAGCTACATCCGTATCGCGATCTTTGTGCTGGCGCTGATTTTCCTCTGCGTATTCCTGTTCATCATGAAACGCACCCGCCTTGGGTTGGACACCCGCGCGGTCACACAGAACCCGGGCATGGCAGCCCAGATGGGGATCAACCCCGGCCGGGTGAACATGCTGACTTTCGGCCTCGGCTCCGGCATTGCGGGCATCGCGGGGGTTGCGATCGGGTTGTTTGCCAAAGTCACCTCAGAACTGGGCAGCGATTACATCGTGCAAAGCTTCATGACCGTTGTGGTCGGCGGCGTTGGCAACATCTGGGGCACGCTGGCGGGCGCGGCGATGATCGGTTTCCTGCAGAAAGGGATCGAGTGGATGAACCCGTCAAACACATTGGCGGCACAGACCTACATGATCATCTTCATCATCATTTTCATTCAATTCCGGCCCCGGGGCATCATCGCCCTGAAAGGCCGCGCGGCGGGGGATTGATCGATGGACCTATTGACCAAGGACAGCCCCCGAACCGCACGGGTGCTTACTCTCACCACATTCACATCCGGAGGCCCCGCATATGCAGCGTAGTTTCATTGCACGGAACCCTTCGGTTCTGATCTTCCTCAGCCTCTTGGCGCTATTCACCCTGGTGGTCACCGTCCTAAGCGAAGGTGTGGGCTCTGGCCTGATCTCCACCTCCTTCATCAAGACATTGGGCAAAACGCTGTGCCTCTGCCTGATCGCCGTTGCGATGGATCTGATCTGGGGCTTTGCTGGCATCCTCAGCCTGGGTCATTTCGCCTTCTTCGGGCTGGGCGGTTACATGATCGGCATGTGGCTTATGTATGAGCGCACCCGCCTTATCGTGGTTGACTCCCTCAGCCAGACTGAAATACCGCCAACCGAGGCCGAAGTGGTGGATGCCATTGGCACGCAGATCTTCGGCGTTGTCGGTTCCTCTGAGTTTCCGCTGATCTGGGGGTTTGCCGACAGTCTGACATTGCAGCTGATGTTGGTCGTGCTGGTGCCGGGCCTTCTGGCGCTGGTGTTTGGTTGGCTGGCCTTTCGCAGCCGCGTCACTGGCGTCTACCTGTCGATCCTGACGCAAGCCATGACGCTGGCCCTCGCGCTCTACCTGTTCCAGAACGACAGCGGGCTGCGTGGCAACAACGGGCTGTCCGGATTGCAGAACCTGCCCGGTGTCACCGCCTCACAGGATCTGGTTTCACTCTGGTTCCTCTGGGCCTCAGCCTTTGCGCTTGGGGCGGGCTATCTGCTGGCAGCTTGGGTGGTCTCGGGCAAGTTCGGCTCGGTCATTCGTGGCATTCGGGACAATGAGGCGCGGGTGCGTTTTCTGGGGTATTCGGTGGAGGCCTATAAGCTGGCCATTTTCACCCTCACCGCCTGTATCGCCGCCATTGCCGGTGCGCTCTATTATCCGCAGGCGGGCATCATCAACCCGGCGGAAATTGCGCCGATCGCTTCGATCTATCTGGCGGTTTGGGTCGCCATCGGCGGACGTGGTCGGCTGTATGGCGCGGTTATTGGCGCCGCGTTTGTCAGCCTGCTCAGCACCTGGTTCACCGGTGGGCAGGCCCCGGATCTGCCGCTTGGGTTTTACACGGTCAAATGGGTCGACTGGTGGCTGGTGCTGCTAGGCCTGTCTTTTGTGGCCGTCACCCTCTTTGCGCCAAAAGGCATTGGCGGTCTGATCGATCTGATCGCCCAGCGCGCGAGTAAGAAGGAGACAGGCCAATGAGCATGCTTCTGGAGGTTTCCGGCGTCTCGGTCAGCTTTGATGGGTTCAAGGCGATCAACAACCTCAGCTTCAACATCGGATCGGCAGAGTTGCGGGCGATCATCGGCCCCAACGGGGCGGGCAAGACCACCTTCATGGATATTGTCACCGGCAAAACCCGCCCTGACGAAGGCCGGGTGATCTGGGGTGAAAAATCCGTGTCCCTGCTGAAAATGTCCGAGGCGCAGATCGCCCAATCCGGCGTGGGGCGCAAATTCCAGAAACCCACCGTGTTCGAAGACCAGACCGTGCAGGAAAACCTGCTGGTCGCGCTGAAGAAACCGCGCGGCTGGCTGGCGGTGCTGGGCTATCGCCCCACGGTGGAGGATCTGGGCCGTGTCGATGCCTTGGCCGAGGAGATTGGGCTAACCGATCAGCTGTCCCGTCTGGCGGGGGAGTTGAGCCACGGCCAGAAACAATGGCTGGAAATCGGCATGCTGCTGGCACAGGAGCCGCGCCTGTTGCTAGTGGATGAACCCGCCGCGGGCATGACGGTCACCGAACGCCAGCACACCACGGATATTCTGGTCGAAGCGGCCAAAACCCGCGCCGTGGTGGTGGTGGAACATGACATGGAATTTGTCCGCCGCCTCAACTGCAAGGTCACCGTGCTGCATGAAGGCAGCGTGCTGGCCGAAGGCTCTCTGGACCATGTGACCGCAAACCAAGACGTGATTGACGTCTATCTGGGACGTTAAAGATGCTGACACTTGAAAACCTGACCCTGCACTATGGCCATTCACAAATCCTGAACGATGTCTCGCTGGAGGCGCTGCAGGGTGAGGTCACTTGCCTGATGGGCACCAACGGTGTGGGCAAGACCAGCTTGATCAAAGCGATCTCAGGCACCCATCCCCGATCAGGGGGCGACATGGCACTGGCGGGCGAAGGGTTGCCCGTTCTGCCGCCCCATGCATTGGCCCGCAAAGGCATCGCCACGGTGCCACAGGGGCGCGATATCTTCCCGCTGCTGACGGTCACCGAAAACCTGGAAACCGGCTTTGCCTGCCTGCCGAAGGATCAGCATTTCATTCCAGATGAGATCTATGAACTGTTCCCGGTGCTGAAAAAGATGAGCAACCGGCGCGGCGGCGATCTGTCTGGCGGGCAGCAGCAACAGTTGGCAATTGCCCGCGCGCTGATCACCAAACCCAAGCTGCTGTTGCTGGATGAACCAACGGAGGGCATTCAGCCCAATATCATCCAGCAGATCGGTGAGGTGATCAAACTGCTGCGCGCACAGGGGAACATGGCGATTGTGCTGGTCGAGCAGTACTTTGATTTCGCCTATGATCTGGCGGATCGCTTCTATGTGCTGCGCCGGGGCGAAGTGATCCTGAACGGGCGCAAAGACGAGCTGAGCCGTGACGCAGTGCTGGCGGGCGTTTCCGTCTAACAGGAAAAGCCGCCCCGAATCAGGGGGCGGCTTTGTAACACCGTATTGGGGCTGCTTTAGACAGTGCCGCCAAGCGACCCTTCAAGCTGGGCCATTTCCTGACCACCCGCCATCAGATCCTGCAGCTCCTCGGCCGAGATTTCACCGCGTTTGGCGGTACCCAGCGTCTGACCGCGGTTCAACACGGTGAACCGATCGCCAACCGCCAGCGCATGGCGCACGTTATGGGTGATGAACACCACGGCGATGCCCTGCTTGCGCACCTTGTCGATGGTGGCCAGAACATTGGCGGTCTGACGCACCCCAAGGGCCGAGGTTGGTTCATCAAGGATCAGAACCTTGGCGCCAAAATGCACCGCACGGGCAATCGCCACGGTCTGACGTTCACCGCCCGACAAGGTGCCCACTGCCTGATCCGGGCCGCGCAGGTTGATGCCCATTTTTTTCATCTCGGCCATGGTGACCTGATTGGCCTTGTCATGATCAAAGAAGTTGAAGGGCCCGATCTTCTTCAGGGGTTCATTGCCCATGAAGAAGTTGCGGCTGACCGACATCAGCGGGATCATCGCCAGATGCTGGTGCACCGTGGCAATCCCCGCCGCAATAGCATCGCGGGGATCTTCGAACTTCAACGGCGCCCCTTCAAAGTAGATCTCCCCCGCGGTGGGTTTGTGCACCCCCGACATGGTTTTGATGAAGGTCGACTTGCCCGCGCCGTTGTCACCCAACAGGCAGTGGCATTCACCCGGATAGACATCCACCGACACACCCGCCAGCGCGATGACTGAGCCGAAGTGCTTTTCGATGTTCTTCATCTGGATGATCGGCGCGCTGGGGGCGGGATCACCGTGATGGAATTGGGTATCCTCAGTCATCTCAACGCTCCCCGGTGATCATGCGACGGATGTAGGTGTTCAGGATTACAGCCGCCAATAGGATCAGCCCCAGGAACACCCGGAACAGCGAGCTTTCGACCCCGGCAAAGAACAGACCCTGCTGCACCACACCAAAGATCAACGCGCCCAGCGCCGCACCGATGACGGATCCATATCCACCGGTCAGCAAAGCGCCCCCGATGACCACGGCAATGATCGCCTCAAACTCTTTCAGCAGACCACGGTCAGCCCCGGCCGAACCAAACTCCATCACCTGACAGGTGGCGAAAACGGTGGCGCAGAAGGCGGTGAACATGAACATCAGGATCTTGACCTTGTTCACCGGCACACCCGAGTTGCGCGCGGCCTCAGCATCGCCGCCTGCGGCGAAGATCCAGTTGCCGAATTTGGTCTTGGTCAACAGGACATGGCCAAACACGATCAGCGCCAGCGCCCAGACGATCAGCATCGGCACGCCATCCACAATCGGCTGACCAGCACGGGTGCCGCGCTCAAAGGTGGCGATGATGCCGGCGTCGCCCAGCCACTGGAACAGCCCGGTCAGGATTTTGCCGCCAAACAAGGCCGCCAGCCAGTCGCCCTCGGCCACGTCTTTGATGCCGCCGATGATGGTTTTGCGCTCAATGGTCTGCGGGAAGTAGATGGTGAAGCCGCGCAGAATAAACAGGAAGGCCAGCGTCACGATGAAGCTGGGCAATCCGGTGCGCACCACGATGAACCCGTTCACCGCGCCCAGCGCCGTACACAGAACAAAGGTCACGATGATGGCCATCCAGACAGGCCAACCCAGCGTGACCGAAAAGATGGCGATCATCATGCCGGCGAAACCGATCATGGAGCCAACAGACAGGTCAAATTCACCCGCGATCATCAGCAGACAGGCGCCGACGGCGATGATCATGAACTGGGCCGAGACCTGGCTCCAGTTCAGCACGCCCTGGGAATTGAACATGCCGCTGTCGAAGGCAAAAACCAGGAACAGGGCAAAGACGATGATGGTGCCGACGATGCCGCCCAATTCGGGTCGGATCATCGCTTCGCGGAAGCGAGAGCGCGACTTGATACGCTCATCCAGCTCCGGCGCAATATTCTGTGCGTCAGACATTGAGGCCTCTTAATCCAGTCATCCTTGGTCAGGATGGAAAAAGGGCGGCCAAAAACTTGCTTGGCCGCCCAAGGGGGGAGGAATTAGCGGTATTCGCCTGCGAAGGCTTCTACCTTCTCCAGACCATCAGCGGTTACGAAACCGGGGCCGGAGTTGATGTTGTTGCCGGGCAGAACGCCATAACGGTGGTAGTTGGCCAGAACAACAACCGGCAGGTAGGCCTGCAGGAAGGGCTGCTGGTCGATACCCCAGTTGATCACGCCGCCTTTGATGCCTTTGACGATCTCTTCGCCCAGGTCAAAAGTGCCGAAGTAGATGTCGCCGGCCAGGCCGTTTTCATCCAGCGCCAGCAGAGTCGGATCTGCCGAGGTCGGGCCGAGGGTCAGAACCGCATCGGTGGCCGGGTTGGCCGACAGATAGGCCTGCACCTTGTTTTTGATTTCGGCCGGGTCCTGACCGGAATCGATCATCTGGTTGCCCAGATCTACACCCAGACCATCTGCAAAACCCTGGCACCGCTCGGTCGAGGAGGGCGAGGAAATGTAGTGGTTCACACAGAGGAAGGAGGCAACGCCGTCGCCTTTGGCCTTCAGACCAGCCGCATAACCCGCGTCATATTCAGGCTGACCGACATACATCAGCGCGCCCACTTCGCGGGCCTGCTCGGGCGTGCCCGAGTTCATGATGATCACGTCAACGCCGCTGTCGACCGCTGCGCGGATCGGGCCGGACAGAACGTCATAGTCCGACAGTGTAGTGATGATGCCATCGGGGCCAGAGGCCGCAGCCTGTTCGATGATACGCGCCATGTCGGCCAGGTCGCCGGTCGGCGGGTTGCGATACTCAACCTCAACGCCCATCTGGTCACCGGCCAGCGCGATGCCGTTCTTGATGGTGTTCCACCAGCTGTCGCTGTCAGGGGCGTGGCTGACAAGAATGTATTTCTCGCCCTCAGCCGAAGCGGTGGTCGCAGCCATCAGGGGTGCGGCAACCAGCGCTGAGGCCAGCGCAAACTTTTTGATCAGTGAAGTCATGTGTTCCTCCCAGTTTCACTGTTGTGACTCATGGGCCGCCCTCCCCGGCTGCCCAATCGACTCAAATTAAACCATAGCCCGCACAAATTTGCAACCGGTTGCAAAAGAGATCGTAAAATGGCGTTGAATTGGCACTGTGCATTGTGTGTTTTCGCTTTGCTTCTGCAGGCTCAGAGGGCGGCCAGTGGCACCCATGTGCGCGCGGCGTCAGAGGCACGGATGGCCGCCACCACGCGATTCACCTCATGGCCATCGCGGAAGCTGGGCCAGATCGATGTGCCGCGATCAATCGCTGTCAGGAAGTCTTTGGCCTCGATCAGAATCTGATCCTGATAGCCAGTGCCATGCCCCGGCCCCTGACAGAAGGGTTCATAATCAGGATGCGCCGGGCCGGTCAGGATCTTGCGAAAGCCCTGCGTCGCCTCCGGCCCCTCACGCAGGTAGAGCCACAGTGCGTTCTGATCTTCCTGATCAAACCGTATCGCCCCTTTGGTGCCAGTGATTTCATAGGCGTAGCCCATTTTACGGCCCGTTGCGACGCGGCTGAAATACATCTGCCCCATCACCCCGTTTTCAAACCGGCACATCACCTGGGCATGGTCGTCATTGTCCACAACGCCCCCCGGCCGGTCACGATGCACGGTTTCCGCCATGCCCATGACCTCGGCAATAGGGCCCATCAGAGCAAGCGCGGCGTTGATCATATGCGGCGCCAGATCCCCCAAGGTGCCATTTGCGGCCCCAGAGGTGCGCCAAGTGGCCGGTGTGTCGGGATCTGCCAGAAAATCCTCGGTATGTTCGCCGCGGAACCAAGTCACCTCACCGATCGCGCCTTCGGCCAGTAGCTGACGGGCATATTGGCTGGCCGGGGTGCGGATATAGTTGAAGCCAACCATGTTCACCACACCTGCCGCCTCGGCCGTGGCGACCATGCTGGCGCTATCTTCCAGCGATGCGCCCAGGGGTTTTTCGCAAAACACCGGCTTGCCTAGGGCGATCGCCGCTTCGGCAATGGCGCGGTGATGGGCCTGCGGGGTGGCGATCACAACGGCCTCCACCGCCGGGTCTGCGACCAGCACGCGCCAATCCTCAGTGGCCCGGTTGAACCCAAACGCGTCGCGATACCCTGCGGCACTTTCGGGCGAGGAGGCGCAGATCATCTCCAACCGCGGGCGCAGCCGGGTGTTGAACACGGGACCAACAGCCGCCATCGCGACCGAATGGGCCTTGCCCATGTAGCCGCCGCCACAAATGCCGATGCCGATCTGGGTATTCGCGGATTGGGTCATGGCCCCACCTCCAAAACAGGACGCGTGCAAAATCATTTTGCAACCGGTTGCACATTTTGTATCTTCCGATTCGAAATCCGGCAAGAATGATTTTGCGCCACCCGTGCAGTTGCCCAGAGCGAGGAGCCCAGGATGCATATCCCACCCCATGACAACCAGAACCAAGCCATTGTGGATGTCGATCACCCGCTGGTGCCGCTGAACTACTTCAACATCGTCAAATTGCAGCGCGGTGAAAGCTTTGACAGCCAGGTCGCCGGCTATGAAACCTGCATTGTGCCCGCCACCGGCACCGTGGATGTCGACGTTGACGGCGCGCGCTATCCAGCCCTTGGCAATCGCGGCGTCGATGTCTGGGATGGGGAGCCTGAGGGCGTTTATGTGCCGGTTGGCGCCAAGGTGCGCCTGACCTGCGTCAGCGACAATGCCGAGGTGTTCATTGCCGGCGCCAAATACGACAAGGTGTTGGAACCCTTTGAGGTGCGCGGCGACGGCATCGATCTGGTGCAATACGGGTCGGATTACACCAAAACCCATCGCAAGATCAAACACATCCTTGGCGCCGAGCACCATGATAAGGTGGGCCGCCTGCTGGTCAGTGAACTGTTCACCGTCGGTCAGGGCGGCTGGTCCGGCTTTCCCAGCCACAAACATGACACCGACCGCCTGCCCGAAGAAACCCGGCACGATGAAACCTACAACTTCCGCTTCCGGCCCAACTACGGCTCGGGCATGCAGATGCTGCAGCGCGAGGACAACAAACCGGGCGATGCCTACCATGTGATGGATGGCTCCACGATGCTGATCGACAAGGGCTATCACCCCTGCGCGGTGCTGCCGGGCTATGAGATGTACTATTTCACCATTCTGGGCGGCGAGAGCCAGCGCAGCCTGAAACAGTACTTCCAACCCACCCATGAGGAACAGCTGCACACGATTCCCGGCATCATGGATATGGTGGCCAAGTTCAAATAGGCGGAACGCCATCTGAATCACAAAAACTAACGATTTAACTCAACGCGTTACGCCCCGGGCGTGGCGCGTTTTATTTTGTCATCATTGACAATATACCTCAAATAATTAATTGTCACTTATGGCAATAAACTATCGGAGGGCCCAATGCCCCGCCCCAGCATGAAAGATCAAAGGTCCGAAGAGATCCTGGATGCCTATCTGACCTGCGTTGCCCGCTTTGGTCTGGAAGGCGCCACGCAGGAGCGGATCGCGGCCGAAGCCGGCGTCAAACGCCCCCTGCTGCGCCACTATCTGGGCAACAAGGATCAGATGATTGATGCGCTGGCTGACCATGTCATCAGCAGCTTTGATCTGGCCTCGGATGTCATCGGCGCCGAACTTGCCGCGCTGGATACGCCGCAGGATCTGGTTGCCATGCTGTTTACTGACCGCGGCGCCCATGATCCGCGCTACCTGCTGGCCTGGCAGGCGCTGGCCATCGCGGTTGCCGATCACCCGCATATGCGCGAACCGCTGCTGGCCAGCATGCAGCGCTTCCTGACCATGTTGCAGAACACGCTGGCCCGTATCGTGCCCAGCGCCCCCACGGTGCAGATCAACGCCGTGGCGCAGGGCATATCAGCGCTGTTCATCAATGCCGATTCCTTCACGCCACTGGGTCCGCCCGCCGCCTGGCGCGCCGAAACCCAAGAAGCCGCCATGCTGCTGGCCAGCACCCTCACCTCCCACACATCGGAGGCCTGACCATGACGAAATCCCGAATGATCAACTATATCGCCCTGCCCGGCCTGCTGGTGGCGGCGGTGCTGGGCCTCTACTGGGTCTGGGGGCTGATGTTCCTGTGGTGGCTGGTCCCATCACTGCAATCGGGTCGCGCCCATCTGATCACTGAGGTCTGCCGCGACGAAGATCCGATCCTGTTTTGGGCTGTGATCCTGCTCTGGGCCGCCTTTGGCCTGATGATGATCGCCGCCAGCCTGTTTCCTGCCTACGCCATCTGGCTGGTCTGACCCTCAGACCGCCGCAGCCAAAGGAAAGTCCCATGTCGACGATGTATCATCACCTCCCGGTGGAAGCTTACACTTCACAGGAATGGTTTGACCGCGAACAACGTCTGATCTTTTCCCGCAGCTGGCGCTTTGCCGGTCTGGTTGAGGATGTGCCGGGCCCCGGACATTACATTTCGGTGCAGGCCGGGCTGAACAACCTGTTCATCGTCATGGGCCGCGATCACCGTCTGCGCGCCTTTCACAACATCTGCCGCCATCGCGGCACCCAACTGATCCGCGCCGTGGGCAAAACCCAGAAGGCGCTGACCTGCCCCTACCATGACTGGACCTATGATCTGGAAGGCAACCTGATCTCAGTTCCGGATGAAGAGCGTGAGTTCCCCGGCGGCGTCGACAAAAGCTGCCTTGGGCTGAAACCCGCATCGGTCGATGTCTGGCGCGGCATGCTGTTTGTGCACCCCGATCCCAATCCGCCCAGCCTGGCGGAATGGTTTGGGGCGGTGGATCCGCATCTGGGCCCGCACGACCCGAATGAACTGGTCGAATATGAAGAGGCCCGCAGCAGCTATGACATCAAGGCAAACTGGAAGATCGTCGTAGAAAACTACATTGACGTCTATCACCTGAGCCACCTGCATTCCGATACATTGCACATGTATGACCACGCCAAAGCCAAGTTCGGCTGGGAAGGGCCGCATTACCATTTCTGGGAACCCCCTAGTGCGGACTATGCAAAGAATCTGGAAAAGAACCTGCCAACCCCCCGCGTGATCCCGGAACCTCATGTGGGCGCCTGGGTGCCGATGCTGTTCCCCGGCATTGGCCTGGGCGCCAGCGAGGAAAGCTGGAACCTGTTCATCATCACCCCGCTTGGCCCAGACCTGACACGGATCGAAAACCGTTCCAAACTGGCCGATGCCTCATCCTGGGAATACTCCAAACAGCAATGGTCCTCCTGGTCCTTCTGGAAGGATTTTGGCGGTGCGAAATACAAAGGGGAGGATGCCCAGGGCGAAGACGATCCCATGGCCTCGCGCGATTTCACCGCCGAAGATGTCTATGCCTGCGAACAGCAGCAGAAGGCGCTGACCAGCCCCTATCTGGAAATCGGCCCCGCGGCCAAAGGCGAAAGCCCGATCCTGATGCATCAGCAGGCGGTGCTGGAATTCATGGAAGCACAAGAGAAACGTTCCTGACGTGATGGAAGGCCGCATGGTACAAACCGATTCCTTCCGCATTTTGCCGCATTTTAGCTGGCCCGCGATCCATGCGCTGGACACCGTGCTGGGCTATCCCAGAAGGGGGCGGATCGATGCGTGACTTTCACCCATTGCGCCTGTCAGAGGTGCGACCAGAAATCGAAGGCGCTGCAACCTCGTTGATCTTTGACGTGCCACAGGACCTGCAGGCCACATTCCAGTGGCAGGCGGGGCAACACCTGACCCTGCGGTTCATGATCGATGGGGTTGAGGAACGGCGCAGCTACACCATTTCAAACCCGCCCTGGGCACCGCTGCGGATCACGGTGAAGCAGGTGTATAAAGGCAAGGTTTCGCACCATGTGGCCGGGCTGGCGCCGGGTGACACGGTTGAGGTCATACCCCCCTTCGGCAGCTTTTGCCTGACACCACAGCCCATGGGGCGTCGGACGCATTATTTCTTTGGTTCAGGCAGTGGCATCACCCCGCTTTTTGCGATGATCAACGCCGTCTTGCAGGAAGAGCCCTATTCGGTGGCGCATCTGATCTATGGCAACGCCGATGAGCCCAGCATCCTGCTGCGGGAAGAGTTGGAGGCGCTGCAAGACCGCCATGGCGATCGCTTCACCTTGCGCCATGTCATTTCAAGCCCATCGATGTGGAGCTGGTTCAGCCCCTGGCGCAAGGGTCGCGTGGACAAAGACGCCATCGCTGCCGCCATCGAGGAAACCCCACCCGAGGCGCAGGATGTGCAGTATTGGATCTGTGGCCCCGGTGCGATGAACCGAGATGTGAAAACGGCGCTGATGTCGATGGACGTACCCGACACCCGCATCCATATGGAAAGCTTCGGCGGCACGGAAGCTGAGAATGATGGCGTCACCGGTGTCAAGGCAACGGCCACCGTGCGCCTGGACGGGGCCGACCACCAGATCGCCATGGCTGCGGATCAAACGCTGCTGCAGGCGTTGCAAGCGAACGGCCTGTCCGTCCCCTACAGCTGCCAGTCGGGCGTTTGCGGTGCTTGCCGCTGTCAGGTGACCGAAGGCACCGTTCACATGCGCAACCGCATGGCCCTGGAGGATGCAGATATCGCCAATGGCGCCGCGCTCAGCTGTCAAAGCTTGGCAACAAGCGAAACACTCGGCGTCAATTTTGACCGCTGATCGGGCAGATGTGCGTTTTCCTGCCGCCGGGTCGAAAATAGGTACGACAACACTGCCGTTGATGGTAATGCAGATGCATGTCTAGCAAGCTTCCCGTCTCCGCCAGAGAGTTCTTTAACGATGATAATGCCAACGTCGGCTTCAATCGGCTGTGGTTCAATATGATGCGGGCGCATCGCCATTTTTACCCGGTGATCACCAAGGCGCTGAAGGCACACGGCCTCAACGATCCGATCTGGTATGAAATCCTGCTGCAAATCCATCGCGGCGGTCCCGATGGCAAGCTGATGGGGGAGATTGAGACAGAATTGTTCCTGCCGCAATACGCCCTGTCCCGCCATGTTTCACGGTTGGAAAAAGCCGGCTTCCTGCGGCGCGAGTTCATCGCTGACGGCCGCCGCAAGCAGGTGCTGTTTCTGACCAACAAAGGCGTCGATCTGCATGGGGCGGTCTGGCAGACCTACCATGATGCCATGCAGGACATGTTGGCAGATCGGGTCAGCAGTGACGAAGCCTATGAGGCGGCGCTGACCCTCATCAAACTGCTGCCCGGTGGTGAATTCATAGGGCATAAACAGGACTAAAGGCCCGCAACCAAAGAAAAACCCCGCCTTACGCTGCTCACCAACGACTCCTAGCAGCGGCTAAAAGCTGAAGCATTTCCATTTTGTTAACTGGAGAAGTGGTGCCTCAAGAGGGACTCGAACCCCCGACCTTGTCCTTACGAAGGACCTGCTCTACCAGCTGAGCTATTGAGGCACTTGGTGGCGGGGCTATAGCACCCCGACCGGTCTGGGAAAAGACCTATTTTGATCCGTCATTTGCGGCCTGACGGGGGGTGTCAGGGTCATCGATCACGTGATCTGTCGGCATCGGAATGATCTCAGCCTCTGACACATCGGCGACGTCCGGCGCGGGATCATCCTGCGCAGGTTCTGCCGCCTCAACCGCCTCGGGCGAGGCAGCCTCTTCCAGTGCGCCAACGATTAGGGGCAGCATCTGCACGCCCGTGGCACTGTCCACCGCACCCGCAGGTGGCACCTGCCAGCTGAGCGTATCAAAGGCCTGACAGTTTTCGCAGACCGGCGCCCAATCGCTGTGGATGTTGTGGCAGTTGGTGCAGACCCATTGCGGACCGCGCGGCGCATTGAGAGCCCGGGCCAGCCAGCCCTTCACCACCGTATCCGAACTGCCTTCGCCGCGCTCAACCGCCGCCATGATGGTCAGGGCGCGGCTGTCGGGATCTTCGCTGATCAGATCACCCAGTGCCTTGCGGGCCGCGGGGAAATCTTCGGCAGCGATGTTCAATTCGGCCAGCACCAGTTTGCTTTCGCGATGCTCCGGCTTCAGACGCAGGAGCGGCTGGAACCGTTTCAAACGCTCGGCCGGGCTTTCCTCCGGCGCGATGGCTGCAAAAGCGGCGGCCAGATCGGGATGCGGCTGCGCCTCCCAGGCTTTCTTCAGCAGTTTGACGGCTTTGCGCCCCTGACCCTTTTCGATCAGGCTGCGCGCGGCCAGCGCGGCGGCCGGCACCAGATCGGGCGACAGGCGGTTGGCCTCCACCGCAGCTTCCAGCGCTTCGGCGCTTTCATCCGTGTCCAGCACGGCCTTGGCCGCAGACAGCGCCAGCACCGCATCGCGCCGTTTGTGCACATCACGCGGCAGACTGCCCTGTTTCAACTTCAGTGACAGGGTTTCACGCGCGCCGGACCAATCCTGCGCCCGCGTTTGCAGGTTCAGCAGGGTATCCTGCACCTCAACATGTTTGGGTTTCAGCGCGATGGCCTTTTCCGCCAATTGGCGCGCCACCACTTCTTCGCCAGCGGCCAGTTTCTGTTTCATGATGCCCCGCACGCCGACAAAACGGGTGCTGTCATCGCTGAGCAGGCGTTTATAAACCTCTTCGGCCTTTTTGCTGTCGCCGGCCATTTCCGCAGCTTGGGCGGTCAGCAGGTTGGTCAGTTCTGGCTTGCCCAGAAACTTCTCCGCCTTCGCGGCTTTGCTCATCGCGACGCGCGGCTCGCCTGAGGCGAGGGCCATCATGCCTTCGGTCAGGGCTTGATAGCCTTTGCGTTCGCGGTTGCGGTCGAAATAGCGGCTCAGCGCGGTTTCATCCCCGTTGATGAACTTCAACAGCGCCACAGTCAGCGAGGCCAGTTTCAACAGCACCCAGAGGGAGATCAGCAGCACCGCCAGACCGATCACCGTTGCCAGTGGGGTCAGCGTGATTTCGGTGCCCATCAGGGCAATCCGCACGCCGCCTTCGATCTGCATCAGGTAATCCGCGCCAAAGGTAACTGCCGCCACGAGGAGGACAAAAACAACAATCTTGATAAGCGACCAGAGCATGGGTTCCTCCTCAGTTGGTCATCACGGACTGGCGCAAAGCGTCCAGCGCGGTGAGGGCGTCAGCACGTTTTGCCGCATCGCCCAGCCAGGGGGCGATCGCGCCCGCTGCAGCCTCTGGCAGGCTGGTCAGCTCAGCCATGGCGGTGCCCAGATCGGCCGCAGTCAGCGCGGCCTCAGCCCGTGACAGGATCGCATCTGCGCTATCGCCTTCCTGCGGCGTCAGGGAGCGCACGCCCAACTGATGACGCAGGAAATTGGTCACACCGCTGCCACCGTTGGCACTGTTATCTGCCGCCAGCGCGGCGCGTGCGGCATCGGGGAAACTGATCTGCAAGGCGGCCAGCGTCGGTACGCCCGCTTGCAGGCTGTTCAATGCTTCAGGCACCGTGACACCAGCTCCCTCCAACGCGGCTATGGCAGCCCCCAAGGGCAACCCGCCGTCCACCGCCTGGGTCAGCAACGACAGGGCATCGCGGGCCGCGGCTGTTTGCGCATCCACCTCCGCAGTGGCCCGCAGGGCGGCGCTTTCGGCCAGTTTTTCCTCAACCTCAGCACGTTGCTGGGCCATTGCGGTTTGCAGCGCTTTCAACTCACGCTCATAGGCCGCGATGGCCTCTGGCGCCAAATTGTCGGCGATGGGCCGCTTTTCCAGATCCCCGATAAGGGCCGAAAGCATCTCAATCCGGGTTTCATGTGTGGCCAGCTGCTGCGCCTGCGCGGCCATAGGCGCATTGAGCGCGGCAACCTCCGCCGTCAGATCCGGCGGCAGGGACAGGTTGGCCAGTTTTGCCTCCAGCGCGGCTACCGCTTCGGTCTGGGCGGCCAGATCTGCAAGGATCTGCTGCTGAACCGTGTCATCCTGCCCACCAATGCCATTGGGGAACAGGAACAGCGCCACACCAGCGCCCAGCGCTGCCGCTGCAACGCCACCAAGAAAGACTGGCACGAAACCACGTTTGGGTGCAGCTGCCTCTACAGGTGCTTTTTCAGGCAAATCCGCAGGGGTTTCTGGGGCGGCTTCAGCCGCTGCGCCCTCATCAGCGACGGCACCGTCTACCTCTGGCGCGTCAGGCTGAGGCGCCTCATCCCCCTCTGCTGACCCTTCTGCCGGGTCATCCGTCGGGTCATCCAAAACAACGGCATCTTCAATGACATCCCGTTTGGGATCGTCGGTTTCGGAGTCTGTGCCACCGGCGGAGGTCTTGGGTTCGGACACCTGGGCCTTCCTTTCGAATCTCAAAAATCAAAACACATCTACTGATGTAAGGTTACCGCTGCCGGATTTCACCCTCAAGGCGCTGCACTGCGGCCATCAGTCTCTGCACTGCGGCAGCCATCGCATCTGCTGTCGGATTGGGCAATATGTGACGCTGCACCGCTTGCAACGCCCCCAGTTCCACATCAGCGGCGGGGCTGATCGCGGCAACGAACAGGGGCGCGGTTCCTTCCATCTGCTGACACTCTGCCAGCAACAGCGCTGCCGTGCGCGGGGAAAAAATCGGCAAAATCACCGGTTCTGTACCGGAAAGCAGCGATTTCGCCGCCGCAGACAGGGGCATGACAATCTGTTCGTAGATCACCCTGCCCTTGGTCGGAATGCCTGCCGCGGTCAGGCGCTGCGCCAGATCCCCACGGGTGTGGCGGCCATGCAGATGCACCAGATCGCCGGTAAGGTTCCCCGCCTGATGGTCGGCCAAAATCCGCCGGAACAACGCCTCCGCATCCCCATCCGCCTGCACCACGCGGTATCCCGCCGCTGCGGCCGCGCGGCCCGTGGCTGCCCCCACCACATAGGCTAGCCGTCTCTGCCCCGCAGGCGCTGCCGCAACACCGTTTCGGGAAGTGAAAATCACCGCCTGATCCTCAGTCAGATCTGGCAGATCTGGTGCAGCCAATGGCACGATCTGCAACAGGGGGGAGGTCACAATCGGCGCATCAAACCCTGACCTGCGCAGCAATGCGGCAAATCGGTCTGCCCCCTCTTGGGGCCGGGTCAACAGAAGCTGTGCCATTTCGACCGCCGGGATTGTTTGAACCTCCTTGCGGTGTTACCTGCGAGAGGATCTTCTTGCAACGGTGAGGGCGGAGGCCATGGGTGGCACGCTGACAGTCTTGGGTTTGGAAAGCAGCTGCGATGACACGGCGGCGGCTGTGGTGCGCCACACCCCCGGTGAGATGCCGGACATTCTGGCCTCCACCGTCTATGGCCAGACAGATCTGCACGCGGCCTTTGGCGGCGTTGTGCCGGAAATTGCCGCCCGCGCCCATGCCGAAAAACTGGATGTGTCGGTCAAACAAGCGATGGAGGCTGCGGGCCTTGGTTTCGATGCGATTGACGCCATTGCGGTGACCGCCGGCCCCGGGCTGATCGGCGGCGTGCTGTCCGGTGTAATGTGCGCCAAGGGGCTATCGGCTGCCCTAGGTAAACCGCTGATCGGGGTAAACCATCTGGCGGGCCACGCGCTGACGCCGCGGCTGACCGATCAAACCGAATTTCCCTATCTAATGCTGCTGGTGTCTGGCGGGCATTGCCAGTTCCTGCTGGCCCATGGACCTGAGGAGTTCACCCGCCTTGGCGGCACCATCGACGATGCGCCGGGCGAAGCTTTTGACAAAACCGCCCGTCTGCTGGGGCTGCCGCAGCCCGGGGGGCCTTCGGTGGAACAAGCCGCGAAATCCGGCAATTCAAAGCGCTGGCGCCTGCCGCGTCCGCTGTTGGACCGGCCCGGCTGTGACATGTCCTTCTCGGGCTTGAAAACCGCCATCCTGCGGGCGCGGGATGAGGTTGTGGCGGCCAAAGGTGGATTGACCGAACAGGACCGCAGCGATCTGGCGGCAGGGTTTCAGGCAGCCGTGACCGACGTGTTGGCCGAAAAGACCCGCCGCGCACTGCAGCTATATCTGGCGGAAAACCCGTCCACCCCCACCATCGCTGTCGCCGGCGGTGTGGCCGCGAACCTGGCCATCCGCAGCCGGCTGCAGGAGGTCTGTGCCGAATTTGGCGTCGCCTTCACTGCGCCGCCGCTGGCGCTGTGTACGGACAATGCCGCGATGATCGCCTACGCGGGCATGGAGCGGTTTCGCGCCGGGCATAGCGATGACATGACGCTAACCGCGCGCCCACGTTGGCCGTTGGACAAAAAGGCCCCGGCCCTTTTGGGATCGGGCAAGAAAGGGGCAAAGGCATGATTGCGGTTTGCGGTTCTGGCGCGTTTGGTACTGCGCTGGCCATTTCGATCGCCGCCAAAGGCACCAAGGTGTTGATGTGGTCGCGCGACGCAGAGCATGTGGCCGAAATGGCAACGGCCCGCGAAAACACCCGCCGCCTGCCCGGCCTGCCCTTCCCCGACACGTTGCAGGTCACAGCGGATATCAATGATATCCCGGTGGGCATCCCCGTGCTGCTATCGATACCCATGCAAAAGCTGCGCGATATGATCGGAGCCCATGGCGCCGCGCTAGAAAGTCGCCCGCTGGTCGCCTGCTGTAAAGGGGTGGAGCTGACCTCGGGCCTTGGTCCGACCTCCTTGCTGAGCGAATTGATCCCCTCGGCCACGCCTGCGATCCTGACCGGCCCCAGCTTTGCCGCTGACATTGCCCGTGGCCTGCCCACCGCCGTCACATTGGCCTGCGCCGATGCCGATCTGTGCAAGGATCTGCAGGAACAGCTGACCACCCCCACCCTGCGGCTTTACCGCACCACAGACACCACCGGGGCCGAGCTGGGCGGCGCGTTGAAAAACGTCATCGCCATTGCAGCCGGCACCGTCATGGGGGCAGGTCTGGGCGAAAGCGCACGGGCCGCGATCATGACGCGGGGCTACGCCGAAATGCAGCGTATGGCGCTGGCGCTAGGGGCACGGCCGGAAACACTGGCGGGGCTGTCGGGCTTTGGTGATCTGACGCTGACCTGCACCTCGGCCCAATCGCGCAACTACAGCTTTGGCCTGTCACTGGGCCGCGGCGAAGGATTTGACGGCTCCATCACCGTGGAAGGTGCCGCTACCGCCCGTGCAGTTCTGAAACGCGCCAGCGACATGCAAATCGATATGCCCATCACCAGCGCCGTTGTTGCGCTTCTGGAGGGGCACCATGACCTACGCGACCTGATGGACAGGTTGCTTTCCCGACCATTGAAGGAGGAATGAATGCTCATCGCACTGATCGCCAAGGACAAGCCCGGCGCGCTGGAAATCCGCAAAGCCAACCGCGAAAGCCACATCGCTTATCTGAAAGAAACCGGCGTTGTCGCACAGGCGGGCCCGTTGCTGGATGGGGACGAACAGATGTGCGGCTCGCTCATCGTGTTGGATGTGGCTGATATGGCTGCCGCCGAAGACTGGGCCGCGAATGACCCCTATGCCAAGGCCGAACTCTTCGCTAGCGTAGAGCTGATCCACTGGAACAAGGTAATTGGCTGATGCGCTACTGGCTGTTCAAATCTGAACCCTCCACCTGGAGCTGGGACCAGCAGGTCGCCAAGGGTGAGGCGGGCGAAGAATGGGACGGCGTGCGCAATTACCAAGCGCGCAACTTCATGCGCGACATGAACATCGGCGACCGGGGCTTCTTCTACCACTCGCAGAAGGAAAAATCGGTCGTCGGCATTGTTGAGGTCTGCGCCGAGGCGCATCCTGACAGCACCACGGACGATGATCGCTGGGAATGCGTCGACATCAAAGCAGTCATGCCGGTGAAAACGCCGGTCACCTTGGATGAGATCAAAGGCGACGAGCGGCTGGCCGAAATGGTGCTGGTCAAAAATTCCCGCCTGTCGGTGCAGCCAGTCACCGCCGAAGAATGGCAGGTGATCTGCCAGAAAGCCGGGATCGAGGCCTGAGCGGGCGCCTAAATAATGGGCAAACCCTCTAGCCAGACGGCGCAATTTGTCTAAGCTTTCCCAAGCAGGCAACGACCTGCACCCTCTGGTTTAATCAGAGGGGACCAATAGGAGGGACATATGATGGAATTGATTTCAGTCGTAGCAGCCGCAGCGGCCAGCTACATTTTCGGCGCCATCTGGTACATGAGCCTGGCCAAACCCTGGATGGCCGCGTCAGGTGTGAAACTTGGCGAAGATGGGCAGCCAGAAAACCGATCAAACCCAGTACCTTACATCGTTTCATTTGTCTGCGCGATCATCGTTGCGGGCATGATGCGTCACGTTTTTGCACTGGCAGGCATCGATGAGTTGGCGAAAGGTCTGGTTGCCGGATTGGGCATTGGCCTGTTTCTGGCGACCCCATGGATTGCGACCAACTACACCTTTGCTGATCGCCCCAAGGCGCTGATCGTGATTGACGGCGGCTATGCCACAATCGGCTGCGCGGTCATGGGCGCCGTTCTGACGCTGCTCTGAGTGCTTTGTGAAATGGGTCGGGGGCCTAAGAGGCCGCCGACTCCACTGCCTTGCAGATCTGGGTGATCACCGCATCCAGCTTGCCCTGATCATTGGCTTCGCCCATCACACGGATCAACGGCTCGGTGCCGGATTTGCGGATCAGCAGACGGCCATCGCCGTTCAGCTGCTTTTCACCATCAGCGATCGCCTGCTGGACCTGATCTGCCTCCAGCGGGGTTTTGCCCGCAGCGTAGCGCACGTTGCGCAGGATCTGCGGCACCGGGGTGAACACCTGCGCCAATTCGCTGGCTTTCTTGCCGGTTTCCACCATCGCCTTCATGAACTGAAGGCCTGCAATCAGACCATCACCAGTGGTGGCGTAGTCGGTCATGACGATATGGCCGGATTGCTCACCGCCCAGCGCAAAACCGTTTTTACGCATGCTTTCAACAACATAACGGTCGCCAACCGCGGTGCGTTCCAGATGGATACCCTCATCCCGCAGGAAGTTTTCCATGCCAAGGTTCGACATCACGGTGGCTACCAGCGTGTCGCCCTTCAACCGGCCTTCGCGCTTCCAGGAGGAGGCGATCAGCGCCATGATCTGGTCGCCATCGGCCTGTTCGCCGTTTTCATCCAGAATGATCACACGATCCGCATCACCATCCAGACAGATGCCCAGATTGGCCCGCACTTCGCGCACTTTGGCCGCCGCAGTTGCGGTGCTGGTTGAGCCGCAGTTTTCGTTGATGTTATGGCCATTCGGGGTCACGCCCACCGGGATCACCTCAGCGCCCAATTCCCACAGGACCGCAGGCGCGGCTTTGTAAGCGGCACCATTGGCGCAATCCAGCACCACACGCAGCCCATCCAGACGCAGCGAATTGGGGAAGGTGGTCTTGGCATATTCCACGTAGCGGCCCAGCGCGTCATCAATCCGCTTGGCGCGGCCGATGTTCTGGGGGGCCGCCAGTTCCACGCCTTCGTTGAGCAGCCGCTCAATCTCAACCTCAGCCTCATCCGACAGTTTGAAGCCATCAGGGCCAAAGAACTTGATGCCATTGTCATAGGCCGGGTTGTGGCTGGCCGAGATCATGACGCCCACATCGGCACGCATCGAATGGGTCAGGAACCCAACCGCCGGTGTTGGCATCGGGCCCAGCAGCAGAACGTTCATCCCCGTGGAGGTGAACCCAGCCGTCAACGCGTTTTCCAGCATGTAGCCCGACAGACGGGTATCTTTGCCGATCACCACCCGGTGTTCCTGCTGATCGCGGCGGAAATAACGCCCGACAGCCGCACCCAGCCGCATCGCCAGTTCGGCTGTCATTGGGGGGGTATTGGTCAGTCCGCGCACCCCATCGGTGCCAAAAAGAGAGCGTTTGGTCACTGCAACAACCTTCGGTCTATGATTGATTAACGCCTTCCTAAGCAGCCGCGCGACAGCTGTCCAGCGCCTCGGCAGAAACGCGCCGGAATGCGCTGGAGCTTTGTTTCAAAGCGTTACAGACCCGCTTGCGCCCGCTGCTGAGGCCAAATGGCAAAAGGCCGATCCCAATGGATCGGCCCCTGTCCCAGTCACCCCCAAAGATCCACCCGTGGAACGGATGACGGTTGCGGGGGTTATACCGGCTTTGCCCCCCTGCCCCAAACGGCAAGTTCAGACAAAACGGTTAAAATTCAGCGAGATAACCCGCGCCCTCAACCGTAGATCGCTTCTTTGCCGAAGTGTTTGACCAGCATGTAGTAGACAACCGCGCGGTATTTGTTCCGCTCGGACCGGCCATAGGTTTCGATCACGTTATCAATGGCTTCCATCAGTTGCGGGCCATCCTCCAGCGCCAGTTTGCGGATGAGGAAGTTGTTTTTCACAGTCTCCAGCTCACTCGGCTGGCTGGCCGCCACGGTCGAGGCATCAGCATTGTAAATTGCTGGTCCACAGCCAATGGTTACCTTCGTTAGAAGGTCCATATCTGGCTCCATGCCGCATTTTTCCTTCAGGTCCGCCGCATATTGCGCGATCAAATCGTCCCGTTTGCCCATTGTCTTCTCCTGAATTGGGGCAATGCCCCGTCCCAAACTATGACTGAAACGCTAGCGCCCCACCCGCCACAGCAAAAGGAAAACTTCGGCTATATTTTCCCCGTCAGGTTTGACCCGCCCCAACGCTACCCAAATGCCCTCTTGCGCCCTGCCCTATTTCGACGACACTCGCCCCCTGGAATGAGGGAGCGGACCAATGGCAAAATGGGGCATTGTTGGATCGGGGTTCATCACCAGGGCCATGCTGGACGCAATCGCGCTGAACGAAGGCTCCACCGCGCAGTGCATTTTCGGCCGCTCTGCTGAAACCCGCGATGCGCTTCAGGCGGAATAGGGCATCGCCCATGCCACCGACTCCTACCACGACCTGCTGCGAGATCCTGAGGTTGAGGCGGTCTATATCGGCCTGCCCAATCACCTGCACAAAGACTACAGCCTAGAAGCTTTGGCCGCTGGCAAACCGGTGCTGTGTGAAAAATCGCTGACCGTCACCATGAGCGATGCCGCGGCATTGGTGGCCGGGGCGGAAAAGGCCCGAACGTTTTTTGCCGAAGGGCTGATGTACCTGTCCCATCCCATTCATCACAAGCTGCTGGATCTGCTGCGCTCCGGCCGGTTTGGTCAACTGCGCCATGTGCAGGGGTTTTACGCCGCCGATATCTGGCAAGTGGTGAACCCAGCCGGTGGCGGCACGCTTTACAATCTTGGTTGCTACCCGGCGTCGCTATTGCATCTGGTGGTGCAGGCCATGTGTGGAGAGGATGCCTTTGCAAACCGTCAGCTGCAGGCCAACGGCAATGCCGGGCCAGATGGCAACCTGCGGGACTCGGCTGTCACGGTGCGCTTTGACAATGGCGTTCTGGCCACGCTGCACTCCACCGATGGCTATGGCATGGCCCATGAGTTTACCATCGCCACCGATCTGGGCACCCTGCGGTTTGACAGCAACCCGTGGCTGCCAACGCCGCAGGGCAACAGTTTCACCTGGACCCCTTATGAGGGCACGCCCGAGCGGTTTGTGGCAGACAGCGGATATGACGCGTTTTTCCATCAATTACAGATGGTTGAGGCCGCAATGGCTGCTGGGGAAACGCAAGCCAAACGCCCCTCCCCCAGGTTGCGGGATTCAGCTGAGATCATGCAGTTCCCGACCGATTGGCAGGCCGCCGCAACCACCTAGATTACGGCAGCGTCACCCCTTTTTTGCGGCCATGATCGGTACGACGGTCCAGCACCCTATCCTGGTTCGCCCAGCGATCGATGATCTGATAGGCGCCCTGGCATTTGGCCATCGCAATCTCACCCGCCGCCAATTCACCATGTCGGGTGTGCAACCGTTCGTGCCGCAACAGCGCCCGCACCATACTGTCCCAGCGCACCCGCAATTCGGGCGGCAGGTCGTCCAGCCGGGTGTGGCGCGGCATTTCAATTGTCTGGGTCACCGTGATCTCACATCTGTCCGTCCAGGACACCCACCACTGCGCATAGCCCCAGTAGCTGCGCGGCCCCTTACGGCGCAGTTCCCGGCGCAGCCCATCCGACGTCAGGGCTGAGACATCGTAATAGGTAATCTCTTCAGTGATCTTCGGTTTTTTGCCTGTCTCAGCGCTTGCAGAAACAACAACGGCGGCCCAAAGGACCGCCGCTGTCATAACTGTAAGAACCGAAGGCTTCATCGCTCCGGCCCACCGCATCAGTAACGGTAGTGTTCCGGCTTGAACGGGCCTTCCGGGGTTACACCGATGTAGGAGGCCTGATCCGAGGTCAGCTTGGTCAGCTTGGCGCCAACTTTGGCCAGGTGCAGGGCTGCAACCTTTTCATCCAGATGTTTGGGCAGGATGTAGACTTCGTTTTCGTAGTCATCACCTTTGGTGAACAGCTCAATCTGGGCCAGTACCTGGTTGGTGAAGGAGGCCGACATCACGAAGGACGGGTGACCGGTGGCGTTGCCGAGGTTAAGCAGACGGCCTTCGGACAGCAGAATTATCCGGTTGCCAGCAGGCATTTCGATCATGTCGACCTGTTCTTTGATGTTGGTCCACTTGTGGTTTTTCAGGGCAGCAACCTGAATTTCGTTGTCGAAGTGGCCGATGTTGCCAACGATCGCCATATCCTTCATCTCGCGCATATGCTCGATACGGATGATGTCTTTGTTGCCGGTTGTGGTGATGAACACGTCTGCGTCCAGCGATTCTTCCAGCAGAACAACTTCGAAACCGTCCATGGCCGCCTGCAGCGCGCAGATCGGATCCGCTTCGGTCACTTTAACACGGGCACCAGCACCGGCCAGCGAAGCAGCGGAGCCTTTGCCAACGTCGCCGTAACCACAGACAACAGCAACCTTACCGGCCAGCATGGTGTCGGTGGCGCGGCGGATGCCGTCGACCAGCGACTCTTTACAGCCGTATTTGTTGTCGAACTTCGATTTGGTGACCGAGTCGTTGACGTTGATTGCAGGGAACGGCAGCTGACCGTTTTTCTGCAGTTCATAGAGACGGTGCACACCAGTGGTGGTTTCTTCGGAAACACCCATGATCGCGTCGCGGGTTTTGGTGAACCAACCGGGGCTGGCTTCCATACGTTTTGCGATCTGTGCTTTGATCACCGCTTCCTCTTCGGACTGCGGCACCGGAATGATGTCTTCGCCAGCTTCGGCGCGGGCGCCCAGCAGCACGTAGAGCGTTGCGTCGCCGCCATCGTCCAGGATCATGTTGGGGCCATCAGCGAACAAGAAGGACTTGTCCAGATAATCCCAATGCTCTTCCAGCGTCTGGCCTTTGATCGCAAAGACCGGAATGTCAGCGGCAGCAATGGCAGCAGCGGCGTGATCCTGGGTGGAAAAGATATTGCAGGAGGCCCAGCGCACATCGGCGCCCAGAGCAACCAGAGTCTCAATCAAGACAGCGGTTTGAATGGTCATATGCAACGACCCGACGATGCGCGCACCTTTCAGCGGTTTGCTGTCGCCGTATTCTTCCCGAAGCGCCATCAGGCCGGGCATTTCGGTTTCCGCGATATCCAGCTCTTTACGACCAAACTCGGCCAGGCTGATATCCTTTACAATATAGTCGTTTGCCATTGCGGGGGTTCCTTGCAAAAAATCACTGAAAGGCAGATAGCACTCGACCTATACCCAGACAACGAGTCTTTCGGATGTCTGGGCCAATCTTTCTTAGCTTTTTACGCCAGCAGGGGCGATTTCACTGTTCGAATTCCAGTGTTTGCCAGTTGCCATGATGCAGGCAAGGCCGTCCGCACGGGTGATGAACACGGTGAAACTGCCCGAGTTAGGCGAAGTCCAGACTTCCAGCAGCTGCTGTGGGTTTTGCAAACCACCGCCCGAAAGCTGTTCGTTGTACTTCTTCTTCAGGTCTTCGACCAGAATGGCGCGTGGCAGGCATTTGGTGCCTTGGGCCTGTGCAGCAGTGGTGGTGGCGGTCAGGGTGACACCGGCAACCAATGCGGCGGCAAAGGCGGGGAGGGGGGTCTTCGAGAACATAACGCAACACTCCTTTGTAAGGGCCCGATGCTGACGGAGACATCGCCAGGGAGGGAAGCGGTGCCGAGGGAGGGAGGAGGGGTCTCAGCATCGGGCTCACTTAAGTTATACGTCTCAGAGCCCAATTTTTCTTGCTCTCTTAGGGATACGCGACGGGAAAATGACGTATTTTCCGACAAGTGACGAAGCTTTGACG
Source organism: Thalassovita autumnalis (assembly GCF_001458255.1). GTDB lineage: Bacteria > Pseudomonadota > Alphaproteobacteria > Rhodobacterales > Rhodobacteraceae > Thalassobius > Thalassobius autumnalis. The sequence continues at coordinate 28,814 of NZ_CYSB01000026.1, forward strand.
CCGACCAAGCGCCTATTTCCCTCAGGTAAGCCGTTGCGAATAAAGCACCTTATTTTCCAGCATACTTTCGTATGGGGCGCTATCCCAATTAGACAGACGAATTTCAGATTCATCTCTTACGGGAGGAGTTTTCCTGTGATTTAAACGATCGGTTTGCGACCACAGGGCGAATTCAGCTTTCCAGATCAGTATTAGGTGGTTCGTAGCCAATCCAGCTGCCGCCGGTGGCAACCACACAGGACTGTCCGTCCGGGTGGGTGATAAAGATGGTAAAGCTGCCGGAATCGCCAGAACTCCAGATTTCCAACAGTTGTTGCGGGTTCTGCAGACCGCGGCCCAGCAGATCCTCACCATAGCTGCGCATCAGATCTTGCACCAAGGCATCGCGCGGCATGCAGCTCGGCGGCGCAGCGTTCTGGGCAAAGGTGGGTGGGGCAAGCGCAGCGGTGCCAAAGACCGCCGCAGTGGTGATCAGACGTTTGAACATGACGTGTTCCTTTCCAGTTTGGGTTCAGATCCCGATCCCTCGGGCGCCGGACCACCTGTCCGGCCGTCTGATCTATATGTGGGGTCGCAAAGGGGGATTTGCGAAACACGCGGCTACACGTCCCTGTGCTTCATTTGAAACATTCATGACGCTGAGCGGCCGACATTGCACCGGGCAGGGCAGGGCGCTACCACTGTTCCAATAAAGTGAAGGACACCCCAAATGGCCGCAAAAGCCCCCCGCGCCTGGCAACGTATGCTGTCCGGGCGCCGTCTTGACCTGCTGGACCCAACCCCGGTGGATGTAGAGATCGAAGATATCGCCCACGGCCTAGCCTTTGTGGCGCGCTGGAACGGGCAAACTCAGGGGGATTTTGCCTATTCTGTGGCCGAACATTCGCTGCTGGTCGAACAGCTTTATGGCCGTATGTACCCCGGCCAGCCAGTGAAATGGCATCTGGCCGCGCTTCTGCACGACGCACCGGAATATGTGATCGGGGATATGATTTCCCCGGTGAAGGCCGCCGTTGGCCCCGGCTATGATGAGTTGGACAAACGACTGACCGCCGCCATTCACATTCGCTTTGGCCTGCCCGCCGCCATCCCGATAAAGGTGAAAAAGCAGATCAAACGCGCCGATAAGGTCAGCGCTTGGATGGAAGCCACACAGATCGCAGGTTTCACTGAGGCGGAGGCGAACAAGTTCTTCGGCAAGGTCGATCCGGCGCTGATCGACGGGTTGTCGATCCAGCTGCGGCCCCCTGTTGAGGTTCGGGCAGAGTTCACCGCGCGGCATGAAACATTGCTCAATGCGTTCTAATCTGACCATCCGCCCACCTGTTGGTTTTGACACCGGCCCGATGGCGCGGCTGCTGTCCGAGATCATCAGGGCAGGGGGCGCCACCGCGCGGACACAGGAGGTCACAGCCACCGACATGGCCGTAATGATCGCCAAAGACGCGGATCGCTCAGCCTGGTTTGTCGCTGAATCCGCGGGTGAGATTGTCGGTTTTCAGCACGTATCCCCCTATCCCGGTCTGCCAGCGGAAGCCTGTGATATCGCCACCTTTGTGCAGCAAGGGCGGCAGCAACTCGGCGTTGGATCAGCCCTGTTCAGCGCCACATCGCAGGCGGCGCGGAATCTGGGATATGCTTGGATCTGCGCCTGTATCCGCACCGACAACGCGGGCGGGCGCGCCTATTATCAAAGCCGTGGGTTTCGCGACTATCAGCTGATGTCTGGGGTAGCGCTGGCCGATGGGCACGTGGTGGATCAGATGCTGACCCGGTTTGATCTGGACTGATCAGGGTCGATCGTAACTCGTTAACCTTCTCCTTTGGCATAGCACCGTAGATTTACGGAGCATTCGGCACGGCGATTGCAGACTGTCTGGCACGGTCGCCTCTCTCTGCTCTCCTCCGTCCCGGTGACCGACTGGAGTATGTGTTATGTCCACTCAACTACTGGCGTTGGCCGCGGGGTATTTCCTGTGCAGCGCCGCTGCCGAAGAACAGGTGTTGCCCAAAGCCAAGATCGATGAGTGCAACGCAATTTACACCCAGCTGAAGCTGAGCTTCACCGATGTCGCCACATTGGATGAATTCATGGCCTTGCTAGAAAGTGACCGCGCCGCAGTCAACCAACAGGGCTATGCGGGCTATGTCAGCTGGGTCGAAGACAACCCCGAACTGGTGGCCGAACTGCGCGCTGAGGCCCAGTTGAAACTGCTGAGTTTCAATTTTTAGGTAATCTAAAAACGCATTAGGCGGCCCCGCGAAGGGACCGCCACTGAACAGGTCAAGGAACCTGGGCAGGCTCAGGACCCGTTAATCTGCAACGCTCAGCATGGAAAAATTTGCGTTCTCAGCAGTTGGGAGCGCGCAGGTAAGGCTGGTTGCCTTTTCAAGCGTGCCCAGCTGCTGAGAGCGTGAATTTCTCCATGCCCTCCGGGTGCCTCCTATTTTGACGCTGCCGGCGTTATATTGCCTTGAAATAGAACCACTATTCCTGCGGCCTTATGCCTTGTCAGCCCCAAAATAGGAGGCACTGAGCATTGCCCATTAATGGGTCCTGAGCCTAGAACCCGTCCAGATACTGAGCCAAGGTGTTGAAGGCGCCATAGAAGGCCATGTTGTCGACCACCAGATCCTCCTCAGTGATCAGGTCGCCATAGACCGTGATCGTGCCCAGATGATCGCCATCATGCGCACCGCCATTGCCGCCCTGGTTCGAGGTCAGGGTGATCACGCTGTAATCAAAGACCCCATCTTCATCGAAATCGACCTGCTCCACCGAGGCATCCACGGTGTGGCCGCGAATGACGATCTGATCCCCCTCTTCGAAACTGAAATCCGTGATCACCTCATCGCCAATGGCATCGACCCAGTGGTCATGGGGATTGTCGTTTTCACCCGCCACCCCGCGCCAATCAATCCGGCCGTTTTCTTGCGTGTGCTTGCGGGCAATCTCCTCGGTAGCGTTGATGTCCAGCCGGAAGAAGAAGGTATCCGCCCCAGCGCCGCCGGTCATCACATCATTGGCATCCATGAAGGGCTGATCTGGGTTATAGGTCGGCAACTCAGGATCCTGCGCGATCACCGGCTCGCCGGCGTCGGAACGGCTGAACAGGAAATCATCTCCCTCACCGCCATCCAGAATATCGCTGCCAAAGCGGCTGATCAGACGGTCATCATCTTCGCCGCCAACCAGCGCGTCATTGCCGTGGCCATCGACCAGACGGTCATTGCCGGATCCGCCAAGGATCTCATCATTGCCGTCGCCGCCAATCAGGCGATCATTGCCGGCATCACCCTGCAGCAGGTCATCGCCGTCCCCGCCGTTGACCCGGTCATCGCCATCCCCGGCCATCACCGCATCATTGCCGTCGCCACCGCCGATCCTGTCATTGCCACTGCCGCCAAGGATCTGGTCATTGCCATCCCCACCCCAGAGCCGATCATCACCGCTGCCGCCATCCAGAAAATCGTCGCCCTCACCACCGGCAAGGCGGTCATCCCCTTCGCCACCATAAAGCTGATCCGCGCCATCACCGCCGCGCAGCGTGTCATTGCCAGCGCCACCCAGCACGACATCATCGCCATCGCCGGCATGCACCCGGTCATTGCCGCTGCCGGCATCCACAATATCGTCACCGCTGCCGGCGTGAACGCGATCGTCCCCCTCACCCGCCAGCACCACATCGTTGCCGCCACGGGCAATCAACCGATCATTGCCGCCCTCGCCTTTGATGAGATCTGCGGCCTCTGTGCCGCGCAGTTTTTCCGCCAATGTCGATCCCGTCAGCGTCACCAGAGTGTCAGGCAACCCCTCCGGAAACAACGTTTCCAAAGTCCAGTTAGATGCAGTCATGTCTTCCCCTGAGTGTTTGTCTACTCTCCCCAAGGTTGCCGGGATCACTGTACTTGGAACAATACGGGAAAAAGGAGGGGGCGCAGTGGCAACAAATTGGCGACCCTGCGGTAACACCCTCATAAACAAATCAAATTACGGAAGGTAGAAACACAAAAAGCCGCCCAGACGGCGGCTCTTTGACAGGGTCGCTATCTCCCTTTGGGGGAGTCGTCCCGCCGAAACGGGGGTCAGCGGGGGCTGCGTTTGGCGAGGATCCGCTGCAGCGTGCGGCGGTGCATGTTCAAGCGACGCGCCGTTTCCGAGACGTTGCGGTCACACAGTTCATAGACCCGCTGGATATGTTCCCAGCGCACGCGGTCAGCGCTCATCGGGTTTTCCGGCGGCGGCGGCAGCTCATCATCCGAAGCCAGCAGCGCATTGGTGATATCCGTGGCATCCGCCGGTTTGGACAGATAATCCGTTGCGCCGATTTTCACCGCAGCCACCGCGGTGGCAATCGCGCCATAGCCGGTCAGTACCACGATGCGGCAATTGGGGCGCTTTTCCCGCAGCACCTCAACCACATCCAACCCGTTGCCATCTTCCAGACGCAGGTCGCAGACCGCATAGGCCGGGGGCCGGGCGGTTGCGATCGCTTTACCAGCCGCAACGGAGCCTGCGGTCTCCACCTCAAAGCCCCGCTTTTCCATCGCTTTGGCCAGTCGCTTCAGAAACGGCTCGTCATCGTCGAGCAGCAGCAGCGATTTATCTTCGCCGATTTCCTTGTCCAGATCCGCCATGATCAGCCTACCTTCGCGCGTGTTCTGTTAGAATCGTTCTATAGGGCCACTTGGCTTGCGTCAAACTTGGCTCACCTCCGGCGGCCCTAACTGGTTTATGCTCAACTGTTTTCGATGAAACAGGCCACGGAGTCCGCCATCTTCTCGGCCGTCATGTCGCGACGATAAAACTCGGCAAATCCGGTCTCAGGGAACATCAGATAGGTGAAGGTCGAGTGATCCATCAGGTAATACTCGTCATCCCCATCCTTGGGCGTCTGTTTCTTGTAATAGGTCTTATAAGCCCGCGAGGCCGCTTTAACCTGTTCCGGCGTGCCGGTCAGGCCAACCATACGCTCATGCATGTAGCTGGCATAATCGCTGACCATTTCCGGCGTATCACGTTCAGGATCCACCGAAATAAAGACCGAGTTCACATCATGCCCGCGCTCTTCCAGCAGCGCCACCGCCTCACCGTTGCGCGCCGCATCCAGCGGGCAGACATCGGGGCAGAAGGTGTAGCCGAAATAGACCAGCGTCGGCGCGGTGATCACATCCGCATCAGTCACGGTTTCACCAGCGCCATTGGTCAACTCAAACGGGCCACCAATATCCCCGCCAGCCACAGCCGAGGCGCGGCAAGCTGCCAAAGCGTCCCCAGATTGCATCGTGGCGTACCAGGTGCCCCCCAACAGAGCGACAGCAGCGACAACAGCGGTAGAAGCGATCAAAGCGCGGTTCATTTGGTTTTCCTTTATAGGTGCGACATCGTATTGATTGGTCTGAGAGGCATATTTAACAGTAAGCTGCAAAGATCAACGGGACGAAGGCGCGCAGATGGCTGAAACGAAGTTTGACGTGCTGAAAGGCCGTGATCGGGGCAATTGGATCAAGCTCAGAACGATCACTTTATTGCGATGGGGCGCCATCAGCGGCCAGATCGTTGCCATTCTTGTGGCGCAAGAACTGTTTAATCTGGATCTGGAAATCGGCCTGTGCCTGATGGTGATTTCGGTTTCGGTCATTGGCAACCTGATCGCCATGGTGATCTTCCCCGAGGCCAAGCGCCTGTCGGAAAGCGAAAACCTTCTGATGGTGCTGTTTGACCTGCTGCAGCTGTCGCTGCTGCTTTACCTGACCGGTGGGCTGCACAATCCTTTTTCCATCCTGATCCTTGGCCCCGTGATGGTGTCGGCCTCGGCCTTTACGCTGCGCTCCACCATCTTCCTAGCAATCGTCACCATTCTGGCCGTCACGCTCTTGGCCGAGATACATCTGCCCCTGCGCACGCAAGAAGGATTCATTCTGCGAATCCCCGATCTCTTTGTATTTGGCAATTGGATTGCCATTGTGATCGCGGTTCTGTTTCTGGGCATCTACTCACGCCGGGTGACGGTGGAGATGCACGCCATGTCGGACGCGCTGCAGGCCACCTATATGGCGCTCAGCCGTGAACAGAAGCTGACCGATATCGGCGGGGTTGTGGCCGCTGCCGCGCATGAGTTGGGCACGCCACTGGCCACCATCAAACTGACCAGCGCCGAACTGATTGAGGATCTGGCCGACCGCCCGGATCTGCAGGAAGATGCCAAGCTGATCCGCGAACAGGCTGACCGTTGCCGCGACATCATGCGGTCTATGGGCCGGGCTGGCAAAGACGACCTGCACCTGCGCCGCGCCCCGCTGGAGGCCGTGCTGCGCGAAGCGGCGGAGCCTCATCTGGACCGCGGCAAATCCATTCATTTTGACGCCATCGCCCTGACAGATGAAGACTACGAACAGCCCATCGTTCTGCGCCGGCCCGAGGTCATTCACGGGCTGCGCAATCTGATCCAGAATGGCGTCGACTTTGCCCGTGAAAATGTCTGGATCGAAACCGAATGGTCGGCGGATCAGATCTATGTGCGGATCATGGATGACGGCGAAGGCTATCCGCCGCATCTGATTGGCCGGATCGGTGATCCCTTCATGCGCCGCCGCCGCAACCCCGGTGAGCCGCGCAAACGCCCAGAATACGAAGGCATGGGGCTGGGCCTGTTTATCGCCAAGACCCTGTTGGAACGCTCGGGGGCGGAACTGACCTTTGCCAATGCCAGCGATCCCTTTGGTGAGGCCCCCGCCGACCCAACCAGGCGCGGTGCGGTGGTGGAGGTGGTCTGGCCACGCGCCAAAATCGACGGGCAGCCGCGGTCCGGCGAAGAGGGCTATCTGGGGCCAAACCAGCCACTGGAAATCTAAGCATCGCAGGGTGTTTCGACCTCTCGCGCGCCGCGTTAACCATTTGTTAACTTCCGGGAACAACCCTTAAGGGCAGACGCCCTGAGGTTTCCCATGATGTATTTTATCGATGTCGTTTATGTTGGCGCCACTGCTTTGCTGGCCTCAGGCTTGTCCTATCGGCTGCTGGAATGGCAGTCCAAAAAGAACCTGCCCCCGATCACAAGGATCGAACCTGAAACGATTTTCCTGTTTGAAGGGGACCGTTTGATTGACACCAGCGACTGCGCCGAACAGCTGCTGGCGATGCATCATATCGAAGGTCGCAGATGGTCAGACCTGCGCAGCGTGCTTGCCGAACGGTTTCCCAATTTTCCTGAATCAGCGCCGCAATCTGCGACAGTTTTGCCCATGATCATCGATTCTCAGGATCATGGTCGCGCCAGTCGCATCCAGATTGAACAGGTGCGCACGCGGCTGCGGGTTTCTCTCATTGAGCACACTGAAAAAGACGAAAACACCGCTGAACGCTACCAGCGGCGGATCTGGGAAGGACAGGTAGAGACCCTACGCAACGCCACTCACCACGCCCCCTATCCGATCTGGCAAAGCGATCATGCCGGACGCATCCTCTGGGCCAATACGGCGTATGAGGATCTGATCACCGCATGTGGCCACACCTTCGAAAGCGAGGATGGCAGCCACACCCTGCCCGCAGTCTTCGATCTGCCCGCATCGCCCGTGTTGCATCGCCACCGATACCGGACTTCGGTCACGCTGAATCCAGGACAAGAGGTGTTGTGGTACGATGTGAATTCGATCCGTGAGGACCGCTTCACCATGCATTATGCGATCGACATCAACGCAGTCGTGCAGGGTGAAGCCGCGCAGCGGACCTTTGTGCAGACCTTGACCAAGACCTTTGCCCAGCTGTCGATCGGTCTTGCGATATTTGACCGAAAACGGGTTTTGACCCTGTTCAATCCCGCCCTGACGGATCTGACCCACCTGCCGCCCGGATTTTTATCCAACAAGCCGAGTTTGCACAGTTTCTTTGACCAGCTGCGAAACGCCCAGATCATGCCGGAACCGCGCAGCTACGCGGAATGGCGGGACGATCTGTCAGATCTGGCCAATGCCGCAGCAGATGGGCAATATCAGGAAACCTGGAGCCTGCCGTCCGGACAGACCTACCGCGTCTCGGGCCGCCCGCATCCCGACGGGGCAATTGCCTTCTTGTTCGAAGATGTCAGCGCCGAAGTGTCACTCAATCGGCGTTTCCGCACCGATATGGAGTTGAACCAAGCCGTTCTGGATCTGATCCCACAGCCGATCGCGCTGTTTTCGTTCCAAAACACCCTGCAATTTCGCAATCAGGCCTACCGGGATCTTTGGCCGGATGAGCCAGATGTCGATGATGCGGAGGTCAGTATTGCAAACAGCCTCGCGCATTGGTGCCGCCACAGCAAAAGTGGCGCCAGTTTCGCCTCCCTGGCCGAAGGATTGGCGCATGACGGTCCGATCAGTCTGGATCAGGCGTCGCTGCGCCTGACGAATGGCAGGTCTCTGCGGGTGATGGTGGATCGCCTGGCCGGTGGCGCGCATATGTTGTGGTTTTCCGATGCGGAAAACTGCAAACCCCGGTTGGAGCTGGTCAAAACCGCCTGACCGGTCCCCCCGGTTTCCCTTGCAGCCACCGGTGCAACGGGTAATCTCGCGCCATGCTCAAACTGCACCTTTCCTCCGCCGAGGCCACCGCTGATCTGGCCCGTGCCATTGCACCCCTGTTACAGCCAGGTGATGTCCTGCTGCTGGAAGGCGGCATCGGCGCCGGCAAGACCCATTTCGCCCGTTCTTTGATCCAGTCACTTCTGCTGGAGCCTGAAGATGTGCCCTCACCCACCTTCACCTTGGTGCAGGTCTATGACGGCGAAAGCTGCGAGATTTGGCATAGCGACCTCTACCGCCTGTCTGACCCGGACGAAGCGGTTGAACTGGGTCTGGAGGAGGCTTTTGAAACCGCGATCTGCCTGGTGGAATGGCCTGATCGACTGGCGGATCTGACGCCGCAGTCTGCGCTGAACCTCACCTTCGCCGTCGCCGAAGAGGGCAGCCGTGATCTGACCCTCAGCTGGCAGGATGCCCGCTGGCTAGAACGGCTGAAAGATGTGATCGGATCTGACACGCAGGACGGCGCCGCATGACCCGCTCCGCCGCTGCATTTTTGGCGCAAACCGAATGGGCCGATGCCCGCCGCAGCCCGTTGGCCGGGGATGCCTCAGCACGGCGTTATGAACGCCTGCATCTGGGGCATAGAACCGCCGTTTTGATGGATGCCCCACCAGCCAGCGGTGAGGATATCCGCCCCTTCACCAAAATCGCCCGCCATCTGACCGGGCTAGGCTTTTCAGCCCCCGCCATTCTGGCAGAGGACGCCGCGCAGGGCTTTCTGCTGCTGGAGGATTTCGGCGATGCCTTGCTGGCGCGACTGACAGCGCAGGATCCTGCCTGTCAGACCCCGCTATACACCGCCGCAACAGATGTTTTGATCGCACTGCACCAAAGCCCACCCCCCGATGGGATTGAGGCCTTCACGCCGGATGTGATGATGGATCAGGTGGCCCCATTGTGGGATTGGTATGTGGGGCAGGGTGTGGCGCAACCCGAATTGGCAGAACGGTTTTCGACCCTGTTCCAGCCTATTTTGCGCCAATATGCCAATGATCAGTCGGTGATGATCCTACGCGATTATCACGCCGAAAACCTGATTCACCTCCCCGACAGAACCGGTGTTCGCCAAATGGGGCTACTGGATTTTCAGGACGCCAAAGCCGCACAACCGGCCTATGATCTTGTCTCACTGATGCAGGACGCCCGGCGGGACGTGCCTGAGGCGCTGGAGCGATCAATGATCGACCACTATTTGGCCAATTCCAGCCGGAATAGAGACGATTTTGAAACCAGCTACGCCGTGCTGGGCCTACAACGCAATCTGCGTATTCTAGGGGTATTGACCCGCCTTTGCCTGCATCTGGGCAAGGCGCATTACGTTGATTTTCTGCCCCGCGTCTGGGGGTATGTGCAGCGCAACCTTGCCAATCCGGTACACTCACAACTACGCCCGATACTGGCGGATTTGCCCACCCCCACCGCTGAATTTTGCCAAGACCTGAAAGACCGCGCCGCCACATGCCCAGATCTGTAAACCCCGATACCGTGATGCTGTTCGCCGCCGGGTTCGGCACCCGGATGGGGGCGCTGACGGCGGAGCGGCCCAAACCCCTGGTGCTGGTCGCGGGCCGCGCCTTGATAGATCACGCGTTGGATCTGACTGCCGCGGTAGGGATCAGCAAAACCGTGGTTAATCTGCATTACCGGGGTCAGATGATCCGCGATCACCTGGCAGGGCGTCAGATCCTCTTCGCGGAGGAGCCGGAAATCCTGGAAACCGGGGGCGGATTGAAGGCAGCGCTGCCGCTTTTGGGCCCGGATCCGGTGCTGACGCTGAATTCTGATGCGATCTGGCAGGGCCCAAACCCGATTGAGGCGCTTCTGGCGGCTTGGGATCCCACCCGGATGGATGCGCTGATGATGCTGATTCCGCCCAAACAGGCTCTGGGCTACGCAGGGCTGGGTGATTTTCACATGGCAGAAGGGGGTCAGCTCACCCGCGGGCCCGGTGCGATCTATGGCGGGGTGCAGATCCTTAAAACCGAAGGTTTGTATGAGATCAATCAAAACGCCTTTTCCTTGAACCTGCTTTGGGATCAAATGCTGTCAAAGGGCCGGCTGTTCGGCCTGACCTACCCCGGCGCATGGTGTGACGTTGGCAATCCCGACGGTCTGAAACTGGCCGAAGACCTGATTGGAACCAAAGATGTTTGACCCCAGCCCCCGCCCACGTGTCTACGGCGTGCCTTCGGGCGTTGATTTCCCCAAGGCGCTGGCGAACGGGTTGATGGCGCGGTCAGACCGCAGCCGCCCGGACCAGTTGGCCCGCGCGCAGGTTCTGCTGAACTCCACCCGTATGGCCCGCCGTGTGCGTGAGGTGTTTGATGCCGGCCCCGCGCTGCTGCTGCCACGTCTGGGGTTGGTCACCAATCCGGGCGCCAGTCTGGACACAGGCAAACGCCTGCCCGACATACCCGAAGCTGTTTCCCCCCTGCGACGACGGTTGGAGCTAACGCAGCTGGTCGACCGCCTGCTGGACAGCCAGCCGGATCTGGCGCCGCGGGCCTCGCTCTATGATCTGTCGGACAGTCTGGCCGCCCTGATGGATGAGATGCACGGCGAAGGTGTGGATCCCGATGTGCTGCGCGATCTCGATGTCAGCGATGAAAGCGGGCACTGGAAACGGGCGCTGGGGTTTCTGGACATTGTGCAGCACTTTTTCACCGATGCGCATGAAGCGCCGGACAAGGAAACCCGCGCCCGTATGGTGGTCAACGCGCTGGCTGAGGGATGGGCGGATGCCCCGCCAGAGCACCCGGTGATCATCGCAGGCTCCACCGGGTCGCGCGGCACCACGATGTTGCTGATGAAAGCCGTGGCGCAGCTGCCGCAGGGGGCGATTGTGTTGCCCGGCTTTGATTTTGACATGTCCGCGCAGGGCTGGGCCGATCTGAAAGACGCGCTGACCAGCGAAGATCACCCGCAATACCGCTACGCCAAACTGTTGGAAGAACTGGGCCTGACCCATCGTGATGTCGAACGCTGGGACACTAGCGAAGCGCCGTCAGAGGCGCGCAATAAGTTGGTGTCGCTGGCGTTGCGACCTGCGCCTGTGACCGATCAATGGCTGGAGGAGGGTCCACATCTCACCGGTCTGGATCAGGCATTCGCCGGGGTCACTCTGGTTGAGGCCCAGTCACAACGGGATGAGGCTCTGGCGATTGCTCTGCGCTTACGTCAGGCGGCGGAGGACGGCAAAACCGCCGCCTTGATCACACCGGACCGGATGCTGACGCGTCAGGTCAGTTCGGCCCTCAGCCGGTGGAACATCACGCCCGATGACTCGGCCGGGACGCCATTGCAACTGACCGCTCCGGGGCGCTTCCTGCGCCATGTTTCGGCTCTGTTTCACCGCAAACTGACCTCTGAGGCTCTGCTGGTCCTGCTAATGCATCCGCTGTGTCACACGGGCGGTAAACGCGGCGACCACTTGCTATTGACCCGCGAATTGGAGCTGATGATCCGCCGCCGTGGTATGCCGTTCCCTGATGCCGAGGTGCTGCGCGCCTGGGCCGTCGCGCGGGATGAAGAGATGGCAACGCCTTGGGTCGAATGGCTGATCGCCTGCTTCCTTGAGAAGGACATGGGCGGCAAGGCCATGCTGACCGATCACCTAACTGCCCATCTGGCGCTGGCTGAACGGATCGCCGACGGAAGCGCGCCCGAGAAAGTCAGCGAGCTGTGGCAGGAACAGGCGGGCCGCGCGGCTGAGGCGACGGTCGCCCGACTGCAAGCGGATGCCGATGCCGGGGGGGAACTCAGCCCGCTGGATTACGCCGACCTGTTTGGTGCGGTGCTGTCACAGGGCGAGCTGCGCAACCCCGATGAACCACATCCAAACATCTTGATCTGGGGCACGTTGGAGGCCCGTGTGCAGGGCGCCGATCTGGTCATTCTGGGTGGCCTGAATGAGGCCAGCTGGCCCGAAATGCCCAAACCCGACCCGTGGCTGAACCGCAAAATGCGCCATGATGCAGGTCTGTTGCTGCCGGAACGGCGCATTGGCCTGTCGGCGCATGATTTCCAACAGGCGATTGGTGCGCCCGAGGTCTGGCTGACCCGCTCGGTCCGATCCGAGGATGCGGAAACCGTGCCCTCGCGGTGGTTGAACCGAATGGTTAACCTGATGAACGGTCTGCCGGAACAGGGTGGTGTTGCAGCGCTAGAGGGTGCGCGCGCCCGCGGTCATCACTGGCTGGCGATGGCCCGCAAGCTGGAAGAACCAGGTACAACCGCACCGGCACCGCGCCCGTCCCCACGCCCGCCCGTTGCCGCCCGTCCGCGCCAACTGTCGGTCACGGAAATCCAACGCCTGATCCGCGATCCTTATGCGATCTACGCCAAACATGTGCTGCGTCTGCGCCCGCTGGATCCGCTGATGCGGGCCCCCGATGCCCTGCTGCGCGGGATCGTCACCCACTCGGTTCTGGAACAGTTCATCGATGACACCCAAGCCGATCCCGACGCGATGACTGCCGACCATTTGCGCGGACTGACAGACTCTATTCTGGCGGAAAACGTACCTTGGCCCGACACGCGCACCCTGTGGGAGGCACGTATTCACCGCATTGCCGATTGGTTTGTCGCCACTGAAAAGGACCGCCGTCAACGCGCCACCCCAACCCATTTTGAGGAAAAGGGTGAGCTGCGCATGGCCGAGCATGATTTCACCCTGACCGCCCGCGCCGACCGTATCGACATTGACGACATGGGGCGCGCTCATATCTACGATTACAAAACCGGCACGCCCCCCACCGCCAAGGCACAGATCGCGTTCAACAAACAGCTTCTGTTGGAGGCCGCGATGGTCAGCCAAGGTGCCTTTGAAAAGATCGGCATGGCCGATGTGGCGCGCGCCCTGTTCATTGGCCTTGGCGCCAAACCGGCCGAGGTCCGCGCCCCGCTGGAAGAGGAAACGGTCGAACAGGTTTGGGAAAAATTCGAAAAGCTCATCAGCCGCTATTTCGACCCCGCACAAGGCTACACCGCCCGCCGCGCGCTGTTCAAAGACGATGACTTTGCCGAATATGACCAGCTGGCCCGCTTCGGCGAATGGGATGTGACCAGCAAGGCGCAGGCGGAGGATCTGTCATGAAACGCAATGAGGCGACCGAAAAACAGGTCCGCGCCGCACGTCCAAACCATTCCACCTGGCTGTCGGCCAATGCGGGATCGGGCAAAACCCGGGTGCTGACCGACCGCGTGGCGCGGCTGCTGCTGGAGGACGTGCAACCGCAACACATCCTTTGCCTGACCTACACCAAGGCCGCCGCCTCGGAGATGCAGAACCGTCTGTTCAAACGGTTGGGCGAATGGGCGATGCTGGGTGATGACGCCTTGCGCGCGCAGCTGCTGGATCTAGGCGTGTCCGGCGCCGTCAGCAATGAGGATCTGCGCAACGCCCGCACGCTGTTTGCCCGCGCGATTGAAACGCCGGGCGGGCTGAAGATCCAGACGATCCACTCTTTCTGTTCCTCCCTCCTGCGCCGTTTCCCGCTGGAGGCGCGGGTGTCGCCCCAGTTTGCCGAAATGGAAGACCGCGCCGCCGCGCTGCTGCGGGCCGAAATCGTGCAGGATCTGGCCGAGGGTGAGTATGCCGATGTGGTCAAACGTCTGGCGCAGTTCTTTGGTGGTGAGGACTTCGAAGGGCTGACCGCGGGCATCGTCCACAAACGCGCTGCCTTGGCTGAACCGCTGGATCATGCGGGCGTCATGGCGCTGTTCGATCTGCCCGCTGATTTCGACACTACCTCGCTGGAAAAGGATGTTTTCCTAGGCGCAGAGGATGCGCTGATCGCTGACATCCTGCCCTATCTGGATGCTGGCACCAGCACCGATCAGAAGGCCGCAACCAGCCTGCGATTGATCCCGGAGATGTCACTGAAAACCCTGCCGATGCTGGAAAAGCTGTTCCTTTTCGGCGCTTCTGCCGCCTCACCCTTCGGGGCCAAAATCGGCAAGTTCCCGACCAAGAAAACCCAAGCCAACCTTGGAACCCTGCTGCCCAAGTTGGAGGATTTCATGCGTCGGGTCGAAGATGCCCGCGCCCGTCGTCTCAGCTTTGCCGCTGCTCAGAAAACGCTGGCGCTGCATGACTTCGCTGGGCTGTTCCTGCCTGCCTATGAGCGGCGCAAACAGATGATGGGCTGGCTGGACTTCGACGATCTGATCCTGAAAGCCCGCGATCTGCTGACCGATCCGGCGGTGGCGGCCTGGGTGCTTTACCGGTTGGACGGCGGCATTGACCACATTCTGGTGGATGAGGCGCAGGACACCAGCCCGGCCCAATGGAAGGTGATCGAACTGCTGGCGCAGGAATTCACCTCGGGCGAGGGCGCGCGGACGGACAAGGAACGCACCATCTTTGTGGTCGGCGATAAGAAACAGTCGATCTATTCCTTCCAGGGCGCGGACCCGCGCGAATTTGACCGGATGCAGGCCGAATTTGCCGACCGGTTGGGCGCGACCGAGAAGCCCCTGAACGCGATGGAGCTACAGTTTTCCTTCCGCTCCTCCCACGCGATCCTCAGCCTGGTGGATGAGACCTTCAAAGGCCGCGATCAATCCGGATTCCCCGAAGGGTCCGAACACCGCGCCTTCAAGGATCAGATGCCGGGGCGGGTGGATCTGTGGCCGGTGATCGACCCGACCAAAGACGATAGCGATGAGGAATGGGAAACCCCCGTCGACCGTCTGGGCGCCAAACATCACATGGTGCAGCTGGCCGATCGCATCGCCCGCGAAATCCGCCGGATGGTGGACGAAAAAGTCACTATTCCAGCTGAAATCGGTCATTCCGGCAGCTACCAGATGCGCCCGGTGAGTGAGGGGGATTTCCTCATCCTCGTCCAGCGCCGCTCGGCCCTGTTTGCTGAGATCATCCGCGCCTGCAAAGAACAGCGTCTGGCCATTGCGGGTGCTGACCGGCTGAAGGTGGGCGCGGAACTGGCTGTGCGCGATCTAGCGGCACTGATGTCATTCCTTGCCACGCCGGAGGACAGCTATTCACTGGCCGTCGCGCTGAAATCGCCGCTGTTTGGATGGGGCGAACAACAGCTTTTCGACCTCGCCCATCGCCGCAAGGAACGCCACCTCTGGCAGGCGCTGCGTAACCGGCGGGCAGAGTTCCCTGAGGAGTTGGCCGTGCTGGACGACCTGCGCAGTAAGGCCGATTTCCTGCGCCCCTATGACCTGATCGAGCGGATCCTGACCCGGCATGATGGCCGCCGCAAGCTGCTGGCCCGTCTGGGGGACGAAGCCGAAGATGGCATCAATGCCTTCCTCGCTCAGGCGCTGAGTTATGAACGCAGCGCAGTGCCGTCGCTGATCGGCTTTCTGCAATGGATGGAAACCGATGAGCTGGAGATCAAGCGCCAGATGGATGCGGCCTCGGACCGGATCCGGGTGATGACGGTGCATGGATCCAAGGGTTTGGAAGCGCCGATCGTCATCATGCCTGACACCGGCAAACGGCTGGTGCAGCTGCGCGACGACCTGCTGGAAGAGGACGGGCAGGTGATGTGGCGCGTCAGTTCGGACCAAATGCCGGCCAAAATGACCGCGGCCCGCGATGCCCGACTGGCAGCGGAGGAGGCAGAGCGTGATCGCCTGCTCTATGTCGCAATGACGCGGGCGGAAAAATGGTTGATTGTAGCCGCGGCGGGCGATCTGGGGAAAGACGGCAACGCCTGGTATGACAAGATCGGCGCCGCGATGGACCGGCAGGGCGCTGGCGAACACGACTTCCCTTTCGGCACCGGTAAACGGGTGAGCCACGGCAATTGGTCGACGGAACCGGCGCCTGCAAAACAGGCCGAAACCACACCAGAGGTCACCTTGCCCGCCTGGGCCAGAACGGAGGCCGCAGCGCCTGCGCAGGGGCAGGGCACGCTCAGCCCCTCAGACCTTGGTGGTGCCAAGGCCCTGCCGGGAGACGCCGGGCTGGATGAAGAGGCCGCTAAAAAGCGTGGCCGTCAGATCCACCTGCTGCTAGAGCATCTGCCGGACGTGCCGCAGGCGCACTGGCCCGCACAGGCGGTCAAACTGCTGGCCACGGGCGAGGATGCGGCGGGCGACGACGCGGTGGCAGCCCTGCTGGCGGAAGCAACGGCCGTCCTGACCGACCCCGACCTGCAACACCTGTTCACCGATCAGGCGCTGGCGGAGGTCTCGGTCACCGCCACGCTGAAGGCTCTGCAAGGGCGGCGTATTCACGGCACCATCGACCGCCTCATTATCGATCACGACTCTGTGCTTGCGGTGGATTTCAAAACCAATGCCACGGTGCCTGCGGGCCCTGCCGAATGCCCCCTGGGCCTGTTGCGGCAGATGGCGGCCTATGCCCATGCTTTGCAACAGATTTACCCGGACAAACAGGTGAAAACAGCGCTGCTCTGGACCCGAACCGCACAGCTGATGTTGTTGCCTGAAACATTGGTCACACAATCCCTTGAGGCGCCCCTCTGACCGCTATGTCATCTTGACGCCGCTCAGGCGGATACCTAGGTTCGCCTTCGAACTCAGTCTTTAGGAGAGAACTCATGGCCACCGTCGCTGCCACCGATGCCACCTTTGATGCCGAAGTCAAACAGTCCGATGTCCCCGTTGTTGTGGACTTCTGGGCGGAATGGTGCGGCCCCTGTAAACAGATCGGCCCGGCCCTGGAAGAGCTGTCGGCTGAGATGGAAGGCAAAGTGAAAATCGTCAAAGTTGACGTTGACAGCAACCCGCAGGCCGCTGCCGCCATGGGCGTGCGTGGCATCCCGGCGCTGTTCATCTTCAAAGACGGTCAGGTGATCTCAAACCGTGCCGGCGCCGCACCCAAGGCCGCGCTGCAGAGCTGGATCAACGAGTCGATCTAGGCCCGCACATTTGGGACATCGAAAACACCACAGACCCCCGGCCCGATGGCTGGGGGTTTTGCCTTTCAATGTTCCTCAAATACTCCCGGGGGGAGCGCGACAGCGCGATGGGGCAGCGCCCCGCCGATCGGCCTTAGGGTCAGGACCCATTAATCCTGCGCCGCTGGTTTGAAAGATTTTTTCTCTGACAAGGAACAGGGGCGCAGGATTAGTGGTTCTATTTCAAGGACCTGTGACGCAAGCAGGGGGGAAATCTGTCAAATCCTCCGGACGCGCGAACCGCTGCAAAGCAGCGGCCTTGACCGCTTGGGATTGACCCTGCCAGTCCCTTCGCGATCAAAACCCCTGCTTTTTTGCCGTTCACGCGCCAGCGGTGCAAGATTAATGGGTCCTGACCCTAGATCGGCCAGCCACCGCGGCGGATCGCCTGACGGATCTTATTCTCCGCCTCCTCGCGGCCCGCGTTGATCGACATTTCCTGCCAGAACCACCAGATGTAGCGCGCATACTCCGGTGCCTCAGCCTGCACCGCATCAAAAGCGGCATCGCGTCCGTTGCGGAACACATCCCCGGCAATGTGGTGGAAATCGACCCGTGCGAACAACACGCAAGGTTTGCCGAAGAAATAGCCGTTGAACGCCACTGAGGAGTTCTGCGTCACCACATAGTCACAGCGCGCCAGCATCTCCTCCATCGGGGCCTCACGCAGGCTGAGCCGGGGAAAACGTTTGGCCAATGTCTGCAGCTTGGCGCGCTCAGCGCCTGTCACAATCTCATTGGGGTGCAGCGTCGCAACCACCCGGCGGCCGGGATCACGTTGCAACGTGGCCACCAACATTTCGATGGGGGAACAGGTTTGAAAGGACCGGCGTTCTGCCAGACGGCCCTGCAGCGGCACGTAAACAAACCCATCCCGGCCTATATCCTGCACCGCATCCCCAAACAGGCGTTTGCGCCAGAAATTGTAGAATTTCTGTGCTTCGCCGCCGTCAATCTTCTCGGGTTTGAAGCGGGCTTTGGCGACCCGCCAGTCCCAGCGTTCCGTGGTCGGCTCAATCTGCCAGAACGGGTAGTGATAGACCCGGCGCATGGTCAGGCCGCGTGCGTTCAGCGGCTGATCCATATGAAACATCGCATAGCTGTTACGTGTCTCACTCTGGCTGCGGTCTGACAGTGTATTGCCGTGGATGGCGGTCGAAAACCCACCCTTTTCCAGAACCGTGATCACCTTGTTGATGAAGTTATGTTTGCCCGCCTCCGCAGAGGATCTGAGCCCCGGTTCCAAATAGAAATCAACGTGTTTTTCAACCATCATGTGGCGAAGCTACGGGTTGCGTCCGCGCAGGGCAAGGCTGACGCGCACCTCTTGTGTTGATGCGGCGCAGCTTCCATATAGGCGCAGACGATAGGAGGCAGACATGGCAGACGACAACACATCGGGAACCTTCCCCGGCTGGCACGGCACCACAATCATCGGGGTGCGCAAAGGGGGCGAAGTGGTGATTGCCGGTGATGGGCAGGTCTCGCTGGGCCAGACCGTGATCAAAGGCTCCGCCCGCAAGGTGCGCCGCCTCAGCCCCGGCGGTCATGACGTGATCTGCGGCTTTGCAGGATCCACCGCGGATGCCTTCACCCTGCTGGAACGGCTTGAGGCCAAACTAGAGGCCACGCCCGGTCAGCTGGCCCGCGCAAGCGTTGAGCTGGCCAAAGACTGGCGCACCGATAAGTACCTGAAAAACCTTGAGGCCATGCTGATCGTCACCGACGGGCGCGACATGTTCGTGATCACCGGTGCCGGCGATGTGCTGGAGCCGGAACATGACGTCACCGCGATCGGGTCCGGCGGCAACTTTGCCCTGGCAGCGGCGCGCGGCATGATGGACAGCGACCGCAGCGCTGAACAGGTGGCCCGCGACGCCATGGCGATTGCCGCTGATATCTGCGTTTATACCAACGGCCGGCTGACGGTCGAAACCATCAAGGGCTAAGCCCCGTGACAGGCCGGCGCTTGCTGGCCTTTTTTATTTTCATTGCGAACAGGATATTCACCATGATTGACCGCGACGATATTCGCGCCGCCGTAGGATCTGGCCTGCTGAGTGAGGCACAGGCTGCTTCATTGGCGGCCCTGGCAGACAGCCGCAGGGGGGCGCGAGAAAACCTGGCGCCGGGGGATGAACCGTTTGAGCTGTTCAAAGGCTTCAATGAGATCTTCATCGTCATCGGATTGATGATCCTTGCCGGTGGCTGGATCGCAGTGAATTCGCTTTCAGCTTTGGGTGAGATCACCAATGTTCAGCTGAAAGTTGCCTCAACCGCCGCCGTTGGGGCGGTGATCCTATGGGCGCTGTCGGAATATTTCATTCGCCGCCGCCGGATGGTGGCACCCGCCATTGCCCTTTCCGTGTTTTGGGCCGCCAACGCCGGGTCCGGCATCACCGCCTATTTTGCCCAGCCCTTTATGGTCGCGCAGGAGGATCTATCGTCGCTCCCGCTGCCATTGGCGCTGACCACCGCCGCTGTGGCGCTCTACTGGCTGCGCTTCCGGGTGCCGTTTGCGATGGCATTGATCGCCGTCGGCGTCTTTGCCCTGGCGTTGATGATGGGGGCAAATCGCGCAGGCACGCCGGAAGACATCAGCGATCTGTTCCTGCTGTCTGCGGATGGGCCTTTCGCCTTTATCACCCTGGCGGTTGGGGTGGCGGTCTTCGCCGTTGCGATGATTTTTGACATGTCGGACCCACACCGTGTGACCCGCCGGTCAGCTCAGGGGTTCTGGCTGCATGTGGTGGCGGCCCCTGCATTGGTGAACACCATTGCCCTGTCACTGCTGAACAGCGAAAGCGCCTCGGCCTATACGATCCTGATGATCTGGCTGGTGGGCTTTGCGCTGGTGGCCATTATCATCGACCGCCGGTCATTCCTGATCGCCGCGATTGGCTACACCGTCACGCTGGCAGGCACCGTCTTTGATGGCGAAGGGGCGGCGATGACCATCTTGTTGCTGGGCATCTTCCTGGTGGTTCTGGGGGCCTTCTGGGCGCGGATCCGCGCCGCACTTCTGGCCCCGTTGGAGGCGATCCTGCCGCTGCACCGGCTACCCCCGTCCCATTAAACCGACATTTCGAACACAAAAAAGGGCAGCGCGATGCTGCCCCTTTGTTACAGGTGATTTCTGCGATTATTTCAGTTTCGCCACACCCAGCGGGACGCTGGCAACCTCACACCAGATGTAAACCTCATTGTATTGCGAGATCCCTTTGGTCTTGGGCACCGCATAATACTGTTTGCCCTTCAGACGCAGCAGCGCGCCAAGGTGGCTGTCAGGGTCATAGGTGCCATCTGTGCCAAAACCCACACGCGGGTCAGGACCGCCATCTAGCGAGAAGTCATCGCCCAGCTCGACCACATATTTGTCTTCAATCTCAACAATTTGCACGGATCCGCTGGTCACATGGTTTGACCGGCCCTCAAACGTACCCTTTTCCCCGATCATCGCAGCGGATGCGGAGCGGGCAAGGGTGCTGACGGCGGCGGTGGCGGCGGTGGCGGCAAAAAACTGGCGGCGGTTCATCATTTTCGCTCTCCTCTCATGTAAGCTCCCCCTCATGAGAACAGGCGCGATGCGGCGAAGATAGCCATGCTCACCGCGCTGTGACGGCCCGTTATGGGGTGTGACCCTTTGTGACAGCCCCCCCGGCATGAGCACACGCTTGCCGATCACCTTGCGTTTTCGGCCACCGTGCTTAGGTTCCCCGGTGACAACAAGAAAGCATGAGACACATGACCGATCTGACACCGCGTGAAATCGTATCCGAGCTGGACCGCTTTATCATTGGCCAAAATGACGCCAAGCGGGCCGTGGCCGTGGCGCTGCGCAACCGTTGGCGGCGCAAGCAGCTGTCGGATGATCTGCGCGATGAGGTCTATCCGAAGAACATCCTGATGATCGGCCCCACCGGCGTCGGTAAAACTGAAATCTCCCGCCGTCTGGCCAAACTGGCCCGGGCCCCCTTTATCAAGGTTGAGGCGACCAAGTTCACCGAAGTGGGCTACGTTGGCCGCGACGTGGAACAGATTGTACGCGATTTGGTGGATGCCTCAATCGCCATGACCCGCGAATTGATGCGCGAAGACGTAAAAGCCAAGGCGCGTCAGGCGGCTGAGGATCGTGTGATCACCGCCATTGCTGGCGAAGATGCCCGCGAAGGCACCCGTGACATGTTCCGCCGCAAGCTGATCGCGGGTGAATTGGACACCACCATGATCGAACTGGATCTAGCGGACACCTCAAACCCAATGTCGATGTTCGACATTCCGGGCCAGCCGGGCAACCAGATGGGCATGATGAACCTTGGCGATATCTTCGGCAAAGCCATGGGCGGCCGCACCACCCGGCGCAAGATGACCGTTGCCGAAAGCTATGAGATCCTGATTGGTGAAGAGGCGGATAAGCTGCTGGATGATGAGACCGTCACCAAAACCGCCCTCGATGCGGTGGAACAGAACGGCATCGTGTTTCTGGACGAAATCGACAAAGTCTGCGCCCGGCAGGAGGCCCGCGGTGGCGATGTCAGCCGTGAAGGTGTGCAGCGCGACCTGCTGCCCCTGATCGAGGGCACCACCGTCAGCACCAAACACGGGCCGGTGAAAACCGACCACATCCTGTTCATCGCCTCGGGCGCCTTCCACATCGCCAAGCCTTCGGACCTGTTGCCGGAACTACAGGGCCGTCTGCCCATTCGGGTGGAGCTGCGGGCGCTGACCGAAGAGGATTTCGTGCGCATCCTGACCGAAACCGACAACGCGCTGACCCGTCAGTACACCGCACTGATGGGCACCGAAGAGGTGGAGGTCACCTTTACCGAAGAGGGGATCGCAGCGCTGGCCAAGATCGCCGCTGACGTGAACCAAAGCGTTGAAAATATCGGAGCGCGGCGTCTTTACACCGTGATGGAGCGTGTTTTTGAAGAGCTAAGCTTCACCGCGCCAGACCGGTCCGGCCAATCTGTCACCGTGGATGAAGCCTTCGTGCAGGAAAATCTGGGCGAATTGACAAAATCCGCCGACGTCAGCCGCTACGTCCTCTAGTCAACGCAGTCGAAACGCACTAGCTCTGGGATGTCTTGATGGCACCCGGAGCATTGCTTTGCGTCTTTTTCTGATCTCATTTTTTATCCTCCTGACCGCCTGTGCCGATCGACTGGCGGTGCCTGTCTCAGATGGTCCCTTAGCGGGCGGCGATGAACAAACCATTTTGGTCGCTTCCCTTCGGGACAGCATGGGGACCGACTGGTTCACTGGCGACCGCGCAGAAACTCTCAGCTTCCTTGATGTTGATGTCGCCATTCCGCCGGAACGTGACACAGGTCAGCTGCGGCTGCACCGGCACGCAAATGTCGATCCTGCGAAGTATTTCACCATCACGGACCGGCAGGATTACGACAGCCGCCACGCCTTCAGCCAGGCCATTCAGAACCAGATGAAAGATCTGCCGCGCAGTCAGCAGGATCTGGTGATCTACGTGCATGGCTACAACAACAGTTTTGCCGATGGCGTGTTTCGCGCAGCGCAGATGGCGCATGATTTTGATATCACCGGCGCCATGCTGCATTTCAGCTGGCCCTCAGCCGCCAATTCGCTGGGCTACACCTATGACCGCGACAGCGTGCTTTATTCCCGTGACGGGTTGGAGGAAACGCTGCGCGCCGCCGCCGATGCCAATCCCCGCAGGATCATTCTGATTGGCCATTCGCTGGGCACCATGCTGGTGATGGAGACCCTGCGCCAGATAGAAATCAAAAGCCCCGGCTGGGCCGACCGCACCCTTGGCGGCGTTGTGCTGATTTCGCCGGATCTGGATGTGGATCTGTTTCAGGCACAGGCCCGGCGCTTTGCCGAACTGCCGCAACCCTTTGTTATCTTTGTCTCAAACAAAGACCGCGCGTTGCAGCTAAGCGCCATGATCAATGGCTATCGCCCACGTCTGGGCGGCCTTGAGAGTGCGGAGGAGCTGTCAGAATTTCCGCTGACCCTGATCGATGTCAGTGAATTTGCCGAAGGGCTGGGACCACAGCATTTCACCGTTGGCACCTCACCTGCTTTGATCAAGATCCTGGGCGCCGGCAGCGAGTTGCAATCCGCCTTTGACGAAGATCGTGCGGCGCGGTCTGGTCTGCTGCCGGGCACAGTCATCACCGCCCAACGGGCAACGCAGGTGATCCTGTCACCGCTGTTGTTGACCCAGTGATCAGCGGCTGCGGCGCAGGTAGACGTAATAGGCGCCACTGCCGCCGTGACTAATATGGGCCTCTTGCACCTGCATCACGATGTGGTTCAGCGGCGCCATTTTCAGCCATTGCGGCACATTGTGTTTCAACACGCCATAGCGCACCGGGATCGGCCCACCCTCATCGCGGTGTTTGCCTTTGCCGGTGATCACCAGCACCAGACGTTTGCCCTGGGCATGGGCCCGCTGCACAAAACCGATCAGCGCAGGATGTGCCTTGTCCATGGTCATACCATGCAGGTCGATCCGCCCCTCAGGCACCAGTTTGCCGCGCTTCATCTTGCCGTATTGTTTGGCATCCATCTGCACCGGATCGCGGCGCAGCCCTTCGCTGATCGAAGGGGCCAGACTGTGCCCCGCGCCTGTGCCACCTGCCTTGGAGCCAACCTGAAACATCTCCAGATCAGCCGGGCTGTGATGCGCCTTGGGCTTCTTCATCGGTTTGGGTTTGGGCTTTGGTAGCTCCGCGCGGGGGCGTTCCGGGTGCAAACGCTCGGCGGTTTCCGCCACCTTCTTCCACAGCGCAACCTCTTCATCGTTCAGGCGGCGGCGGCTCATTGCTCCTCCTCCAGAACCGAGGCATAGGCGCGCTGAATAGGCATCAGCACATACATACGGCCGGGATCACGCAGACGGCCTGCCGCCTTGCCCGCGGTATCCCCGGTGCCAAAGAAGATATCGGCCCGTTGCGCACCTTTGATCGCGGATCCAGTGTCCTGCGCGATCATCAGACGGCGCATCGGGCCTTCGCCATCCTTTTCCACCCAGACAGGCGCGCCCAGAGGGGTGTATTTCGGATCAACCGCGACCGAGCGCAGCGCGGTGATCGACCGGTTCATCGCCCCCAGCGGCCCCTTTTCCGGGCTGACGCGGGTCACTTTGCGGAAGAACACATAAGAGGGATTGTGACGCAGCAGCGCCGTGCCATCGATAGGATTGCGGCGCACCCAGTTCTGGATCACCTGGGCAGACACCTGATGTGATTTGTAGATCCCGCGGCGGATCAACTCCTGCCCGATGGAGCGGTACTTGTGTCCATTGTTGCCGCCATAGCCCACCCGCAGATGCGCGCCTGACGGCAGGCGGATACGACCAGACCCTTGGATTTGCAGGAAAAACAGCTCCACCGGGTCATCAACCCAGGCAATTTCCAACCCGCGGCCCTTCATGGTTTCGCCGGTTTCAATCTGTTCACGGGTCAGCCATTGCCCCTTGGCTTCGCGGGGTTTGGCATAGACCGGAAACCGGTACCGCGCTGTGGGGGTCAGGGATCCGTCCAGCTCAGGCTCAAAATAGCCGGTGAACAGCGCCTCTTTGCCCGCCTCTTCGATCAGAACGGGTCGGAAAAACAATTCAAAAAAGGCGCGGGGGTTTTCGATGGTTTCCGCCACAGCACAGAGCGCGGAATAGTCCACCTGATCCATATCCATGCAGGTGTTCAAAAACACCTGCAAAGCGCTGGCGTGGTCGTCCTTTTCCCAGCCTTCAAGGTCCTGAAAACTCAGGACCTTATAAGACAGGTCAGCCTGGGCTGAGGTTGCGGTAAGCAACCCCGCCAGGGACGCCGCCGCCAGTCTTGCGATCATTCGCCTGTGGCCACCAGCTGCCAGTTGGGGTTATCGCTGCCCATCTGGCGGGCAAAGGTCCAAACATCTTTCTGACGTTTGATCTCATCCTTTTTACCCTCGATGATGTCACCTGCATTGTCGCGCACGACCGAGGTCATCTCACCCACGAAGCGGACGGTAATTTCTGCCAGGTTATTGACCGAGATTTCGGCATCCAGCAGCTGCACTTCGCGCACGCCAATGAACTCAGCCTCAACAGACAGGCCCTGGGCGTTGCGGCTTTCGATCACTTCAGCAAAGCTTTCGTAGACGTCGGAGCCGAGGAACGGCTTCAGCTCAGCCAGATCGCCCCGCTCAAAGCCCATCAGGATCCATTCATAAGCCGACCGGGCGCCGCCGATGAAATCCGCCACACCAAAACCGGGTTCAATGCGCTTCATCGCAGCCAGCGCTTTGGCGGCATCGCTGTCTTCGGCAACATGGTCCGTGATGTCGCGGTCAGGGCCGCCTTCGATCACCTCAAATTGGTTCTGACGGCGCGCATTGTTCGGCGCCTCGCGGGTGACCGGTTTCTCAAACCCCTCGCGCGTGCCCAACACATTTCTCAACCGCAAAACCAGAAAGATTGCGATCCCAACCAGTACCAGAGTTTGCAACATCGTGGAGTCCATTCTATCCCTTTCGACGCATGGGCGTTTAAACACCCTGTTAGGAACCTTATGTAGGTGAGGCAGGCGGCCAAGTCCACTGCGGCAACTTACCAGAAAGGGTCAAAATATGTGGCTTCTCTTTGCGTTTATCGGTGTTCCGATCATTGAAATTGCTCTGTTCATTCAGGTTGGCGGTGCAATCGGTACACCTCTGACGCTGCTGATCGTGGTTCTGACGGCGATTTTGGGCACCTACATGGTGCGCCAACAGGGACGTCTGGCGATCGGAAACCTGCAGAGATCCTTTTCTGAACTGAACGATCCCACCGAACCGCTGGCCCATGGTGCCATGGTGCTGATTTCCGGCGTACTGCTGCTGACCCCCGGCTTTTTCACCGATGCATTGGGCTTCGCCCTCTTGGTGCCGGCGATCCGGTCGGCGGTCTTTCGCTATGCCAAATCCCGGGTGAAGGTTCAGACCTTCTCGATGGGCGGAAGCAGCCAAGGTATGGGGCACGCTGCACCGCATCATGATGCCTCATCTGCCGCCGAAGACGTCATTGATGGTGAGTTTACCGAGGTAGATCCCAACAAACGCGCCACCCATCAGCCCTCGGTCTGGACCAAGCATTGAGGCGCATAGGCCTTCCTGTTAAGGAAGGTCGGAAAGTCTATTTTGGGAGAAGAAAATGGCTGACAACGGTGCTGCACAGCCGCAGGCCCCCGCGATCAAGATGAACATCCTGAACCAGTTCATCCGCGACATGTCCTTTGAAAACATCCTGGCCCAAAAGGGCGCCCAGGGTGAGGTTCAGCCGGACGTCAATGTTCAGGTGAACCTGGATGCCAAGAAACGCTCGGCCGAGCATCAGTACGAAGTGGCGATCAAGCTGCAGGTGACCTCGGATAACAAATCCGGCGGTGACAAACTGTTCATTCTGGAACTGGACTACGTTGGTCTGTTCCACATTGAAAACGTCCCCGAGGACCAGCTGCATCCGTTCCTGCTGATCGAATGCCCGCGCCTGCTGTTCCCCTTCCTGCGCCGCATCGTGTCCGACGTGACCCGCGACGGTGGCTTCCCGCCGCTGAACCTGGAAAACATCGACTTCATGCAGCTCTACCGTAATGAGCTGGCGCGCCGCGCACAGGCCGAAGCCCCTGCGAACTAAGCATCGGTTTCTGGTTAAAATTCAAAGGCCTGGCAGATCACCTGCCGGGCCTTTTTTGTTGGCGCTTATTGGCCAAGCTTGGTCCAAAGCGCATCATCGCCCATCTTGGCGACAAATTCGCCATGTGCCTCTTTCTCGGCCTCAGTGATGCGCGGGGGCAGGGGTGCTGGCCGCGGGAACGGGCGCCAATCATCGCCTGAGGCCCCATCACCGCCGCCGGATGTTGCAACGCTCGACAGGGCGAAATCCGGTTGCCGGCCACCGATCATTTCCAGATAGACGTCAGCCAGAATTTCCGAGTCGAGCAACGCGCCGTGCAGCACCCGGTTGGAGTTGTCGATGCCATAACGACGGCAGAGCGCATCCAGCGTCGCTGGGGAGCCGGGGAATTTCTTGCGCGCCATAGCCAGCGTATCCAGCGACTGATCCATCGGCAGGGTGCGGAAGCCGTTGCGCCGCAGCTCTGCATTCAGAAAGCGCATGTCGAACTTGGCGTTATGGATCACCATCTGGGAATCCTGCACAAAATCCAGAAACCCCTGCGCCACCTCTTTGAACGGCGGTTTATCGCGCAGTGTCACCTGCCCGGGTTGGGGATCTTGTGGCGGTTCCAACAGATCCGGGCCGATCCCATGCACACCAAAAGCCTCATTCGGCATCATGCGTTCAGGGTTGCAATAAACGTGATAGGTTTTGCCGGTCGGCATGTGGTTGAGCAGCTCAAGACACCCGATTTCAACGATCCTATCGCTGCCCTCAGCCTCAAATCCCGTGGTTTCGGTATCGAGAACAATCTGACGCATCGCTTAAGCCCCCTTTTCAGCCCCCATACGGGCCCGAATATCGCGCAGCACCTCATGCACCTGTTCGCGGGCATGGTCCAGCGTATCTGTCTCAATCTCATAATCAGCGCGCGCGCGTTTTTCGGCAATAGGCATCTGTTTGGCGCGGATCGCTTCAAACTGTGCTTCGGTCATGGTGCCCCGCGCCATCACCCGCTGTTTCTGAGTGTCGGCATCGACGTAAACTGTAGCGGTGGCATCCATCGCCTGATCACCGCCGGTTTCAAACAGAAGTGGGATGTCAAAGACCAGAATGTCAGCCTCCGCCGCAGCGATAAATTCCGCACGATCTGCACCGACCAAGGGATGGACAATCGCCTCAATCCGTTTCAGCACGCTGGCGTCGGCTGAAATCAGCTGTTTCAGCACCTCACGTGACACAGCGCCGTCAATGATCGCCTCGGGGAAGGCATCTGCCATAGCGGCCACTGCGGCGCCGCCTGCGCTATAGATCCGATGTACGGCGGCATCCGCATCCCAGATCGCGCAGCCCTCAGCGGCGAAAAGCTTCGCCGTGGTGGATTTCCCCATCCCGATGGACCCGGTCAGCCCCAGTTTGAACGTCATCTCAGAAGCACCGCACGGATATCAGCATCCACCACCGGACGCTGACCAAACCAACGCTCAAATCCCGGCACGGCCTGATGGATGAGCATCCCCAATCCATCAACGGTCACGCAGCCCATTTCTTCGGCTTCGCGCAGCAGCCGGGTCTGCAGTGGGTTGTATACAAGGTCAGTGACCAGGGCGCCCTTCTGCAACCCATCCAGCGGCACCCGCAGTTCCTGTTGCCCCACCATGCCCAGGCTAGTGGTGTTCACAACGGTGGCAGAATCCTCCAACATATTGCCGGCCTGAACCCAGTCTACCACCTTGATTTTAGTACCAAAATCAGATTGCAGCGCCTCCGCCCGCACACGTGTTCTGTTGCTAAGGAAAATCTCAGGTACACCGGCATCCAGCAGGGAGGCCAGGACCGCCCGCGCCGCACCGCCGGCCCCCAGAACCGCCGCAGGTCCGGCATTGGCATCCCAATCCGGCGCGTTCTGACGCAGGTTTTCAATGAAGCCATAGCCATCCGTATTGTCGGCATGGATCCGGCCATCCTCCAGGAAGATCAGCGTGTTTGCAGCACCGATAAGCGTGGCACGATCCGTCACCACATCTGCCAGCCGAATGGCGGCCTCTTTATGTGGGACGGTGACGTTGACCCCGACAAATCCCGCCTTGGGCAGCGTCCGCAGGACCTGTTCAAAATCCTCCGGCGCAACATCCATCGGAACGTAGTGACCCGGCAGCCCCATCTTGCGCAGCCAGGTGCCATGCAACAGGGGGGACTTCGAATGCGCTATGGGGGAACCGATCACCCCAGCCAAAGGAATTTTGGGCCCGCTCATTGTTGCAAATCTCCTCGCAGGGTCAGGTAGTTGAGCATTTCCATCAAAGGCAAACCTAGAACAGTGAAATAGTCGCCGTCTACACGTGAGAACAGGCGCACACCTTCACCTTCCAGCTGGTAACCGCCGACACAATGCGAAATCTCCGGCCAGTTGCGATCCAGATAGCCATCCAGGAAATCATCCGAAAACGCCCGCATCCGAAGCCGCACCTGACCGATGTGACGCCAGATCGGCTTGCCGCCCTCACATATAACTGCTGCTGATAACAGCATATGACGCTCCCCGCGCATCTGCTGCAACTGGCTACGGGCCTCTTCAACACTCGCAGGTTTGGACAGTAGCTGCCCACCCAGGTCCAAAACCTGATCACAGCCAATAACGAGCGAATCAGGATTTTTTTCGCTTATTTTCAAGGCTTTCATCTCGGCCAACGTATCCGCAACGTCCCGTGGCGGCGCATTTTCGGCCAGCAGAGAGGCCTTCACCATCTCTTCATCGATTCGCGGCTTGATGATTCGCACTGGAATCCCGGCATTTTCCATCAGCTGGCGCCGAATTTCGGATCCCGACGCGAGTATCAGTTTTTTTTCCATTTTTTTCGCTCATCCGAACGTGTGGATAACCCAGTGGGAAACCATACGAATTCCCCTGTGGAGAGGTTTGGATGGTTCCGTGAACTTTTTCAAGCTGTGAGAAACTCACCCAACTTCAAGGCGAATCCCCATTCCTTCTCCCCTTGGGGCAATGATAACCGCGAAACTGTGGGAATCCGGGGATCTCCCGCCGGACTCCAAAGTTTTCCAACAGAGCTATAAACAGCCAAACCGGACCGCTAAGCTATTGAGAAATAAGTTCAGAATCGGGGCTCTAAGCACCCTGCAGGATTCGGTTTTCCAGACAGTTTTCAACAATGAGAAAATCACGTGAAAAGCCCTTGGGATAAGTCGCTAATCCACAGAAAATCACCTGCCTATTATCAAAATCAAAAAAATCTTTTTCTTAAATTTCTTTAAGAGGGCTCTCAGGCGCATTCTCAGATCGTGCTCATGACCGCCGACAGCATTTCTGAGAATTGACTCAAAATCTCGACGCCCCTAAGAAGGGTTCAACGCCTCGTCCGAGGCAGTGACTTCCACATCATCTCAGTGAGTGCAGCGCCAGATGGCGTTGACGCAGGATTTTTCTATGACTGAACAGCGTCTGAACCTTTCGGATCTCAAAGCCAAAAGCCCCAAAGACCTCGTCTCCCAGGCTGAAGAGCTGGAGATCGAAAACGCCTCGACCATGCGTAAAGGCGAGATGATGTTCCAGATTCTCCGTGAAATGGCGGATGAAGGCTGGATCATCGGCGGTGATGGCGTTTTGGAGGTTCTGCAAGACGGCTTTGGTTTCCTGCGCTCACCCGAAGCGAACTATCTGCCAGGTCCCGATGACATCTACGTCTCACCTGAAATGATCCGCAAATTCTCGCTGCGGACCGGTGACACTGTGTCTGGCGTGATCAAAGCGCCGGAAGAAAACGAACGTTATTTTGCGCTGACCGAGGTTGAGACCATCAACTTCGAAGAGCCGGCCAAAGCCCGTCACAAGATTGCCTTTGATAACCTGACGCCGCTCTACCCGGATGAGCGTCTGCAGATGGAAATCGAAGATCCCACTATTAAAGACCGGTCCGCTCGGATCATCGACCTGGTCGCGCCGATCGGGAAAGGCCAGCGTTCGCTGATCGTGGCCCCGCCGCGGACCGGTAAGACGGTTCTGCTGCAAAACATCGCCCACAGCATCGAGAAAAATCACCCCGAGTGTTATCTGATCGTGCTTCTGATCGATGAACGCCCGGAAGAGGTGACCGACATGCAGCGTTCTGTGAAAGGAGAGGTGATTTCCTCAACCTTTGACGAACCTGCGACCCGCCACGTTGCGGTATCGGAAATGGTGATGGAAAAAGCCAAACGTCTGGTCGAACACAAACGTGACGTTGTGATCCTCCTGGACTCGATCACCCGTCTGGGCCGTGCTTTCAACACTGTTGTGCCGTCCTCGGGTAAGGTTCTGACCGGCGGTGTGGACGCTAACGCGCTGCAACGCCCGAAACGTTTCTTCGGTGCTGCCCGTAACGTTGAAGAGGGTGGTTCGCTGACCATCATCGCGACCGCGCTGATCGACACCGGGTCGCGTATGGATGAGGTGATCTTTGAAGAATTCAAGGGCACCGGTAACTCGGAAATCGTGCTGGATCGCAAGGTTGCAGACAAACGCGTCTTCCCGGCGATGGACATCCTCAAATCCGGCACCCGTAAAGAGGACCTGCTGGTCGATGCGAAGAACCTGCAGAAAACCTTTGTTCTGCGTCGCATCCTGAACCCGATGGGCACCACGGATGCGATCGAGTTCCTGATCTCCAAGCTGAAACAGACCAAGACGAACGGCGAGTTCTTCGATTCAATGAACGGCTAACGCTGTCGGGGGCCCATGATGGACACGATCTTCGCCCTTGCCACCGCCCACGGCAAGGCCGGGGTGGCGGTGATCCGGATCTCTGGTCCGCAGGCGTTTGCAGCTGGCGAACGTCTGGCCGGGCGGCTGCCTGATCCGCGTCGTGCAGGGCTTCGTCTGTTGCGCGATTCTGGCGGAGTTCGGCTGGATGAGGCTCTGATTCTGACGTTTGAAGACCGCGCCAGTTTCACCGGTGAACAGGTGGTGGAACTGCAAATACACGGCTCCGTCGCCGTTGTCGGCGCCGTTTTGCGCGAACTAGGCACAATCGACGGTCTGCGCCAGGCGGAACCGGGTGAATTTACCCGCCGCGCCTTGGAAAACGGTCGTTTGGATCTGGCCCAGGTCGAAGGGCTTGCTGATCTGATCGAAGCCGAAACCGAAGCGCAACGTCGTCAGGCGCTGCGGGTGCTTTCTGGTGATCTGGGCAGTAAGGCCGAGGGATGGCGCAAGGACCTGATCCGCGCCGCCGCCTTGATCGAAGCAACTATCGATTTCGCTGACGAAGATGTGCCGGTTGATGTCTCCCCCGAGGTGACGGAACTGCTTGATCGGGTCATGGCTTCCCTGAGTGCTGAGATCGCAGGTGTCTCCGCGGCGGAGCGTGTGCGTTCTGGGTTTGAGGTGGCAATCGTTGGCGCGCCAAATGTCGGAAAATCTACACTTCTCAATGCGTTAGCTGGTCGTGATGCGGCGATCACTTCGGAATTTGCGGGCACAACCCGGGATGTGATTGAGGTCCGAATGGATATCGCAGGGCTGCCTGTGACCCTGCTGGATACCGCTGGTTTGCGCCAAACCCAGGACAAGATCGAAGAGATTGGCATTCAGCGTGCCCGTGAACGGGCAGGGCTTGCAGATCTGCGGGTTTTCCTGGTGGAGGGCGATCAACGCCCCGATTTCACGCCTGAGGCAGATGATATCGTCTTGAAAGCCAAGGCCGATCTCTTAGATGACAAATCCGGGGCGGTTTCCGGTGTCAGTGGTGACGGTGTGGCGAATCTGATAGATTTGCTGTCTGAAAAACTGTCTCAGCGTACCGCAAACATCGGTATCGCCACTCGCGAACGTCATCGTATCGCGATGGAACGCGCGGTTGAGGCGCTGACTGCAGCCAAAATGTTTGCCGCGATGGGGGAGGATATGACCGAACTTGCCGCGGAAGAAATGCGCACTGGCATTCGGGCGCTGGACGCTCTGGTTGGGCGTATTGACGTTGAAAACCTGCTGGATGAGATCTTCGCCAGCTTCTGTCTTGGGAAGTGAGGAGTGTTTCACGTGAAACAATTCGACTTCGATGTGATTGTGATCGGTGCCGGCCATGCCGGTTGTGACGCGGCCAGCGCCGCCGCGCGGATGGGCGCGCGTACTGCTTTGGTCACGCTGAAACGGGAAGGCATCGGCGTGATGTCCTGCAACCCGGCCATCGGTGGCCTGGGTAAAGGGCATCTGGTGCGCGAAGTGGATGCTTTGGATGGCGTGATGGGCCGTGTTGCAGATGCTGCTGGCATTCAGTTTCGCCTGCTCAACCGTCGCAAAGGCCCCGCTGTGCAAGGTCCGCGCGCGCAATCTGACCGCAAGATCTACCGCGAAACCATGTTGACTGAGATGGAAGCCCAACAGGGGTTGGAGATCGTTGAAGGCGAAGCCACCGATTTCATCATGCAGGGGAACACCGTATCTGGCGTTGTTCTGGCAGATGGGCGTGAGCTGCAGGCCAAGCAGGTTGTCCTGACCACCGGCACCTTCCTGCGTGGCGTGATCCATATCGGTGATGTTCAAAAGCCCGGCGGCCGAATGGGGGATAAACCCTCGGTCAAACTGGCGGAGCGGATCGACAGCTTTGATCTGCCTCTAGGGCGTTTGAAAACCGGCACGCCGCCGCGTCTGGACGGCCGCACGATTAAATGGGATCTGCTGGACAGTCAGCCAGGCGATGATGAACCGGTGCTGTTTTCCTTCATGTCTGATAAGGTGACGGCGCCGCAGATTTCCTGCGGGATCACCCATACCAACGAACGCACGCACCAGATCATCCGCGACAATCTGGATCGATCCGCCATGTACGGCGGGCATATCGATGGGGTAGGGCCGCGCTATTGCCCCTCGATCGAGGATAAGATCGTGCGTTTTGCCGATAAAACCTCGCATCAGGTGTTCCTGGAACCTGAGGGCGCTGACGATCACACGGTTTACCCAAACGGGATTTCGACCTCATTGCCTGAAGAGGTGCAGCTGGACTACGTCCGCTCCATCTACGGGTTGGAGGAAGCTGTGATCCTGCAGCCAGGCTATGCGATTGAATATGACTACGTGGATCCGCGCACGTTGGATGCACATCTGAGCGTGAAAACCGTGCCCGGCCTGTTCCTGGCGGGCCAAATCAACGGCACAACGGGTTATGAAGAGGCCGCGGCGCAAGGGCTTGTTGCCGGTTTGAACGCCGCAGCGCGCGCGTTGGGTAAAGATCCCGTTAGTTTCAGCAGGTCTGACAGCTACATCGGCGTGATGATCGACGATCTTACAACACGCGGCGTGACGGAACCCTATCGGATGTTCACCTCCCGCGCCGAATTCCGGCTGTCCTTGCGGGCAGATAACGCGGATCAGCGGTTGACGCCGAAGGCGATTGAGCACGGCTTTGCCTCATCTGCGCGGCAAGCTGCGTTTGAGGATAAGATGGCCCGTCTGGAGGCGGGGCGGAAACGGTTGGAAGAGGCTTCGTTCACACCGCGGCAATTGGCGGAACACGGGTTCAAAATCAACCAGGATGGCGCGCGCCGCAGCCTGTTTCAGGTTCTGGCCTTCCCAGATGTCGACTTTGCCAAGCTGATAGAGTTGGATGCCACACTGGCGGAGATCGATCCAAACACCCAATCCCAGTTGGAAAAAGATGCGCTTTACGCCAACTATATTCAGCGGCAACAGCGTGATGTTGAGGCGGTGAAACGGGATGAACAGCAGGTCATTCCCGATGATTTCTCTTATGATGTGATTGATGGGCTGTCGAATGAGCTGAAGCTTAAGCTGAACGCAGCACGCCCGGCAAACCTATCCCAGGCGGCGAGAGTTGACGGCATGACCCCTGCGGCATTGACGTTGTTGCTTGCGAAACTTCGGCAAGCCAAGCGGGAGAAACGCGCGTGAGGGACATTGGACTGGATGTTTCACGTGAAACATTGGATCAGCTGGACGCGTATGTTGCGCTGTTGGAAAAGTGGAATCCGCGGATCAACCTGGTGGCCCGCTCCACTTTGAGCCAATTGTGGGACCGGCACTTCGTCGATTCTGCGCAGATTTTCCAATATTCACCGGAGAATACTCAACATTGGGTGGATCTGGGCAGCGGCGGTGGGTTTCCCGGACTTGTGGTCGCGGTGCTGGGGAAAGAGTTGCGGCCGGACATGCGGGTGACGCTGGTCGAAAGCGATACCCGTAAAGCGACCTTCCTGCGC
The DNA here is from genome assembly GCF_001458255.1 of Thalassovita autumnalis. GTDB lineage: Bacteria > Pseudomonadota > Alphaproteobacteria > Rhodobacterales > Rhodobacteraceae > Thalassobius > Thalassobius autumnalis. The sequence continues at coordinate 64,112 of NZ_CYSB01000026.1, forward strand.
ACGGTGATCCGCGAACTTGCTCTGCAGGCCAAAGTGTTGGATTCGCGGATTGAGGCCTTGGATCCTTTACAGGCTGACGTTTTGTCAGCGCGGGCCTTGGCGGATTTGACGGCGCTGCTTGGCTTTGCTGATCAACATATGCGCAAGGACGGCATGGCGCTGTTTCCAAAAGGTGCCACCTGGGAAAAAGAACTGACGGACGCACAGCAATCGTGGCGATTCGACCATGAGCGTTTTACAAGTAAGACAGAAGCTGAGGCCGTCATTTTCAGAATCAGGGAAGTTGCTCATGTCTGATCCCACGCGTTTGCCGGGGCCCAAGATCATCTCCGTTGCCAACCAGAAGGGCGGGGTGGGGAAAACCACGACCACGATCAACCTCGGCGCCGCTTTGGCCGCGCAGGGGATGAAGGTTTTGGTGGTGGATCTGGACCCGCAGGGCAACGCGTCCACCGGGCTTGGCGTGGAAAATGACGCACGTGAATACACGACCTATGAGTTGCTGTTGGACGATGTGGAGCTGACGAATGTTATTCAGGCCACTGGCACCGAAGGTTTGAGCATCATTCCGGCCACTGTGGATCTGAGCTCGGCCGATATTGAGCTGATTTCAAATGAAAAGCGGGTGTTCCTGCTGCATGATGCGCTGCGTCAGCATGCGATGGACACGTTTGAATATGACTACATCCTGATCGATTGCCCGCCGTCGCTGAACCTGCTGACGGTCAATGCGATGGTTGCCTCTCATTCTGTGCTTGTGCCGCTGCAGTCAGAATTCTTCGCACTGGAAGGCCTGTCACAGTTGATGCTGACCATCCGTGAGGTGCGTAGCACGGCCAATCCAGATTTGCGGATCGAGGGGATCGTGCTGACCATGTATGATGCCCGCAACAACCTGTCGCAACAGGTGGAGGCAGATGCGCGCGATAATCTGGGGGAACTGGTGTTTGAAACCGTGATTCCGCGGAATGTCCGCGTTTCCGAAGCGCCATCTTACGCGGTTCCGGTTCTGGAATATGACCCGCAGTCAAAAGGCGCGCAGTCTTACCTGCAGTTGGCTAAGGAGCTGCTGGGTAAAAACGTTAAAATCGCCGCTCAATAAGCAAAAATATAAGAGGAGGCACCATGAGCGATCGTCCTAAATCCCGGGGATTGGGCCGCGGGTTGTCCGCATTGATGGCAGATGTGACACCGCCAGCCGCTGCTGCTGAAGGGCAGGGGGAGGCCACGCGCCGCCCCGATATGATGGTGCCGATTGAAAAGGTCCATCCAAACCCGGATCAGCCGCGCCGGACCTTTACCAAGGAACAGCTGGATGAACTGGCTGCCTCGATCAAGGAAAAGGGCATCATCCAGCCGCTGGTCGTGCGGGCCCGTCCCGGCGATGCCGGTGCCTATGAGATCGTAGCGGGGGAACGCCGTTGGCGTGCCGCGCAGATCGCGATGCAGCACACGATCCCCGTTGTTGTGCGTGACTTCGATGACACCGAAGTGCTGGAAGTTGCGATCATCGAAAACATCCAGCGTGCTGACCTGAACCCGGTGGAAGAGGCCGCGGGTTACAAGGCGCTGATGGACAAGTTTGGCCACACGCAGGAAAAGCTGTCCGAGGTGCTGGGCAAGAGCCGTTCGTACATCGCGAACCTGGTGCGCCTGCTGCAGTTGCCTGATGAGGTGCAGGAGTTTCTGCGCGATGGCAAGCTGAGTGCGGGCCATGCCCGGGCGTTGATTACATCTGACGACGCGGTTTCGCTGGCGAAGAAGGTAATCAGCTCAGGCCTTTCGGTGCGTGAAACCGAAAGACTGGCCAAGAAAACCGTTACCGAACTGTCCGAGATGGATCAGCCCCGGCCGAAGCCCGCGCGTAAATCGGTTGAGAAAGACGCCGACACCCGCGCGTTGGAGGCGGACCTGTCCGCAGCGTTGCGCATGAAGGTCTCGATCGATCATGACGCCGGCGGCGAAAGCGGCAAGCTGGTCATTTCCTATGAGGATTTCGACGGTTTGGATGAGCTGTGCCGCAAGCTGTCTGTGGTCAGCTGACCTGTTTCACGTGAAACAATCCCCTCCGGGCCATTGCGAGCTCAGTGGTCCGGGCGGGTCCAGATGAACAGCATGACGCAGCTAAGCGTCACCGCTTGGATCGCCAGAACATGCCAGGGCAGTTGCGCGATCAGCGAGATGGAAAACACCACCACAACAGAAATTGTTGCGTAGCGTTTGGCGCGGGGATTGATGGCGCCGCGTTCCTGCCATTCCTGGATGGAGGGGCCAAAGGTCGGGTGGCTGAGGAGCCAATTGTGTAGCCGCTCACTGGAGCGGGCGAAACAAAATGCGGCCAAAAGCATGAAGGGCACTGTGGGCAGCAGCGGTAGGAAAACGCCGATTGCTCCAAGTGCCAGGGCGATCAGCCCAAATGCGGCCCAGATAAAGCGCATCTTAGTCCACCAGCAGTTCTTTGATGATCGCATTGAGGACCATCCGGCCCTCCTCTGTCACTTGGACAGAATGCCTCGTTTCGCGGATCATTCCGATCTCTGTCAGATAGCGCAGTTTGTCCGCGTTCAAGGGCTGACCCGCCATGTTTTCGTAACGGCTTTTGTCTAGGCCATCGCTGACCCGAAGCCCCATCATCAGGTATTCACCCGCTTGATCTAGTGGGTCTATCGGGTGGCGTGTTTCCAGCGGGGCCAGAGCTTCGACCGCATGCAGCCATTTGCCAGGTGTGCGTTCCGCATCGGTGGCCATGCGCTGCCCATCCACTGTGATACGGCCATGGGCACCGGGGCCAATGCCGATGAAATCACCGTAGCGCCAGTAGATCAGGTTATGGCGGCTTTCGGCGCCGGGTTTGGCGTGGTTTGAGACCTCATAAGCCTCCATCCCGGCGGCGCCGCAGATCTCTTGTGTGGCGGCATACATATCTGCTGAGGTGTCATCTTCGGGTAGGCCACGCAGCAATCCGCGATCATAGCGGTCACCAAAGGCCGTGCCCTGTTCAATGGTCAGCTGATAGAGCGACAGGTGATCAATCGCCATGCTCAGCGCCTCTTTCAGCTCCGCGCGCCAGTCCTCCAGCGTTTGGTCCAGACGGGCGTAGATCAGATCGAAGCTGACCCGTTCAAACTGATTGCGGGCAATGTCGAAGGCGGCGCGGGCTTCTTCTACGCTGTGAATGCGGCCCAGCCGTTTCAGATCGCGGTCATTCAGGGCCTGAATCCCCATCGAAACGCGCGAGACACCGGCCTGCGCGTAGTCATGAAAGCGGCCGGCCTCAACCGATCCAGGGTTGGCCTCCAGCGTGACCTCCAGGTCGTTTGCCTGCGGCCAGAGCTGGCGGATGCGGTCCAGCACGCCATGCACCACTTCGGGATCCATCAGCGATGGGGTGCCGCCGCCAAAGAAGACTGAGGTCAAAACCCGTTCCGGCAGCTCCGCGGCGTAGCGGTCCAGTTCGGACAGATAGGCCCTAAGCCAGCGTTTCTGGTCTATTTCGCGGGAAACATGCGAATTGAAATCGCAGTAGGGGCATTTGGCCGCGCAGAACGGCCAATGCAGGTAAAGGCCGAAGCCCCCTTGTCGCCAATCCTCTGTGACGAAATCAGCCAAAACAGCCTTTCAGGAAGGCCTGAACAGCGCGGCCACGGTGGCTGATGCGGTTCTTTTCTTCCTTCTCCATCTCGGCGCAGGTGATGTCATAGCCATCCGGCATGAACATCGGATCATAACCAAAGCCGTGTTCGCCACGAATTGGCCAGACCAGATTGCCGGGCATCACCCCTTCGAACACTTCGTCATGACCGTCGGGCCAAGCCAGCACCAGGGTGCAGCGGAACTGGGCCGAACGCGGTGCATCAGGGCCTTTGGCGGTGATTTCATCATTGGCGCGGGTCATCGCGATCATGAAGTCCCGACCAGAGCCTGTTTCGGCCCAATCCGCCGTGTAAACACCCGGCGCGCCGTCTAGCGCGTCGATGGTGATCCCGCTGTCATCGCTGAGGGCAGGGAGGCCGGTCGCCTGCGCGGCGGCATGGGCCTTGATCCGGGCATTGCCGACGAATGTGTCCTCGGTCTCTTCCGGTTCCGGCAGATTCATTTCGGCGGCACCCACCACGGACACGCCGTGGGGGGCCAGGATTTCAGTGATCTCTTGCAGCTTGCCCGCGTTGTGGGTGGCGACAAGGATCTTTTCTCCCGCAAACTTACGCATTGACCGCAGCCATCTGGGCGGCGACCAGCTCGGCTACGCCTTTTTCAGCCAGATCCAGCAGCTGGTTCATCTGGTCACGGGAATAGGTGGCGCCTTCGGCGGACATCTGGGTTTCGATCATCTGACCGTTGCCCAGCATGATGAAGTTACCATCAACGCCGGCCTCAGAGTCTTCGGGGTAGTCCAGATCCAGAACCGGCTGGCCGGCGTAGATACCGCAGGACACGGCTGCAACTGGCGAAATCAGCGGGTCAGAGACGACCTGTCCGGTTTTCATCAGTTTCTGAACCGCCAGTTTCAGCGCAACCCAGCCACCGGTGATCGAGGCGCAGCGGGTGCCGCCATCGGCCTGAATAACGTCACAGTCCACGGTGATCTGACGTTCGCCCAGAGCGGAGCGATCCACGCCAGCCCGCAGGGAACGGCCGATCAGGCGCTGGATTTCAACGGTGCGCCCGCCCTGCTTGCCCATCGCGGCCTCACGACGCATGCGCGAGGTGGTCGAACGCGGCAGCATGCCGTATTCTGCTGTCACCCAGCCCAGGCCTGACCCTTTGATGAAGGGCGGCACACGATCCTCAAGGGTGGCGGTGCACAGCACATGGGTGTCACCCATGCGGATCATGCAGGAGCCTTCGGCGTGTTTGGTCACATTGGTTTCAATGGAAACCGGGCGCATTTCGTTGAGTTCTCTTCCGGAAGGACGCATCTCAAAATTCCTCTGTTCGATTTGCCTGCGGGGATACAGGGCAGAAGGGGCGGCTGGCAAGGGCTGCGGTCGGGTTTGGCGTAAGCGTGATTGACCTTTCTGGACGATCCTCTTTAATGGGGTGCCGAGGATGAGCATGACAGATCGCAGCAAAATTCTAGAAGAGATGAATGACCGCTCGCGCGAAGTGTTTCGCCGCGTTGTTGAGGGCTATTTGACCACTGGGGAGCCTGTGGGCTCCCGTAGCCTGACCCGCGAGATGAGTGAGAAGGTCAGCGCCGCCACCATCCGCAATGTGATGGGCGATCTGGAGTATCTGGGCCTTTTGGACAGCCCCCATGTCAGCGCCGGCCGGGTGCCTACGCAGCAGGGTCTGAGGATGTTTGTGGATGGGCTGTTGGAGGTGCGCGATCTGGACCACACGGACCGGCATGCATTGGATCAGACGGTGACCAGCAATGCAGGCGACGTGCAGGATGTGCTTGATCGGGTCTCCACCGCGTTGTCGGGGGTGACACAGGGGGCCTCACTGGTGTTGGCGCCCAAACATGAGGCCGCGATCAAACACGTTGAATTCGTCTCTCTTGCGGCGGATCGGGCCCTTGTTGTGCTGGTATTCTCAGATGGGCACGTGGAAAACAGGGTCTTCACCCCGCCGCCGGGTCTGACACCCTCGGCCATGCGGGAAGCGGCGAATTTTGTGAATGCCTTTGTTGAAGGCAAGACGCTGAGCGATTTACGCCAGTCGATGAAACAGCAGATCGATGCCCGCCGGCAGGAGATTGACACCCTGGCCCATGCGCTGATCGACAGCGGGCTGGCGGTCTGGGCCGAAGACGGCGACCAACATGAGCGACTCATCGTGCGGGGGCGGTCGAATCTGTTGCAAAATGAAGGTGCCGAAGAGGACCTGAACCGCATCCGCGAGTTGTTTGATGATCTGGAACGCAAGCGGGATATCGCGGATTTCCTCGATTTGACCGAGGCAGGCGACGGCGTTCGCATTTTTATTGGCTCTGAGAACAAACTTTTCTCACTTTCGGGTTCCTCTTTGGTGGTCTCTCCATATATGAACGCTGACCGTAAGATTGTTGGTGCGGTGGGGGTGATTGGCCCCACGCGACTGAACTATGGCCGGATCGTCCCGATTGTGGATTACACGGCGCAGTTGGTCGGGCGGATGATTTCCGACCGCAGCTAAAGTTGGAAAAGGTGGCACATGCCTAGAGAAGACGAATTCCTCGATGATATCGAGACCAGCGAAGCCGAACTGGAAGCTGAAGAGCTGGCCGAAGAAGAGGCGCTGGAGTTGGAAAAAGAAGTGGATGAGCTGGAGGCGCTGCGCGCCGAACGCGACGATTTCCGCGACAAGTTCATGCGTGCCCTGGCCGATGCTGAAAACTCGCGCAAACGTGCCGACAAGCAGCGCCGCGAGGCTGAGCAATACGGTGGTTCCAAGCTGGCGCGGGACATGCTGCCGGTTTACGACAACCTGCAGCGGGCGATGGATGCGGTCAGCGACGAACAGCGCGAAGCCATGGGCGCGATGCTGGAAGGTCTGGAGCTGACCCTGCGCGAGCTGAAGAACACCTTCAAGAAACATGGCATCGAAGTGATCGCCCCGGCTGTGGGTGACAAGTTTGATCCAAACGAACACGAAGCCATGTTCGAAGCGCCGGTGCCCGGCACCAAGGCGGGGGAGATCATTCAGGTCTCGGCCGTGGGCTTCATGCTGCACGATCGCCTGCTGCGTCCGGCACAGGTCGGCGTCAGCTCGATGACGGCATAAAACTCAGTCCCTTGGTCGCAAGTGGCGGATCGGGGATTTTGAGTATTTTTGAAACAGTGAAAGGCGGGGCCGCGAGGCCGCGCCTTTTTCGTTGGTCTGGTGGCAGGCAGATTTCTTGACAGGCCGTCTGAAAATCGGGCCTCTTAGAGCGATGAGATTTTTAGCTTATGCCCTGTTATGCCTCCTGTTGTCCCTCAGCGCGACGAGAGCGCAGCAGTATCCCGCCTATAATGACATCTATGTTAATGATTTTGCTGAACTTTTAGACCTTGGACACGAAAGTATTCTAAGGCGGAATTTGGCCCGTTTGCGCGATGATCACGGGATTGAACTGACCGTTGTGACGATTGGTTCGATGTTGGACTATGGTCATGAGGGAAACATCGAAGTTTTCGCTACCGGCCTGTTCAACAGCTGGGGTGTCGGCGATGCGACCCGCAACGACGGCGCGATGCTGTTGGTGGCGGTTGAGGACCGGGTGCTGCGGATCGAGGTGGGCGCGGGCTATGGTGACAGCAAGGACGTGAGCACCAAGCGGATCATTGATCGCATCATCGTGCCCCAGTTCAGTCAGGACAATTACGCCAATGGCATCATGGAGGGTGCCGACGCGCTGATTGTGGAGCTGAGCGGTGTGGAAGAAGAGGTCTCCTCTGGAGAGGTGATCTATCCACCGGGGTATGAGCCGCCGGGTTTCTTTGAGCGGAACGCCAAATGGTTTTACGCGGCGACAACGCCGGTAGCGGGTATTGGCGCGTTTTTCTTCATGCGTTGGCGCCGCCGCCGGCCACGGATCTGTCCGGTGGACGGTCAGCGCATGCAGCTGGTGCCGGAGGATCTGGACGACGCGCTGCTGAATGACGGGCAGGTGAAAGAAGAGCAGCTGAAGAGCGTTGACTACGACGTCTGGGAGTGCGGCCAATGCGGTCATCGCACAATTGAGGCCTATCGCGGTTGGTTCTCAGGTTATGGGGCTTGCCGGACGTGCAAATATCGCACGCTGGAAAGCGAAAGCACCGTGTTAGAGCATGCTACGACCTCCAGCACCGGGCGGCGGCGGGTGGACTATGAATGCCAGCATTGCGGTGATACCTGGTCGGCGACTGAAATCATTCCGCGCAAGGAGCGCAGCTCTTCGTCGTCCTCCTCGTCTTCCTCGTTCGGGGGCGGCAGCTCATCCGGGGGCGGCAGTTCGGGCAGCTGGTGATCAGCTGCCCTTGAGGTCCTTCAGCTCATAAAGCAGCGCCAGCGCCTCGCGGGGCGACAGGTCATCGGGCAGGATCTGATCCAGTCTCTCTTCCAGCTTGGAAGGACCTTTGGCGGCTGCGGGTGGCGGCGGGGGCGGCGCGGCGGAGAACAGCGGCAGATCATCGATCACCGCCTGTTTTTTGCCGCCTTCACGTTCGCCTTTTTCCAGCGCGTCCAGCACCACACGGGCGCGGGCAACCACCGCATCCGGCAGGCCGGCCAGTTTGGCAACCTGCACCCCGTAGCTGCGATCCGCCGCGCCTTTGCGCACTTCGTGAAGGAAGATGACCTCACCCTCGAACTCCTTCACCGCAACGGTGGCGTTGTCGACGCCTTTCAGCTTCTCCGCCAGATTGGTCATCTCATGGTAATGGGTGGCAAACAGTGCGCGAGACTGGTTCACATCATGCAGATGTTCCAGCGTCGCCCAGGCGATGGAGAGGCCGTCATAGGTCGCGGTGCCGCGGCCGATTTCATCCAGAATGACCAGCGCGCGGTCGTCGGCCTGGTTCAGGATGGCAGCAGTTTCCACCATTTCCACCATGAATGTTGAGCGGCCACGGGCCAGATCATCCGAGGCGCCGACGCGGCTGAACAGCTGACTTACGATGCCGATTTTTGCTGCCTTTGCAGGGACATAGCTGCCGGTCTGCGCCAGAAGTGCGATCAGGGCGTTCTGCCTGAGGAAGGTCGACTTACCCGCCATGTTGGGGCCGGTCAGCAGCCAGATATCGGCGCCTGGTGTGCCATCTGCAAGGTCGCAGTCATTGGCAATGAAGGGCGCCCCCCCCTGTTTGCGCAGCGCCAGTTCGACAACGGGATGCCGTCCACCAGTGATCTGCAAGGTGCGGGAGTCGTCCACCTGCGGTTTGGCCCAATCCTCGGCCCGGGCCAGATCGGCAAGGGCGGTGGCAAGGTCAAGTTCGGCCAAGGCCCGTGAGGCGACGTTCACGTGATCCGCACGGTCCAGAATGGCGCGGGCCAGGCTGTCAAACAGACGCTTTTCAATCTCCAACGCGCGACCACCGGCGTTGAGGATCTTGGTCTCCATCTCCGACAGGGGGACGGTGGTAAAACGCACCTGATTGGCGGTAGTCTGGCGGTGTTTGAACGTGTCCGACAGCGGTTCAGACAGCATCTTGTCAGCGTGGGTGGCCGTCACCTCAACGAAATAGCCAAGCACGTTATTGTGCTTAACTTTCAGGGAGTTGATGCCAGTCAGTTCCTGATATTCGGATTGCATCGCGGCGATGACGGATCGGCCTTCATCGCGCAGCTGGCGCATTTCATCCAGCTCTTCGTCAAAGCCAGGGGCGATAAAGCCACCGTCACGGGCCAGCAGCGGTGGCTCCGCGATCAGCGCGTTTTCCAACAGGTCGGTCAGCTCATCATGGCCCACCAGCGCTTCAGCAGCATTGCGCAGCAGATCGGGCAGGGGCGCGTCCGCAATGCGGTCGCTGATCTGGGCAGCCTGTCCCAGACCGTTGCGGATGGCCGCCAGATCGCGGGGGCCGCCACGCTCCAGACCCAGCCGGGACAGGGCGCGATCAAGATCGGGCACCTTGCGCAGATCATCGCGCAGATCTTCGGCCAATCGGGACTGTTCCAGCGCAAAATCGACTGCAGCCAAGCGATCACGGATCACGTTCAACACCCGCGATGGGCTGGACAGGCGGCGTTCCAGCAGGCGGGCCCCGGCAGCGGTGACGGTGCGGTCAATCGCCGCCAGCAGGGAACCGGCGCGGCCTCCGTTCATCGATTGGGTCAGTTCCAGATTGCGGCGGGTGGCGGCATCGATCTGCATCACCCGCGCCTGAGCTTCGCGCACCGGCTTTTGCAATAGCGGCAGCTTGCCCTTCTGGGTGATCTCCAGATATTCGACCACGGCGCCCATCGCCGACACTTCGGCACGGGTGAATTGGCCAAACGCCTCCAGCGAGCCGACGGAGAACAGGGCGCAAAGCCGTTTTTCCGCCGATGTGCTGTCAAATGCTGCGCGGGACAGTGGTGTCAACGACGTGCCCGATTCAGAGCCTATTTCGGCCAAATCGGCCTCTGAAGCCTCAGAAATCACCAGTTCTGAGGGCATCAGACGTGCTAGCTCCGGCCCCAGACGCACCGGGGGCAGGGGCATCACATGAAATTCGCCGGTGGAGATATCGACCCAGGCCAATGCGGCCTCATCCCGGACCATCGCATAGGCCGCGAGGAAGTTGTGGCGGCGGGCTTCCAGCAGGGAATCTTCGGTCAGGGTGCCGGGGGTGACAAGGCGCACAACGTCCCGTTTCACCACCGCCTTGTAGCCGCGTTTCTTGGCCTCTGCCGGGCTTTCCATCTGTTCACAGACGGCCACGCGGAAACCTTTGCGGATCAGGGTCAGCAGGTAGCCCTCGGCGGCATGTACGGGGACGCCACACATGGGAATGTCGGCACCATTGTGTTTGCCACGTTTGGTCAGTGCGATGTCCAGCGCTTCGGCTGCGGCGACCGCATCGTCAAAAAACATCTCGTAGAAATCGCCCATCCGGTAGAACAGAAGCGCGTTTTCATAGGCTTCCTTGATCTCCAGATATTGTGCCATCATTGGCGTCACTGCTGCTTTGGCCCCGGCCACCCCATGTCCCCCTTGGGTTTCTTTCGCGTGACAATACTGGGACCGCGAAACAGGGGGAAGGGCAGATTGCACGGGTGCGTTCGTTCGGTCCCATTTGAAGGAGTTTCAAATTCCCGTCAGATTGCAGGTTTGCTAGCGATAACAGTAGGGTTTGGGCGGATGAGATCCGCTGCAAGCGGTTGAGGCCGAGGGCCGCAACAGGTATGCAGGCGTGAACTTAGAAATTTTCGGAATGAAAAACCGCCATGACAAAGCAGAAAATTACGTCAAGTGAGGCTTTGGCCTTTCATTTGGAACCGACACCCGGAAAGTGGGAGGTTCAGGCCACCGTTCCGATGACCACCCAGCGTGACCTGTCGCTGGCCTATTCGCCCGGTGTGGCCGTCCCCTGTGAGGCGATCGCCGAAAACCCGGAACTGGCCTATGACTACACCAACAAGGGTAACCTTGTTGCAGTGATCTCCAACGGGACCGCGGTTTTGGGTCTGGGCAATCTGGGTGCACTTGGCTCCAAGCCGGTGATGGAGGGGAAATCGGTCCTGTTCAAACGGTTTGCCGACGTGAACTCGATCGATCTGGAACTGGACACCGAAGACCCGGATGAGTTCATCAAGGCGGTGAAGCTGATGGGGCCCAGCTTTGGCGGGATCAACCTCGAAGACATCAAAGCGCCGGAATGTTTCATTATTGAGCAGAAGCTCAAAGAAGAGATGGATATCCCGGTTTTCCACGATGACCAGCACGGCACCGCCGTGATCTGCGCCGCCGGTCTGATCAACGCGCTGCACCTCAGCGGCAAGAAGATCGAAGATGTGAAGATCGTCCTCAACGGGGCTGGTGCGGCAGGGATCGCCTGTATCGAACTGCTGAAAGCCATGGGCGCGCGGCATGAGAACTGCATCGTGTGTGACACCAAAGGTGTGATTTATCAGGGCCGTACCGAGGGTATGAACCAGTGGAAATCGGCCCATGCTGTCGCAACCAAACTGCGCACGCTCGAAGAGGCGATGGAGGGCGCAGATGTCTTCCTGGGCGTTTCCGTCAAGGGGGCTGTGACGCAGGACATGGTGCAGGCCATGGCTGATGATCCAGTGATCTTCGCGATGGCGAACCCGGATCCGGAAATCACCCCTGAGGAGGCCCATGCGGTCCGCCCTGACGCTATCGTGGCCACCGGCCGGTCTGATTACCCGAACCAGGTGAACAACGTTCTGGGCTTCCCTTATCTGTTCCGCGGTGCGCTGGATATTCATGCCCGTGCCATCAATGATGAGATGAAGATCGCCTGCGCCGAAGCCTTGGCCGAACTGGCCCGTCAGGATGTGCCGGATGAGGTGGCGATGGCCTATGGCAAAACGCTGAGCTTTGGCCGGGATTACATCATTCCCACGCCGTTTGACCCGCGTCTGATCCACATGATCCCGCCGCGTGTTGCCAAGGCAGGGATGGACACCGGCGCGGCGCGCCGTCCGATCATTGATATGGATGGCTATGAGCTGTCGCTGAAATCGCGGATGGATCCGACCGCCAACGTGATGCGCGGTATTCATGCCCGCGCCCGCAAGGCACAGGCGCGGATGATTTTTGCCGAGGGGGATGATCCCCGCGTATTGCGTGCTGCGGTGCAGTACCAGCGGTCCGGCCTGGGCAAGGCGCTGGTGGTGGGCCGTGAGCCCGACGTGAAAGAGAAGCTGGAAGCGGCAGGCATGGCCGATGCCGTGCGTGAGCTGGAGGTGGTGAACGCCGCCAACACCCGCCACCTGGATCAGTACAAAGACTTCCTCTACCAGCGTCTGCAGCGCAAAGGCTTTGACCGCCACGATGTGCACCGTCTGGCCAGCCGTGACCGGCATGTCTTCTCATCTCTGATGTTGGCGCATGGCCACGGCGACGGTCTGATCACCGGCGCAACCCGGAAATCTGCGCATGTGCTGGAACTGGTGAACCACGTCTTTGACGCCGATGCCGCCAACGGCGCGGTTGGTGTGACGGCGCTTTTGAACAAAGGCCGGATTGTGCTGGTGGCGGATACGCTGGTGCATGAATGGCCTGATGAGGAGGATCTGGCGACCATCGCGGAACGCTCTGCCGATGTGGCCCGTCACATGGGGTTGGAGCCGCGCGTGGCGTTTGTCAGCTTCTCGACCTTTGGCTATCCGGTGTCGGAACGCGCGACCAAAATGCATGTCGCTCCACAGGTGCTGGAACGCCGCGGTGTTGACTTCGAGTTTGAAGGCGAAATGACCGTCGACGTGGCGCTGAACCCGCAGGCGCAAGAGGCCTATCCGTTCCAGCGCCTATCTGGTCCGGCCAACATCCTGGTGGTGCCGGCGCGCCACTCGGCCTCGATCTCGGTCAAGTTGATGCAGGAAATGGGCGGGGCAACGGTGATTGGTCCGATCCTGGCGGGCATCGATAACTCGATCCAGATCTGCTCAACCAACTCCACCGCCAATGACATCCTGAATATGGCAGTTCTGGCGGCCTGTAAGGTGGGTTAAGCCCGAACTACTTAAATTGGAAACGCCCGGTAGAGTGATCTGCCGGGCGTTTTCTTTTGCGGCGGGTTAGGGCCACGCCCGGGCAAAAGGCCGCTTGCAATCTCCCCAATTCTCCCGTCAATCTGGCGCTTCACTTCAAAGGGGCGTGACATGGCACTCTGGAACCTTGGCTCAATCAACGCGGATCATTTCTATCGGCTGGATCACATCCCGGCGCCGGGGGAAACGATCCTGAGCGGCGGGCTCAGCACCGGATTGGGCGGCAAAGGGGCCAATATGTCCGTGGCGGCGGCCCGTGCGGGGGGACGGGTGGCGCATATCGGGGCTGTGGGCCGGGATGGCCAGTGGGCGATCGACCGGCTGACTGAATATGGCGTCGACACCCGCCCGATTGCCAAACTGGACGCGCCCACGGGCCACGCCATCATCATGTTGGACCCACAGGGCGAAAACGCCATCATCGTGCATCCCGGCGCCAATGAGGCGATCGGCGAAGATCAGATCGGTCTGGCCCTGTCAGAGGCGGCGCAGGGCGATATGCTGGTGATGCAGAATGAAACCAATGCGCAGGCGTTTTCGGCTGAAACAGGGTCTAAACTGGGGCTGCGTGTTGCCTATGCCGCCGCCCCGTTTGATGCGGATGCCGTACGTGCGGTTCTGCCCTTTATCGACGTTTTGGTGCTCAATGAAATTGAAATGTCGCAGCTGCAGGCCGCTACCGGCCTCAACCCCTCGGCCGAGATGGGGGTGGCCACGGTTGTGGTGACCAAAGGCGAAAAAGGCTGCACGCTTTACGATCAGTCCAATGGCTGGGCGGCGCAGGATTTTCCGGCGATCAAGGTGGATCCGGTGGACACCACCGGGGCAGGTGACACGTTTACCGGCTATTTCCTGGCGGGTCTGGATCGCGGCGCCAGCAATACTGAGGCGATTGAACTGGCGATCAAAGCCTCAGCATTGATGGTCACCCGTCAGGGCACCGCAGATGTGATCCCGGATTTGAAGGACGTGCTGGATTGGCAGCCCGGCGCGGCGTGAGGGGGCCAATGGCCCCGCTCCGTTACTTGTTCGCAAATGGTGCCGCATCACCCCAGAGGGCTTTGACCCGCTGGTCGCGGCCACAGGCATCGCGGTAACGTTTGTAGGCTTTGGATTGTTTGATCGGGCCAAACCGGGTCAGCACAATCTTGGACCCTTTGTAATAATCCTGATGGTAGGCTTCAGCCTCATAAAACCGGTTGGCGTCCAGAATAGGCGTCACGATTTTCTGCCCCAGCGCGCTTTGCGCTTCGGCTTTGACCTTCTCCGCCAGGGCCTTTTCCGATGGTCTAGAGACGAAAACAGCGGTGCGGTAGCTTTCGCCGCGATCACAGAACTGGCCGCCGGCATCCGTGGGATCAACCGAGCGGAAGAACATCTGCAACAGCGCCTCACGGCTGACTTGGGCGGGGTTAAAGGTGATCTCAACCGCCTCATAATGGCCGGTGCCGCCTTTGCCGATCTGTTTGTAAGTCGGGTTCTTAGTGGTGCCGCCGGTATAACCAGAAACCACTTCAATCACGCCGGGGACGCTTTCGAAGTCGCTTTCGACGCACCAGAAACACCCGCCCGCGACAATCAACTCCTCTGTCTGGGCGGCCTGCAGCTTGCCGCATTGGGCGATCAGCCCAACACCAATGGCCAGAGCCAGTAAAGCGGGTTTGAAATCGTTAATGCGCAACATCGGCGGTCCTCCTGATCGGTGCGGTTAAGCTTGCAGATGTTGGGCGTGGGCGAAAGATAGGCTCACAGAAGCTTGAGGCGGTGTGAATTGGCCTTGGGATCCAAAATCCACTTTCCCCCACCCGGCCCGCAGATTAGCCTGTCCCAGCAAGTAGGAGGCACCATGCAAGAAGACCACGTCAGCACCCATCAGGCCGAAGAAGATGCCCGCAACGAACAGATCCTGATTTACCTGAACGGTAAGATTGTCCCCAAGGCCGAGGCGGTGGTTTCGGTTTATGACAGCGGGTTCATGCTGGGTGATGGTATCTGGGAGGGGCTGCGCCTCTACAACAACACATGGGCCTTTCTGGACGATCATATGGACCGGTTGTTTGAGGCATCGCTGGCGGTGGATCTGGACATTGGCATGACCCGCGAACAGGTGATTTCGGCCTTGTTAGAGACGCAAAATGCCAATCGCATGACCCACGACGCCCATGCCCGGCTGATGATCACCCGTGGGTTGAAGGTGCGCCCGTTCCAGCATCCCAGCCTGTCGCAGACCGGGCCGACGGTTGCGATCATTATGGAACATTCCAAACCCTCGATCCCGCGCCCTATTCGGCTGGCCACGGTGCCGCATCAGCGCGGGCTGCCGATGACGCAGGATCCGAAACTCAACTCTCATTCAAAGCTGAACTGCATTTTGGCCTGCATCGCCGCCGAAAAGGCTGGCGCGGATGAGGCGCTGATGCTGGATGTGCATGGCTTTGTGAACACCACCAACGCCTGCAACTTTTTCATTGTACGGAAGGGGGAGGTTTGGACCTCCACCGGGGATTATTGCATGAACGGCATCACGCGGCAGAAGGTGATCGACCTCTGCCGCTCTAACGGCATCCCGGTGCATGAGAGGAATTATTCGCTGGTCGATACCTATGGCGCGGATGAGGCGTTTCTGACCGGCACCTTTGGCGCGCAAACGCCTGTAGGGGACATTGACGGCCGCCAGATCGGTGATGGCCAGATGGGGCCGATGACCAAGAAGATCCGCGCGCTTTACAAAGAGCTGATCGAACGGGAATGCGCCTGATGCGGATCGCGATGTGGTCTGGCCCGCGTAATCTGTCCACTGCGATGATGTACAGTTTCGGCGCCCGTCGGGACTGTGCCGTGGTGGATGAGCCTTTCTATGCCGCCTATCTGAAAATGACCGGGATTGAGCATCCTATGGGGGATCAGGTGATGGCCTCCCAGCCGCAGAATCCTGCGGTGGTTGCGCAGTCTCTTCTAGACCCTATTCCGGCAGGAAAGCCGCATTTTTATCAGAAACACATGTGCCAGCATATGATCCCCGGCGTACCGCGGGACTGGATGCGCCAGGTGACCAATGTCTTTCTGATCCGCCACCCGGCGCGGGTGATTGCCAGCTTTGGGGCTAAATATGACAACCCCACGCTCAGCGACATTGGCTTCACCCAACAGACGGAGCTGTTTGAGGAGGTGTGCCATTTCGGTGAACCCCCCGTGGTGATCGACAGTGACGATATCCGCCGCGATCCTGAGGGCATGTTGCAGCGGCTCTGCGCGGCTATCGATCTGCCCTGGGATCCCGGAATGCTCAGCTGGCCAGTGGGAGGGCATCCGGATGATGGGGTTTGGGCCGCGCATTGGTACGGCGCGGTACATCGTTCAACCACCTTCGCGGCGCCGGATGCGGACATACCGGAACTGCACGGTGCAGCGGCGGAGTTGCTGGAGCAAGCCTTGCCTCATTATCAGCGATTGGCGGAAATTCGGCTGGGTTAGAGCCTATTGCGCGTTCAGGCGACGTTGCACAGGATGTGCAGCTCGCCGTCGATCACCTTGCCGGTTTGGTGAAACCCAAGGTGTTCGTAAAACGCCATGTTGGAGTTTTCGCTGTCCACCACAGTGGCCGCCAGCCGCGGCAAGCCCCAGGCGTGGGCCTGTGCCCGCGCGGCCTCAATCGCGGCTAGACCGTAGCCTTTGCCCTGTTCCTCTGCGGCAATCATCAATCGCCAGAGGAAAGCCGCATCCGGATCGTCCTGCGGATCCAGTTCTGCGGCCTGATGGGGATGCACCATCGCCATCAGCCCCACCGGCTGATCCTCAACCCACAGACCCCAGACATAGCTGCCCGGTTCATAAGCAGCCTGCGCCAGGGTGACGGCATTGGGGGCGACGAGGTTCTGCTGCCAGTCCTTAACCTTGAGGCGGATCAGCGGGTTTACCGTGTCGCGGGTGATCTCTCGGAGTGCAAGCATATCACCAGCCTAGTGGCCCGTGACTGCCGCTGGCAAGGGCTTACAGCAGCTCTTTGAGCTTCAGCGCGATGGCAGGATTGCCGGAGACCTTCAGCTTGCCCATCATCACGGCGGTCATCGGGTTCAGGTTTCCGGTGACCAGCTTGGCCAGATTGTCCAGCGACAGTTTCAGGGTGCAATCGGTGTCCCGATTTTCCAGACCGACGTGACCATCCGCGATCACCACCTGACCCAGATCACCGCAGTCAAATTTCAGGCTGTCGGCAAACCCACTGTGGGTCACACCCTTCTGCACCAGTGCAGCAATCTCTTCCAAGGTCATCGGTTTCCCCCCAAATAAAAACGCCCCCCTGTGCTAGGGGGGCGTCTCAAATCCAACAACACTGACGCATGGTCAGCCTGTTACATGACCAAGGGTCAGTCTTTCAGGCGACGGTCCCGTGCGGCCAGCAGTTTCAGGCGCAGGGCGTTCAGCTGGATGAAGCCGGCGGCGTCTTCCTGGTTGTAGGCGCCTGCATCCTCTTCGAAGGTCACGTGGGCCTCGGAGTAGAGGGAATGATCGCTGTCGCGCGCCACGGTGAAGACCGAACCTTTGTAAAGCTTCAGGGTCACGGTGCCGGTGACATGCTCTTGCGACTTGTCGATCAGCGCCTGCAGCATCTCACGCTCGGGCGAGTACCAGAAGCCGTTGTAGATCAGCTCCGCGTAGCGCGGCATGATCGAATCCTTCAGGTGGCCTGCGCCGGAATCCAGGGTGATCTGTTCGATGCCACGGTGCGCCTGCAGCAGGATGGTGCCGCCGGGGGTCTCATAGACGCCACGCGACTTCATGCCGACAAAGCGGTTTTCAACGAAGTCCAAGCGACCAATGCCGTGCTTGCGGCCATAGTCGTTCAGCGCGGTCAGGATGGTGGCGGGGCTCATCGCTTCGCCGTTGATGCTGACGGCGTCGCCTTTTTCAAAACCGATGGTGATGATTTCAGGCGTGTCAGGCGCATCTTCCGGCGCAACGGTGCGCTGGTAGACGTAATCGGGGGCTGCTTCGGCCGGATCTTCCAGCACTTTGCCCTCAGAAGAGGTGTGCAGCAGGTTGGCGTCAACGCTGAACGGCGCCTCACCCCGTTTGTCCTTGGCGATCGGAATCTGGTGCTGTTCAGCAAATTCCAGCAGCTTGGTTCGGCTCGACAGATCCCATTCACGCCAGGGCGCGATTACGGTGATGTCGGGGTTCAGCGCATAGGCTGCCAGTTCGAAACGCACCTGGTCGTTGCCTTTGCCGGTGGCCCCGTGGGACACGGCATCAGCACCGGTTTCAGCGGCGATTTCCACCAAACGCTTGGAGATCAGCGGACGTGCGATCGAGGTGCCCAGCAGGTATTCACCCTCATAAAGGGCGTTGGCGCGGAACATCGGGAAGACGAAGTCACGTACGAACTCTTCGCGGACGTCTTCAATGAAGATGTTTTCCGGCTTGATACCCAGCATCTCGGCCTTTTTGCGGGCGGGCTCCAGCTCTTCGCCCTGACCGAGGTCAGCAGTGAAGGTGACAACTTCGCAACCGTATTCGGTTTGCAGCCATTTCAGGATGATCGAGGTATCGAGGCCACCGGAGTAGGCCAGGACAACTTTCTTGGGCGCGGACATGACGACCTCTGACACGTTAGAATCTGTTTAATCGCAAGCGCGATAGCGGGTTTTGGACCCAAGGGCAAGGTGGCGTGGGGTCTGTCGGGGTGTGGACGGGTTGTTGTGGCGCAAAGGTTGTGGTTTTGTCCGCGCAAACGACTTTGAGGTTAAGGTGCTTGGATTAAGACTCTTTATGCTCTCGGCGCGGATGGTGGCTAACAACTGGCAGGCGGCGCTGCAGATTGTTGTATTGCCGTTCAGTCTTGTAGTGATTTCAGCGATTGCATTGGGTTTGGTGACAGGGGTCGATGTGGCTTCAATTTGGGCTGGCAATATCAATGCCGAAAACACCGATGGTCCCGTATTGGTGGCTTTGTCACTCTTCGGGCTCGCTTATGCCGTTATGTGTACCTGGATCGCTGTCTATTGGCACCGTTACATCCTGTTGGAAGAGTTGCCCAAGGGGTTTGTCTATCAGGTCGATTGGACTGCAATCTGGGCCTACTTGGTGAAGGGCTTTGTGCTGTCAATGATGACCCTGATTCCGGTGTTGATTTTGGTCGTCCTAATAACCGTCGTGTTAGCTGGTGCCGGCAGTTCCACCGATTTTCTTGGACCGATTGCTGGCGTAGTTGTACTTGTCTTGTTTATGCGTTCATTTATCGTTTTGCCCGGGCTCGCAATTGGGCGAAAAATGACATTGCGGGAAGGTTGGCAGGCCGGTGCCGGCCATATGCCTGCCTTTGTTCTCATTGCAGTTATTGAGCTGCTCATCGGCAAAGCCAATGAAGCGATTCCAACCTCGCTGGTTCCAGCTGTACCGCTGATTGGATTTGTTTTGTCCTTAGTGCTTGGAATTTGCCTTCTCCTGATCAGTGTCAGCGTTCTCACCACACTCTATGGGTACTTTGTCGAGAAACGTGCGATCCCCTGATCCCGTATACTTCGGCACAGTTGCCCCAAAGCGCTTGCCTTTGGGGCAGGGGTGTTTCAAGACAGGCGCATGAGCGATTTTCTGAAAAAGGCCCGCGTGGCCGAGCAGCAGATGCGGGCCCTGTTCCCGGCGACGCCACTCCAGCGCAATGATCACCTGTCGTCGATTTACGGCGCAGAGATTTGGTTGAAACGCGAAGACCTGAGCCCGGTGCGCAGCTACAAGATCCGTGGCGCGTTGAACGCCATGGGTAAGGCCTTGGCGCGCGATCCTGCGCTTGAGGTGTTTGTCTGTGCCTCCGCCGGCAACCATGCGCAGGGCGTGGCCTATGTCAGCAAGCATTTCGGCGTGAAGGGCGTGATTTTCATGCCGGTCACCACGCCGCAGCAGAAGATCGACAAAACCCGCATGTTCGGCGGTGAAAACGTCGAAATTCGCCTTGTTGGGGACTATTTTGATGCCTGTCTTGAGGCCGCTCAGGACTATTGCAAAGAGGCGGGCGGCTATTTCCTGTCCCCCTTTGACGATCTTGATGTGATTGAAGGCCAGGCCAGCGTTGCGGCGGAAATGACCGCGCAGCTGGGGCGGGTGCCGGATATGGTGGTTCTGCCTGTGGGCGGTGGTGGCCTGTCGGCGGGGGTGACTCGCTACATGGCGGAGGTCGCACCGGGCACGGATTTGCGTTTTGTTGAACCGTCAGGCGGGCAAAGCCTGCGCGCGGCCCTTACCGAAGGCCATCCGGTGAAGCTGAACCATGTCGACAGTTTTGTGGACGGCGCGGCGGTGGCGCAGATCGGCCAGCATCCTTTTGCGGTGCTGAAAGACACGCCTTTGGTCAAGATGCTGGATGCGCCCGAAGATCGGATTTGCACCACTATCATTGAGATGCTGAACCTAGAAGGCATCGTGCTGGAACCTGCCGGTGCCCTGTCTGTGGATGCGCTGAAGGATCTGAAGGATGAGGTTAAAGGCAAAACCGTGGTCTGCGTCACCTCTGGTGGCAACTTCGATTTTGAACGCCTGCCTGAGGTCAAGGAACGGGCACAGCGTTATATGGGGATCAAGAAATACCTCATCCTGCGCCTGCCACAGCGCCCCGGCGCGTTGAAGGATTTCCTGAATATACTGGGACCCGAAGACAATATCGCGCGCTTTGAGTATATGAAGAAAAACGCCCGCAACTTTGGTTCGGTCCTGATCGGGATCGAAACCACCGAGGCGGCGAATTTTGAAGCGCTGTTTGCCCGCCTGGAGGACAGCGATTTTGTCTACTCTGACATCACCGAAGATGAGAGCATCGCAGAGTTTGTGATTTAATGCATTCCGGTCAGGCGGCGACGTGGACCGACCATTCGCCGTCAAAAACTGAGATGGAGCGATCAAAACACTGCAGCAGCGCATGGAGTGGCGCGGCGGCCTCCTGCGTGTCTTTCAGATGCAGGGTGTTGAGGCCTTGAACGTGCCGCTCCACCTCACGGCATTTGTCGGCCAGATCGGCAAAGCCCAGGTTCATTGCCGCTGACTTCAGCCGGTGCAGATCCGCCTCAACCGTCAGCGGATCAGGCGCCTGTAGCTTTTCCACAATCGGATGCAGCTCATCCAGCAGCTGCTCCATCACCTCAGAAAACTCAGCCGCACCCAGTTCGGTGTAGAGTTCCTGTACCCGTTCCCAATTGATCATGATGCCCTCCATCCAGTAATCAATCTCTGGTTGAGCGAAGCTTCTCAGCGAATCGTTAAGCCTTTATGAAGACGCGGGCGTATTGCGGGGGGTGCTCTGGGGCGGAGGCCGTGGTCAGAGCAGCTGGGCCAGGAAATGGCGATCGCCGGGATTGCCCAGCAGGGTCACGGCCTCCTCAATCGGTAGCCAATGGGCACTGTGGCCGGGTTCCAGCGGATCACTGTGACGGCGCACGGGATGGGCCAGATAGATGGTGCAGATCTTCTCCGCCCAGAGGTCATATTCCGGCATGAAGGTGTAGCGGCGAAACGCACCCAGACGGCGGGGATAGGCAATGGACCAGCCGGTTTCTTCAAACACCTCACGATGCAGGGCGATCTGCGGTGATTCCCCCGCATCGATGCCGCCGCCGGGCAGCTGAAACTCGGGCTCAGGGTCCTGTTGATGGGTCAGCAACACCTGCCGGCCACGGGGCAGGATCACATAGGCGCCGGGGCGCATTGTGTAACGTTTGTCGGGTCTTGGCGCCGTGCCAAAGCGTCGGATCATCGCGGCGAGTCCTTCTGTTTCTACGGGTCGAACCGGGTCTGGAATGGCCGCCCCTTGGACTGGCGCTTGTCCTGCCTATATTCAGCCTGTATGCCATGCCACCAAATTCTTGAGCCACAGACTGCCGCGCCCTCTATGCCAAGCGTCGGCGTATAAGGAAACCCCATGTCACTTGGATCGAAACTCGCCTGGGACGACACCGTTCTGCCGTTCCAGTTGGACCACGCCGATATTCGCGGTCGCGTCGCCCGTTTGGACGGTGTGCTGAGCAATGTGCTGAAGCAGCATGACTACCCCACCATTGTTGAGGCGCTGGTGGCTGAAATGGCCCTGCTGACGGCATTGATCGGTCAGACGGTTAAGCTGCGCTGGAAACTGTCGCTGCAGGTGCAGTCGGACGGTCCCGTGCGGATGATTGCCACCGACTACTATGGCCCCACCAACGAGGGCGAACCGGCCCGTATTCGCGCCTATGCCAGCTTTGATCCGGATCGGTTGACCGATTCTGCCCCGTTTGAACAGCTGGGCAAAGGCTATTTCGCGATCATGATCGATCAGGGCCAGAACATGACCCCCTATCAGGGGCTGACCCCGCTGGCGGGCGCGTCACTGGCGGAATGTGCCGAAGCCTATTTCGCCCAGTCCGAGCAGCTGCCGACCCGGTTCCAGCTGTCCTTTGGTCAGTCGGTGGAGCCCGGTGTGGGCGAACATTGGCGCGCCGGTGGCGTGATGCTGCAGCATATGCCGAAAGCCTCGCCCTTCGCCAAAGGCGAAGAGGCGACCGGCGATGATGGCTTGATGCATGCCCGCGATCTGGTGGATGGCGAAGACGGTGAAAACTGGAACCGTGTGAACATCCTGCTCGACTCGGTCGAGGAGCTGGAGCTGATCGGCCCGCAGGTGACCCCGGCGACGCTGCTGACCCGCCTGTTCCATGAGGAACAGCCGCGCGTCTATGATCTGCAGCCGGTGACCTTTGGCTGCACCTGTTCTGAGGATCGCGTGCGTCAGTCGCTGTCGATCTACTCGGCCAAGGACATCGAGAAGATGACCACCGATGCAGGCCGTGTCACAGCGGATTGCCAATTCTGCGGAGCCCATTACGATCTGGATCCCAAGACGGTCGGATTGGAGGCAGCAAAGGCCAATGGCAACACATGATCCCCTTGTGGGTGTGAAACAGGCGCTGGGCCGACCCAGCGCCGAGTCCTCTGATTTTGACCTGAACCCCGATGTTTCCCTGCCCGCAGGGCGCAAGCTGCGCCCTGCGGCTGTGCTGGTGGGGTTCATTGATCGTGGCGCTGGCCCCCATGTGGTGCTGACCAAGCGTTCATCCCGGCTGAAACATCATCCTGGTCAGATCGCCTTCCCGGGTGGGAAAGTGGATGAGGGCGATGTGGATGTGGTGGACACCGCTCTGCGCGAAGCCTGGGAAGAGGTGGGGTTGCGCCGTGATCAGGTGGAGGTCTTTGGCACGCTGCCACGGCATGAAACGGTCACCAGCTTCACTGTGACGCCAGTTTTGGGCCGAATTAGTGACGACTTTGCGCCCGTAGCAGAACCAGGCGAAGTGGATGAGATCTTTGAGGTGCCGCTGGCCCATCTGGCGGATCCGGCCAATTATCTGGTGCAGTCGCGGCGCTGGCGCGGGCAGCGGCGGTATTACCATACGGTTCCTTGGGGGCCCTATTACATCTGGGGGGCAACGGCCCGGATGCTGCGCGGCCTGGCGGAGCGGATGGTATGAAGGTCACCGGCGATTGGTTGATTGATCCGGCCACGCAGGCGGTCTGCGCCATGCTGAGTGATGCTGGCTATCAGGCGCATTTTGTTGGCGGCTGCGTGCGCAACGCTTTGATTGGCGCCCCGGTCAGTGATCTGGACATCGCAACAGATGCGCGCCCTGAAAAAGTGATGGAACTGGCCGAAGCAGCCGGGCTAAATGCCATCCCGACGGGCATCGATCATGGCACGATTACAGTGGTTTCGGGTCGAATCCCGCATGAAATCACCACCTATCGCAAAGACGTGGAAACCGACGGCCGCCGCGCTGTTGTGGCCTTTGCTGATACGATGGTCGAAGACGCCGAGCGGCGCGATTTCACCATGAACGCGCTTTATTGCGATGCCGACGGGCTGGTGGTGGATCCGCTGGGGCAGGGGCTGGCCGATCTGGAGGCGCGGCATCTGCGATTTATCAACGACCCGGAAATGCGGATCCGTGAGGATTACCTGAGGATCCTGCGCTATTTCCGGTTCCATGCCTGGTATGGCGATCCGTCCGAGGGTCTGGATCCCGAAGCCCTGGCCGCAATTGCGGCGAATTTGGCTGGAATAGAGACACTTTCGCGCGAACGGGTGGGGGTAGAACTGATCAAGTTGCTCTCTGCGCCGGCACCGGAACAATCGGTTGCCGCGATGCGCCAGTCCGGGGTTTTGGCCATGGTGTTGGACGGTGTGGACGATCGGGCGCTGGCGCCTTTGGTCCATCTGGAGGCTCAGGCCGGCCTGGATCCCGATGGCATCCGGCGCCTGGCTGCCCTTGGCGGGCAGGGTGACGGGCGCGAATTGCGCCTGTCCAATGCGCAGCGCAAACATTTGGCGCTCTATCGCGACCAGATAGGCAGCAGTGAGGGCCCCGGCGCGCTGGGCTATCATCATGGCGCAGCCTTGGCGCGTGACATTCTGGTGTTGCGGGCCGCGATG
Organism: Thalassovita autumnalis; assembly: GCF_001458255.1. Classification (GTDB taxonomy): domain Bacteria; phylum Pseudomonadota; class Alphaproteobacteria; order Rhodobacterales; family Rhodobacteraceae; genus Thalassobius; species Thalassobius autumnalis. The sequence goes on from NZ_CYSB01000026.1 coordinate 88,668, forward strand.
CTGGAAATACCCCTGATGCCGGGGGCGTTCGCCGCTGTGGATCGCGGTGCCGGGGCGGCGTTTCCGGTGAAGTCAGCGGATCTGATGGACCGGTTTCAAGGCCGGGCATTAGGGGATGAGTTGCGTCGGTTGCAGAGCCTTTGGATCGCGTCTGATTTTTCTGCTACTCGGGATCAGTTGTTGGGCCAAGCCCCATAGAGTGCACCTGCGCAAAGCGCCTGTGCGGGGCGGTTTAGCGCTTGCCCTTTTGGGGCGCGTGCTATCTGAATGCGGGCCATAGATACCCTATCCAAATTTGAGCCCGGTGGATCGACTTGCGCAGAGCACGCAACATCCGCTAGCCCCCCATAGCCCGCCGACGTCTGGTGGGTTCAGGCAGCCAAGGCGCACATATTTTTGGATCTTACCAAGCCAAAGGTTTCCGATGTCCCGTCTGTTGTCCCGTCTCAATATGTTTGACCCGTTTGCCCGCGCAGAAGGGCCGCCGCCGGACACCCTGTTTGCCTTTGTACGCTGGTCGCTGAAAGGCGCCGGGCCTGCGCTGAGCCTGGCGATTGTGCTGGCGGTTCTGGCTGGCGGGCTGGATGCGACGACCGCGTACCTCCTGGGGTGGGTGATCGATATGGCGACAGCCAGCACGCCTGAGGCTTTCTTTACCGATGCCAGCTGGCTACTGATCTTCATTCTGGTGTTTTTCCTGGTGTTTCGCCCGGTCATCCTGGGCCTTTCGGCCCTAGCGACGGGCTATATCGTGACGCCAAATATCAGCCCGCTGATCCTGTCGCGGCTGCACCGCTGGACGCTGGGGCAATCGGTTGATTTCTTTGACAATGACTTCGCCGGGCGGATTGCGCAGAAACAGATGCAGACGGCGAATGCGCTGACGCAGGTGGTGTCTGAGGTCATTCAGGTGGTGGCCTTTGTCTTCGCAGCGGCCGCAGCGTCCTTCGCGGTGCTTTTCGCCATCGATTGGCGCATGTCGCTTGCCTTTGTCCTGTGGTTTGGCCTCTACGCGATGGTGCTTCGGATCTATCTTCCGCAGGTGCGTGCCTATGCCAAACGCCGGGCTGGGGCGCGTGCGACGGTCAGTGGTCAGGTGGTGGACACTGTGACCAATATCAAAACCGTGAAGCTGTTTGCCCATGCCGATCACGAAGATCAGGCCGCATTAGACACGATGCGGCACTACCGCGATCTGTCACTGCAGTTCGGGTTCCTATCCGCGACGTTCCGGACGGTTCTTATGCTGGTGGGGGGCACCATTCCGGTGCTTCTGGTTGGCTTGGCGCTGCTTTTCTGGTCGCGGGGGCAGGCCAGCGCCGGTGACATCGTGGCAGCCGGTGCCGTGGCGCTGCGGCTGTCACAGATGACCGGCTGGTTCAGCTTTGCCCTGATGGGGCTATATGCCAGCGTTGGCGAAGTTGAGGATGGGATGAAGACCCTAACCAAGCGGGATCGGCTGGAAGATGCCGCGGATGCCACCCCGCTGTCAGTCACCGCGGGGGAGATTGCCTTTGACAAGGTGAGCTTTGCCTACGGGCGTGAAATCGGCGGGGTCAGTGATGTCAGCCTGACGATCAAACCGGGCGAAAAGCTGGGCATCGTCGGCGCGTCGGGGGCGGGTAAGTCAACTTTGGTGTCGCTGCTGCTACGGCTCTATGACAGCGAAAATGGCGCCGTTTCCATTGACGGGCAGGATCTGCGCGGGGTGACACAGGAAAGTCTGCGTCGGCAGATTGGCATGGTCACGCAGGAAACCGCGATGTTCAATCGCTCGGCGCGTGACAATATCCTTTATGGCCGCCCAGAAGCGGATGAGGCCGCCCTGATCGGTGCAGCGGAACAGGCCGAAGCGCATGCGTTTATTCTGGGCCTGCGTGATGGCGAAGGCCGTGAGGGCTATGACGCATTCCTTGGCGAGCGCGGTGTAAAACTCTCCGGTGGACAGCGGCAGCGGATTGCCCTGACCCGGGCGATTATCAAAGACGCGCCTATTCTGGTGCTGGATGAGGCAACCTCAGCCCTGGACAGCGAAGTTGAGGCCGCCATCCAAACCGCGCTGGAGCGGGTGATGGAGGGTAAAACCGTACTGGCCATTGCACACCGCCTGTCGACGATTTCGCAGATGGATCGCATCATCGTGCTGGATCAGGGTCGCATCGTCGAAGAGGGCACCCATGCGGAGCTGCTGGCGCAAAAGGGGCTTTATGCCCGCTATTGGGATCGCCAGTCCGGTGGTTTCCTAGGCGCGGATGACACGGTCGGCCAACCCAAGGCGGCTGAGTGAACGGCTGAGGTGAACGGGCCCTATCCGCAATAGGGGCTAGTGCAACCGGGGCGCTTTGGCTATGAGCGCCCCATGCAGACATATCAGATCACACGTTTGGGCCATCAGGGTGATGGCATTGCGCAAACCGATGCCGGGCCGGTGTTTGCACCGATGACCCTGCCGGGCGAAGAGGTTACCGGCACGTTGGATGGGCAGCGGCTGCGCGATGTGCGCATTGTCACCCCGTCTGAGGATCGGGTTTCTGCCGACTGCCGTCATTACAAAAGCTGTGGTGGCTGTCAGTTGCAGCATGCCTCGGATGCATTTGTCGCCGACTGGAAGGTTGGGGTCGTGCAACAGGCGCTGGCGGCGCAGGGGCTTGAGGCCACGTTTCGCCCGATCCTGACCTCACCGCCGCAGACCCGCCGCCGCGCCAGCCTGTCGGTCCGGCGCACCAAGAAGGGCGCGATGGCCGGGTTCCACGCCAAGGGGTCCGATGTGATCGTGCAGGTGCCTGATTGTCAGCTGCTGCATCCCGAACTGATGCAGGCCATGGCTGTTGCGGAAAAGCTGGCGATGATCGGCGGCAGCCGTAAGGGTGAGTTGAGCGTTCTGGCCACCATGTCTGAAACAGGTTTGGATCTGGCAGTGACTGGCGGCAAGCCGCTGGATGAACAGCTGCGGATCGATCTGTCAGCTGAGGTAGAGGCCTTTAAACTGGCCCGGCTTGCCTGGGATGATGAGGTGGTCGGCCAACGTGAGCCGCCATTGCAGGTCTTTGGCAAGGCGCATGTGTCGCCGCCGTCTGGGGCGTTTTTGCAGGCGACCCCGCAGGGTGAATTGGATCTCTTGGCCACTGTGAAGGAAATCGTTGGTCCGGCAAAACAGGTCATCGATCTTTTTGCAGGGTGCGGCACCTTTGCCCTGCCTTTGGCGGAAACGGCGGAGGTGCATGCGGTCGAAGGGGAAAAGGCCATGATGGCCGCTCTTGATCTGGGTTGGCGCCGGGCGCAGGGGCTGAAAAAGGTCAGCCATGAGGCGCGTGATCTGTTCCGCCGCCCGTTGATGCCGGATGAGCTGCAAAAGACCGATGCTGTGGTGATCGACCCGCCCCGTGCCGGGGCCGAAGCGCAGGTGCGTGAACTGGCAGCCTCGGCGGTGCCGGTGATTGCCTTTGTGTCCTGTAACCCAGTGACATTCGCGCGGGATGCTAAGATTCTGCTGGCCGGGAACTATCAGTTGCACTGGGTGCAGGTGGTGGATCAGTTCCGCTGGTCATCGCATGTGGAACTTGTCGCAAAGTTTACCAGAAAAGCCTGAAGCGGCACGAATTGTGCTACGGCACAGGTGTGAAATGCGTTATACACTTGGGTAAAACACAAGAATGAAATTCTGAGGCAAGCAGACATGCGAAACATCAAGGTGGCGGTTCTGACCGTGGCGCTTATGGCGCTGGCGGCCTGTTCCTCGGGGTCGAAATTCCGCAGCTATCATGGCCCGGAAGTGACCCGCATCATCGTGCAGAAAAGCGATCGGATGATGTATCTGATGCACCATGACAAGGTGCTGAAATCCTTCGATATCGGTTTGGGCTTTTCGCCCGAAGGCGACAAGCTGCGGGAAGGGGATGGGAAAACGCCCGAAGGCACCTATTTCATCAATCGCCGCAACCCAAACAGCAAGTTCCATCTGTCGGTTGGGATCAACTACCCCGACACCCGCGATATGGCCGAAGCCCGCGCAGCCGGGGTGGATCCAGGCGGCGATATCTTCATCCATGGCCGTCCTGAGAAATACCGCAACGGGGTACAGGACTGGACTGCGGGCTGCATCGCTGTGACCGACCGCGAAGTTGAACTGATCTACGCGATGGTCAAAAACGGAACGCCGATCACGATCAACCCGTGATCTGAGCGGCGGACCCGATCCCGTCAGATACGAAAAAGGCGCCTGCGGATTGCGGCGCCTTTTATCGCTCTGTGATTGCTCTTTAGCTTTGCGGCGGTGTGGTGTCGGCGTCAGGGATCGGTGCGGACAGCACCTGTGTCGCGCTCGAATCACCCATAACCAGGGTCCACCAGATCTTGCCGTTGACTTCTTGATGCCAGGCGAAGCCCAGGTCGCTGGCTTCGGGGGCCACGATGACACGGCGGGTGTCCGGCTGTTCCATCCAGGCGGCGAGGGTTTCAATCTCGGTCTCATAAGTTTCCGAGATGTTTTCGCCCACCAACGCACCAGTGTAGCCCACCCGGGCCACCCGATCCAAGGGGGAGGAGCCGTCAGAGCCAAAGTGCCAGGGGCGGTTTTGGATCGCCATGTCGCGGGCATGTGTTGCGGCCGCCGCATTCAGTTGGGCGTTCATTTGGACCGGTGTGGCGCCGGCAGCTTGGCGCAGCGCGTTAACCGAATCCAGCATGCGGAACTGAATCGCCGAGGTTTCACCAGCGCGGATGCGATAAAGCTGCGGCAGCGGTTTGCCGTCAGACCCCAGCTGTTGCGTTGTCTCAACACAGGCGGCAAGGCTGACTGCGGCCAGGGTAAGCAAGCTGAATGAACGCAACATTTGAACGCCTCGGGTAATTTCAATTGTCAGAGACCTACAGCGCAAAGCGTGGTTATTCAAACCCACATAAGCGTGAAACTGCATGATGACAGGTCTTTGATTTGCGACTGCGGCATTCCCGCCATAATATCCGCGACAAAAGCCGATCTGCGGCTCAGGAGGGTTCTACATGACGAAGCTACCGTCAAAGTCATCGCCGTTTTTGCTGAATCGACGCGGGTTTATGGCTGGAAGCGCCGCTTTTATTGGTGCGCCAGCGATTGCCCAAAGCGTTGCCGAAGCGGACACCACTGAAATTGAGGCTGAGGTGTCGCAGACCGTGCGGCGCAACATTTCAAGTTTCCGGTCGCTGGACTGGCGTCCTTACTTCAGCAACCTGCGCAAAGGCGCCGTGCTGGTCGATATCGATTCGCGCGCGCTGCATTACTGGTCCGAGGATGGTGAGACCTACAAACTCTACCCCTCCTCTGTGCCATTGACCGAGGATCTGACCCGGCGCGGCCGTACCTCTGTTGTGCGCAAGGTCGAAGGGCCCAGCTGGCGCCCGACACCATCGATGAAAAAGCGTAACCCGGAGTGGCCGGACTTTGTGGGCCCGGGCCCGGATAACCCGCTTGGCACCCATGCGCTGTATCTCAGCTGGACCTACTATCGGATCCACGGCACCCATGACACGCGCAAAATTGGCCGTCGTTCGTCAAACGGGTGCATTGGTTTGTTCAATGAACACATCGAAGAGTTGTTCGCCATGACCAAAGTGGGAACGCAGGTGTTGCTAATTTGACCACAAAATGACTGTCACCGCTGCGAACCCCGGAAACGGGGTTTGCATTTATTAGGTAATTGATGTTTAGACAATTCTACAAGGACGTCTTGCGCTTGGTTTCAGGCAATCATTTTGACCAAGCTAATATCTCTGGAGGATACTATGAAAAAACTCGTTCTCGCCGCTGCTCTGACCGCCGCCGCTTCGACCGCCTTCGCTGGCAACATGGAAGCCCCTGTGATGGAGCCGGAAGTCATCGTTGAAACCGCGACTTCGTCGTCGTCGGCTGGCATCATCGTACCGCTGGTTCTGCTGGCTGTTGTTGCTGCTGCTGTTGCTGACTAATTCGTCAGTTCAGACGCTTAAAAATTTTAAAGGCGGTGGAATTATCCACCGCCTTTTTCATGTCTACTGCCTTGTGACGGGATCGCAGTTTAACCCTTTGGGTCGATCCAGCCCTTCAGGTTGTCTTCGACGATCTGCGCCAGGGCATCCATATGGTCATCGCGATCATTGAGGCAGGGGATATAGGTGAAATGTTCACCACCGGCCTCTTCGAAGCTTTCTTTGATCTCTTCGTTGATCTCTTCCAGCGTTTCGATGCAATCGGCTGAGAAGGCAGGCGCCACCACGGCAATGTGTTTCTTACCCTCTTCCTTGGCCAGACGCGCCACCTCTTCCACGGTGTAGGGGCGCAGCCATTCTTCGCGGCCGAAAACCGACTGGAAGGTGGTTTTAATCTGCGTGTCATCCCAGCCCAGCCGCTCTTTCAGCAGGCGGGTCTGTTTCTGACATTTGCAGTGATAGGGATCGCCCTGCATCAGATAGCGTTTCGGCATGCCGTGATAGGACACCACCAGCATTTCCGGCTTGCTCTCCGCGGCGGCATAGGCCTCCTCGATGGAGGTCGCCAAGGCCTCAATATAGGCGGTGTTGTCAAAATACTCCGGCACGGTGCGGGCGGCGGGCTGATAGGTCTCTTTCATCAGCGCGCGGAAGAACTGATCGTTCGCCGTGGCCATCGTGGCGCCCGCATATTGCGGATAGAGCGGGAAGAACAGGATCTTGGTGCAGCCCGCGGCCACCATTTCACGCACCTTGGAGTCGGTCGACGGGTTGCCGTAGCGCATGCAGAAATCGACCATGACACCGTCGCCATAGCGGTCCTGCATCCGTTTCGCCATCGCGGCGGTCTGGTCCTTGGTAATGGTCAGCAGCGGGCTTTCGTCTGCCTCTTCGTTCCAGATAGACCGATAGGCCTCACCCGAAGAAAACGGCCGTTTTGTCAGAATGATCAGCTGCAACAGCGGCTGCCATTTCCAGGACGGCAGATCGATCACGCGTTTGTCCGACAGGAACTCATTCAGATAGCGGCGCATCGACCAGTAGTCGGTGTTATCTGGGGTGCCCAGATTTGCCAGCAATACGCCGATTTTCGGTGTTGGAACCTTGGGGTGATCCTGATCGGCATGTTCCGGTTTGGTGGCTGTAGTCTGAGCGTCCAGCATCATCGCGTCCTTCGTCGTCTACCTTGTCGCCAGTGCGGCGTTCGTTAGGGACATAAACGCTTCGCGCCACAGGTCAATCCGGCAGCTTGGTTTCCTGTGTTCCTAACGCTTCGGCAAGACGCTGTGTCGCAGATCCGGGACGCAACGGTTGTGGCTGGCTGTCATCTGGGGCCCAACCGGTGAGGAAGACCAGCTCATAGGTGGCGTGAATGCGGCCATCCCCGTCGGCATGGTGATCCTGATAGATCTCGGCGGCACGGCGCAACACAGCAGGTTTGGTTGGATGACGCAGCCGGGCCTGTAGCGCGTTGGCCTCGCCCATCGCGCGGAGGTCCCGCATAAGGTGAAAGGCGGTTTGGTAGCTGACATCCAGCGCCAGATTGTCCGCTACCGGCAGGGCAAGACCGGCCCGTTGCAACAGTGCGCCAAGATCGCGAATCTCTGCCATAGGCACCACGCGGGGCGACAGGCCACCGGCCACAGCAACTTCAGCCTCAGCCAGGGCGGCGCGCAATTCGGCAAGGGTTTGGCCACCAAAGCCAACCCCCAGGAAGAACCCATCAGGGCGCAACGCGCGACGGCATTGGATCAACTGACCCACCGGATCATTGGCCCAATGCAGCGCCATGGCATGGATCACCAGATCATAGGCGCCGACCTCCAGATCCAAGATCTCATCGTCGCTGACAACCCGTGCCTCGGGGAAGGCCGCCTGCCAGAGCGCAGGAAACCCAGTGACCACGGCGCGATTCGTAAACGTTCTGTTAACCATTTGCAGACGATGCTGGACCTCTTCGATCGCAGCCTCCTGCAGGAACAGTGCAGGGGCATCGGCTTTTAGGGCACGGGCGCGGTTGCGGGTCAGTGCGGCGCGGTCTGTCAGGCGCGGCGTCTCACTGGCCGAAGGGGGTGGCATCTGGAAATCACTCATGGGGCGTAGATAGAATGGCTTGGCCCACAATTCAAACAGCGCTGCGGGTGATTTACCCGCCCCGGTGTCTTGGCTGCGGTGGAATGGTGGAAAGTGAGGCCGGACTGTGCCCGACTTGCTGGCGTGAGGTGCAATTCATCGGCGGGTTGGTCTGCGATCAATGCGGCGTGCCGTTGCCGGGCGAATCGGATCAAGCAGAACGGTGTGATGACTGTCTGCGGGTGGAACGCCCCTGGCAGCGGGGGCGCGCCGCGTTGCTGTATGAAGGGCAGGGGCGGCAGTTGGTTATGGCACTAAAACATGGTGATCGTCAGGACATCGTACCAATTGCCGCCCGATGGATGGCGCAGGTGGCGGTGCCGGTGCTGCTGCCCGAGACGCTGATCACCCCGGTGCCGCTGCATTGGACACGGATGCTCAAACGGCGTTTCAATCAGGCGGCGCTGCTGGCGGAGGCCTTGGCGCACTATACCGGCCATGCCTATTGCCCCGATCTGGTGCAGCGGTTGCGCGCTACGCAATCGACCAAGGGGCAGGGGCGTGAGGCGCGATTTGCTGAGATGCAGGGCGCCTTTCGCATTCATCCCCGCAGGCGGCACCGGCTGATAGGTCGTCCGGTCTGTCTGGTGGATGATGTGATGACCAGCGGGGCCACCCTGGCCGCGGTGTCTGAGGCCTGCCTTGCAGCGGGTGCATCTCACCTATCCGTTCTGTTACTGGCGCGGGCGCAAAAATCTCCCTACATATCTGGAAACGCCTGAGAACATGACAGATCAGGCCCGATTGTAGGAAACGCCAGATGCCGAATGTAGAAATCTACTCCTCCCCGCTTTGTGGGTTTTGCCATGCCGCCAAACGCCTGCTGAAGGAAAAGGGGGTTGAGTTCACCGAATACAACGTGCTGACCGACCCGGCGTTGAAGCCGAAAATGATTGAGCGCGCCAATGGCGGCCGCACCGTGCCGCAGATCTTTATCGATGATGTGCATGTGGGCGGTTGCGATGACCTTTATGCGCTGGAAAGCGCGGGCAAGCTTGACCCGATGCTGGCGGCCTGAGGCATGATCACCAAGACCGCACTTGTGCAACTCAACGCCTCGGATGATCCGGCAGCAAACCTGCCGATCACCCAAGGCTTCATCCGTGAGGCGGCGCTGGGCGGCGCGCAGTTTGTGCTAACGCCAGAGGTAACGAATTGCCTGTCCTCATCGCGCCGCCATCAGCAAGAGGTGCTGCAGCATCAGGATGAGGATCAGACCCTCAAGGGCCTGCGCGACTCTGCGGCTGAGCATGGTATCTGGCTGTTGATCGGCTCCCTCGCGCTGAAAACGCAGGATGCGGATGGCCGGTTTGCCAATCGCTCATTCCTGATCGCGCCGGATGGCAGCATCAAAGCCTGGTATGACAAGATCCACATGTTCGATGTGCAGGTCAGCCCGACCGAGACCTACCGCGAATCCGATGGTTATCGCCCGGGCAGCCGTGCGGTGACCGCTGAGGTGCCCTTTGGCAGGCTGGGCATGACCATCTGCTATGATGTGCGCTTCCCCTATCTGCATCGCACCCTCACCGACCATGGTGCCACCATCCTGACCGCCCCGGCGGCCTTCAGCCCGGTCACCGGTCAGGCCCATTGGGAACCGCTGTTGCGCGCCCGGGCGATTGAAAACACCGCCTATGTTCTGGCGCCTGCGCAATGCGGCAGCCATGACAGCCACAATGGCAAGGTGCGGAAAACCCACGGACATTCCATTGCGATTAGCCCTTGGGGCGAAGTTCTGGCAGAGGCGGGCGATGAGCCTTGCGTCACCTTCGTGGATCTTGATACCAGTGCTGTCGAAGAGGCGCGGCAGAAGGTTCCGTCCCTCACCCACACGCGAGAGTTCGAAACCCCGTGAGCAGCGACCCATACCCTTTGGCCATTGCGCTGTTCAGCGAATTGCTGACGGCGGATCAGCTGGTGCGCAACCGGCTGTCCAAAGTGCTGCCTAAGGGCATGGAAATCTCACATTTTTCGGTACTGAACCAATTGGCCCGGGCTGGCGATGAACGCACCCCGGCGCAGTTGGCCAAAAGCTTCCATGTGACGCGCGGCGCGATGACCAACACGCTCAGCAAGTTGGAATGGGCGGGATATGTTCACATTCGTCCCGACTGGGATGATGCCCGGCGCAAGATGGTGGCGATCAGCCCGGCCGGACGGCAGGCGCGGGATGCGGCTCTTGCGGCGATTTCCCCGATGATCAGTGAACTGGTCAGTGAGCTGGGCGAAGACAAGGTGCGGGCGGTGCTGCCGATCCTGCGCGAACTGCGCCTGAAGCTGGAAGACGACTGATCCTCACAGGCTGGGTTGCATGGCCCGGGTTTGATGCATCCGATTGTTCAGCTGTGCCTGCAGCATGGCACTTTGTAAGCTTTCACGCCGTAGTGGCGTGCGCAGTTTCACATCGCAAAGATCCAGCGCCTCAAGGCCAAAAATATCGTGTGACTGCTGGGTGCAGATTACGATCACCGGCAGGTTTGGGATCAGGTGGCGCATGTTGCGCAGCGTTTCCAGCACCGTGTCCCGGTCCAGAAGGTCATCCAGAAAAACGGTCAGGGCTGCCCATTGCGCGGCGGTTTGCACCACGGTTGTAATGGCAGCGTCAAAATCTGAGGTGCCAGCCACCTCCAGATTGATCGCTTCCAGATGTTCAGCCAGCGCAAGGCGCTGCACATCGCAGGCGCAGACCAATAAAACCGGGAGGCTTGGGGCGGTGTCAGTAGGCATGGCAAACGTCCAATCTCAATTCGCAAAACTCAGGAAAAGTCTTAAAGAGATCAGGCTTTAGCTCAACATCGCAGGAGTGCAGTTACACTGCACTCTTGTATAGGTACGTTGTGGCCGCGCCTACTTTAGCACATCCGCCAGATTGCGCCCCACAAACTCGGTGATGGTGAGCTGCACAATCCCCGCTTTGCTGAACGGATCCTCAGCCATCAGGGCCTCAACCGCACTGCGTGAGGCGCCTTGGGCAATGATGACCCCACCGGTGCGCGGCACCTTGGCGCCTGAGGCCAGAAACAGACCATCCTCATACCCCTTGGCGACAAACGCCATATGTGCGTCCAGATGCGGCGCCACAGCCTCCATCTCAACGGTGTATTCAATGTCGATCACAAACAGGGTGTGACCCTCAGGGATAAAACCCATTTCACTTGCCTTTCAATGTTCCAAAAATGCTTAAAAAATTGGCTATGGCTTCACGCTGGCGGTGACATAGTTCACCGACAGATCGCGGTCTGAAATTTTCCACTGCCAGCTGACCGGGTTGAACACAAACCCTTTGCGATCCACGGGTTCCAGGCCCGCGTTCTGGATTAGGCTGACCAGTTCATCTGGGGTGATGAACTTGTGCCATTCATGGGTGCCTTTGGGCAGCCAGCGCATGATGTATTCCGCGCCGACAATGGCCATGGCAAAGCTTTTGGGATTGCGATTGATGGTGGAACAGACCATCAGCCCCCCGGGTTTCAGCAGCTGCTGGCAGGCGGTCAGATAGGCCTGCGGATCGGCGACGTGTTCCACCACTTCCATGTTCAGCACCACGTCAAACTGTTCGCCAGCTTCAGCCAGCGCCTCGGCGGTCACGTTGCGATAATCGATCTCTAGCCCCGATTGTTCGGCGTGGACCTGGGCCACCGGAATGTTGCCAGCTGCCGCATCTGCACCCACCACGGTAGCGCCCAGCCGGGCCATCGGTTCACTTAGCAATCCACCACCACAGCCGATGTCCAACAGACGCAGCCCTTCAAAGGGGCGATCGGTGCTGAGGTCGCGGTTAAACTCACTTGCGATCTGGCGGGTGATGTAGTCCAACCGGCAGGGATTCATCAGGTGCAGCGGCTTGAACTTGCCTTTGGGATCCCACCATTCCGCCGCCATGGCTTCGAATTTGGCGACTTCTGACGGGTCAACGGTGGTCTGAGCGGTTTGCATTCTGCTCTCCATATGCTCTTTTAGGTCTGCGCCACTATATAGGACGGTTATGGACAGATTCTCGGGCCAAAAAAGCGCAGTACATTACCTGCATCCGCCGATTGATCCTTTCGATCAGCGTATGCTGGACGTGGGCGATGGTCACAAGGTTTATCTGGAACAATCCGGCAATCCGCAAGGGGTGCCGGTGGTGGTCCTGCATGGGGGCCCCGGTGGTGGCTGCAGCCCGGCGATGCGGCGCTATTTTGATCCGCGCTACTACCGAATCATCCTGTTTGATCAGCGCGGCTGTGGCCGGTCGCGCCCGCATGCCTCGGTCGAGAATAACACCACCTGGCATCTGGTGGCGGATATTGAGTTGATCCGCGAAACGCTTGAGATTGACGAATGGTTCGTGTTTGGCGGCAGCTGGGGGGCAACCCTGGCGCTGATCTACGCCCAGAGCCACCCGGAGGCGGTCAAAGGGCTGATCCTGCGCGGCGTCTTTCTGGCGACGCAGAGTGAGCTGGATTGGTTCTATGGCGGCGGCGCCGGCAAGTTCTGGCCTGAAACCTGGGCGCGGTTTGCCGATCTGATCCCGGCGGAGGAACAGGATGATTATATCGCGGCCTATCACAAGCGGCTGTTTGGTCCTGATCTGCAGGTGCAGACCAAATACGCCAAGGCCTGGGCGGAATGGGAAAACGCCCTAGCCTCGGTCTATTCCAACGGCTATGGCGGCGACAGCCCGGGGGAATATGCCCGTGCCTTTGCCCGGCTGGAAAACCACTATTTCCGCCATGGCGCCTTCCTGGAGGAAGACGGCCAGATCTTGCGGGATCTGCCCAAGATCGCCCATATCCCCGGGGTGATTGTGCAGGGGCGCTATGACATGATCTGCCCGCCCGAGGCCGCGTGGAAACTGGCGCGCGGTTGGCCAAATGCGGATCTGCGTATGATCCGCAACGCTGGTCATGCGCTCAGCGAACCGGGCATCAGCGCTGAATTGGTCCGCGCGATGGATCAAATCGCCGAAGAGGGCGGGCTGGACTAAGCCGGCCTTCCGATCCCCTTAATACTGGTTTCCTTGCGCATCTGCGCTAGGCTCTCTGGTGTCGAGACGCCAGCGAGAGGAGCCAGCATGAGCGACAAACCCAGCGTAGAAACCCGCCCGAACGGCCCCTTGGTGGTCAAAGGGGTAACGCGCATGACCGGCCCGGATGGGTCTGAGGTTGAGGTCAAAGAGGTCATGGCGCTGTGCCGCTGTGGCCAGTCGAAATCAAAACCCTTTTGTGATGGTTCCCATGTCGCGGCCGGGTTTGACGATGGGGTCGGCAAACCCTCGGGACGGGATCGGTTGATTGCTTATGAGGGGGCCGAGGCCACGGTGACTTATAACCCGATGCTGTGTTCCCACGCGGCGGAATGCGGGCGTTTGGCCAGTCACATTTTCAATCCGGCGCAGAAACCCTGGGTGCAGCCCGACAGGGGCACAGTGGATGAGGTGCGCGCAGTTGTTGCCGCCTGTCCGTCCGGGGCCCTTGCGCTGGGCAGCGCTGAGGCGCGTGAACATCTGATCTCTGAGGTCACACAGGTGGCGATTGAGAAAAACGGCCCCTATTGGGTGCATGATGTCACCGCCCCCGCACCGCCACAGGGTGAGGGGATGAGTGCCGATAAATACGTGCTGTGCCGCTGTGGTCAGTCGGGGAACAAACCCTTTTGCGATGGTTCCCATCGGGATCTGAAATGGCGTGACGACTGATCTGCACGGCTGGCCTGCAAAGTGGCCATATCGCAGTGGTCTTTGACCAGCCAACTGAGGCCAAAGGCCCAGATCCCCATCGCCTCAATCCAGAAAACAAGATTGTGGCGCAGCACGAACTGCTGCGCTGCCTCAGGGCCGATCAGTTTTGTGATGGAGGCCAGCGTTGCCAGAACACCACCGCAAAGGATCAGCCAGCCGCAGCTGCGAAACAGTAGGCTGGCCCAGGCCGGTGCCCCAATGGGGAAACGGATCAGGCACAGGTAGGCCAGCCCGGCCAGAAACAGAATCGCCGACAGGTAATGCCCCATCGCTGCGGGTTTTACCCCGATCAGCGTGCGGGTCAGGCTGTGGGTCCCGGCGCCGCTTTCGTTGGGAAACAGGGCGACACCCAGTGCCGCCATCCCGGCCACCGGCACCAGCGCACTGCCCGCCGAGGAGGCCAGCCGTAACGGGCGCACCTGTGTGCACAGAACAATGCCCGTAGCAAAAAGCGCCCCCACCAAAAGGTCGCGCAGGGCGGAATGATAGTAGTCACTGACCGAGGGCAGCACCCCCACATCTGACATGATCCCCCCGAAGACCAGCAGCATCGGCAGCGCCAGACCCAGATAGCCCAGGGTTTGGCGGCAGCGATGATGGGCCTGCAGCAGTTCCAGTGTCAGGTCATTGGGCACAGTATCCTCCGGCTCAGACGGGCGCGCCTTGCAGCGGCCCCCCTCAGTTGTCCGGGGAATTGCTTAACAACCGGTGAATCTTAACGATCGTTACTGGTGGCTTGGTTACAGTTTACGGCGGATCAGGACCGATTTGACCATGTCAAACTGGGCTTGCCCCTTGACCAGCCACGATATTCCGAAGGCCAGAATGCCCAGGGCTTCGATCCAGAAGATTAACCGCAGCTCAACCACCCAGGCAGCCAATGGCGCTGGGCCGTTAAGTTTGATGAGTGAGGCGATGGTCGCCACCACGCCGCCCAGCACGATGAAGCCGCCACAGGCGCGATAGATGTGGCGGCGAAATGGTTTGGCTGTGCGGGCGAATTTCACCAGACAGAAATAGGTCAGCGACCCCAGAAAGATCACCCCCGACAGATAGTGCCCCATCGCGGCAGCGCTGAAGCCGATCAGTTCTTGTGACAGGGTTTCGGGGTTGATGCGCCCGCCGGCCTCATTCGGGAACAGCGCCACGCCAAAGGCGGCGATGCCGGCAATTGTGGTGACAATATCGTCCGAAAACCGTTCGCCTTCTTTCAGGGGGTGACCCTTGTAGGAAATCAGGAACACGCCGATGGCAAAGAGGCAGCCCACAAAAATGTCGCGCATCACGGAATGATAATAATCGCTGACCGACGGCAGAATCCCTGTTCCCGCCAGCAATCCGCCCAGGATCAGCACAAGCGGCAGGCCAACCCCCAGCCATCCCAGCGCCTGACGCACCCGCAGATAGGACATGACCAGCTCATCTCTTGTGTGTTCGGGCATTGGCTTGTCCTTCAAATCGTTTAACAATTCCACGATGGCATTTAGGGTGGCAGGTCAATGCAGGGCAAGCACGAGAAACTGCATCTGGGCAGGACTTGATTTACCCGGGAAAGGGGCGTATATCGCCCTCAACAGCGGCGCGTTGAGATCAACGCTCCACCGGGAAAGATCGACGGGCCGCGGGCCCGTTTTTTTGTGTTTGGATGATATGACCAACGACCTGATAGCCAAAGCCGCGATGGATCGGCGCCTTGCAGAAATCATCTCCCCTGTTGTGGAAGACATGGGATTTGAACTGGTGCGCATCCGTCTGATGAGCGGCAAGACCGCCACCCTGCAGATCATGGCAGAGCGCCCTGAAGGTGGCATCGAAGTGGACGAATGTGCCAAGATTTCCACCGCCGTATCGGCCATTCTGGACGTGGAGGATCCGATTCTGGATCAATACGTTCTGGAAGTGTCGAGCCCCGGCATTGACCGCCCGCTGACCCGTCTCAAGGATTTTGAGACCTATGAGGGCTATGAGGTCAAGATCGAGACCACCGAACTGATCGATGGGCAGCGCCGTTTCAAAGGTGTGCTGGCCGGCGTTGAGGGCGATGAGGTTCTGATCAACCTTGAGCGTGGCGACGAAGAAGTGACCGTAGGTCTGAACTTTGACTGGCTGTCTGATGCCAAACTGGTTCTGACCGATGAGCTGATCAAGGAAATGTTGAAGCAGCGCAAAGACGCTGGCCTGATCAACGAAGAAGAATTTGACGAGATCGAAACCGACGAATCCGGTTCTCAGGAGGACGAATAAAGATGGCAATTACCTCTGCAAACCAGCTGGAGCTTTTGCAAACCGCTGAGGCCGTGGCCCGCGAAAAGATGATCGACCCCGGTCTGGTGGTTGAAGCGATGGAAGAATCGCTGGCCCGTGCGGCCAAGTCGCGTTACGGCGCCGAAATGGACATCCGCGTCTCGATCGACCGCAAAACCGGCCGCGCCACCTTCACCCGTGTGCGCACCGTGGTCGAAGATGAAGAGCTGGAGAACTACCAGGCAGAAATGACCGTTGAGCAGGCCAAACAGTATATGGCTGACCCGGTTGTTGGCGACACCTTCGTTGAAGAAGTGCCGCCGGTTGAACTGGGCCGGATCGCGGCACAGTCGGCCAAACAGGTGATCCTGCAGAAGGTGCGCGAAGCTGAGCGCGACCGTCAGTTCGAAGAATACAAAGACAAGGTTGGAACCATCATCAACGCCACCGTCAAACGCGAAGAGTTTGGCAACGTTGTTGTGGATCTGAACGGCCGTGGCGAAGGGTCGCTGCGTCGTAACGAAAAGATCGGCCGCGAAAGCTACCGCCCGAATGACCGCGTGCGCTGCTACATCAAGGATGTACGCCGTGAGCCGCGTGGCCATCAGATCTTCCTCAGCCGGACTGCACCGGAATTCATGGCTGAACTGTTCAAAATGGAAGTGCCGGAAATCTATGACGGCATCATTGAGATCAAAGCCGTGGCCCGTGACCCCGGTTCGCGCGCAAAGATCGCGGTTGTGTCCTTCGACAACTCGATTGATCCGGTTGGTGCCTGTGTGGGTATGCGCGGCAGCCGTGTGCAGGCCGTTGTGAACGAGCTGCAGGGCGAAAAGATCGACATCATCCCGTGGAACGAAGATGTTCCCACTTTCCTGGTGAACGCGCTGCAGCCGGCAGAGGTTTCCAAGGTTGTTCTGGATGAAGACGCCGAGCGCATCGAAGTTGTTGTGCCTGACGATCAGCTGAGCCTGGCCATTGGCCGTCGCGGTCAGAACGTGCGTCTGGCCTCGCAGCTGACCGGTCTGGACATCGACATCATGACCGAATCGGACGAATCGGCACGCCGTCAGAAAGAGTTCGAAGAGCGCACCAAGCTGTTCGTGGACACGCTGGACGTGGATGAGTTCTTTGCGCAGCTGCTGGTTGCCGAAGGTTTCACCAACCTCGAAGAGGTGGCTTACGTTGAAATCGACGAACTGCTGGTCATCGACGGTGTAGACGAAGACACCGCCAACGAACTGCAGGCCCGTGCCCGTGACTATCTGGAAGCGCAGGCCAATGCCGCCATCGAACGCGCCAAGGAACTGGGCGTCGAAGACAGCCTGTTTGGCTTCGAAGGTCTGACCCCGCAGATGATCCAGGCGCTGGCCGAGGATGACGTGAAGACCCTTGAGGACTTCGCCACCTGCGCGGACTGGGAACTGGCTGGTGGCTGGACCACCGTCAACGGCGAACGCGTCAAAGACGAAGGCACGCTGGAGCCCTTCGGCGTGACGCTGGAAGCGGCACAGGACCTGATCATGACCGCCCGTATCACCCTGGGCTGGGTTGACCCAGCTGAGCTGGAAGCTGAGGCCGAAGAGGCCGAAGGCGAAGACGGCGCAGAGGAGGCCGAGGCCTGATTTTCAGGCCTCGGAGGCTTGTCGCATGAGCCGCGGCGGAAAAAATAAGGATCGCAGTGAAGGTCCTGAGCGCAAGTGTGTTGTAACCGGCGAGGTACAGCCTAAATATGGGTTGATCCGCTTCGTCGTGGGTCCGGACGGTGATATCGTTCCGGATCTGGCCGAAAAGCTGCCGGGGCGCGGGATCTGGGTCAGTTCTGACCGGGCCGCGCTTTCTCAGGCGACGAAGAAAGGTGTCTTTGCCCGCGGTGCAAAACAGCAGGTGAAGGTGCCTGACACCCTGCCTGAGCTGGTGGAAGCGGGCCTCGTACGGCGCGTTATCGATCTGATCAGTCTTGCCCGTAAAACTGGCGAGGCGGTCACCGGCTTTGAAAAGGTCAAGGACTGGTTGGTCAAGGATTACGCCGAAGTGCTGATCCAGGCCTCAGACGGATCCGGCCGCGGCAAGTCGAAACTGCGCACACCGGAAGGTGGTTCGTTCATTGGCTGGCTCACCGCAGATGAGCTGGGACAGGCTTTTGGGCGACAAACTGTAATTCATGTGGCCCTAGGCGCTGGTGGTTTGACCCAGCGTGTAGTAGAGGAAGCCGCAAGACTTAAGGGTATACGCACCCAGGGCGGCGACGATGACCGCCGGAAAGGATGAAGAGAGCCAGATGAGCGAGAACGACGGTAAAAAGACTTTGGGAGTTCGTGGCGGCCCGCGCGCCGGTAATGTGAAGCAGAGCTTCAGCCATGGCCGTACCAAAAACGTCGTGGTGGAAACCAAGCGCAAGCGCGTGGTGGTTCCCAAGCCCGGCGCCGCTAAACCCGGTGGTGGCCGCCCCGGCCAGGCTGGGGGCGATCCCTCGAAACGTCCGGCGGGTATCTCCGACGCGGAAATGGAGCGCCGTATGCGCGCGCTGCAGGCGGCCAAAGCCCGTGAGGTAGAGGAAGCTGCAAAACGCGAAGCCGAAGAAAAGGCCCGCGAAGAAGAGCGCCGCCGCCGCCGCGAAGAAGCGGAAGCCAAAGAACGCGAAGAGCGTGAGCGCGAAGCTGCTCTCAAGGCCAAGGCCGAAGAGGAAGCGCGCAAGAAGAAAGAGGCCGAAGAGGCCGCCAAGCGCGCTGCTGCTGAAGCAGCTCAGCCCAAGAAAGAGGCTGCCGCACCCGCGCGCAATCTCAAGGCTGCGCCGTCGTCCGCTACGCCCGAGCGCAAGAAAGAGCGTGATGATCGTGGTCGCGGCAAAGGCCGTGGCGACAACCGTCGTTCCGGTAAGCTGACCGTCAACCAGGCCCTGACCGGTGGCGAAGGTGGCCGTCAGAAGTCGATGGCTGCGATGAAGCGTAAGCAGGAACGTGCCCGCCAGAAGGCAATGGGCGCACCGGTTGAGCGTGAAAAGGTTGTGCGTGACGTGCAGGTGCCTGAGGCCATCGTGGTTTCGGAACTGGCGAACCGCATGGCTGAACGTGTGGCTGACGTTGTGAAATCGCTCATGAAAATGGGCATGATGGTCACGCAGAACCAGACGATTGACGCCGACACTGCAGAACTGATCGTTGAAGAGTTCGGCCACAATATCCAGCGTGTTTCGGATGCAGACGTCGAAGACGTGCTGCAGCAGGTTGAAGAGAGCGATGATGATCTGAAGCCGCGTCCGCCGGTTGTGACCATCATGGGCCACGTTGACCACGGTAAAACCTCGCTTCTGGATGCGATCCGTAATGCCAAGGTTGTGTCCGGCGAAGCCGGCGGCATCACCCAGCACATCGGTGCGTATCAGGTGACCACCGACAATGGCGCGGTTCTGTCGTTCCTGGATACGCCGGGCCACGCGGCCTTCACCTCGATGCGCTCGCGCGGTGCTCAGGTGACAGACATCGTGGTTCTGGTTGTGGCGGCCGATGATTCGGTCATGCCGCAGACTATCGAAGCGATCAACCACGCCAAAGCGGCCGAAGTGCCGATGATCGTGGCGATCAACAAGATCGACCGTCCGGCCGCCGATCCGCAGAAAGTGCGTGCGGAACTGCTGCAACACGAAGTGATCGTTGAAGAAATGTCCGGTGACGTGCAGGACGTTGAGGTGTCGGCCATCACCGGTCAGGGCCTTGATGAACTGCTGGACGCCATCGCGCTGCAGGCTGAGATCCTGGAACTGAAAGCAAACCCCGACCGCGCCGCCGAAGGTGCCGTAATCGAGGCGCAGCTGGATGTTGGCCGCGGTCCGGTTGCCACTGTTCTGGTGCAGAAGGGTACGCTGAAGCAGGGCGATATCTTCGTTGTGGGTGAGCAGTACGGTAAGGTCCGTGCGCTGGTCGACGACAAAGGCGCCCGCGTCAAAGAAGCTGGCCCCTCGGTGCCGGTTGAGGTGCTGGGCCTGAACGGGACCCCCGAAGCGGGTGACGTTCTGAACGTTGTTGAAACCGAAGCTCAGGCGCGTGAGATTGCGGAATACCGCCATAACGCCGCCAAAGAGAAACGTGCCGCCGCTGGCGCTGCTGCAACGCTGGAACAGCTGATGCAGAAAGCCAAAGAAGATGAGAACGTGCAGGAACTGCCGATCCTCGTCAAAGCGGATGTGCAGGGTTCGGCCGAAGCCATCGTTCAGGCGATGGAAAAGATCGGCAACGAAGAGGTGCGCGTGCGCGTTCTGCACTACGGTGTGGGTGCGATCACCGAAACCGATGTTGGTCTGGCAGAAGCCTCGGGCGCGCCGATCATGGGCTTTAACGTCCGTGCCAACGCATCGGCCCGCAACACCGCCAACCAGAAGGGTGTGGAGATCCGCTACTACTCGGTGATCTATGACCTGGTGGATGACGTGAAAGCGGCGGCCTCGGGCCTGCTGTCGGCCGAGATCCGCGAAAACTTCATCGGTTACGCGCAGATCAAAGAGGTCTTCAAGGTTACCGGTGTTGGCAAGGTTGCCGGCTGTCTGGTCACCGAAGGTGTGGCACGTCGTTCCGCAGGCGTCCGCCTGCTGCGCGACAACGTGGTGATCCACGAGGGCACGCTGAAGACGCTGAAGCGCTTCAAGGACGAAGTCAAAGAAGTGCTGTCCGGTCAGGAATGCGGCATGGCGTTTGAGAACTACGATGATATCCGCCCGGATGACGTCATCGAAATCTTTGAGCGTGAAGAGATTGAGCGCAAGCTGGACTAACAGCTTGCCTCACGGCCCGGATGGCCGACGAAAAGAAAAGGGAAAGCCAGACGGCTTTCCCTTTTTTCGTTTATGGATGTTGGTGCAGCGCGTGTGGCGTTAAGCAGCGTGTGACTTGACAGGTGTGCCTGCGAACAGGCGGTTGCCAACGCGCACCATCATCTTTCCGCCGGGCAGATGCTTGACGAAGCAGCCCTGCACGGAAACGTATTTTCCGATTACGATTGTTTTAATCATGTCTCAAATCCCCACCAAAGACCGCACAAAAATACACGAAACATGCTTAAAAAATAGAGGAAATGATAACTTTGGCCCTTGGTCTATACCGACGGGTACAGACCATACGCGGCGTCAGGTTGACGTGAACGTAAATTATTGTGCCATCGCAGGGACTTGCGTGGACCTTACAGCCAGTCGCGCAGGATAGGGATCAGCGGGATATCTGCGGGCGGCATCGGGTAATCGCGCAGATCGGTGGGCCGGACCCACTTCAGAACCTGCCCTTCGCGTGGCTGCGGGATACCTTCCCACTTGCGGCAGGCAAAGAGCGGCATCAGCAGGTGGAACTTCTCATAGGAGTGGCTGGCAAAGGTCAGCGGCGCCAGGCAGCTTTCCCAGGTGTCGATGCCCAGCTCTTCCTGCAATTCGCGGATCAGCGCATGTTCCGGGGTTTCGCCCGGCTCCACCTTGCCGCCGGGAAATTCCCACAGGCCGGCCATGGATTTGCCTTCGGGCCGTTGGGCCAGCAGGATCCGCCCCTCTTTGTCGATCAGCGCCACGGCTGAGACCAGTACGGTGTTCACCGGCGCAGGTGTTGGCGCAGGTGTTTGGGCAGCGGCTTGATCAGACATGAGGAGCGGTTCCTTGGTGTTTTGACGCCCTTACGAGCGGTAGTCAGCGTTGATGGTGATATAGCCGTGGGTCAGGTCGCAGGTCCATGCGGTAGATGCGCCGTCCCCCAGTCCCAGATCCACCGCAATGACCAGATCCTGCGCCTTCATATAGGCGGCACCGGCCTCTTCGGTGTAGCTTGCGGCCACCCAGCCCTTTTCCGCCACCAGAATGTCACCGAACCGGATGGTCAACAGATCGCGGTCTGCCGCGGCTCCGGATTTGCCGATCGCCATGACAACCCGGCCCCAGTTGGGATCTTCGCCCGCGACGGCGGTTTTGATCAGCGGTGAGTTGGCAATTGCCATCGCATGAGTGCGGGCATCCGCATCCGTGGCCGCGCCGGTCACCTGAACCTCAACAAACTTGGTCGCGCCTTCGCCGTCACGCACCACCTGATGGGCCAGATCCAGCATCACCTGATGCAGCGCCTCCGCAAAGGCGGCATTGCCATCGACATTGACGCCAGTGGCCCCGGTGGCCGCCAGCAGCAGCGTGTCCGAGGTGGAGGTGTCGCTGTCCACGGTGATGTTGTTGAAGGTCTGATCGGTGTGACCGCTCAGCAGCGCCTGCAGCGCCGGACGCGACGCCTGCGCATCGGTGAAGATATAGACCAGCATCGTGGCCATATCAGGCGCCACCATGCCGGATCCTTTGGCAATGCCCGCGATGGTCACCGGGGTGCCGTCAATCTCAACCGTGGTGGTTGAGCCTTTGGCAAAGGTATCGGTGGTCATGATCGCCTGGGCGGCAGCCTCCAGTGCGCCGGCCTCTTGGGTGGCGGCCAGTTCGGCGATCTTGCTGGTGATACGGTCATGCGGCAGACGTTCGCCAATCACCCCGGTGGAGGAGGTGAACACGCGTTCCTCAGGCAGACCGGTTTCGGCCGCTACTGCCGCGCAGATCGCCGCGACGGAACCTTCACCCGCTTTGCCAGTAAAGGCGTTGGAGTTGCCTGAATTGACGATGATCGCCGCGCCAGCGTCACTGTCAGCGCCGATTTTGGCCTGACAGTCGAGCACATTGGCCGACCGCGTGGCGGAGCGGGTGAAAACGCCCGCCATTGTGGTGCCGGGCTGCAAAAGCGCCAGCATCACATCGGTGCGGCCCTGATATTTCACACCCGCTGCGGTGGCGGCAAATGTCGCCCCCGCCACAACCGGCAGCTCAGGGAAGCTGGCAGGGGCCAGCGGCGAAACCGGGATCGTTCCAGCCATGGGTTATTCCGCCTCAAACGACAGGGTGTTCAGGATCGCGGGGTCCAGACCATCGGCCACACCACGCTCAATAGCCGCAGCGGTGGTCAGTTCGGCGATCTTGGCTTCTACCGCTTCCTGCTGCACCTGACCGGCCAGTTCGCCAGCAACCTCTTCAAAGGTGGGGGCGGCAACATCACGGGTTTCGTTCAGCTTGATGACGTGCCAGCCAAACTGGGTTTGTACCGGATCGGAAATGGCCCCAACCTCCAGCGCGAAAGTGGCTTCTTCGAAGGGGGGCACCATCATGCCGGCACCGAACCAACCCAGCGAACCACCGTTGGGGCCGGACGGGCCGGTGGAGTTTGCCTTGGCCAGCTCCGCGAAATCTGCGCCACCACGGGCCTCAGCCACCAGTTCATTCGCTTTCTCTTCGGTTTCCACCAGAATGTGGGCGGCGTTGTATTCCTTGGTCGGCTCAACGTTGCTGTAGGCCGCGTCATAAGCGGCGCGCAGGGCCTCTTCGGTGGTTGCGCTGTCGACCACACCTTCGAGGGTGATGTTGGCCATCAGGGCGCGCTGCTGGTTTTCAACGGCAATCGCCACGGCTTTCGGTTCGTCACCTGCGGCTTCGGCCAGCACGGTCTGCTGGATCAGCTGGTCCAGAATGCCAGGAAACAGGGTTTCAGCGGGCAGCTGCTGATATTGCGCGGGCAGGGCGTCCCGAGTGGCCAGCATGTGGCCCAGGGTGATCTCCACACCATTCACCGTGGCAACTACGGTATCGATGCCCGGGGCCTCCTCAGCCTGAGCCGGCATCATCAAAGTGAGCGAAAGCGCGGCGGCTGACAGGAAAGTGAGGCGTTTTGACACGAGATTTGCCATGGGAATGGTCCTTTGGAGGCGCGCAAATGGTGCGCGACGTTGACACTGCACCAGCCGCCCCTTACATCGCTTTGAGGCCATTAAATTGCTGGGTTTCGCAATTGTTTTATGCGTTGCAAGAAGAACCGGCAAGCAAATGCCACACACGTTATAGTCAACGACCGGATCGGAAAGAAAATGTTGGGTTTCGGAACGCTTACCAAGAAGATCTTCGGCACGCCGAATGACCGCAAGATCAAGGCAACCCGCCCGTTGGTGGAGCAGATCAACGCGCTGGAACCCGAGTTTGAAAAACTGTCCGACGAGGCCCTGATCGAAAAGACGGCCGAGTTCAAAAAGCGCGTCGAAGCCGGTGAAGATCTGGACAAGCTGCTGCCCGAGGCGTTTGCGAACTGTCGCGAAGCGGCCAAGCGGTCGCTGGGGCTGCGGGCGTTTGACACCCAGCTGATGGGCGGCATCTTCCTGCATCAGGGCAATATCTCGGAAATGAAAACCGGTGAGGGTAAAACCCTCGTCGCGACCTTCCCGGCCTATCTGAACGCACTGACCGGTCGTGGCGTTCATATTGTGACCGTGAACGACTATCTGGCCAAACGTGACGCCGAATGGATGAGCAAGGTCTACGGTGCTCTGGGCATGACCACCGGTGTGGTCTACCCGCAGCAGCCCGAAGATGAGAAGAAACAGGCCTACGCCTGTGACGTGACCTACGCCACCAACAATGAGCTGGGCTTTGACTACCTGCGCGACAACATGAAGTCGGAACTGACCGACATGGCGCAGCGTGATCACTATTTCGCGGTTGTCGATGAAGTTGACTCGATCCTGATCGATGAGGCGCGGACGCCGCTGATCATCTCGGGCCCTGCCGAGGACCGGACCGAACTCTACGTCTCGATCGACCAGATCATCCCGCAGCTGCAGGACGATCACTATACGCTGGACGAAAAAACCAAGAACGTGTCCTTCACCGATGAGGGCAACGAATACTTGGAGCAGCTGCTGCAGAAGGCGGAAATCCTGCCCGAAGAGCAGAGCCTTTATGACCCCGAAAGCACCACCATCGTGCACCACGTGAACCAGGGTCTGCGGGCGCATAAGCTGTTCACCAAAGACAAAGATTACATCGTGCGCGACGGCAATGTTGTGCTGATCGATGAATTCACCGGCCGTATGATGGCCGGGCGCCGTCTGTCCGAAGGTCTGCATCAGGCGATTGAAGCCAAAGAAGGCTGCCAAATTCAGCCCGAAAACGTGACGCTGGCGCAGGTGACCTTCCAGAACTACTTCCGCCTCTATGACAAACTGGGCGGCATGACCGGCACCGCGGCAACTGAAGCCGAAGAATTCGCCGAGATTTACGGTCTGGGCGTGGTCGAAGTGCCCACCAACCGCCCGGTGGCCCGGAAAGACGAGGACGATCAGGTCTACCGCACCGCGCGCGAAAAATTCGACGCTGTGGTCAAATCGATCAAAGAGGCCCATGAGGCCGGTCAGCCGGTTCTGGTCGGCACCACCTCGATTGAGAAGTCCGAATTCCTCAGCCAGCTGCTGACCGCTGCGGATGTGCCGCACAATGTTCTGAACGCGCGTCAGCACGAACAGGAAGCGCAGATCGTTGCGGATGCCGGTAAGCTGGGCGCGGTGACCATTGCCACCAATATGGCGGGCCGCGGCACCGATATTAAGCTGGGCGGCAACGTCGAGTTCAAGATCATGGAAGCCATCGCCGCCAACCCCGAAGGCGATCACAGCGCCATTCGCGATCAGATCGAAGAATCGCACAAGGCTGATGAGCAGGCGGTCAAAGACGCCGGCGGTCTGTTTGTTCTGGCCACAGAACGTCACGAAAGCCGCCGCATCGACAACCAGCTGCGCGGCCGTTCTGGCCGTCAGGGCGATCCCGGTCGCTCGGTCTTCTTCCTGTCGCTGGAAGATGATCTGATGCGCATCTTCGGCTCGGAACGTCTGGATGCTGTTCTGTCCAAACTGGGCATGAAAGAAGGCGAAGCGATTGTGCACCCCTGGGTCAACAAATCGCTGGAGCGGGCACAGGCCAAGGTCGAAGGGCGCAACTTCGACATTCGTAAACAGCTGCTGAAATTCGATGACGTGATGAACGAGCAGCGGAAGGTGATCTTCAGCCAGCGTCGCGAAATCATGGAAGCGGAGGATCTGTCGGAAATCGCCAAGGACATGCGCGATCAGGTGATCGACGATCTGGTGGACCTGCACATTCCGCCGAAATCCTACGCTGACCAGTGGGATACCGAAGGGCTCTATGCTGCGGCGATTGAGAAGCTGAACCTGGATGTGCCTGTGATCACCTGGGGTGATGAGGAAGGCGTCGACGGTGACGTGATTGCCGAACGTATGGAAGAGGCCGCCGATAAGGCGATGGCTGAAAAAGCCGAAGCCTTTGGCCCGGAAAACATGCGCAACATCGAAAAGCAGATCCTGCTGCAGACCATCGACGCCAAGTGGCGCGAACATCTGCTGAAGCTGGAACACCTGCGGTCGGTTGTGGGCTTCCGTGGTTATGCGCAGCGCGACCCGCTGAACGAATATAAGACCGAGAGCTTCCAGCTGTTTGAATCGCTGCTGGATGGTCTGCGTGAAGATGTTTCGCAGAAGCTGGGCCAGGTGCGCCCGATGACCGAGGATGAGCAGCGCGCCATCATGGAACAGATGATGGCCCAGCAGGCGCAGATGCAGCAACAGGCCGCCGCTGCTAGCGCACCCGCAGCTGAGCCTGCAGGCGACCCGATCGAAGGCTTTGACGAAAACGATCCGTCGACCTGGGGCAATCCCAGCCGCAACGATCAGTGCCCCTGTGGTTCGGGCAAGAAGTTCAAACACTGCCACGGTCGTCTGGCCTAACGGCACCTGACATCTAGAAATTTGGCGCAGGCGCGGGGTCCCCAAAGACTCCGCGCCTGCGCCCTTTTTCTGCCCCTTTTCAACGGTCAAATCAGCCTTGGGTACATCTATGACCGGAGGCCGTGACTATGGCTCTGACAAACCGATTTCTGATGGGATGCGCATCCCTTTCGATGGTTTTCGCCATTGGATTTGTGATGCAGAACGGGGCTGAGGTTCCGGGCAAACGCACGGCACAGGCGCCCCGTCTGGCCGCTGATGCGCCTGTGGCTGCACAGGATGACCGGTTTGAACTGTCCGGGATCACCCTGACCGTCGGCAGCCCAGAAAGTGCGCCGGATTTGCCTGCCTCAACCCTGGTTGAGGGCGACCTGGGCGAAGCGCCGGTTGAACGCCTGGCCGCCGCGCCGCAGCTGGATGGTCCGGGATTTGAGGTGCCAGTGCTTGAAGTGCCGTCGCGCGCCTGTGATCCGGTGATGCAGCTTAGCCCGCAGCCGGGTGCGATGGTTCTGATTTCTATCGATGCGCCCTGTCTGCCGGAACAGCGGGTGACCCTTCATCACAACGGGCTGATGTTCACCCATATCAGCGATGCGGAGGGTCAATTGGTTGTGACAGCCCCTGCATTGGCCGAGTCCGCTGTGTTCATCGCAGATTTCAGCAATGGTGACGGCGCTGTGGGCCATATCATGGTGCCCGATATGCCGCTCTACCAGCGTGCTGCCGCGCAGTGGCGGGGCGATCTGGGGATCGAATTGCACGCCCGTGAATTTGGCGCCGGCTACGGCGATGCTGGCCACGTCTGGAGTGGGGCGCTTGATGCCACACAGGCCGCCGCCAGCTTTGTCCTGCTGGGCGACCGGTCGCTGCCCGAAAGCTACCGCGCGGAGGTCTATACCGTCGCGGCCGCAACAGCGCAGGGCGGCGACATCCAGCTGTCGATTGAGGCTGAGGTGACCGAGGCCAACTGCAACCGTGATATTCAGGCCGAAGCGATCCAATGGTCCCCGAGCGGCCGCTTGGATGTGCGCGAACTGTCGCTGGCGGTTCCGGGCTGTGAAACGGTTGGTGACTTTCTGTTGTTGAAAAACCTGTTACAAGACCTGAAAATCGCCGCCAAGTAAGCGGCGCAGATCAGATCGGGCAGGGCACAGCAATGATCATTTTGCGTGCGGCGACACTCGCCGCACTTTTTCTTGTCAGCATGACCGCTGGAGTGTGGGCGCAGGACGTGACCCTGACCTCCACCGATGGCACGGTTGAAATCTCAGGCGACCTCCTGGGGTTTGATGGTGAGTTTTATCGGGTCCAGACCATCTATGGTGAGCTGACCGTCGATGGCTCAGGCGTGCTGTGTGAGGGGCCTGCCTGCCCGAATCTGGAAGATTACGTGGCCGAGCTGACCCTGGCCGGATCCGACACCATGGGCCGGGTGCTGATGCCCGCGCTGGTGCAGGCCTTTGCCGAACGCAGCGGCTACCGGGTGCGCCGGGCGCATCCTGAGGAGGGCCAGCTGCAGATGACCCTGAGTGAGCGGACAACCGGCCGGGTTGTGGGCATCCTGACGCTGAAACTCAGCAACACCGACGAAGGCTTCTTTGATCTGATGGCCAATGAGGCCGACATCGTCATGGCGCTGCGCGAAGTGCGGCCCGCGGAACAGACCCGTGCCAAAGAGGCCGGTCTGGGCGATCTGAGCGACCCGCGCCGGGGCCGTGTGCTGGCGCTGGATGCGCTGGTGCCCGTGGTGGCGCCGGACAATCCGCTGCTGAAAATCTCAACCCCGGATCTGGCCCGGGTGATCGCCGGTGAGATCACCAATTGGAACCAGCTGGGCGGCCCTGACGCGCCGATCACCCTGCATCTGCGGCAGCAGGGATCGGGTCTGTGGCAGGTGGTGGAGGATCGCCTGCTGTCCCCAGCCGGTGTTGCCGTGGCAGAGGGTGCCCTGCGCTATGACAGTGATCCGGCCCTGTCTGAGGCGGTGCTGCGCGATCCCTTTGGTCTGGGTCTGACCAGTGTCAGTGGCCATGGCCAGACCAAACAGGTGGCGCTGAGCGGCGCCTGTGGCTTTAGCCTGAAGGCGGACCGGTTGAGCCTGAAGACCGAGGATTATCCGCTGTCCGCGCCGATGTTCCTGTACCTGCCTGCGCGCCGTCTGCCCAAGCTGGGGCGGGATTTCATCGCCTTCACCCGCTCAGACACGGCGCAACTGGTCATTCGCCGCGCAGGGCTGACAGATCAGGCGCCGGAAGAAATCGCCATCAACGCGCAGGGCAACCGCTTTGCCAATGCCATTGCGCAGGCCGGTGAGGAGATCGGGCTGGAGGTGCTGCAGGACATGGTGACGGTGCTGTCTGACAAGCGCCGCCTGTCGCTGTCCTTCCGGTTTGAGGCGGGATCGGCCCGGTTGGATGCGCAGTCACGGTCTAACGTGGAGCTGCTGGCGCAGGCTTTGGAAGCTGGCCTCTATGACACCCGCGACATGGTGTTTGCCGGGTTCAGTGATGGCGACGGCGGGGCTGCAGCCAACCAGCGCATCGCGCAAAAACGGGCCGAAACGGTGCTGGCGGCGGTGCGCAAAGCGGCGGAGACCGCCAGTTTTGAGCGTGTGACCCTCAGCGCCGAAGGGTTTGGCGAGGCAATGCCGATGGCCTGTGATGACAGCGCCTGGGGCCGTCAGGTGAACCGGCGGGTTGAGGTTTGGCTGCGCTGATCAGCTATAGCAGACCCTCCGCACGGAATGAGATTTCCTGCGATTTTCCGATGATCAGATGATCATGTAGCGTGACGCTCAGCGCCTCAGCCGCGCGGTGGATCTGCTGTGTCATGCTGATGTCCGCCTCTGACGGGGTGGGATCGCCTGAGGGGTGGTTGTGCACCAGGATGAGGGCCGAGGCGTTAAGCTCCAGCGCCCGTTTCACCACCTCACGCGGGTAGACAGGGACGTGATCCACCGTGCCGCGCGCCTGCGCCTCATCCGCGATCAGGGTGTTTTTGCGGTCCAGATATAGCACGCGAAACTGCTCAATGTCCTGATGCGCCATCGCGGTGTGGCAGTAATCCAGTAAGGCGTCCCAGCTGCTGACCACGGGGCGCTGCATCACTCGGGCCCGCGACAGGCGGTGCGCCGCGGCCTCCACCAGTTTCAGCTCACAGATCACGGCATCGCCCACCCCCGATACCTTCGCCAGGCGCGGGATCGGGGCGGAAAGGGTGCGGTTGAAGTCCCCAAAGGTGTCCAGCAGCAGCCGGGCCAAGGGTTTCACATCCTGCCGCGGAATGGCGCGAAACAGCACCAGTTCCAAGAGTTCGTAATCCGGCAGAGCATCCGCGCCCCCGGCGAGAAATCTTTCGCGCAGCCGCTTGCGATGGTCGCGGATGTAGCTGGGGAGTTTTTGGGCGGTTTTACGTGGGCGGGACGCAGGGACAGGTGCCGCGTCATCAAACAGAGGCAACGGGGATTCGCGGAAATGGCTCATGGTCCCAGCGTTGCGCAGATTGGTTAGCAAAGGGTTAAGGGCGCTGCCCTCTGCGGTCAAATCTGCGATTTGCCCCCATTCACCCGGAGTATTTTGGGAACGTTGAAAAGAGGCTGCAATACGCGCTGCAACGAGAGGGGAGCCAATAAAAAAGGGCGCCGGAGCGCCCTTTTGCCGGATCAGCCTTTCATGCTGTCCCAGAAGTTTTTCACCGAAGAGAAGAAGCTGGAGCTTTCGGGGTTGTTGTCCTCGGACAGTTCCTCAAACTCTTTCAGCAGCTCTTTCTGGCGGGCGGTCAGGTTGACCGGTGTTTCCACCGCCAGCTCGATGAACATGTCACCAGTGTGGTTGCCACGCAGGGCGGGCATGCCCTTGCCGCGCAGGCGCATCTGGCGGCCGGATTGGCTGCCTGCGGGGATCTTCACGCGTGAGCGGCCCCCGTCGATGGTGGGCACTTCGATGTCGCCGCCCATGGCCGCCACGGTCATCGAGACCGGCACACGGCAGAACAGATCGCTGTCCTCACGTTCAAAGATGTCGTGTTTGCCGACCTCAATGAAGATGTAGAGATCGCCCGCCGGCCCGCCGCGCATGCCAGCTTCGCCTTCGCCAGCCAGACGGATGCGGGTGCCGGTTTCCACACCTGCAGGGATGTTCACGCTGAGGGAGCGATCCTTTTCAACACGGCCCTGACCGCCACAGCCCTTACAGGGGTTCTGGATGATCTGACCCAGACCGGAACAGGTTGGGCAGGTGCGTTCAACGGTAAAGAAACCCTGCTGCGCCCGCACCTTACCGATGCCGGAACAGGTTGGGCATACCTGCGGTTCTGCGCCACCTTCGGCGCCGGAGCCGTCACAGGAGCCACAGGCAACCGAAGTCGGCACCTTGATGGTTTTCTGCTGACCGTTAAACGCCTCTTCGAGCGAGATTCGCAGATTGTAGCGCAGGTCTGCGCCACGGGCCGCGCGGGAGCGTCCACCGCCACCGCGGCCGCCACCCATCATATCGCCAAAGAGATCGTCAAACACATCCGAGAAGGCCGAGGCGAAATCGCCCTGGCCACCGCCACGGTGGAAGCCACCGCCGCCGCCACCGCCCATGCCACCTTCGAAGGCAGCATGACCAAAGCGGTCGTAGGCGGCTTTCTTCTCGGCGTCTTTCAGGACGTCATAGGCTTCGTTGACTTCTTTGAACTGCGCTTCCGCGTCCGGGTTGTCCTTGTTGCGGTCCGGGTGCAGTTCTTTGGCCTTCTTGCGATAGGCCTTTTTCAACTCATCGGCCGAGGCCCCTTTGGCCGCGCCCAGTGTTTCGTAATAATCCCGTTTTGCCATTGGGTTACCCCTTCTTGCGGAACGTCGAAGGCCGGCCCGGAAAGGCCGGCCCCCGAATTGTTCCTAGGAAAACGCGGATTACGCGCGCTTGTCGTCGTCCAGATCCTCGAAGTCGGCGTCAACGATATCGTCGTCACCGGCCGGACCTGCGGCTTCGTCCACATCCACCGGACCTTCTTCGGCGTCGCCCTCTTCCTGGGCGGCCTTGTAGATGGCTTCACCCAGTTTCATGGCCGATTCGGTCACGTTCTGGATGCCGGACTGGATCTTCTCAGCCTTGACGTCGTCTTTGGCCAGGTCGTCCTTCAGGGCGGCGATGGCCAGTTCGATGGCTTCGATGGTGGTCGGATCCACTTTGTCAGCGTGCTCTTCCATCGACTTTTCGGTCGACAGGATCAGGCTTTCGGCCTGGTTGCGCGCTTCGACCAGCTCACGACGTTCCTTATCGGCTTCGGCGTTCTCTTCCGCGTCTTTGACCATCTGTTCGATGTCATCCTCGCTGAGGCCGCCCGAGGCCTGGATGGTGATCTGCTGTTCTTTGCCGGTGGCCTTGTCTTTGGCGCCTACGGAAACGATGCCGTTTGCGTCAATGTCGAAGGTCACTTCGATCTGCGGCATGCCACGCGGTGCCGGCGGGATATCCTCGAGGTTGAACTGGCCGAGGATCTTGTTGTCCGCTGCCATTTCACGTTCACCCTGGAAGACCCGGATGGTCACGGCCGACTGGTTGTCTTCGGCGGTCGAGAAGACCTGAGACTTCTTGGTCGGGATGGTGGTGTTGCGGTCGATCAGACGGGTGAAGACACCGCCCAGGGTTTCGATGCCCAGGGACAGCGGGGTCACGTCCAGAAGAACAACGTCTTTCACGTCGCCCTGCAGAACACCGGCCTGAATGGCGGCGCCCATGGCCACAACTTCGTCCGGGTTCACACCTTTGTGGGGCTCTTTGCCGAAGAATTTGGTCACTTCTTCGATGACCTTCGGCATACGGGTCATACCGCCAACCAGAACAACTTCGTCGATGTCGCTTGTGGTCAGACCGGCGTCTTTCAGCGCGGCCTGGCACGGCTTGATCGAGTTTTTGATCAGGTCACCCACCAGGCTTTCCAGCTTGGCGCGGGTCAGTTTGACAACCAGGTGCAGCGGCTGACCGGTGGCAGCGTCCATCGAGATGAACGGCTGGTTGATTTCGGTCTGCTGCGCCGAAGACAGTTCGATTTTGGCTTTTTCAGCAGCTTCTTTCAGACGCTGCAGGGCCATCTTGTCTTTGGTCAGGTCAACGCCATGCTCTTTTTTGAACTCATCGGCCAGGTAGCTGACGATGCGCATGTCGAAGTCTTCACCACCCAGGAAGGTGTCACCGTTGGTCGACTTCACCTCAAACAGGCCTTCGTCGATTTCCAGGATGGTCACGTCGAAGGTACCGCCGCCAAGGTCATAAACGGCGATGGTTTGGGTTTCTTCTTTGTCCAGACCGTAGGCCAGCGCGGCGGCGGTCGGTTCGTTGATGATGCGCAGCACTTCGAGGCCAGCGATCTTGCCGGCGTCTTTGGTGGCCTGACGCTGAGCGTCGTTGAAGTAGGCAGGAACCGTGATCACCGCCTGGGAAACTTCCTCACCCAGGTAGGACTCTGCGGTTTCTTTCATTTTGCCCAGGATGAAGGCCGAGATCTGCGACGGGGAGTACTGCTCACCCTTGGCTTCGACCCATGCATCACCGTTGCCGCCGTTTACGACTTCGAAGGGCAGGTTTTTCTTGTCTTTGGCCAGATGTGCGTCATCTGCGCGACGGCCGATCAGACGTTTTACACCGAAAATGGTGTTGGCGGGGTTGGTGACGGCCTGACGTTTTGCCGGCTGGCCCACCAGGCGCTCATCGTCGGTGAAGGCGACGATCGACGGGGTGGTGCGTGCCCCTTCCGCGTTTTCGATTACTTTGGCTTGCGAGCCATCCATCAGCGCAACGCAGCTGTTGGTGGTCCCCAGGTCAATACCGATGACTTTCGACATGTTTTGATCCCTTTTTACTTCAAGGCGATTGCACGAGGCGATGGACCCATTGCGGCATCCTGCCCCGATCTGGTTTGTGCAGGGTCCGGAGTGGATCCCTACGCTTCCCGGCGTATATAGGGAGGGCGGAGGCACCCTGCAAGCACTGCAAAAGGAGGGAATCAGCGATTCCGATGGGATTCTTTCAGCTTTGGCCGTCTGACGGCGAAAAGGGCCGTAGATGAGCCGTGGATCCGCCCCAACCGCGGGCCCCGCGATCAACTTGCGCGGGGTGCAGATCTACCCCGGGTATCTGGATCCAGAGGCGCAGGCTGAATTAGTGGCCGCCTTGCGGGATTGCGCTAAACAGGCGCCGTTTTTCGCCCCTGTTACGGCACGGGGCAAACCGATGTCGGTGCGCATGACCTCAGCCGGTCGGCTGGGTTGGGTCAGTGACCGCAAGGGCTATCGCTATGAACCCCGCCATCCTGGTGGCGCGGCATGGCCCGCGATCCCGCAACAGGTGCTGGATCTGTGGCGCGCCCTTGGCAGCGATCAGCGCGATCCCGATTGCTGCCTGATCAATTTCTACGGCGAAGGCACCCGGATGGGGATGCATCAGGATCGCGACGAAGGTGATTTTAGCTGGCCGGTCCTGTCGGTGTCACTCGGGGATGAGGCGCTGTTTCGCGTCGGCAATCTGGACCGCGGCGGCAGCACCGAATCGATCTGGCTGCGCTCAGGCGATGTGCTGGTGATGGGCGGCGAGGCCCGGTTGCTGCATCACGGCGTCGATAAGATCCGCTTCGGCTCCTCCACCTTGTTGCCACAGGGGGGGCGTATCAACCTGACCTGTCGGGTGGTGGGATAGCGGTGCTGAGCGGTCTGCGCTGGCGCGCAGGCAGGATACCTCGGGCCCCGAAGGGCCCTCAGGCAATGCCATGTCTAGCGCCGTGCGCCCCAGCTGAGTGAGGAATGGCGGCGGGTGTAAAATTCGCCAATCAGGCCCAGCATCAAGATCACACCGTAACAGATCAGCGCATATTTGATTGAGGAATAGCGCGGCACATAGTTGATGAAAACAAAGCCCCGGGCCTGATCGATGGCGTGGAACAACGGGTTCCAGTCAAACATCGCCAGCATGAAGCCGGGTAGGGAGTTTGCCAGGAACATCTTGCCCGATGCGATCATATTGGCCCGCTGGTAGATCAGCGTGATGATCTGCACCGCGGCGGGAAACCAGGGTTTCAGGGCCAAAAGCACCGTGCCAATGGCCAGACCGCCAAACCAGGCCAGCAGCAACATGCCAAAGGCACCGGCGGCATCTTCGATCACGAACTTATTGAAGCCCATGTAGTAGATGAACAGGATCAGCGACAGGGCCAGCACCTGCAGATAGAGCGCGCTGAGCGCAGAGGACATGATGGCGATGATGGTGTTCATCGGGGCATGCAGCATCATTGCTGAGGTTGGCCCTTCGGAGCCGACCACCGCGCCAAGGGTTTTGGCGTGGGTCATGTAGAGGAAGATCCCCGACATCAGGTAGAGCATGAAGTCACCGCGCACGGCGACGCTGCGCAGGCCCAGCAGGGTGAACATCGCATAAAAGGCGATCACCATGATCATCAGCTGCATCAGGTTCACAAGGATCGACAGCACCGCATTACCATGGGTGTTGCGGATCTTTCGCGCAATCGAGTGGTAGGTCAGCTCGGCCATCATGACCGCCGCTTCCAGCCCCGTTTCTTTGCGACTCTTGTAAAACATTTGCGCCTGCTCCCGCTTGCTGCGGTTATTACAACGGTCAATCCTTGCCGTTTGCTTAGCCTAAGACCATAAGAGGGTGGCGTATTTATGGCAATAATCGCCCGGGGGTCGGCCTGTGACCCTATTTGGGTGGCTCCTCTGAAAGGAATACAGGTTTGGATTACCAAAAGCTGAGTGAAGTGATGCGCCGTCTCGCGCTTGAGGCCGGTGACAAGATTATGGAAATCTACAATTCCGACAGTTTCGAAGTGAAAGTGAAGTCGGACGAAAGCCCGGTGACCGAAGCGGATGAAGCGGCGGATGCGCTGATCTCGGCCGGGCTGCGCGCGGCGTTCCCTGATGTGTTGCTGGTGACCGAGGAGCAGGCCGAGTCGCATAGCGAAAAAGCGGATACATTTCTGATTGTTGACCCGCTGGACGGCACCAAGGAATTTGTCCACCGTCGTGGCGATTTCACCGTCAATATCGCCTATGTGGAAAACGGTGTGCCGACCCGTGGCGTGGTCTTCGCCCCGGCGCGCAACCGGATGTTCTACACCCTGGCAGATGGCGCCGCGGTGGAAGAAACAGGCGCATTGGAAAAGGATCAGATCGGTGAGACCAAAACGATCAAGGTTTCGGATGCGGACAATGAGGCGCTGCTGGTTGTGGCGTCGAAATCGCACCGGGATCAGGCGACTGATGATTACATCAACAAATATAGCGTTGCAGACAGCAAAAGCGCGGGTTCGTCGCTGAAATTCTGTCTGGTGGCGACGGGTGAAGCCGATATTTACCCCCGCGTTGGCCGGACGATGGAATGGGACACCGCTGCAGGCCATGCTGTGCTGCATGGGGCAGGGGGCAAAGTGGTGCGCTTTGATGATCACAGCCCCTTGGCCTATGGCAAAGACGGCTACGCCAACCCGTTCTTCATCGCCTATTCGCCCAGCGTTGTGCTGAAAGAGGCGTGATGACGCCGCCCACCATGACAGTTTCGCAGACGGCGGCACAGACGGGCGGTCGCCCGTCTGTTTCCGTTGTTGTGGTGAGTCGTGGTCGAGCAGAGGATCTGGCGCGCTGCCTCTCCGGGCTCAGCCGGCTCTATTATGACGCCTATGAGATTGTGGTGGTCACGGACCCTGAGGGCGAGGCCGCAGTTGCTGCGGCAGGTCTGGCGGATATGGTGACATTGGTTGGCTTCGATCAGCCCAATATCTCTGCCGCACGCAATCTGGGCATCGCGGCCTCAGCTGGGGAGGTTGTGGCCTTCATCGATGATGATGCGGTGCCTGAACCGACATGGCTCTGCCATCTGGTGGGGCCTTTTGCCGGGTCTGGGGTGGCGGTCACCGGCGGATATGTGCGCGGGCGCAACGGGATCAGCTACCAATGGCGGGCCCGGGTGATTGATCCTCAGGGCAAAGCACACCCGATTTCTGTTGAGGGGGAGGCGCCGCAGATCATCACGCCACCGCCGGGGCATGTGGTGAAGACCGAAGGCACCAATATGGCGGTGCGGCGGGATTGGCTGCAGCGTTTGGGTGGGTTTGATGAGGCGTTTCATTTCTATCAGGATGAAACCGACCTAAACCTGCGGTTGGCAGCAGCTGGCGGGCAGGTGGCTTTGGTGCCGCTGGCAGAGGTGCATCATGCCTATGCGCCCAGCCCGCGCCGCAAGCAAAACCGGGCGGTGACCGATCTGTTTGATGTGGGTGCTAGCAGCATGGTGTTCCTGCGCAAACATGATCCCGACGGTGATCATGAGCGGGCCCTGACCGAATTGCGACAGGAACAATGGGACCGGCTGCAGCGGCAGGTGCGTCAGAAGCTGATCAGCCGCAGTGATCTTGCCGATGTTCTGGAAACCCTGGAGGCCGGGATCGCCGCGGGGGCCACGCGCGCCGTAGATCAGCAGGCCGAGGCGCTGGAGCCGCGCGGTACGTTCCGCGCGTTTGAGAGCAAGGCCAATGGGGACCATTTGGTGCTGAGCGGCTGGATCTGGCGGCGCCGTACGCTCTGGGCAGAGGCCGAGGCGGCCGCGGCGCGGGGCACCACGGTTTCGCTTTATCTGTTTTCGCCAACCTCACGGTTCCACCGACTGGGCTATCATCTGCCGGGCATATGGCTGCAGCGGGGTGGCTTGTTTGGCAGAAGCGTTCGAAATCAGAGACTTGTGCGCCTGATCCGGTTTCAAAACCGCGTTGCGGAAGAGGCACAGCGCGTGGGTGAGCGGCGCGAAGTGAATTGAATTTTGGGTGAAAATCGGGTTCTTCCGGTTGCAGTGTTTAGGCCACTGTGCGCCAGTGTGAACCGATTTCGGACCTTAGCTTTATTTCGGGTTTGAATAAGTCTATTTTGATTTTGCAGTTATGAGGTCGGCATGAAACAAAAAATAACCAAAGCAATTTTCCCGGTCGCCGGTTTGGGCACGCGATTCCTGCCTGCAACCAAATCCGTTCCGAAGGAAATTATGACCTTGGTGGATCGCCCGCTGATCCAATATGCGATTGATGAGGCGCGCGAGGCAGGGATCAAAGAGTTCATCTTTGTGACCTCGCGCGGGAAATCCGCGTTGGAAGATTATTTCGATCATGCCCATCAGCTGGAACATGATCTGGCCAGCAAAGGCAAAACCGAGCTGCTGGACATCCTGAAAGCCACCAATATGGACAGCGGGCAGATCGCCTATCTGCGCCAGCACAAGGCGCTGGGCCTCGGCCATGCCGTCTGGTGTGCCCGCCGTATGATCCATGATGAGCCTTTCGCGGTTATCCTGCCCGATGATGTGATCGCGGCGGAAAAGCCCTGCCTGAAGCAGATGGTCGAAGCCTATGAGGAGACCGGCGGCTCCATGGTGGCCACGATGGAAGTGCCGCCAGAGAAAGCCCATGCTTACGGTGTGCTGGACGTTGCCGATGATCGTGGCGCCGTGGTCAAAGCAAAGGGTATGGTGGAAAAGCCTGCACCGGGCACCGAGCCGTCCAATCTGGCGGTGATCGGCCGTTACATCCTGCATCCGAATGTGCTGACCTCCCTGAACTCGAAGGAGGCCGGTGCTGGTGGTGAGATTCAGCTGACTGATGCCATCGCCAAAGAGATCGGCACCGACCGTGGCGTTTATGGCTACCGGTTCAACGGTCAACGGTTTGATTGTGGCTCCAAGGCGGGGTTCCTGCAGGCAACGGTTTCCTTTGGCCTGTCGCGTCCTGAGTTGCGTGATGAATTGCGTGACTACCTGCAAGAGGTGCTGACCCTTGATAAGGCAGCTCAGTAAGCGCTTGTCATTTAAACAGGTTCTGCGGATCATGGCCCGGCATTTGTCCGGGCCTTTTCTTTGCCCGCTGACCCAGGATGGACCCAACAGCTGATGACGCCGCAGCCTCTTGCCGACAGCCCCACTGCCAGCGCCTATCTGCTGGATGTGACGCGCAGCCTGCGCCGGGCTGGGCGGTTGCCCACCGGTGTCGACCGGGTGGAACGGGCCTATCTGCGGGCGTTGCTGGATCAGGATCGGCTGGTGTTTGGTCTTGTCCGCACCCGCTTGGGGTATCTCCTGCTGGATCGGGCGGGCTTGCAGCGATTTCAGGACCGGTTGGAGGGGCAGTTGCCCTGGGGCCGGCTGGGGGCGCTGGCCCTGATCGGACGGGGTGACAGCGAGCGGCGGCGGGCCGAAAGCAGCCTGAGGCGTGATGCAATTGCCCGTGGTGTGCCGCGCCGATTGCCTGCAATGCTGGCCCGCCACCTGCCTCAGGGGGTGAGCTACGTGAACGTCGGGCATTCCAACCTGACCGATCGTGTGCTGCAGGCCGTCGAGGCGCAGGGCGCGCGGGTGGTGGTGATGCTGCACGATCTGATCCCGCTGACCCACCCCGAAACCCAACGACCCGAGACAGCGGAGCGCTTTGCCAACAAGGTTGAACGGGTGCGTAAACACAGCGATCTGATCCTCTGCAATTCTATCGCGACGGAGGCTGAGGTTGTCACCCATATGGCCAAGGTGGGGGCTGTGCCGCCCTGTCTGGTGGCGCCGCTGGGGGTGGAGATGCAGGATGTGGTGCCCGAACCGTTTGAGATGCCAGACGGGTTTGATCCGGCCATCCCTCATGTGATTATCCTGGGCACCATTGAGCCGCGTAAAAACCATGTCATGCTGCTGGACATCTGGGATCAGCTGATCGCCGAGGGGGTGCCGTTGCAGCTGGTCATCTGCGGGCAGCGCGGCTGGATCAGTGCGGCGGTGATGGATCGCTTGGATCAAGCGCGGGACCGTGGGTTTCCCGTGTTTGAACTATCGGGGCTCATCGATGGTGAAATCGCACATGTGATGGAAGGCGCGGCAGCCTTGCTGTTTCCCTCATTGGCTGAGGGCTATGGCCTGCCCGCGATTGAGGCGCGGGCGCGGGGCTGTCCTGTGATCTGCAGTGATTTGCCGGTGTTTAGGGAAGTTCTTGGAAACAATGCCGTTTACCTGCCGGTGAATGATCAGTATTCTTGGACAATCAAGATGACCGAACTGGCACGATTCGTGCCCCCGTCCTGGCAGGAGCATTTCAACGTGGTGTTAAGACGGCTGTGACAGGGTAGACCCCCGCCGGTCCCGGCATCACCGTGACGGACATGTGAGGAGTGGGTTTGGGCGTCTGGACAGCATATCGGCTACGGCTACGGCGCAAACGGTTTTTGATCCGCGCCTTTCGCAAACGGCGGGAGCTGCGCCCGATCGCCAATCGCACCTCAGCGATCAAACCGGGTGACATCCTGCTGTTCTGCACCCAACGAAATGAGGCGGTGCGCCTGCCGTATTTCCTGCAGTATTACCGTGACATGGGGGTGAACCACTTCCTGATCGTGGACAATGACAGCGATGATGGCTCAGTCTCTTACCTGCAGGATCAGCCGGATGTGTCGCTGTGGCATACCCGTGCCAGCTACAAGCGGTCGCGTTTTGGCGTCGATTGGCTGAACCATCTGCAGCGCCGCTATGGTCACGGCCATTGGACGCTGGTTGTCGATCCCGATGAATTCCTGGTTTACCCGTTCTGTGACACCCGGCCGCTCAGGGCGTTGACCGACTGGCTGGATGCGTCATCGATCAAATCCTTCAGCTCGATGCTGCTGGATATGTACCCCAAGGGGAGGATTGATCAGCAACCCTATCGCGCCGGTCAGGATCCGTTGGAAATTGCCAATTGGTTCGACAGCGGCAATTACGCGATTGAGCGGAACTGGAAATTTGGCAATCTCTGGATCCAGGGGGGACCGCGCCAACGCGTCTTTTTCCCTGAGGCGCCGGAAAAGGCCCCGGCCCTCAACAAAATCCCACTGGTGAAGTGGGATAGGAAATACGTCTACGCCAGCTCAACTCATATGCTGCTGCCGCGCGGTTTAAACTCGGTCTACGATGAATGGGGGGGTGAGAAGGCCAGCGGTGTGTTGCTGCACACCAAGTTTCTGGACACCTTCAATGCCAAAGCGCAGGAGGAGCTGGCGCGCAAACAGCACTATGCCGCCAGTGTGGAATACAAGGCCTATGCCGCCACGCTGGACGAAAACCCGGACCTTTGGTGCAAATGGTCTGAAAAATACATCAACTGGCGCCAGTTAGAGATCCTTGGATTGATGTCCAAGGGCAACTGGGCCTGAACGGGGCGACGCCTATGGGAAGTGTCGGAATCATCATGCTGGTGCACACCGCGCTGGGTCGGGCCGAACAGGTGGCGCGGCACTGGTCTGCGGCGGGCTGTCCGGTGGTGATTCACGTCGACCGCAATGTGGACCACCGCACCTACAACGCCTTTGTTGAGGCCGTGTCGGACCTGCCGGATGTCCGGTTCAGCCCACGCCATCGCTGTGAATGGGGCACCTGGGGCATCGTCGCTGCGTCGCAAAGCGCGTCGGAGATGATGCTGGGCCACTTCGCGGATGTGCGTCACGTCTATCTGGCCTCAGGCTCCTGCCTGCCGCTGCGCCCGGTAGAGCAGCTGATCGACTATCTGGCGGAACGTCCGCGCACCGACTTTATCGAAAGCGCCACCACAGCCGATGTGCCCTGGACGGTGGGTGGCCTGGACGAAGAACGGTTTACGCTGTCTTTTCCGTTCAGCTGGAAAAAGAACCGCTACCTCTTTGATCGCTGGGTGGGCCTGCAGCGGCTTGTTGGGCGTAAACGGCATCTGCCCAACGGCATCGTGCCCCATATGGGCAGCCAGTGGTGGTGCCTGACCCGGCAGACCTTGTCAGCCATCCTGCAGGATCCCGACCGTGAGCTATATGACAGTTTCTTCAAACGGGTCTGGATCCCGGATGAAAGCTATTTCCAGTCGTTGGCGCGGCTCTATTCCACCAGTATCGAAAGCCGGTCGCTGACGCTGTCGAAGTTCGACTTCCAGGGCAAACCGCATATTTTCTACGACGATCACCTGCAGCTGTTGCGCCGCTCGGACTGTTTTGTGGCGCGCAAGATCTGGCCCCATGCCAACCGACTGTATGAGGCGTTCCTCGGCGATCCGGCGGGGATGATGAAAGGGGCCGAACCCAACCCCGGCAAGATCGACCGGATTTTTGCCAAAGCGGTGGATCGCCGGACACGCGGCCGCCCCGGCCTATATATGCAAAGCCGCTTCCCGCATGACGGCTGGGAAAACGGCGTGACCTCGGCGCGGTATTCGGTGTTCCAGGGTTTTGGCGAC
Organism: Thalassovita autumnalis; assembly: GCF_001458255.1. Classification (GTDB taxonomy): domain Bacteria; phylum Pseudomonadota; class Alphaproteobacteria; order Rhodobacterales; family Rhodobacteraceae; genus Thalassobius; species Thalassobius autumnalis. Next base: position 130,576 of record NZ_CYSB01000026.1, read on the forward strand.
CTGTTTGAGGATTTTGACGGCTGGTTGACCAAGGCCACCGGCGTGCGCATGCATGGCCACCTGTTTGCGGAGGAGAGGGCAGAATACGCGGATGGTCAGACGGTGATGAATGGCGCGCTGAGCGACAGCGCGGCGATCCGTGACTATAATCCGCAGGCCTACCTCACCAGCCTGATCTGGAACTCCCGCGGGGAACGGCAGTGTTTCCGCTTTGGCCCGCGCGATGTGCAGGACATTGGCTGGATCTTTGCCAAGGATCCTAACGCGCAGGTTTCAGTCATTTCGGGCGCCTGGGCGGTGCCGCTGTTCCTGTCCAACCGCAATTTCGCTGATCTGCGGCGCGAAGCGGCTGAGCTGCAAAAGGTGGAGGCCGAGCATCTGAAGATCCTGCGATCCCCCTACGCCTCGGCGCGGATCCGGATCTGGACCATGGCCGAATTTATTGAGGCCCCGATGGAGCCGTTGCAGACCATTATCGATGAGATCGGCAGCCGCTCGGGCCGCCGTCTGGCGGAAGCGCCGAAAATGGTAGACTTGACCGGCTTTGGTCAGTTCCTGCAAAACCTGAAAAACCAGGGCATGCACCCCTATCTGATGGGGGATTTTGCGGTGGAGCGGGGCATGGCCAAAGACACCCGCCCAAAACGAAAACCATATTTGGTAAGATAGGCTTAGATGCAGGACAGGTTTGACTATTTTGTGGTCTTTGCAGAGATGCGGACCGGATCGAATTTCCTTGAGGCAAACCTGAACGCGTTCCCCGGTCTGGTCTGCCATGGTGAGGCGTTTAACCCCCATTTTATTGGCTACCCCAACTCGACTGAGATCTTGGGCGTCACCCAGCCGATGCGCGAAGAGGATCCAACGCGGCTGTTGGAAACCATCAAGCGCCATAGCGATGGGATGGGCGGCTTTCGCTACTTCCACGACCATGATCCGCGGGTGTTGGAAACTCTGCTGGCGGATCCGCGTTGCGCCAAGATTGTGCTGACCCGCAATCCGGTGGACAGCTATGTCAGCTGGAAGATTGCGCAGGCCACCGGCCAGTGGAAGCTGACCAATGTGAAGAAGCGCCGCGACAGCAAGGCGTTGTTTGACCGGGCTGAGTTTGAGGCCCATCTGGCCAGCCTGCAGGCGTTTCAGGTGCAGCTGCTGAACGCACTTCAGACCAGCGGTCAGACGGCGTTCTATGTCGCCTATGAGGACCTGCAGGATCTGGATGTGATGAACGGTCTGGCGCAGTGGCTGGGTCAGTCTGACCAGCTGGAAGAGCTGGACGGTAAGCTGAAGAAACAGAACCCGGCGCCGCTGTCGGAGAAGGTGGAAAACTTCGCCGCGATGGAAGAGGCGCTGGCCCATCTGGATCAGTTCAACCTGACGCGCACCCCCAATTTTGAACCCCGGCGTGGGGCGGTGGTGCCCTCTTATGTGGCCGGGGCCAAAGCGCCCTTGTTGTTCATGCCGCTGCGCAATGGGTCCGATGCGGCTGTGGCGCGCTGGTTGGCGGCGCTGGATGGTGCTGAGGTTGAGGAACTGGTCAGCCAGTTTTCGCAGAAAACCCTGCGGATCTGGAAGAAGGATCACCCGGGCTTCCGCAGCTTTTCGGTTCTGCGCCACCCGGTGGAACGGGTGCATGATGCGTTTTGTTCCAAGATTCTGGCGACCGGCGGCGGCACCTATCCCAAGATCCGTAAAACGCTGAACCGGCGCTTCGGGCTGGAACTGCCGGATGAGGTGGGGCCGGATTATAGCGCTGCGGATCACCGGGCGGCCTTCCTGGGGTTCTTGGATTTCCTCAAGGTGAACCTGTCGGGGCAATCCGGCATCCGGGTAGATGCCACCTGGTGCAGTCAAAGCCAGACCTTGCAGGGGTTTGCCGATCTGGCGCAGCCCGACATGATCCTGCGCGAAGATGAGCTGCCTGATATGCTGACGCTGCTGGCGCGGCGGGCAGGCTATGACGCGCCGCCTGCCTATGCACGCCCACCTGAAATGGCACCGGTACCCCTGCAGGCGATTTATGACGCGGACATTGAGGCGCGGGTGGCAGCGCTTTACCAGAAAGACTACGTCAGCTTCGGCTTTGGCAGCTGGGCCTAAAGCAAAAGCCGCCCTTTTGGGGGCGGCCTGCAGTCGTGATCCAACGCTTGTAAGCGGTTAAGCCGCTTGCTGGCCCTGGCCTTCGGTCAGGATGGTGTAGAGCGTTGCAGGATCAGCATTGGCGCGCAGCTTGGTGCAAAGCGAGGCTTCGCGCAGCGAACGTGATACCAGCGCCAGCGCTTTCAGGTGCTCAACACCTGCGTCTTCCGGCGCAAACAGCGCAAAGACCACATCCACCGGCTGACGGTCCACCGCTTCGAAGTCGATCGGCTTTTCCAACAGGATAAAGGCACCCACCACACGGTCGATATCGGCCAGCCGGGCATGGGGCAGGGCCACACCGTGGCCCACGCCCGTTGGGCCCAAAGTTTCGCGTTCCAGCAGAGCCTCAACGGCCGCCTGCGGGTTTACCCCATAGGCAGACGCGGCAAGGTCACCGAGATCGTGCAGCAAACGTTTCTTGCTGGAGGTCGCGCCAATAACCTTGACGGCCTCCTGTTTGAGGATGCTCGAAAGTTCCATGTCAGTCTTCAGTGCTCCGCTGGTCGGGACCTTGGGCCCGGCCGTTGATTACTGCGGGTCGATCCAGCCGATATTGCCGTCATCGCGGCGATATACGACGTTTAGCCCGTCTTTCCCCTCGTTCCGGAAAACAAGAACCGGAGCCCCGGCCAATTCCATTTGCATCACGGCTTCACCTACCGAGAGCGATGGAATCTTGGTTTCCATTTCTGCGACGATCATCGGTTGCAACCCTTCGGGTTCCGATTCCATTTCGTCGTTGTCAGAGGCGAGGATATAGGACGAAGCGCCAAATTGTTCAACCGGCTCGGAGCGCGAGCTGTGATGGTCCTTCAGACGCCGCTTGTAGCGCCGCAGCTGCTTTTCCATTTTTTCGCAGCATTTTTCAAAAGCGGCATAGATTTCATGATCGTGGGCTTTGGCCTGTGCGGTCAGGCCGGTGGATAGATGCACGGTGGCTTCACAAACAAACTCGCTGGCTGATTTTGAGAAAATGACATTGGCGTCAGTAGGCCGCTCTGCATATTTCTGAACGGCAGCCCCCAGGCCGTCCTGAACATGGGTTTGCAGCGCTTCGCCGATATCAATCTGTTTTCCAGTGATTTGATAGCGCATCAGGTCTCCTTTACGTGACACTTCGAATAAACAGCACCCTCATCCCGCAGCGGCGGAGGTATGGCAGTGTTAAATTCGATCGTGGGATTGTTGCATGACACCGGCTTGCCCGCAGGGTGGCCTTGTCATCAAGACCACCTCATCCATCGGTGCAAAAGCCAGAAATGTCATGCCCCCATTTGGACTGAGTCGGTGCCTCTCTGTCAATCAACCTGTGAAAGTTTTTTGACACATCCCAGATGGCAGATCCGGCGCGGCGGTGTTAAATCTATGAAAATCAGGTGATTTTGAAGTTGTCGCCTAGATAGACGCGGCGGACGTTTTCATTCTCCACCACCTCTTCGGGGGTGCCGGACATCAGCACCTTGCCGTCATGTAGGATATAGGCGCGGTCCACGATCTCCAGCGTTTCGCGGACGTTGTGGTCGGTGATCAGCACGCCAATGCCGCGTTTCTTCAGATCGGCGACCAGATGACGGATGTCCCCAACGCTGATCGGATCCACCCCGGCAAAGGGTTCGTCCAGCAGCAGATACTTGGGGTTTGCCGCCAGACAGCGTGCAATCTCCACCCGGCGCCGTTCACCGCCTGACAGGGCCAGCGCAGGGGCGCGGCGCAGGTGTTCGATGGAAAATTCGGACAGCAGCTCCTCCAGCCGCTCGCGGCGCTTGTGGCGGCTTTTTTCCGAGATATCGAGGATCGAGGCGATGTTGTCTTCGACGCTGAGGCCGCGGAAGATCGACATTTCCTGTGGCAGATACCCGATGCCCAGCTTGGCGCGGCGGTACATCGGCAGGCCGGTCACATCGCGGCCGTCAATTTTCACGTGACCGCCTTCGGGGTACACGAGGCCAGCGATGGAATAGAAGGTGGTCGACTTCCCGCAGCCGTTTGGACCCAGCAGCGCCACAACCTCACCCCGGTTCAACGACATGGAAAAGTCGCGGATCACCACGCGGGTCTTGTAGCTTTTGCGCAGGTTTTCGACCTCTAGGCCCTGGCTGCCCTCGGTCACGGAAAGATCCGGCGTCGACATGTGGTTCAGTTCCCGGTCTGCAACGTGGTGCGCACACGGCCGCCCGCCTGCGCGGTGCCGGCGTTCAGATCGATGGTGATCCGGTCCCCCGACATCACATTGTCGCCCTGGCTCAGCAGCACCTGACCGGTCAACAGGACGGTGCCTGCATCAATGTCATACTGGGCGTTTTGCGCTTCGGCGGCGTCTTCACCGCTGACCATCGTCACCCCGCCCGTCGCGTCGAGCGAGGCGATCTTCTGACTGTCTTCTTTATAGACCACCAGAACGGTTTCTGCAGACAGCACCATATCACCCTGGGTGATCACCACATTGCCGGTAAAGGTGGCTGTGCCATCCTCCTGGTTCACGGCCAGCGCATCCGCCTCAACCGCGACCGGTTCATCCGGATCTGGGCGCGAGGTGCCAAAGGCAAGGTCCTGTGCCAAAACAGGGGCGGCAACTGCAATAAGGGCCGCAAAGGCAAGGGAAATCACACGGGTCATATGTACCAATCCTAATCCTGCGGTTGATATACCAGCTTTACGCCATTTGTGAAAAGCAAATGGACATCTCCGGTTTCTGGATTTTCGCTGAGCAGCATTTTGCCGGCGTCGATGCGCCCGGCCGGGCCCTCACCGCTGACCGGGCCCTTGGTTTCTGCGCCAACACCGGCCATTTGGGTGGTCAGATGATCGGTGCGGATCGTGTAGCCGGTGGAGCTGGTGATCACCACATCACCGCTCAACTCCGCCAGCTGATCGCGGGTGTTCAGCAGACCGCTGCCTGAAGAAAAGGTCACCACCGTGCCGCTGGTCAAGTCGATCTGGGCGTTCAGCGTGGTGGCATGGGCCAAATGGGCGGCATCCGCATCGGGTTGGGCTGTTTCCGCCTCAAAGGCAATCAAATCGCCCGAAGTGCTGGCACCGGCAAACCGCGGTTCTGAGATCAGCTCATCCCGGGCGCGTTCCTGCAGGTCAGTCATTGTAAAGGGCAGCCCGGTGGCAGTGTCCCGGCTGCGCGACAGCAGGAACAGCGTGGACAGCAGGACCAGCGCGGCCAGCGGCAGCAGGATTTTCATCCAGGCCACAAAGATCGAATAGAACCCGTCGCGCGCTGCCATGATTTGTTCCTAAACCGCCTTGCTGGGTGCGTTAATGAGAGAAGATATCGACATCAGGCCAGCCCGCCAGATCCAGCTTGGCCCGGGTTGGCAGGAACTCAAAACAGGCCTGCGCCACCTCGCTGCGGCCTTCGCGCTGCAGCATCCGGTCCAGTTCCGCCTTGAGCTTGTGCAGATAAAGAACATCCGAGGCCGCGTAGTCCAGTTGCGCCTTGGTCAGTTCCGGCGCGCCCCAGTCGCTGCTTTGCTGCTGCTTGGAGATATCCTGTTGGATCAGCTCCTGCAGCAGGTTCTTCAGCCCATGACGGTCAGTGTAGGTGCGCACCAGCTTGCTGGCGATCTTGGTGCAATAGACCGGTGCCGTGAGGGCGCCAAAGGCGTTGTACATCGCCGCGATGTCAAACCGGCCGTAATGAAACAGCTTCAGCACATCGGGGTCTTCCAGCAGTTTGCACAGGTTTGGCGCCGCGGTCTGATCTTTGGCAATCTGCACGATATGGGCATGGCCATCCCCACCAGACAGCTGCACCACACACAGGCGATCGCGATGTGGGTTCAGACCCATGGTTTCGCAGTCGATGGCCACCATCGGGCCAAGGTCCAGCCCGTCGGGCAGATCGTTTTGATAGAGGTAGTTCGTCATACAAGGTGTCCTGCGGGCAAGAATCAGCCGCGCCGATTGGTGCGATGCTTTGGTTTTGTCCCTGCGGTTCTAGGTTTTTGCGTCGGATTTGCCAAGTTGGGCGGGCGCTGGGACTGCAAAGAACCGCCCAAAGTCAGTCGAATCTGTGGATAACTTGCCGGACTAGGCCGTTTTGCCGGGGCGATGCGGTTTTTCCGATCCGACGTCCGATTTGTTAAGGCTTTGGAAATGTTTTGAAAATAGGACTAAGGGCGACTTTGGAAAAGCGGCGCCCTTACCAAAGTATGTATGCCCATACCAATACCCGGATATTCGGGTGCGGGTACAATGGGTTAAAACCAATACCAAGGTACTGGTGATGAGTTCCAAAGTTCTAAGTGACCTGTATCGAGTACAGTAACGAGTAAAAAGGAGCGCGAGAGTTAGAAAACACGTTAAGGCAGTCAACCGTTGTTTTCGATGTCCCCCCCCCTCACTCGCGCTCCTAATTTATCAGTTCCTTATCTCTCCCCTGATCAAGTCCCAAATCCCGGTCCAACAGACCGGGATTTCTTGTTGTCATATTAGGGGGCCAATGCGGCGTCGAGCGCGGCCTGGCAATGGATCAGCGTCGTATCGAATACAGGTAGGGGGCTGTTGGTCTCGGACAGAAGCAGGCCAACCTCAGTGCAGCCCAGGATCAGGCAGTCCGCGCCCGCGTCCCTCAGACGTTTGGCGATTTCTTCATATTGCTCGCGACTGGCTGACGTTGTGATGTCCTTGCAAAGCTCCTGGTAAATGATGCGATGGGTTTCTGCGCGATCATCTGTTTCCGGAACGATAGGGCTGAGCCCTGCCACCTCCAACCGGTCCAAGTAGAATCGCTGTTCCATCGTGAAGGCGGTGGCCATCAATCCCGGACGTGTCCAACCGGCTTTGGTGATCGCAGCGGCGGTTGCGTCGGCAATGTGGATCAACGGCAGGTCGACGCCGCTCATCATCTCATCTGCGAGTTTGTGCATCGTGTTGGTCGCTAGCAACAACACCTCGGCCCCACCTGCGCGCAGGGCGCGGGCTTCCTTGTTCAGGATCTCACCCGCTGCGTCCCAGTCCCCGGCGGTTTGCAATGCTTCAATTGGGGCGAAGTCTAAGGACCGGATGAGCAGTTCAGGGGAATGCAGCCCACCCAAACGTGCTTGGGTTAGCCGGCAGAGTTCGCGGTAATATGTCTGGGTAGACGCGGCCGACATGCCGCCAAGAATGCCGATGGTTTTCATTTCTTTGCCCTCAATACCTGTCTGAATGTTGCGCCGAGACTGGCGTTGCGAGGTATGGCTTACAATAAAAAAATCCCGGCGCTGAGAGGGGACGCTCAGGCCGGGGAGGGTAGGGACGCTTGAATGTAAATGAGGGTCAGACCAGCCCGTAATCCCGCGCCAGCAGCGCGGCCTGGGTGCGGTTCTGGACGTTGAGCTTTTTGTTGATCAGCGTGACGAACTGTTTCACCGTCGTCTCACGAATGCCCAGCTCATAGGCGATGTTCTTGTTTGTTTTGCCGGTAGCGATTTCGCGCAGGATTTCCGTTTCGCGCCGCGACAGCTGTTCAAAAAACGGGTTCTGGGGCTCATCAACGCCAACGAATTCTTCCGGCATGTGTTTGCCGCCCATGGCCAGATACTTCAGCGTCTGGACAAAGTAGTTGGCGGACACTGATTTGGCGATCACACCGACCGCGCCCAGGCGGAAGGCTTCGCGGGCCTCGGTTGCGGGGATCTGGCCGGACATCACCGCCACATGTTTGACGTTCTCGGCGGCCATCACCTGTTTCATACCAGACAGGCCGTTCATACCGGGCATCTGGTAATCCAGCACCACAAGGTCATAGAATTTGCCGGTGGCCAGCAGCTGCAAGGCTGCGGGCAGAGTGGCCGCTTTGTCGACGGTCACGGAATCGTCTTGGCCCAGATAGGTTGCGATCATCTCAATCAAGAGCAGATGATCATCGGCGAGGAGTATACGCATATGCTGCTTTACCTGCCTTTCTCGAATACCATGAAAACTGACTAAACTTCCCCATCAGTATAGGCTGGCACGGCGCTTGCATGAACCGCTCGGGGCCGTGGCAAAGGTCCATTTGGCGTCGTAAAAGGCGGGTGGAGGCCCCCCTTTGGGATAGGATATCCCCCCTTCGGGCGCGCCAAAGCGGCTGCGCTGTCGTGAAACAGACGTCAGGCGACCGACGTGATTCCACCGCTCTGGTTAACTGGATTCGGGGGGCTTGCCGCCCAGAACCTCGGTCAATTCTGCCGCCAAACGCTGCACGGTTGCGCCGGTCTGGGTCACCTTTTCCGGGGTCATGCGCGCCGCTAGACCTGAAACTGAGATGGCGCAGGCGGGTTCACCTGCCGGTCCCCAGACCACCGCAGCGACACAGCGCAGGCCGATCACAAACTCCTCATCATCCAGCGCATAGCCGCGCTGACGGATATTGGCGATTTCGGCATGGACCGCTTTGGGGCTGGTGAGGGACCTCTTGGTCAGCGCCCGCAGCCCGTGACGTTCAATGGCCCGGTCAATCGCGGCGTCTTCCCAGGTGGCCAGGATCGCTTTGCCCATGCCGGAACACATCACCGGCACACGGCCACCGGGCGGGGAAATGGCGCGCATGATTTCGCGGCTTTCGACCTGGCTCAGTGTCACCACCTCACCATCCTCGATCACGCCAAGGTTGGCGGTTTCCCGTGTGGTGTCCCGCAGACGTTTCAGGAAGGGCAGGGCAGGCGCCACAAAGCTGCGCTGTTTGGTATAGGCGGCACCAACGGCAAAGGCGCGTTGGCCCACATGCCAGCGACCGGAGGCGGCATCGGCATGGACGAACCCGCTCTGCTCCAGCGTGGTCAGCAACCGGTGCACGGTCGAGGCCGCCAGCCCTGCATCCCGCGCCAGATCGGTGAGGCGCGCGCCGCACTGTGCCTCGGCCACCCGTTCCAAAAGGGCCAGGGCACGCTGAACAGACTGCACTCCGTTGGTTTGACGCTCTGCCATTTTTGTTTAATTCCCAAAGCCTGGCCCAAAGTGAAAGGCGCATTTCCACAATGTGGAATTTTTTGCCGCCACACAAGACGCTGCACCGCGGCAGGTATACAATGGTGCGCAAAGAATTCTAGGAGTGACGAGATGAGCGCATATGTAACCCGCGCTGGGCTGGACGTAGCCCAGGATCTGGCAGACCTGATGGAAACCCAAGTTTTGCCTGGGCTGGGCCTGGAGGCCGATGCGGTCTGGCAGGGCTATGCTGACATGCTGGCAGAGCTGGCCCCGGAAAACCGCCGCCTGCTGGCGGTGCGTGACGAAATGCAGGGTCAGATCGACACCTGGCTGAAAGCCCGCAAAGGCCAGCCGTGGGATTCGGTGGCCTATGAAACCTTCCTGCGGGGCATCGGCTATCTGGTCGAAGAAGGTGACGATTTCGAAATCGACACTGGCAACGTGGATCCTGAGATTGCCACCATCGCAGGCCCGCAGCTGGTGGTGCCGGTGATGAACGCACGCTTTGCCCTGAACGCGGCCAATGCCCGCTGGGGGTCGCTCTATGATGCGCTTTACGGCACCGATGCGCTGCCCGGTGCGCCGGAAGGCAAAGGCTATGATCCCAAACGTGGCGCGCAGGCCGTAGCTTGGTCTGCCGATTTCCTGGACAAGGCTGTACCGCTGGCTTCGGGCAGCCACGCTGATGTGACGGCCTACCGCCGTGATGGCGCAGCGCTTGTGGCTGAGGTTGCGGGCGAAACCACTGGCTTTGCCGATGCAGGTGCCTTTGTGGGTTACACCGAAGAGGGTGATAAAGCCTCTTACGTGCTGGTCCACAACGGGATGCATATTGAACTGCTGATCGATCCTAGCCACCCGGTGGGTGCGACCCATGCCGCTGGTCTGCGCGATGTGGTGCTGGAAAGCGCCCTGACCGCCATTCAGGACTGCGAAGATTCGGTCGCCGCAGTCGACGCCGAAGATAAGGTCACCGTTTACAAAAACTGGCTGGGCCTGATGAAGGGTGATCTGGCGGAAACCTTCACCAAAGGTGGTCAGGAAATGACCCGCCGCCTGAACGCCGACAAGGTGCTGACCGGACCTGAGGGTGGCGAAGTGGTGCTGCCCGGCCGAGCGGTTCTGCTGGTGCGCAACGTGGGTCACCTGATGACCACCGATGCGGTGAAGCTGGACGGCGCCGAAACCCCCGAGGGCATGCTGGACGCGCTGGTCACCGTGGCCTGCGCCATGCACGACCTGCAGAAAGACGCGGGCGCCCGAAACTCGCGCGCCGGGTCGGTCTATGTAGTGAAACCCAAGATGCACGGGCCGGAAGAGGTGGCCTTTGCCAACACCATGTATGCCCGTGTGGAACAGATCCTGGGTCTGGCGGAAAACACCGTCAAACTGGGTGTGATGGACGAAGAGCGCCGCACTTCGGCTAACCTGCGTGAATGTATCCGCGCGGTGAAGGACCGTCTTGTCTTCATCAACACCGGTTTCCTGGATCGCACCGGCGATGAGATCCACACCTCAATGCAGGCGGGTGCCTTCATCCCGAAGGATGAGATGAAAACCGCGCTGTGGCTCAGCACCTATGAAAACGGCAACGTGGACGCAGGTCTGGCGACCGGGATGCAGGGCAAAGGTCAGATCGGCAAAGGTATGTGGGCCAAGCCTGACATGATGGCTGAGATGCTGGCGGCCAAGATCGGCCACCCGAAATCCGGTGCCAACACGGCTTGGGTGCCCTCACCCACCGCAGCGACGATGCATGCGACCCACTATCATCAGGTGGATGTCTTTGCTGAACAGGACAGCCTGAAGTCGCGCGAAGCCGCCAGCCTGACCGATCTGCTGACCCCGCCGCTGCTGGCTGGTCGCAACCTGACCGAGGACGAGGTGCGCCGCGATCTGGACAACAACTGCCAGGGGATCCTGGGCTATGTTGTGCGCTGGATCGATCAGGGTGTGGGCTGTTCCAAAGTGCCGGACATCAACGATGTGGGCCTGATGGAAGACCGCGCCACCCTGCGGATTTCCTCGCAGTATCTGGCCAACTGGCTGGTGCATGGTCTGGTGACCGAAGATCAGGTGATGGACAGCCTGAAACGTATGGCCGTTGAGGTGGATCGTCAGAACGCCGGCGATGCTGGTTACACGCCGATGGCGCCGGGCTATGACGGTGTGGCCTTTGCCGCAGCCTGCGATCTGATCTTCAAGGGTGTTGAGCAACCTTCGGGCTACACTGAGCCGGTGCTGCACGCCCGCCGTCGTGAAGCCAAAGCGGTCTGATCTGCGGTTAAGGGAGGAGAACCATGCTTACGATCCAACGTCTGGATATTGCGGACGCCCGCGTGATGATCGCCGGCGCCCGCGCCAAAGCCGAGGAGATCGGGGTGCCAATGTGCATCGCGATCACCGATGAGGGCGGCAATCTGGTGGCCTTTGAACGGATGGACGGGGGGAAAGTGACCTCCTCAACCATCGCGGTTGATAAGGCCTTCACGGCTGCCGGTGCCAAAAAGGCGACCCATGACTATGGCGAGGTCAGCCAGCCGGGCAAACCGGCCTATGGCATCGCCTCGGCCATAGGCGGCCGCCTGATGGTGGTCGGCGGTGGCCTGCCGGTGGAGGTTGATGGCGCGGTTGTTGGCGGCATCGGCGTGTCCTCGGGCACCCCGGCGCAGGACCGTGACGTGGCTGAGGCTGGGATCGCGGCCTTTATGGCAACGCTCTAAGCGCGCTGTGAGTTGACGTAATAGAAACGGCGCCTCCCGGGGCGCCGTTTTTCATTTGGGTTGAGTATTTAGGGCTTTGCCCTCTTGGCCTGACGGCCAATTCACCCAGAGTATTTATGAAACGTTGAAAGCGATTAGGGATCGAAAGGTTTTTCTTCCAGCGCGGCGGCGATGTCATCATCCAGCGGGGTTTCGCAGGAGTTCAGGATATAGCCAAGCGTTGAGTAGAAGCCGACGGTGGCGATGACATCAAACATCCCCTCCTTGCCCACCAGATCCACCAGCGCCTGCTGGGTGTGGGGGGACAGGCGTTTTTCGTAGAACAATTCATCCACGGCGCGGGCGACGGTGGCGTCGTCCTTGCGCATGCCTTCCAGCGGGCCGCGTACCTTGTTGATGCGGGAATCGCTCATCCCGCAGGCGCGGGCGCGGTGCACGTGCTGCCCCCATTCGTAAGGTGAGCCCAAGCGGTGGCCGGTGCGCAGGATGGCCACTTCGGACAGTTCCTGCCCCAGCGCATTGTCAATCACCACATGTTGGCGCAGCGGCGCCCAGGCGGTCAGCAGCGCGGGGTTATGGGCCATGGTGCGGTAAACGTTAAGCTGGGTGGCAAAGCCGCCCTTCATCTCCTCGGCCGACTGCGGCCAGGCGTCATCCTGAATCGGGGGGAGGGGGAGCTCTGTCATGGGACCGTCTTTCTATCTGCCGTCCTAGGCGACATGCGGGGTGGGCGGTGGCGTGTCAAGACGCGAAACCGCTGCCATGCCAGAAAGCGCTGCGGGTTATGCGATCCGTTTACCAATTGTTAGCTTTTCTACTTGCACAGTGAGGCAAGAGGTGAGGCGGTGTTGTTGCCTCAAGTTTTAGTCGAATTTTGAGCTTTTAGAGGGAACTATGGCTAAGAGGCGGTTGCTGAGTGTTCTGGCTGTTCTGACGGCCCCCATTGTGTGGGCGCAGGAGGCTTCGGTGGATTTTGATCAACTGCTCACGGCCTGCAACGCCGATCCGCCGGGTTGCCAGCTGGTGCTGACAGGGGCCATTCAGCAGATTTCCACGATGGCTGACGTGCCGCAGGCGACGGTCAACGGGTACCTGGCTACATTGGCGACCATTGCGGTCAGCACGGCGCAATCTCACAGTGGGGTGCAGCAGCAAATGGCAGATGTTGTGGCTGAGGTGGCGGGCAGTGTTGCAGCTTCAGATTCGCAGGCGGCGCAGGATCTGCGGGCGGTTGCAACGCAGCTGGGTAGTGGACAGGAGGTGGATCTGACGCAAATCGCTGGCAGCCCGACCTGAGAGTTGGTTAACGGGGTGTGCTTGCCGAATAGTACTGACTTAGGTGCAGCGGGTGACACCCATGTTGATTAGCTGTTCCCCGCTGAGCGTGATCAGGGTGGTGGAGTGGCGGGCGGTGCTGAGGAACCAGCGTCGTAGGGCGGGCGGATAGTGATCGGCCATGGTCTGTGACCAGCGTTCGAAGTCTGTGGGCAGCATTTTCAGGCCTCGGGTGGCCAGCTGCGGCCCGTGAAAGCCAAAGCGCGCGTGGACCGAGATGCAGGTGTCAGGCAAACCAAGGTACAGCGTGCAGGCCGAATTGCAGTAACCGCGGCGGATTTCCACCCGCTGGCCGGACTGTCGCAGGCGCTGTAGGTCCTGAAGGCGGGCGGGCAGGCTGCCACCGGGATCGTTGTGAATGTGCAGGACTGTGGGCGCCGCACTGACTGGTGTCACCGAGGAAAGGATGAAGAAGGACAGGCACAGCAAGAGCACAGCCGCAAAGCGCAATTGCGCTGGATGCTTGCTGGGATTGAAACTGCCGCCTTTTGTCATCGCGAACGCACACCGGGTTGAACTGACCTACACCCTGTAAAGACGGCGCATGTCTGGGAACTTAAAGCGCCGCGCGGCAGGGCCTTGTTGGGCCGGAGGAGGTCGCTTTATCCGAGGCGCGGAGTGATGGCGGGCAGCCTCACCGGGAATGCGGGCAGAAATGGGGTGGCCGAATGGGGCGCGCGTGCTGAATGCAAAAAATTTAAGTCAATTGCTGCGTAGGCTTAGCGCATTTGACGGTTCTTAAAGACGGCTTTGGTTAAGGGATTTGAGTGATGCAGACACCGGGTTTAATGCCACTGGCCCTGAGTGCGGGGTTTGGCGGGATCTTTGTGGTCGCGCTGTGGCTTTTGCCTGCGGAACTTGCTGGCCAACGGCAGGTCGGGCGGGGGGCGACATCGATTTATCTGCAGGCGCTGGGCAGCGTTCCGGAGTTTGCTGCCGTACGGTCATGGCGGGTGCAACAGGCGCAATTGACGGGCTGTGACGATCTGCTGGCCGGCCCTTCTGCCAAAATTGCGGACCCTCAGGCGATGCATCGTGTGGCGGGGGCCTGTTTGAAACGGGCCGATGAGGTTCTGCGGTCATCACCCACGGCCGCCATAGCGCATTTGGTCCGCGCACAAGCGCTGGCGTTCTTGGGGCGGTCAGTTGACGCTGAATCTGCGTTGCTGTTGGCGCAAAAGACGGCACCGCATGAAGGCTGGCTGGCGGCGCGGCGGTTGCGATTTGTTCTGCTGAACAACGGGTTAGATGTGCCCCTAACCGGGGGCACGGCACCTGCCTCGGAAATTGATCTGGCGCTGCGGGCGGATGTGCTGACGGTGTTGCAGATCGATGACTACCTGCCGCTGCTGGTGCAGCTCTATCAGCGCCAAACTGACAGGCGGGCATGGTTGTTGGCGGCGGTTGAGAAGGCGCCGATTGCCCGTAAACGAGCGTTTTTGGCGCTGCTGCGCGGTGCCCTGCGAGGCGCATCGAATGGGGGCAGGGGATGATCGAATCTGATCGCGAAACCCCGCTGTTAGTCCAGATGGCGGGCGGGTTAAAATACGCGTCACGGTCAGCGCTGGCGTTAGTGCGCCCTGGTTCCAAACAGATGGACGTGCTGACGGACGCGCTTTCCTGGGGGCTACCAGCATTCGTCATCCTGATCGCTGTCCCACAGGGTGCAACCTCTGCGCTTACTTGGATCGGCGCGACATTGGTGCTGTCGATGATCAGCATTGCCTATTTTCTCATGCGGGCCGTCTGTGTGCCACACCGCCCCATGGAATTGCGCCATCATAGAGGCATTGCTTGCCTGGGTGGCGCGATACTGATTGCTGCGACCTGGTGCGTGTTGCCCGTTTCGGCGCCCCCTCTGTCAGGCCTGCCCAATGATGTGCACCCCAATCACATCAGTCTGGCAGTTGGGGCGGGGCAGCTGGCCCTGCTGCGGCTGGCGTCCTACGCGATGCTGTTTGTGCTGATGGCAGAGGTCAGCGCCAACCCGCACCGGGCCGAGCGGATGCTGACGTTGCTATACGTTGGGTTTGTGGCCCATGCGGCCTGGGCGCTGCTGTCGCTGCATGTGCTAGGGGACACGCTGTTGCTGGGGGAAAAATCGGCCTACCATGGGGTCGCAACGGGAACCTTTGTGAACCGCAATTCCTTTGCCAGCTTTTTGGCGATGGGGGCGGTGATCGGAACCGCACGTCTGGTGGCGTTGACGTTGGGTGCGGAGCGGGCTTTCCTGCCCGTGAGGCGCGCCAGCGGTGGGCCCGTGGTGCTACAGGCGCTGGGTCTCCTGCTGATCCTGAGCGCGCTTGCTGCGACGGGATCACGGATGGGGGTGTTTTCTGCCCTGATCGCGCTGAGTGGCGTGATCAGCTTCCTTGCGATTAAAGCAGGGGCGCCAGGCCGCAGAACCGGGCTGGTCCTGTGCCTTGGTGCGTTTGTTTTGGTCACTTTTGCCCTCAGCACCTTTGGGCAGGCCATGCTGGAACGGTTGGTATTTGCGCCCGCCGATTGGGAGGAGCGGCTGGCGCTTTACCGGCAAACCTGGGCGATGATCATGGCGCGCCCTTGGACGGGCTATGGCGTGGATGGGTTCCATGTGGCGTTTGAGCTGTTTCATCAGCCTGACCTGCGTATGGATCGGACGTGGCAGCTGCCCCACAACACCTACCTCAGCCTTTGGGTGGACTATGGGATCCCGTTGGGCAGTTTGACCCTGGCTCTGGTGGGGGCGGTTTTTGTCAAATTGCTGCTTGCCCTGCGCCAGCGGCGGCACGGCTATGGACCCGCGGTGATTGGCTGCGCGGTGATCATTCTGGCCGCGGTGCATTCGCTTGCCGATTTCAGTTTTGAGATTGCTGCAAATGTCTATGTGTTCATCGCTTTAGTCTGCCTTGGCCTCGCGCCTGGGCGTGGGGCGGAAGGCACACAAAGAAAGCCCAATGACATGGGACGCATAGAGACCGGGAGAGGCATGTGAGGTTGAGCATTTCATTTGGGGCGTATGGGACAGGGTAACATGCACAGATCTCATGCGGCGTTTCTGGACCTGCGCGATATCCTCCTCATTCTGCGGCGTCAGAGGTGGCTGGTTGCGCTGACCTGTCTGGTCATGCTGACCGTTGCCGGGGCCTATCTGCTGCGTACAACGGTGCTGTTTACGGCAACCGCGCTGGTGCAGATCGATCCGCAGGAAACCAATTTGCTGGATCCTTCTGCAGGCCACAGTGGCACCCCGGGCGCCGAGGACGTGCGAATTGAAACTGAGGTTGAGATCCTTAAATCACCCCGGTTGGCGTTGCAGACGATCAAGACGGCTGACCTATCTAATTCTGCGGCGTTTGGCCCCCGGGTTGGCCTGTTGGATCAGATGCGTCTGGCGCTGGGCGTGACGCTGCCGACCCCGTCCGCCACCGCGCTGGTGAATGAGACAATCGCCAATTTCTCAGAGGCGTTGGCGGTGCAGCGCAGGGGGCAGACCTATCTGGTCAGTGTTCAGATCACCAGTGAGGATCCCGATCTGGCGGCGCACCTCGCCAACACCCATGCTCGCATCTACATCGGGGATCAGCTGACCAGCCGCAGGCGATCGGTTGCGGCCTCGGGTGAGGTGCTGCGCGCAGAATTGGGCAAAGCGGCGGAGCGGTTAGCGGAAAGCAATACGGCCCTGCGCGGGTATGTATTGGAAAACATAGACCGGTTAAGTGCGGAGGTGGACAGCGCGGAGCTGCGGCAGCTCAGCATCCAACTGACCGAGGGGCAGGCGCAGCTGGCGCGGGTCGAAGATCAGTTGCAGCTTGCAGATCAAGGGTTTGAACAGGGGGACTGGCAGGATCTTGCGGCCCAGGTGGGCGATCAGTCGCTTGCCGCGCTGGCGCAGCAGCGTGCGGCGCTTGCCACCCGTTTGATTGGTGCGGAGCTGACCCCGCAGGACAATTTTGATCTGACCGCTGAGGTCCGGGCGCTTGAGGCGGAACTGCGGTCGCAGGGGCGTGCGGCAGTGACCGGGTTGCGCCGGGACTATCAGCAGGCGCTACGGGCGCAGGATCGCACCCTGGGTGAGGTGCAGCGTGCCCTTACGGGCGTGGATCTGAGCCCGCAAACGCTGACCGATATCTATGCGCTGAACCAGAATGCGCTGACCTCGCAGCGCCAATTTGATCAGTTGAACACGCGTCTGCGCGATGTGGAGGCGCTGGCGGTGATGCAGGTTGCGGGCAGCCGCCTTGTGTCCGAAGCGCTGCCCCCCAGTGAGCCCTCATTTCCCAATGCAGGATTGGTTTTGGGGGTGGCGCTGGTGTTTGCAGTGGCGCTGGGCATCGGTTTGGCACTGCTGAAGGAGTTTTATTACGGCGGGATCACATCGGCCAGTCAGCTGGGCAATGTGCTGCCTGAAAAACCCGCCGCTGCCGTGCCGAAAACCACGATGCAACCGGGCTGGCACACTTTGGCGGATAAAGTCGTGGCCGAGCCGATGACACAATTTGCTGAGGCGTTTCGCGCGCTAAGGGCCAGCGTTGACCGCAGTTTGGGCAAGTGGGGCAAGGCCTCAGGCGCGGTTGTTTTGGTGACCTCCGCCAATCCGGCGGAGGGTAAGTCCACCACTGCGCTGGCATTGGCGCGCACCTATGCGTTGGCCGGGCAACGCACATTGCTGATCGATGCGGATCTGCGCAGCCCAAATATTCAGGCCTTCATCGGGGCGGAGCCAAACGTGGGCCTGCTGGAATACCTGCAATCCAATGGCGCACTGTGTCAGGAACAGGCGGGGGCTGGCCGGGATGACAGCGATGCGCCGGTGGAACAGTTTTATCTGCGCGAGCCCCGCAGCCCCTTGGCGATCATCCTTGGCAGCCGGCGCGCGGATGTGCCGACAGATGCGCCGCTGCAATCCATGGCCTTCAAGGCGCTTTTGGACAATGCGCGCAGCGCCTTTGACGTTGTGATTGTGGATTCCGCCCCATTGGCGCCGGTGGTGGACACGCAGTATATCGCGCCGCTGGTGGATGTGGCGGTGCTCTGCGTCCGCTTTGGTCAGGCAACCCAGGTTGAGCTGCGCAGCGCCTACACCAGCCTGCGGGAAACCCTGCCGGAAGATGCAGCGATCATCGGGATCCTGAATGGGGTGGAGGGGCGCAGTCAGGGCTACAGCTATGGCGCCTATTTTGACTGAGAATGCAAAAACGCCCTGCGGTTGGAACCAGCAGGGCGTTTGTCACTGCGAACCTGGGGCGTTTAGAAATCCAGGTTTTCCACGCTCAGCGCGTTTTGCTGGATGAATTCGCGGCGGGGTTCCACCACATCGCCCATAAGCTTGGTAAAGATATCGTCCGCCTCGGTCATATCCTCGACCTGAACCTGCAGCAGGGTGCGGGCTTCGGGGTCCAGCGTGGTTTCCCACAGCTGATCCGGGTTCATCTCCCCCAGACCTTTGTAGCGCTGCAGCGACAGGCCTTTTTCACCCTCTTTCAGGATCGCGTTCAGCAGATCCAGCGGGCCGTGGATCAGCACCGACCGGTCCTTGCGCATCAGGGTTGCGGGCAGGGTGTAAATCTCCTGCAGGCTTTGGGTGAAGCTGCCGGTTTTGCGGGCTTCGCCCGAGCGCAGCATCGGGCCATCCAGCGTGCGCACCTCTTCGACGCCGCGCAGAATACGGGCCAGACGGATGCCGTGATCCTGGGTGATCCGGCCCTGCCAACCGCGCTCATATTCCAGCGCGATATCGTCCAGACGTTTGGCAACCTTATCGGCCACGCCTTGCAGGTCCGCATCCACCGCACCCGGGACAAAGGCGCCGGCAATGGCGGCCTGTTCCAGAATGTGGCGCGGGTAATGGGTGGGGAAGGCATCCAGCAGACGTTTCAGGCTGCGGGCCTCTTCGACGACACGCTTCAAATCGGCGCCAGCGATTTCCATGCCAGAGCCTAGTTTCAGCACGGTGTCCTGAATGCCCTGATCGATCAGATATTCGTCCATCGCGGCCTGATCTTTCAGATAGACCTCAGACTTGCCGCGGCTGACCTTGTAAAGCGGCGGCTGCGCAATGAACAGGTGGCCTGCCTCAATCAGCTCGGGCATCTGACGGTAGAAGAAGGTCAAAAGCAGGGTCCGGATGTGGGCACCGTCGACGTCCGCATCGGTCATGATGACGATTTTGTGGTAGCGCAGCTTGTCCAGATTGAACTCATCCCGGCCAATGCCGGTGCCAAGCGCCATCACGAGGTTGCCGATCTCCTGGCTGGAGAGCATCCGGTCAAAACGTGCGCGTTCGACGTTCAGGATCTTACCTTTCAGGGGCAGGATCGCCTGAGTCTGACGGTCACGTCCGGTCTGCGCCGAACCGCCGGCCGAGTCACCCTCGACCAGGAAGACTTCGGTTTTGGATGGATCTTTTTCCGAACAGTCTTTCAGCTTACCGGCCAGGAAGTTCACATCCATCGCGGTTTTGCGGCGGGTCAGCTCGCGCGCTTTGCGGGCGGCTTCGCGGGCCAGTGCGGCCTCAATGATCTTGGAAACGATCATCTTGGCGGTGTTTGGATTTTCCTCAAACCACTCGGCCAGCTTTTCGCCAGCAAGGGATTCCACCGCCGGGCGCACCTCAGACGAAACCAGCTTGTCCTTGGTCTGGGAGGAGAATTTGGGATCCGGCACTTTCACCGACAGGACACAGGTTAGGCCTTCGCGGGCGTCATCGCCGGTGAAGCTGACCTTTTCCTTCTTGCCGATGCCGTTGTCCTGCGCGTATTTCGACAGGGTCCGGGTCAGCGCACCGCGGAAGCCCGCCAGATGGGTGCCGCCGTCGCGCTGCGGGATGTTGTTGGTGAAGGGCAGAACGGTTTCGTGGTAGCTGTCATTCCACCACATCGCCAGTTCAACGCCGATATCGTCCTTCTCACCGCGCACATAGATCGGATCCTCCATCAGGGAGGTCTTGGAGCGGTCGAGGTATTTCACGAACTCTTTCACACCGCCGTCGTAATACAGCTCAGTGCGCAGCGCTTCGGCGGGGCGCTCATCTTCCAGGATGATCCGCACGCCGGAGTTCAGGAACGCCAGTTCGCGCAGACGCTTTTCCAGCGTCTCAAACGAATATTCGAGGTTTGAGAAGGTATCGGTGGAGGCAAGGAAGCGCACCTCGGTGCCCTTCTGGCCATCCGCATCGCCAACAACACGCAGATGTTCGGTGCATTCGCCGTGTTCGAACTTGGCCCAATGTTCTTTGCCGTTGCGCCAGATGCGCAGTTCCAGCCAGACCGACAGCGCGTTTACAACCGAAACGCCCACGCCGTGCAGACCGCCGGACACCTTGTAGGAGTTGCTGTCAAACTTACCACCAGCGTGCAGCTGGGTCATGATGACCTCGGCCGCTGAAACGCCTTCTTCTTCGTGGATATCCACCGGAATCCCACGGCCGTTGTCGCGCACGGAAACCGAACTGTCGGCGTGGATTTTCACATGGACAAAGTCCGCGTGTTTGGCCAGCGCCTCATCAATGCCGTTGTCCACGACCTCATAAACCATGTGGTGCAGGCCCGAACCGTCATCGGTGTCCCCGATGTACATGCCGGGGCGTTTGCGCACTGCTTCCAAGCCCTTGAGAACCTTGATGGAATCTGCGCCGTATTCCTGCGAATTTTGCTCGGTGTCGGACATGCCGGCCTTCCTACGTTTTTGGTCCAAAACATATACGAAACCTGACAGGGGATGTCACGCCCTGCGGGGCATTTTGGTGGTCTCAGGTAGGGGGGATCAGGCGGGTGCTCGGCGGGATGCCTTGCGCGGCGTGTTACGGCGCGTTGGTGGTGCCTTCGCGGTCGGCTTCTTCCTGCGTTTCCACCCAGCGTTTGATCACGTCACGCGCCGCAGAAGCATCGTTTTCCTCAATCGCCAAACGCAGATCCTTCAGCGCGGTGGCAATCTCGATCTCGGACAGCAACCCTTCCTGGGCACGCAGGATTTTCGGGTGCGGTGTGGTCAGCATATCGGGGCTGATCAGCAGCTCTTCTATCAGCTTCTCGCCGGGGCGCAGACCGGTGACCTTGATTTCAACATCACCGTCCGGATTGCCCTCATCGCGGACTTCAAAACCGGCGCCTTCGATCATCTGACGGGCCAGTCGGCGGATCGGGACCAGATCCCCCATATCCAGAACAAAGACATCCCCACCACGCGAAAAGGTGCCGGCCAGCAGCACCAGGCGCGCGGCCTCGGAAATGGTCATGAAATAGCGCGCAACATCATTGTGGGTCAGCGTCACCGGGCCGCCGCGCGCGATCTGTTCCTCAAACAGCGGGATAACCGAGCCGGAGGACCCCATCACATTGCCGAAACGCACCATGGAGAACATGGTGCCATCGCTGCGGGTGGCCAGATCCTGCACCGCCATTTCCGCCAACCGTTTGGAGGCGCCCATGATGTTTGTCGGCCGCACAGCCTTGTCCGAACTGACAAGAATGAAACGTTCGACGCCCGCCAGACGCGCCGCATCTGCAAGGGTTTTGGTGCCAATCACGTTGTTCTGCAGGCCGGCGATTTCGTTCTTTTCCACCATCGGCACGTGTTTGTACGCGGCGGCGTGCAGGACCACTTCGATCTGGTTCTGCTGCAGCAGGCTTTCCATCATCTTGCGATCACAGACGGAGCCCAAAATGGCGGTGATCGGCAGATCCGGGGCGATCGACTGCAGCTCTTTCTCAATCGAATAAAGCGCCAGTTCTGAGTGATCCAGCAGCACCAGATGGGACGGGCGGCAGGCCACCAGTTGGCGGCACAGTTCAGACCCGATTGATCCGCCTGCACCGGTGACCAGCAGGCGGTGGCCTTGATAGGCGTGCGACACGGCGGGCAGATCTTCATCCAGCCCGGTACGACCCAGCAACTCATCAATCGGGACGGGGCTGTAGCGTTTGGACAGATCCACGTCGGTCAGAAGATCCGCAAAGGACGGCAGCGTGTGCACCTCACAGCCGTAACGGCGCAGGCGCATGGCGATTTTGGCGTGGGTCGATGGGGTGGCCGAGGGCATGGCCAGCACCACGCGGTTGACCTCCTTGCGGTTGACCAGGTCTTCAATCCGGCTGGACGCGTAAACCGCGGCCCCCATCAGGGTCAGGCTCTGCAGTTTTGGATTGTCGTCGACAAAGGCCACCAGCTCCACATCATCGCCCGCGCGTAGGGCTGCAGCCAGCTGCAGACCAGTTTGACCCGCACCGTAGATGATCAGGCGCGTACGGCCGGGCCCGGTGCGATAGATGGCAAGGACCAGCTGGCGCAACAACAGACGGCTCATCGCGATCCCGATGAGCAATACCATAGCAAAAACAGCAAAAAGCGCGGTCGGCAGGCCGGTGTTTGTGACAAAACTCAGGCTTGAGCAGGCCACGGCGACAAGTGCGGCCACCAAACAGCTGCGCAGAATGCCTGAAGATTCATAAGCATTCAGGCTGAGCCGGTGCAGACCAAGAACATTGGCGGTGCTGGCGCAAAAGAGCGAGGCAAAAACCAACAATGTCAGCAACGCAACGGGTTGCTGGATCATTTGGCTCAAAGACTGAAGCAGGAAAAGGGTAAGCAGCAGAGAGAGCGGCGCGACCAAAAGGTCAATCGCCATAAAAAACAATCGCTTATTCTGGTCTCCTAAATGAGAGACAAACGAATAGAGCGTCATTTTGTCCTCCTAATAACACCAATTGGCGGTCGCTTTCTGTAGCTCTAATCTTGGAAAGTAACCAAGCCGCTAACAAATGGTTTTACCACAGTATTGGATTTTGCTTGCACGGCGCAAGATCTGGTGCCTCGCGTTGCGTGCATGTGGCAATTCTGACGCCGATTTTTATTTCTTAAGCGTACGTTTTAGGACGTAGAGATCCAACCAGAGTGAGACATGTGCCTGATAGATCAGGTCCAGCCGGGCTTTGCGTGGCACGCAGCGTCGGCAATAGAGGGCCTCGGTCTCTTCGGCGCTGGTTGAGGTCGCAAGGATGCGTTCTTCGTGCTGATGAAAAACAGCGGTGGCCAAACCGGTCACGCCAGGGCGGTTTTGCAGAACTTTGGCGTAAAGATCCGGATAAAGCTCGACATAGCGACGCAGCGGAGGGCGGGGGCCGACAAAGGACATGTCCCCACGCAGAATGTTCAACAGTTGCGGCAGTTCATCCAACCGGCTGCGGCGCAGAAACTGACCGGTGGCAGTGATGCGTGTGTCTTTGTCTTGGCCTGTCACGCCGCGGTCTTCGGCATCGGGCTGCATGGTGCGGAATTTCCACAGCCAGAACGGCAATTTTTCCGTGCGCATCCGTTCTGAGACGTAAAAAACTGGCCGCCCGTCGCGCAGCAAGATCCACAGCGCAACGCCGATCAGCACCGGCGACAGCAGGAGCGCCAGAAAGAGGGCAAAGAAGATGTCAAACAGACGTTTCCAGATCGGCAGGCGCGGTGACATTACATCACCCCAAGCCGGTGCAGGTCGGCAACAATTGCGGCGGGATCAGCGCTGTTGGGGGCAAGCGGAACCAATGACTGCAGCAGGCTGGTGTCCAAGATTGCGGTTTCGCGGGCGGTGTCCGGGGCGGGTGACCAGTGAAAGGCACGGTTTGCGGTTGCCAACAGCGCCTCCATCCGGACGGGATGTGGTGCACCGACGTTCAACGCCTGTGGCAAGTCGTTAAGGGGCAGGTGTACCAGACCCAAAATCACCTTGGCCAGATCAGCAGGCGCGATATAGCTGCGCAACGGGCCGTGGCCTGAGGCAAACTGATCCAGCCGGATCAAATTGTCCTCGACCAGTGCGCGGGCCAGGCTTTCGGCGCCGGCGACAGATCCAAGCCGCAGGCAACAGCGCCGCGGGCCGGGGGCCACTTGCACCGCCTGTTCCATTTCGGTTTTGGCCATCCCATAGGCGTTTGAATTGCCCAGCGGATCTTCTTCACGCAACGCGTTGGTTTGCGGCAGATAGGCCGCAATCGAGGAGGCGTGCAAAACCCGATCAGCGCCGGTTTCCGCGCCGATGCGCTGTGCTTCGATCGCAAGGGTGCGATTGGCGGGCAGGTCCGTCGGCCCGCCCCAAAGCGACAGCACCGTATCTACCTTGCCAAAGACATCCGTCGCCGCACCAGGGCGAAACGGGATCATACCGGGCTGTGCGGTGCGGGCCTGCCAGATGACCTGCGTGTGTTCAGGCGGATCAATCGACCAGACCCGACGCAACAATGTGCCAACAGCCCCGGTTGCCCCCAGAACCAACAGACGTTTTTGAGGATCTGTGTTCACTTAGGCCCCTCCGCTTGCATCAGCTCTGACAGGCCGGCGTCATCGCGCACCTCAAGGTACTGCGCGCGGGCGCCGAGGCTTGTAAACAGCTCGGGCCCGGTGCCGGTCATCCAGGCCTGCGCACCAAAGCCACAGATTTCATCGTAAAGCGCGGCCATCCGGGTGGCATCCAGATGCGCTGCGACCTCATCCAGCAGCAGGATCGGCGGCATGCCAATCTGTGCCGCCAGCGCCCGCGCATTGGCTAGGATCAATGAGACCAGCAAGGCCTTTTGTTCCCCGGTGGAACAGTCACGCGCCGGCACGCCCTTGGCTGCAAAGACACCATAAAGATCGGTGCGATGTGGTCCAACAAGGGACCGTCCGGCAGCGATGTCACGGAAACGGCTTTCTTCAAAGGCGGCGATCAGGTCTGCCTCTGTTTCAGGCATTTCGCCTTCACTTTGGGTGAGTTCCAGATCGGCCGTTGGGAAAGCAGTTTCTGCCTGTGCCTGTGCATCCGCGATAAAGGATAGCGTTTTCAGACGATTGGCGTGAATGGCCGCGCCATGTTCGGCCATCTGCGCCTCAAGCGCCTTGTACCAGAAAGCATCGCGCTGCTGATCTTTCAGAAGCCGGTTGCGTTCGCGCATGGCCTTTTCATAGGCCAGCGTTGCCTCACCATGGCTGGGAAAGAAAGACAGCGCCATCCGGTCCAGAAACCGCCGGCGCCCCTCCGCCCCTTCGATCCAGAGGCGATCCATCGAAGGGATCAGCCAGAGGATCCGGGCCTGTTTGGCCAGTTCCAATTGCGGATGGGATTTGCCGTCGATCTTCAGCTGACGTGCTGCGCCGCCTTCTGACCAGATCTCAATCTCTGAGTGCTGGTCGCCGCGTTGCAACAGGCCGGTCAGCTTCCATCCCAGTGCTTCGGGGCGGCGGGTCATATCCTCGGCCGAGGCGCGGCGCAGGCCGCGACCGGGGGAAAACAGCGAAACCGCTTCGAGGATGTTGGTCTTGCCGGATCCGTTGGCGCCGTAAATCGCCACGGGGCGGCCATCACAGGTAATCTCCGCCCGTTTGTGCGAGCGAAAGTGCGATAGCGTCAGGGATCGGAGTGCAAGATCAGCCATGGGGGCGTTTTCTGGGGCAGAAAACGCCAGCGGAGTTTGGATCAAACCCCGCCAGCGGGACCGTCAGGTCAGACGCGCATCGGCATGACGACATAGACGGCGGAGGTGTCACTGCCTTCACGCATCAGGGTCGGGTCACCGGAGGAGTTGAACATGAAGACAGCGTTTTCACGGTCAACCTGGCTGGCGATTTCCAGCAGGTACTTGGCGTTGAAGCCAATCTCCAGACGTTCGTCATTATAGGCAACGGCCAGCTCTTCTTCGGCGGCGCCGCTGTCTGGTGCGTTGACCGACAGGATCAGGCGATCCTCTTCCAGCGACATTTTCACAGCGCGCGAGCGTTCCGAGGAAACGGTGGCCACCCGGTCCACGGCCGAGGCAAATTCCGAAGCGTCCACTTCCATCTTGCGGGTGTTGCCCACTGGGATCACACGGCTGTAATCGGGGAAGGTGCCATCGATGACCTTGGAGGTCAGGGTGATGTTTGGCGTGGCAAAGCGGATTTTGGTTTCGCTGACCGACACGGCAATCAGCATCTCATCATCGTCCAGCAGCTTGCGCAGTTCACCCACGGTTTTGCGCGGCACGATCACACCGGGCATGTCGCCCGCTTCCATCGGCAGATCGGCGTCAATGCGGGCCAGACGGTGACCGTCGGTGGCCACAGCGCGCAGCACCTTGCCGTTTTCGCTGTCCGAGACATGCAGGTAAACACCGTTCAGGTAATACCGGGTTTCTTCGGTCGAGATGGCGAATTTCGATTTGTCGAACAGGCGGCGCAGCACCGGCGCGGGCGCGGTGAAGTTGCTGGCGTATTCGGCGCTGGCCATGACCGGGAAATCTTCCTTGGGCAGAGTAGCCAGATTGAAGTTAGAACGGCCCGCCTCAACGGTCAGACGACCGGCAACGCCATCTTCGGTCAGGGTGACCAGCGCGCCATCGGGCAGTTTGCGGACAATTTCGTGCAGGGTAACAGCCGACACCGTGGTTGAGCCTGCTTTTTCAACCTGTGCTGTGGCCTTGTCGACCACTTCGATGTCCAGGTCGGTGGCGCGAAACTGCACCGTGTCGCCTTCGGCTTCGATCAAGACGTTTGCCAGGATCGGAATGGTGTTGCGCCGTTCCACAACCGACTGCGCCTGAGAGACGGCCTTCAGAAGCGTCCCGCGTTCGATGCTGAATTTCATTCCCTCGCTCCTATCCCTGTTCGGCCCGTCTTGGGGGAGTGCAAGGTAACGCATTCCCGAAGGGCCTCAAGCCTTTTCTTGGTTTCTCTGATGCTTTGACGGGGGCGTCAAGGGCCGTCAAGACAATGGGCGCCGCCAGCGGATGCAGCGACGCCCAAATGTGCGGTTCTGGTGACGCTTTTTGGCGTCTAATGATGTGACTTACGCTTCCAACGCGCGGCGCAGCAGTTCCAGATCTTCGGCGATCTGACCGTCCTGCTGGCGCAGTTCCTCAATGCGTTTCACCCCGTGCATGACGGTGGTGTGGTCCCGGCCCCCGAAACGACGGCCGATTTCCGGCAAGCTGCGGCTGGTCAGCTGTTTGCACAGATACATGGCGATCTGACGCGGACGGGCGTAGGTGCGCACTCGTTTCGGGCCGATCATGTCGCTGAGGCGGATGTTGTAATGTTCGGAGACTTTGCGCTGGATCTCTTCAACGGTGATCTTGCGCTCAGACGCACGCAGTACGTCGGCCAGACAATCCTGCGTCAATTCCATGGTGATCGGGCGACCAACCAGCGAGGCAAAGGCAAACAGACGGGTCAGCGCACCTTCCAGCACACGGACGTTGGTGCTGATGCGATGGGCCAGGAATTCTAGAACGCCAGGCGCCAGTTCCAGACCGGGATATTGGGCGGAGTGCTGTTCGACCTTGGACTGCAGAATGCCGAGGCGCAGCTCATAGTCGGTTGGGTGCAGGTCCACGACCAGACCACATTGCAGACGCGACTTGATGCGTTCTTCCAGGTCTTTGATTTCACCCGGGGCACGATCGGCCGAGATGATGATCTGCTTATTCTGATCCACCAGCGCGTTGAAGGTGTGGAAGAACTCTTCCTGGGTGCTGTCTTTGCCAGCAATGAACTGCACATCGTCCACCATCAGCACGTCGACCGAGCGGAACAGCTGTTTGAAGTCCATCATCTTGCGGTCGCGCAGTGCCTGCACGAAACGGTACATGAACTGTTCCGCCGACAGGTAGACCACGTTCAGGTCCGGGCGTTTGGTTTGCAGTTCCCATGCGATGGCGTGCATCAGGTGGGTCTTACCAAGGCCAACACCGCCATAAAGGAACAGCGGGTTGAAGGTAACGGGGCCACCTTCGGCAACACGGCGGGCGGCGGCATGGGCCAGTTCGTTCGGTTTGCCGACAAAAAAGGTGTCAAAGGTAAAGCGCGAATCCAGCGGCGCGCCTGGCAGGAGCTCTTCGCGCAGGGCCTGACTGGTGGCGGCACTGTCGGTGGCTTCAAATACGGAATGGGTCTGTGCAGAGGTGGGGGCGGCATCATCGGATTCGGCCAGTCGCGGCTGGGCCACGGGCTGCGCGGCGCTGGCGGGGCTTGCCGAATGGTTGGCGGCTTGGGTGGCGGCAACACGGGGACGCGGGGCGGAGGTGCCAACACGGAAATGGATCCGTCGCACGTCTTCGCCGGCTTCGCTGAGCTTATGCAGAATCAGGTCGCCGAAGTTCTGCGACACGTAATTCCCCAAGAAGGTCGTCGGGACCTGAAAGGTTGCAACACCATCGGTGATCTCGAGGAACTCGAGCGGTTCGATCCAGGTTGCGAAGTTATTTTTTCCCACTGTCTTCAAAAGGTTGTTTTGAAGTTGGCCCCACTGTTCTTGCGTCATGTTCCCCATTCCAGCCTGTCGTTTCTTCCTTCACTCAGCGCCTGCACCTGCGCCGCAAAACTCGTACCAACCTGGCCACAGAAAAAAACAATCCTTGCCGCTGCAGCATAGTTGCAACGGTTGAATCGTCCAAATCTGGACCGAACTTCGCGCCACGCACCGCGGCCTTCTGGCAACATCCGTCCCCCAACGGCTGTGCCTGCGGTGCACGCTGTGACGCGTTCTTATGTAGGACGGGCGAGGCAGTAGCCTAGACTTCCGCGGCATCTATCGTTCACTGCAAGAACGCTATGCGCAGAGTTCATCAGTCCCATGAAACGCCATTCGGAACCGAATGGAATCACGTGGGCGCCTGTCCCCCCAGGGCGATGTTGAATCGCTGTGAAGGGAAGCTAGCAAGTTGGCCGGTCGAGTCGCAACTGAACTTCTGGGCTTGACTCAGAGATTCCCAAAAAGAATCTCTCGCGCCGAATTTTTCTGCAACACATGGCTGAAATTACGTGCAGGTAAACGAAAAAAGGCGCCACCGAATCGGGGCGCCTTTTCTCAATATTTCAAGGGGTTCGCAGGTGCGATTAGCCCAGTGCCTTCACGCGTGCGGCGAGGCGGGACATTTTGCGTGCTGCGGTGTTCTTGTGGAAGACACCTTTGGTGACGCCGCGCATCAGCTCAGGCTGGCACGCGCGCAGAGCGGCGGTTGCGGCTTCTTTGTCACCGGAAGCAATGGCTTCCTCAACTTTACGCAGGAAGGTGCGGATGCGCGAACGACGTGCTTTGTTTACAGCAAAACGGGTTTCGTTCTGACGGGCGCGTTTTTTTGCCTGAGGCGAATTTGCCATTTCGAATGTTCCCTAAGGTTCGGGGTTATATGTCAATCAGCACGTGCCCCCACCTGACAGCTTCCTGTCGGGAATCATTCTAGCCAGAGCGGGCTTCACGCGCATGTCTGGCGGCCCTTTTACGCAAGAATCCCAGAGATGCAATAGAAAAACGGGCCGCAAGGCAGCCCGTTTCCCTTATTTCTATGATTCTCGACGTTTGCGCGCTTACTTGTCGCGAAACTGCGGGGTGCGCTTGTCGATGAAGGCGGCCATGCCTTCGGATTGATCTTCGGTGGCAAACATCGAATGGAACAGGCGACGTTCAAACAGCAGGCCATCGGCCAGCGGCACTTCGAACGATTGGTTCACCGATTCTTTGATCGCCATCACCGAAATCATCGACTTCTCAGCGATCTTGGCGGCGGCGCCCATCGCTTCGTCCATCAGCTTCTTGGCGGGCACGATGCGGCTTACCAGCCCAGAACGCTCTGCCTCTTCCGCATCCATGAAGCGGCCGGTCAGGTTCATGTCCATCGCCTTGGCCTTGCCAATGGCACGGGTCAGACGCTGGGTGCCACCGATGCCGGCCATCACGCCCAGGTTCACCTCGGGCTGGCCAAACTTGGCGGTGTCCGAACAGATGATGAAGTCGCACATCATCGCCAGTTCACAGCCGCCGCCCAGCGCATAGCCGGACACAGCTGCAATCACCGGTTTGCGAACCTTGGTCACCTCAGCACATTCGGGACCAAACAGATCCTCGGTGAAGACATCGGTGTAGGTCTTTTCGCTCATCATTTTGATGTCGGCACCGGCTGCGAAAGCCTTCTCATTGCCGGTCAGCACGATGCAGCGCACCTTGTCGTTGGCTTGGGCCGATTTCATCGCGTCGGCAAGCTCGCTCAGCAACTGCGCGTTCAGCGCATTCATTGCATCGGGGCGATTCAGTTTCACCAGCGCGATGTGGTCTTCTACTTCGACGATGATCGTCTCATAGGCCATGTATTCAGCTTTCATTATTCCAGTCAGTCCCGATTACTGGACAATCCCGGCGGCTGGATCAAGCTATCTTTGACAACGGGGGCAGTAAAAACTCGACCGGCCCGATTGTACGATGCGCGACACCACACCGTCGCAGCCCTCGCGTTTGCAGGGGTCACCTTCGCGGTCGTAGACGTCAAAACGGTGTTGAAAATAACCAAGTTCCCCGCCTGCGCTGCGGAAGTCCTTGAGGCTGGAACCGCCCGCTTCGATGGCGTCTGACAGCACGTCGCGGATGATCGGAACCAAAGTTGCGACCTTGCGTCCTGCAATTTGTTTTGCCCGCCTCTTTGGGCTGATCCCGGCACGGTAGAGCGTTTCACACACGTAAATGTTGCCCAACCCGGCAATGATTCCCTGATCCAGCAGCGCCGATTTCACCGGGGTGTTTTTGTCTTTGAAGGCCGCAATCAGGTAGTCCTCAGAGAAGCTGTTGCCGAAGGGTTCAGGCCCCAGAACCGACAGCAGTTTGCTGTCCTCAGCCGTGGCCGTGTCCAACAGATCCATCGCCCCAAATCGGCGCGGATCGTTGAAGGTGATGCGGGCGCCATTGTCCATGTCCAAAACCACATGGTCATGTTTTTCAGCCTGCGGATGGTCATGTACAAACTGACCCAACGGATCGCCTGAAACCAACATCCGCCCCGACATGCCCAGATGGATCAATAGGGTTTCGCCCGAGGCCAGATCGGCCAGAATATACTTGGACCGCCGCCGCAGCCGTTCCACCCGCTGCCCGGTCAACCGCTCAGACATCCGCTCCGGGAAGGGCCAGCGCAGATCCGGGCGATTGATCTGCGCCTTGGCAATCACCGCCCCCTCCATCGACGGCATCAACCCACGCATCACGGTCTCAACTTCGGGCAATTCGGGCATTCATAACTCCAATGACATATAGGCGCATTGCAGCGCCCTGTGAGCGCTCTATAAGAAAGGCGAGAACAACGGACTGGCAAGGCCTATGACCCAGAACAGTGAAAACACCACCCACTTCGGCTTTGAAACCGTGCCCGAGTCTGAAAAGGCGGGGCGGGTTCAGGGGGTCTTTGGCTCGGTTGCGTCGAAATATGACGTGATGAACGATGCCATGAGCATGGGCATCCACCGCATCTGGAAAGATGCGATGATGGATTGGATTGCGCCGCGTCCGGGAACGAAACTGCTGGATGTGGCAGGCGGCACTGGCGACATTTCCTTCCGTTATCTGAAACGTGCGGGCTATGGCCACGCAACGGTTTGCGACCTGACAGAACCGATGCTGGTTGAGGGGCGCAAACGGGCAGAAGCGGCGCAGATGGCTGACAGTCTGGATTGGGTCACGGGCGATGCCATGGCGCTGCCGTTTCCTGACAACAGCTTTGACACCTACACCATCAGCTTTGGCATCCGGAACGTGACCCGTCCGCAGGAAGCCCTGAATGAGGCCTACCGCGTGCTGAAACCCGGTGGCCGTCTGATGGTGCTGGAGTTCAGCCAGATCCCCAATGACATGATGCAGAAGGCCTATGACCTTTATTCCTTCAACGTCATTCCGAAGATGGGACAGGTGATCGCCAACGATCGTGACAGCTACCAGTATCTGGTCGAATCGATCCGCAAGTTCCCCGATCAGGAGACCTTCCTGAACATGGTGAAACAGGCTGGGTTTGAGAATGCGAAATACCGCAACCTGACCATGGGCATTGCCTGCCTGCATTCGGGGTGGAAGATCTAAGCGATGCGTGGACCTCACAACATCTGGCGTCTGATCCGTACAGGCGCCACGTTTGAACGCACCGGTGCCATGGGGCAGGCGCTGGACGCCATGCAGGCGCCGCGCGCCATTCGTGTGGCCGCCCGTGTGCTGGCCTGGCCGTTCCGGTGGCTGGGATACAAAGGCGATCCGGATATGCCGCCAGTGACCCGCGCGATCACCGCGCTGGGGCCGGCCTATATCAAATTTGGCCAGATCCTTTCGACCCGCCCGGATGTGGTGGGCGAGGAAATGGCGCTGCAACTGCGGGTGCTGCAGGACAAGCTGCCGCCGTTTTCCATTGCCGAAGCCCAAAAGAGCATCGCGGATGAGCTGGGCCGCCCTGTGGATGAGGTGTTTTCCGAGTTCAGTGATCCGGTGGCCGCGGCGTCCATCGCGCAGGTGCATCGGGCCCGTCGGGCGGACACCGGCGAAGAGGTTGCCGTCAAAGTGCTGCGCCCCGGCATTGAACGGGCGTTCCAGCGTGACATCGATGCCTTCTACTTTGCGGCCGATGTGATCGAATTCCTCTCCCCCGCCTCGCGCCGGTTGCGGCCGCGCGATGTGATCGAACATTTCGAAGGCGTGGTGAAAGGTGAACTGGACCTGCGTCTTGAAAGCGCCTCAGCCTCGGAATTTGCCGCCAATACGGTCAGCGACGAAGGTTTCCAGCTGCCGCAGGTCCGCTGGGGGCTGTCAGGGCGTCGGGTGATGACGATGGATTGGGCCGATGGCCTGCCATTGGGTGACAATGATGCGCTGGATGCGGCGGGACATGACCGCCGGGCCTTGGGCGAACGGGTGCTGCAGCTGTTTCTCAGCCACGCGCTGCGCGATGGGTTTTTCCACGCTGACATGCATCAGGGCAACCTGAAGGTTCACGCCAACGGCAATATCATCGCCTATGACTTTGGCATCATGGGCCACATCGATGAATACACCCGCCGGGTCTATGCCGAGATCCTGTTTGGCTTCATTCGGCGCGATTACAAGCGGGTGGCCGAGGTGCATTTTGAGGCGGGCTATGTGCCCGCCACACAGGATGTCGATGAATTTGCCCGCGCCCTGCGCGCGGTGGGAGAGCCGATCTTTGGCATGGATGCCAGCCACATCTCAATGGGGCGGTTGCTGAACTATCTGTTTGAGGTGACTGAACGTTTTGGCATGGAAACCCGGACCGAGCTGATCCTGTTGCAGCGCACCATGGTGGTGGTCGAAGGGGTTGCCCGGTCGCTGCATCCTGAGGTCAACATCTGGGAAGTCGCCAAGCCGGTGGTCGAAGATTACATCAAGGTCAGCATCGGCCCGCGGGCTGTCTTGGGTGATCTGGCCAAAACCGCCAAGGTTCTGGGCCGCTTTGGGCCCCGTCTGCCGGGGTTGGTTGAGGCCGCGCTGATCCGTCAGTCCGAGGTTCCCGATGAGGTGCAGCCGCGTCGCTGGATGGGCCGGGTGGCTTGGCTCTCCTCGGGTGTCGTGCTGGGCGGGGTGATCAGCTACCTGCTGGCGCACGGCTTCTGATCAGCGCCTCCATTTCCAAGGGCAGGGCGGCCGCATAGGCGGCGCTGCCCTGCTTCGCCTTCCAACCGCAATAGGCCACCATACGCCAATGGTGCCACGGTGCCATCGCCGCAAGCCTACCTACGATTTCCGCCTCGCCATAAGCGTCCAGAAAGCGCGCGTGCTCGGCCGGGCTGAGGGGCTGGCCGCGGTAGATCTGTTGCATGGCCGGGGACCGGAACAGCGCCAGATCTTCTGTCACATCGCCCAAAGCCGGGCATTGCCAGTCAATCAGCATATCCTGTGCCGCCGTGGCCCCGATTAGCAGATTGCCCGGCACCGGGTCACCATGCAGCAGCGCGGTTTTTCGGCTGGCGCTGACGGGCGTTTGCGGTTTCAGTCGGGTCAGCTCCTGTTGAAGGGCGGGCGTCAGGCTGTCCCACATGGTGGCCACTTGCCCCTCAACCATATCCGATCCACCCGGCATATGGCGCAGGCCATCGGGTATCGGTTGGATGTGCAGCCGCCGTAGAAGCTTTGCCGCGCGGGCTGGATCCTTTGTCCATAATGCGCCCGGCTGGTGGTCATAGATCAGCACAGTACCAAGGGCGCAGCTGCCCTGATGGCTCAGCACCGGGGCCAGGCCGGAAGGGGCCAGTGCGGTCAGCATTCTGGCCTCACAATTGGGGTCATTTGGAAACAGAGGTGTATCGCTGTTTGGGCGGAACAGCTTGATGACCTTGGCCCCTTTGGCGGTATAGACCTGCCACAGCTGATTGGTCTGCCCCCCTTGCAGGGCGCGCCAGCCTGTTTCGGGCAGCTCCAGGCCCAGGCCGGTGGCATAGGCGATCAATTCCAGTGGGGGCAGGGACATTGGCACCAATTGAGCAGGACGCCACGCGGGAGGTGGCAACAATTGGCGCGACGCTAGGCGCTTTGCCCTGAGGGGGCAAGGGGCCTGGGCCCCAGTGTGTTGGCCCCAGCATCCAGCGATGCAGGGGCTTGATCGTATTTGGCGCCTTAGGCGACGCGGTTGCCCTGCACCCAGGTTCCCCGCACCACTGGTGCATCGGCGATCCGGGCCACGCGGATCAGATCGGCCCGCTGACCAGCAGCCAGCGCACCGCGATCCTCCAGCCCCGCCGCCCGCGCCGGGGTTTTGGTGATGGTGGCAATGCCGCGCGCGGTATCGCCCCACATATCGCCCAGCAGCAAACCCGCCGACAGCAGCGCCGCCGGCACATAGTCGGATGACACGATATCCAGCAGGTTCATTTCAGCCAGTTCACCCGCCGCCACATTGCCCGAATGTGATCCGCCACGGATCAGGTTGGGCGCCCCCATCATCACCGCGATGCCCTGATCACGGCAAGCCTGTGCGGCCTCAACTGTGGTGGGGAATTCCGCCAGGTGAATGCCCAGATCCGAGGACGTGGCAACGTGATCTGCGGTGGTATCGTCATGGCTGGCCAGAACCGCGCCGTAACGCGTGGCCTCGGCTACGGCGACGGCCTCATGACGATCGCCATTGCGTTCCCGCAGCCCCTGCAGATTGGCGACGTGATCGGCAAATTCCTCTTCGTTGAGGTTGTTCTTGCCCATCACATAGGCCTTGAGTTTGCTCAGATCACGGAACTGCCGCTGCCCCGGTGTGTGATCCATCAGGCTGACGATGCCGACGCGATCTTCGGGGCCAAACTCGGCCATTTCCTCTTCCAGCGTTTCGGAACAGACCTCTGCCCGCAGGTGCAGGTAATGGCTGATCTTCAACGCCCCGGCAGCCCGCATCGCCAGCAACTCGCGGGCCAGATCGCGGGCATACTTACTGTAGCGGCTTTTGGAGCTGGGGATGGAGCCCACCCGCATCGCATCAAACACCGTTGTGATGCCAACGCTGGCCAGTTCAGCGTCATGGGCCACCAGCGCGGCGGCATGGGGCCAGTCGACGCCGGGGCGTGGCTGAATGTGGCGTTCAAGATTGTCGGTGTGCAGCTCAACAAGGCCGGGGCACAACAGGTCACTGCCAAAGTCCTCGGCGCCGTCAGGCACCGATGTTCCGGGTTCAATTGCGGTGATCACACCGTCTGCCACATGCAGGGCGCCGCGGATGACCTCATCTTCCAAAACGATGTTGGCATTTGCGAAGATCTGCTCTTTTGTCATGGTTCCGTTACCTTTGCGCGGCATCACCGGCCGCTATTGTGAGAGCTGTTGAGAAAGTCGAGGCCAACGCGTGACCCAATTCAAGAGATTTGCCGTTTACTACGCCCCAGAACCCGGTCCATTGGCGGATTTTGGCGCAAACTGGCTGGGTTGGGATCTGGCCAAAGGCTGCGCTGCCCCCCATCCCGATGTGTCGGGGCTGGATGTGACTGCGCTGACCGATGTGCCGCGCAAATACGGGCTGCATGGCACCGTGAAGCCGCCGTTTCGACTGGCCGATGGGGCCAGTTTTGAGGACCTGTCGGCCGCGGTGCAGGCCTTCTGCGCCACGCAGGCGCCGGTCACGCTCGACGGGCTGCAGTTGACCCCGCTGGGCCGGTTTCTGGCGCTGACGGTTGAGGGCGATGCCACACCGCTCAGCGATCTGGCCGGGGCAACCGTGGCGGCGCTGGATCCCTTCCGCGCGCCCTTGAACGACGCGGAGCTGGCCAAACGCCGCAAGTCCCGCCTCAGCGACCGGCAGGAGGAACTGCTGGCGCAATGGGGCTACCCCTACGTGATGGAGGAGTTCCGGTTTCACCTGACCCTCACTGGAAAACTGCCCAAAGCCGAGGTTGAAACGGTTAGGCAGCGGCTGCAGCCCTTGCTGGACCCGGTTCTGCCGCAGCCCTTTGTCATCCGTGACCTCTGTCTGGTGGGCGAGGATCAGGCGGGACTGTTCCATCTGATCCACCGTTACGCCCTTTCCGGCTGAAGCGCCGCTTCGATGCCAGCGACAGCCTCAGCCAGGGTGCCTTCGTTCTGGATCACGATGGGGTCCAGACCCTCGGCCAGCTGGAATTGCGCCCGTTTCAAACGGCGGGCCTGTTCCTCGGGCGTTTCCCGGCCCCGCGCCGCCAGCCGCATCGCCAGAACCTCAGCCGGGGCGGTGATCAACACGATGGCGGACCGGGCAAACTGGTCCTGCAGCAGGGGCAGCACCGAACGTGACAGGTTGGCCATGACATCGCGCCCCTCAGCCAGCGCCGCATCGATGCTGGCCGGGATGCCATAGCTCAAGCCATGTGCCTGCCAGTGCAGGACAAACCCACCGTCGGCTGCCAGCGCATCAAACTCGGCAGGGCTGACGCCATCGGCCTCTTCGCCAACGGCCTCTGCAGATCGGGTGATGACCCGGCGCGCCCGCACCACATCGGGATGGGCGGCGCAATAGGCCTCCATCACGCTGTCTTTGCCAGCGCCCGAGGGCCCGACAACGGCGATGAACCGCCCCGGTGGCACTGTGCGGCTCATGCCGCCCTCACCGGGGTGAAGCCGGTGACATCCACCACACGATCACAGACCCGGTCGCGCGCCGCCTCATCGTGGAAGATCCCGATGATGGCTGCGCCGCCGGCTTTGGCGTCTTCGATAAGGGACAGCACCACTTCACGGTTTTTCGCATCCAGGCTGGCGGTCGGCTCATCCAGCAGCAGTGCCGGATAGCGATGGGCAAAGCCGCGTGCGA
This sequence comes from Thalassovita autumnalis, assembly GCF_001458255.1. GTDB lineage: Bacteria > Pseudomonadota > Alphaproteobacteria > Rhodobacterales > Rhodobacteraceae > Thalassobius > Thalassobius autumnalis. The sequence continues at coordinate 167,675 of NZ_CYSB01000026.1, forward strand.
TGTTGACCCGCTGCTGTTCCCCGCCGGAAAAGGTTGTGGGGGACAGTGACCACAGCCGTTCCGGGATATTGAGCTGAGACAGCAGCTCCTTCGCCCGGGCCTCAGCCTCGGCCACCGGGGTGCCCAGCGCCAACAGGGGTTCCGCCACAACGGTCAGTGTCGGCACCCGTGGCACCACCCGCAGGAACTGGCTGACATAGCCCAGAACCTCACGGCGCAGCGTCAGGATTTCGCGCGGCTCCGCCCGGGCCACGTCCACTTCACCCACTTTGATCGATCCGCCATTGGCCAGATAGTTGCCATAGATCATCCGCATCAGGGTGGATTTGCCAGCGCCCGACACGCCGGTCAGCCCAACACATTCACCAGCCGCCACATCCAGATGCGCCCCTGCCATCACCGGGATCACCGCAGCGCCCTGATTGTGCAGGATAAAGCTTTTCTCAAGGTCACGAATTTCAATCATCGTCTCACCTTTCATCGTTCCAAAAATACTCCGGGGGTGCGGGGGCAGCGCCCCCGCCTCCGTTCTCAGACCTGCAGGACCGAGCTGACCAGCAGCTGGGTGTAGCCATGCTGCGGATCATCCAGCACCTGATCGGTCAGACCCTGTTCCACCACATGGCCGGATTTCATCACCATCAGGCGATCGGCCAGCAGCCGCACAACGGCCAGATCGTGGGTCACGATGATGGCGCTCAGCCCCATGTCACGCACCAGTCCGCGCAAAAGGTCCAGCAGACGCGCCTGCACCGAAACATCCAGACCCCCCGTGGGTTCATCCATGAAGACCAGCCGTGGACCTGTGACCAGATTGCGGGCGATTTGCAGACGCTGCTGCATGCCGCCGGAAAAAGCGCTGGGGCGGTCATCGATACGGTCGCCGGAAATTTCCACCCGGTCCAGCCAGTCCAGCGCCTGTTCGCGAATGTCGCCATAGTGACATGCGCCAACCGCCATCAGCCGTTCACCAACGTTACCACCGGCGCTGACCCCCATGCGCAGCCCGTCGCGGGCATGCTGATGCACAAAGGCCCAGTCGGTGCGGCCCAGCATCCGGCGCTCAGGCTCGGACATGGTGACCGTATCGCGCGGTCCGTCGGCGCGGGTGTCAAACAGGACCTCACCCTGATCCGGGGGCAGATGACCCGCCAGACAGTTCAGCAGGGTGGATTTGCCCGACCCGGATTCGCCGACGATGCCCAGCACTTCACCGGGGTAGAGGTCGAAGGATACGTCGGTGCAACCAATCCGGCCGCCGTAGAATTTTGCGATGTCACGCACTTGCAGAAGCGGGGTCATAGCGAAGCCTCCTCAAACGGCACACCCTCGGTGCCCACATGCCCGGCCATACGGCGCGACTGGCAGTAATCGGTGTCCGAGCAGACGAACATCCGCCGCCCGCTGTCATCCATGATGACCTCATCCAGATAGCTGTCCTCACTGCCGCAGAGCGCGCAGGGATGATCGGCCTTGGAGGGATCAAAGGGGTGATCTTCAAAGTCTAGGCTGACCACCTGCGTGTAAGGCGGCAGCGCATAGATCCGCTGTTCGCGACCGGCGCCAAACAGCTGCACGGCGGCCATTTCCAGCTTGGGATTGTCGAATTTGGGGATCGGTGAGGGATCCATCACATAGCGCCCCTCCACCTTCACCGGATAGGCATAGGCCGTCGCAATGGCACCGTTGCGCGCGATGTCTTCGTAAAGTTTCACATGCATCAGCCCGTATTCTTCCAGCGCATGCATCTTACGGGTTTCCACCTCACTCGGCTCAAGGAAGCGCAACGGTTCCGGGATCGGCACCTGATAGACCAGGATCTGATCCTCGCGCAGGTCCTGCTCGGGGATGCGGTGGCGGGTCTGGATGACATCCGCCTCCTCGGTGGCCTCGGTGGTGGCAACCTCAGCGGTGTTTTCAAAAAACTTGCGGATGGAGACCGCATTGGTCGTGTCATCGGCGCCCTGATCGATCACTTTCATTGTGTCTTCGGGGCAAAGCACCGCCGCAGAAACCTGCACGCCACCGGTGCCCCAGCCATAGGGCATCGGCATTTCGCGGCTGGCAAATGGCACCTGATAGCCCGGCACCGCCAGCCCTTTCAGGATGGCGCGGCGGATCATGCGCTTGGTTTGTTCATCAAGATAGGCGAAGTTATAGTCGGACATAGCCAACCCTTTCTGCCAAAGGTGTCTCAGCGCGGAGGCCGAGATGACATTTGAAGATCTGTTTGCTTACGCAGTGGCGGGGCTGATTATCATTGCCGTCGCCGCTGTTGTTCTGATTGCCGCCAATGCCGGCGCCCCGAAGGCCAAGAAAACCCGAAGTCGCACAACCTACACCCATGGGATCGATGATGTATCGGTTGACGGGGACGGTTCTGGCGATTGAGGATGGGCGCAACGTCCCAACCTGAAGGCGCAATGGACGATGGCTGATATTCTTGCTCAATCGATCACGGTGCTGCTGTTTGGCGGTCTGGTGTGGATTGCGATCCGCTGGGCGAACCGCCCCGTTAAGCCGGGTAAACCGGGCCACGCCGAAACGGGTCGCGGCATGGAGCGGACCCATCTGGCGCAGACCGCCGCCTTTGACGCCGAAGTGCGCAGCGACAGCCCGCCTGCGGGCGCCGGGTCGCTGGGCGGTGAGGCCTCCAGCGTATCCTCTGGCGGATCCGGGGGTGGGGGCGACTAGGCTCATTCCGCCGCCTCCGGCACGGTGTTTGCCGCGGCGCTTGCCAAGTTCTCCTCGGCCTCAGCCCGCAGTTTGCGCACCAGCTCCAGCTCCGATTGGAAATCGACGTAATGCGGCAGCTTGATATGCTCAAGGAAGCCCGTCGCCTGAATGTTATCCGCATGGTAGAGGACAAATTCTGCGTCCCGCGCCGGCGCGCCCATATTGTCTTCGCCCAGTTCTTCCCAACGCAATGCACGGTCCACCAGCGCCATTGAGATTGACTTGCGCTCAGATTGCCCGAAAACCAGACCGTAACCGCGGGTGAACTGCGGCGGCTCGGTTTTGGATCCGGTGAACTGGTTCACGGTTTCACATTCTGTCAGCTCCAACTCACCAACTTCGATGGCAAAGCCCAGTTCGGGGATCTCCATCTCAACGGCGCAGGTACCGATGCGCAGCTCGCCGACAAAGGCGTGGTTGCGCGCGTAACCGCGCTGGGTCGAATAGGCCATGCCGAGGACAAAACCCTCATCCCCGCGGGTCAGCGATTGCAGACGCAGCGCCCGGTCGGCCGGCAGTTCTAGCGGTTCGCGGGTCAGATCGCGCGGGGTGTCCCCCTGATCGACCTCGGTCTGGATCACGCCCTCTTGTTTCAGGAAGGTGGTGATATGCGGCGTGGCTTCTTGACTGGCCTCACGGGTGGGGGCGACGGGGGCCTCCCCTTCTGCGGCCAATTTGAAGTCCAGCAGGCGGTGGGTGTAGTCAAAGGTCGGGCCCAGCACCTGACCGCCCGGGGCATCCTTAAAGGTGGCGCTGATCCGGCGATCGCAGGCCATCTCAGCCGTTTCCACAGGCAGGGTCGCGCCAAAGCGGGGCAGGGTGGTGCGATAGGCCCGGATGAGGAAGATCGCCTCGATCAAATCTCCGCGGGCCTGTTTGATGGCAAGGGCTGCCAGATCAGGATCATAGAGCGAGCCTTCGGCCATCACCCGGTTCACGGCCAGAGCCAATTGTTCGCGGATCTGGGCGATGGAAAGTTCAGCAACAGAGGTATCACCACGGCGTTCCTCGGCCAGCCAGGCGTGGGCGGCATCAATGGCCTTTTCGCCCCCTTTTACAGCGACATACATCAGGCAGTCCTCACTTTGGTGGAACGGGGCAGGGCGGCCAGCTGGTCACCCGCGCTGAAAAACAGATCAAACCCCAACGGGAACAAAGCGGCATTGGCCTGCAGGGCTGGGATATCCGGCAGGTTCAGCTGGGCACTGTCCTTGATGCCGGGGCCGGTCAGGGTGGCGCCGGTGTTGGTCAGCGTAGGCATCTCTACCACCAGCGTGGCGCTGCGGTCAGGGTATTCCGGCGTGCCAATGCGATAGGCGCTGAGCGGCTGCAGCGCGGCCCAGTCGCCAAAGGCAAAATCGGCATCCTCAGCTGATGCAAAGGGGGCGCTGGTGTGGAAGGTGATCCATTCACGCACCGCGGGGCAGTCCCAATCGCCCGCCAGATACACCGGCGTATTGTGATCCAGCAGCACCAGCGCCAGTGCGCCGGCGGCTTGTGACATGGGGGCGGGCGGCTGGGCCTCGGCCAGGGTTTCAATGCTGCCAGGGCGGGCCATTGCGTTCATGATCGCACGGAAAGCGCGGGCGGATTGCTGCGGCGCTTGGGAAAACCCACCGCCAAGGCTGTGTGTGTGCAGGGTGCTCTCCATCAGTCTTCGCCTCGTGCCATGGTGAAGAAGTCAACTTTGGTTGCGGCGGCTTTTGCTGCGCGGGCGGCCTTGTCAGCCTGTTGCGTGGCGGCCAGCGGTGACAGGATCTCGGCGCGGATCTCATCTTCGGCGTCGGTCTGCATCAGGGCATCAACCAGCGCCGCGATCCGGGCTTTTTCCTTGCTGCGGCCCTGCACATAGGCGTGGCCGACGGCACCGCCTGACAGCTGGACTGAGCAGCGGGTTAGCGTCATCTCTCCCAGGTTAAAGGCATTGCCGGTGGCGCCGATACGGCCCCGGACCATGGTGCTGCCCAATTCAGGTGCGCGCAGCACCTCATGTTCGGGATCGGGGCGTTCCCCCCAAAGCGCGATCAGCTGCGCCTCCGGGGCTTTGGCAAGCAGACCCATCCACGCTTTGCGCTGGGCCTCCTGCGGTGAAAGTTGCGGGATGTTTTGGCTCATCTAGACACCTTGCAGATTTGTCTAATGTTCTATACAACTAGACAAATCATAGGGGCGACTCGCTTGTCCCGACAAGATGCATTTTTGTGAAATCTTGGTGACACCATGGCCAAAACACCGATCTGGAAATCCATCGCAGCCACGCTCAGCAATGAAATTGCGGTGGGCCATTACAGCCCTGGGGACAAACTGCCGACCGAGGCGCAGCTGGCCTCGCGCTTTAGTGTGAACCGCCACACCGTGCGCCGCGCATTGCAGGATATGCAGGAACAGGGGCTGACCCAATCGCGCCGCGGCGCCGGGGTCTTTGTGATGGCAGAGCCCACGGAATACCCCATCGGCCGCCGGGTGCGGTTTCACCAGAATATCGCGGCGGCGGGGCGGTCGGCGGACAAGCGGCTGCTGTCCCTGCAAACCCGCCCCTGCGACAGCGAGGAGGCTGAGGCGCTGGATCTGACCAAAGGCGATCCGGTTCATGTGTATGAAGGGGTCTCCTTGGCTGATACCGTGCCAATTGCGGTGTCGCGCTCAGTCTTTCCCGGGGCCCGGTTTCCGCATCTGATTGAGGGGCTGGAACAGCATGCCTCAGTGACCAAGGCGCTGGCCGCAGCCGGGGTGCGGGACTACACGCGATCGGTCACCCGGATGACCGCCGTTCTGGCGACGGCCACGCAGGCCACGCAGCTGAACATCTCAGAAGGGGCGCCGATCCTGCGTACCATCAGCGTCAATGTCGATCTTGAGGGTCTGCCGGTTGAGTTTGGCTACACATGGTGGGTCGGGGACCGGATGACGCTGGTGCTGGAAGATTAGAGCAACGTTAGAAAACGCGCATTTTTTCTGCCAACTGCGGGCCTGTCACCTCGCCGACACAGAAGCGGCGTAGGGAAGGGGCAAACCCAGCATGAGGCAGGCAGATGCTTAATCAGCTCCCCCCTTTGCGTCTGACCGGCGCGACCGTTCTGCGGGACGGTGAACTGCAAGACCGTTCCGTTGCCATCGAAAACGGACGGTTTACCAAGGGCCCGCATCCTGCGGTGGACCTGTCGGGCTATTACATCTTGCCGGGGATCATTGACCTGCATGGCGACGCCTTTGAACGCCACATCGCCCCGCGCCCTTCGGCGCCGTTTCCGATTGCCACCGGGCTGCGGATGACCGACCGCGATGCGGCGGCAAACGGGGTGACCACCGCTTGGCTGGCACAAAGCTGGTCCTGGGAGGGTGGCATGCGCAGCCCGGGTTTTACCGAGGAGGTGCTGGACACGCTGGTGCGCTACCGCGCCGAATCATTGACCGACCTGCGCCTGCAAATCCGTTATGAAACCCATATGATCGACAGCGGTGATCAGTTGCTGGCGGCGATCCGGCGCTACGGCGTCGACTATGTGGTGTTCAACAACCACCTGGACGAAGCGCTGATCGGCGCTGAAACCAACCCGGCAATGATTGCGCAATGGGCAGCCCGCAATGGCCGCACCGCACGGGAACATCTGCGCATCGTGGAGGAGGCCAATGCCCGATCCACCGAGGTGCCGCGCCACCTGTGCCGGCTGGCTGAGGCATTTGATACTCTCGGCGTGATCTACGGATCGCACGATGATGAAAGCGCTGAACAGCGCGAACACTACGCAATGATCGGCGCGCGGATCTGTGAATTCCCCACCAAACGGCCACCGGCAGCTGCCGCTTCGGCGATGGGGGATCCGGTTTTGCTAGGGGCGCCGAATGTTGTGCGTGGCGGGTCGCAGGCGGGCAATATTTCAGCAACGCAGCTGATCCGCGAAGGGCTGTGTGATGCGCTGGTTTCTGATTACTTTTACCCGGCGCTGTCTCAGGCCGCTTTTGCGCTTGTGGATCAGGGCGTGCTGACCCTGCCAGCCGCCTGGGCGCTGATTTCAGAACGGCCCGCCGACATTCTGCGGCTGGCAGATCGTGGTGTGATTGCCCCCGGCAAGCGGGCCGATCTGGTGGTGGTGCATAAGGAAAGCCGCGCCGTGGAGGCAACCATCAGCGATGGCCGCTTGTCCTTCCTAGCGGGAGAGGCGGCGCAGCGGTTTGTGAAACTGCAGGCTGGTAATGTGCCCCTCGCGGCAGAGTGATCGGTTAAATCTGACCACAGGGATGAACTGTCATTCAGCGGTCACGCAACTGTCAAAGATCGCTGCTAGGGTCACCTCAAGGGACGTATCAAGCGCCCTTTTTCAATAGGTAACTCTTTTCCATTATCCCCAATTTGAGACCCTGTCTTGCGGCCCCTCCCCCAGGGGCCGCATTTTTTTGAGGTCGCGTATCCGGGTGGCCTTACGCTTCGTATTTTTCCAAAAACGCCTCAGCCGGCATCGCGCGGAAATCGGGCAGGGCGTCCTTCAGGCGGGTATGATCCCAGTCCCACCAGGCCAGGGCGATAATGCGCTCAGCCAGCGCTTCGGGAAACCGGCGGCGCAATGGCTTGGCGGTGACGCCTGCGACGATGGTGTAGGGCGCAACATCCTTGGTCACCACTGTGCCTGAGGCGACAATGGCGCCGTGGCCAATGGCGATCTCAGGCTTAATCTGGGCGTTGTGGCCGATCCAGACATCATGCCCGATCCGCACCCGCCGTGCAGCACGAGCAGCAAAAAATGCCTCATCCACGCCAGCCTCATCCCAATAGTCATCAGAGCGATAGAGGAAATGGTGCATGCTGGCAGTGTGCATCGGATGGTCGGTGGCCCCGATCCGCACATAGCTGGCGATATTGGCAAACTTGCCGACATCGGCATTGGCCACATCCGCGTAACGATCACAGTAGGAATAATCGCCAAAATCCGCGTTCTGTACGCGGCTGCCTTTGCCAACCTCGCAGTAGCGGCCAAAACTGGCGTTTTTCAGTTCAACATCGGGATGCAGGAACGGGGCGTCCGCAGTCAGCCGGGGCATGGTTTTTCCTTTCTTAAAACTAAAGGAGGCCCGCCGGGGGGAGGTATCCGGCGAGCCTCACAATAAGGGGGCGGGAGGCTCCCCTTATCCTTTGATTAGCTTGCGGCGCAGAATGCCCGACAGCCAGTCCATCAGCATCACCATCAGGATGATCAGCACGATGTAATAGGACACCTCTTCCCAGTCTTTCTGGGTGATGATCGCCTGTGTCAGCAGCAGGCCAATCCCACCCCCGGTAATAGCGCCGATGATCGTGGCCGAACGGGTGTTGGATTCCAGGAAATAGAGCACCTGACTGAGCAGCACCGGGGTGATCTGCGGCAGCACGCCGAAACGGTAGCGCTGCAGCGGCTTGGCGCCGGTGGACTGGATGCCTTCGATCTGTTTGTCGTCAACGTTTTCCAGCGCTTCCGAGAACATCTTGCCGAAGCTGCCGGTATCCGTGATCAGGATCGCCAGCGCGCCGGTCAGCGGGCCGGGACCAAAGGCGCGGGACAGGACAATCGTCCAGATCAGCGCGTCTACCCCACGGAAGAAGTCAAACATCCGCCGCATCGCAAAGCGGATCGCCAGCAACGGGGCAAAGTTTTTGGCTGCAAGGAAGGCCAGCGGCAGGGAAACCATCGCCGCCCCGAAAGTGCCGAGGAAGGCCATCAGGATCGTTTCAAAGATCGCCCAGGCCACATCGGCGTGACGCCACATCTTGTTGGTCCAGAAGTCATTGGCAATGGCACCCGCTTCGCCGCTGGTGGCGCGGCTCAGCAGTTCCCCCAGACCCATGCCGTGGTAGGGGCTATCCAGGGTGAAGAAGAACACTTCCCAACCGTAGTTGTATTTGAACACCTCAGAGCGGTTGCGGGTTACCGTCAGGCGGCCCGCATCGGTGTAGATCGCCAGCCGGTTCTTTGAGGCATTGATCCATTCGGGCACGTCGCCTTCGGGCAGCTGCGCCTGCACACCACGACGGCCCGGTTCCGTGACCACGAGGCCATAGCCGGGGATGTCATAGCTGACCTGTTTGGGACCAAAGGTCACGATGTGCCCGTCGCCCAGATCGATCACCGTTTCCTCACCCAGCGCCACCCAGGCAGGGGCTTCGCCGTCCGGATAGGCGCCCTTGCGCTCACCCTCGATGGCGATGCTGACGGCGGCGTTGCGGTTGTCACGGGTGACATGGGTTTTGTAGCTGTAGCTGTCCCGGATCAGGGTTTTGCCATTGTCCAGATTGGCCCGCTCCGACAGGCCGGCCATATCGAAGGCCACAAAGATATAGGTAAAATAGGCCAGGATCAGCGCGGGCAGGCCAAAGGCCAACAGACGTTTACGCAGAAACAGCGTATCGATTTGCGGCTTCAGGGTGGTGGGATCAGATGCCATCGTCATTGCACGGCCTCCTTCTGTTTAGGGGCGGTTTGTGCGCCGTGGGTCAGGCGGTGACGCAGGGCAGAGGACAGCTGATCGACCAGCACGATGGTGCCAAACAGCAAGAGGAAAATCGCAGCGGCTTCATCATATTGGCCCTTGCCCCAGGACATGGCGTTTTTCAGGTCATAGCCAATGCCGCCAGCGCCCACGAAGCCCAGAATGGCCGAGGCGCGAATGTTGATCTCAAACCGAAGCAGCGCGTAGCTGAGGTAGTTTGGCGTGACCTGCGGCATGACGCCCAGAACCATGCGCTGGGTCCAATTGGCCCCCACCGAATGCAGCCCTTCGACGGGTTTGAGCGAAGCATTTTCGTTTACCTCGGAAAACAGTTTTCCGAGCGCCCCGGCCGTGTGCAGCGAAATGGCGATCATCGCCGGCACCGGGCCACCGCCCAGCACAAAGATCAGCACCAAAGCCACCACGATTTCCGGGATCGCGCGGGAGATGTCCATCAGACGGCGGAACAGCGGGATCAGGCGCGGCCAGCGGGCCAGGCCCCGTGTCGAGAGCAGCGACAGCACAATGGCGATCATCGCGCCCAGCAGGGTAGAGGCGCCCGCGATGTTGATCGTCTCAATCAGCGACGGCAGGAAGGTCACGAAATGGGCCGGCATCTCGGCCAGTTTCTGGCTGGCTTCGCCCAGAACCTCGGCGGGGAAATCAAACAGGCGGTGCAGCCCGTCAAAGAAACTGCCAGCGTTGCGGTTATCTGCGGTTTTGAAACCGGCAACCATCAGAGCAACAAAAACCGCCAGCATGACGGCGCTATAGACCCGTTTGCGGCGGGTCATCTCCAGATAATTGGAACGGATGTCCTCAATCGGGGAATGGGCGGTGAGATCGGCCATGGGTACCTCATGTAAAAACAGGCCCCGGCACGGAATGCGGGGCCTGTTTTATGAAAGAGCAAAGCTTAGTTGGACTTCAGCTTGCGTGCTTCGATGATGACTTCGTAGGCGTCGTGGCCGATTGGCATCACGCCTTTGGCTTCGCCGGACAGAACGCCGTAGGCACAGTCAGGGTCGATCGACGGCAGCGAGGCCATCAGCGCGGTGAACTTGACCTTTACGTCTTCGGGCAGGTCTTTACGCAGAACGATCGGGCCTTCAGGGATCGGCTTGGACTGCCAGATTTTGACCAGCTCGTTCATGTCAACCAGACCAGCGTCAACCGCGCGGCGCAGGGCGCCCGAGTTGTAGCCATCTTCCCAGTTGCCCAGACCATCGGCCCAGGTCACGCCGCCGTCAAAGTCACCGTTGTAAACGCCAACGATGGTCTGCTCATGGCCGCCCGAGAACTTCACTTCGCCGAAGTAATCACCCGAGGTCATGGTTGAACCGGTGGCTTCAGGAATTTCGATCGAGGGGATCAGGAAGCCCGAGGTCGAGTTCGGATCGCCAAAACCAAAGGTCTTGCCTTTCATGGCTTCCAGGCTGTCGATGCCGCTGTCTTTGCGCGCAAAACCGATCGAGTAGTAGCCGTAGCCGCCGTCAACGTTCACTTTAACCAGGATCGGCTCAACCGCTTCGGGGTCCGACAGGTAGGTTTTGGCGTAGCCCGAGGCGCCCAGCCAGGCCATGTCGATGGTGCCGCCCAGCAGGCCCTGGATCACACCGTTATAGTCGGCCGGGGCGAAGAGTTTGGTGGGCACGCCCAGCACTTCTTCGGTTTTGGCGCGCAGGCATTCGTTGTTGTTCAAACGGTCCTGTGCGTTTTCGCCGCCCAGGAGGCCGATGCGGAATTCGGTGATGCCTTTGTCCTCGGCAAGAACCGGGGTGGTCAGGGCGGTGGTGGCCAGAACGGCCGCGATCAGTTTTTTCATCTTACTCTCTCCGATGTTGATGCCCCGTGGCCTGTGCCGCGGGAGATGAAAACTTGGTCTTAACGATTAAGCAGGGATGGCTTCCGGGGTGTTCAGCGCCTCAATTGAGGTGCTGGTCGCCGCCTCTGAGAAGCTGGCATCGGCGCCGTAGATGTCGCGGGCCACGCCGGTGGTCAGCTGCGCCGGCGTTCCGTCAAACACGACGCGGCCGTGGCGCATGCCGATCACCCGGTCGCAATAGCGGCGTGCAGTGTCGAGGGTGTGCAGGTTGGCGATGACCAGACGGCCATCTTCGTCATGCAGGCGGCGCAGGTCGTCCATCACGATCTGGGCGTTCATCGGGTCCAGCGAGGCGATGGGTTCATCGGCCAGCACGATCTTGGGGTCCTGCATCACGGCGCGGGCGATTGCCACACGCTGTTGCTGACCACCCGAAAGCGCCTCGGCGCGTTTGGCGGCGTGACCGGCGATGCCCAGACGTTCCAGGATGTCCAAGGCCCGGTGAATGTCAGCGGTCGGATAAAGGTTGAACAGGGTCGCAGCGGTGGAGCGTTTGTTTAGCGTGCCATGCAACACGTTGGACACAACATCCATGCGCGGGACCAGATTGAACTGCTGAAAGATCATCGCGCAGTCGGCCTGCCAGCTGCGTTTGTCCGCGCCGGTCAGGCCGGTGATGTCCTTGCCGTCAAACAGGATGCGGCCGCTGCTGGCATCTTCCAGTCGGTTCAGCATCCGCAGCATGGTGGATTTACCGGCACCCGAGGCGCCAATCACCCCGATCATCATTGGCTTGTCGACTGTGATCGATACGTTATCGACCGCCGTGTTGGCGCCAAAGACCTTGGTGAGATTTTCGATTGTCAGCATGTCATGCCCCCGCTTCTTCAGGGCAGTCTGCTAGAGATGCTCAGAGTCGGGGATTTGACAAATCGATTAAAGTTTTGTGACGCGACACCCGAAGATGCGCCAAAATTCTGTTACATAGCTCTGAATTTTCGCTTCATATCAGTGGATTAGCGTGGTGCCGAGTTTTGTGACCTTCGCCGATCCGCCAAATTGGCATGTCTGGCGGTTAGTCCTGCGTACGCACGACGGAGCGAAACAGGTGGCCGGGCAGCACGATAAAGCTTTTCGAATAGCGCGCCACCATGCGACCGGGATTGGTCACCATGCGCCAGAGCCATTCCATCGCGATCTTACGCACCCACAGCGGCGCCCGTGTCTGATCGCCTGACAGGAAGTCCAAACCCGCCCCAACCGAGGCAAAGGACAGCTTGGGCGCGACCTGACGGCCAAAGGCGGCAAAGACTTCCTGTTTGGGCGCCCCCAGCGCGAGGAAGCACATGCGCGCCCCGGCGGTCTGGGCCGCATTTAACACGGCTGCGGCCTCTGGGCCTGTCGGGTTGAACCCCATCGTGGGGGAATTCTGGTAGACGATTTTCAGATCCGGCAGGGCCTCACGCAGGGCAACCGCCGCTTTGCTCAGGCTTTCGCCACGGCTGCCGATCAGTGCAATTGGAATGCCCATTTCGGCGCAGATCCGGGCGATGGGATAAACAAGATCCGATCCCGGCTGCAGTTCTACCGGGCTGCCCGCCAGTTGCGACATCCAGACAATCGGATTGCCATCCGCGACCACGATATCCTGTTCTGCATAGGCATGCTGAAAGGCCTGATCAGTTTCCAGTTTGACCAGATGATCCATGTTCAACGTTGCCAGTGCAAACCCCTGACCGGCCGCGAAATACTGGGTCAGCTTCGCCTGCAGATGTGGCCAGTCGGGCGTGTTCACGGAAATGGAGTATGCGTTGATCCAGAACTTCACGTTTTGGCCTCGGGTGCGGCGTACTTCATGGGCTACGTTGATCGCTTTTCACATGCATTCTGTCGTTGGGGGATTGAAACCTGTTTGCACAGACAACGGTCCCGGGTCTAGGCTCACTTTACAACAAAATGCTGTCAGATTTACAGAATGACTGTGCATTTGTCTCATAACGGGCGTCGGACATAATGACACAACAGGTGCAAGGTAAAGTGGTGGTGATTGGCTGCGGGTTTGTGGCGGATCTGTATATGCGGTCGTTTGAAACCTTTCCCAATGTGACGGTTATTGGTGCTTACGATGTGATAGCGACCCGTGCTGCGACCTTTTGTAGCCACTGGAACGTCCCTGCGTTCAAAACTCTGGACGCCGCGCTGGATGCCCTGCCCGAAGGCGGCATTGTGCTGAACTTGACCAATCCGTCGGCACATTTTGAAATCAATCAGGCGGTGATTGAGGCCGGGCATCATTGCTATTGCGAAAAACCCTTGGCGATGGACATGACGGACGCGCAGGATCTGCACCGGATGGCGGAGGAGCGCGGCGTGATGCTGGCCTCAGCCCCCTGCAGTGTGCTGGGAGAGGCGGCGCAAACCCTGGCCAAGGCGGTGCGCGATCAGGTGGCGGGCGTGCCCCGGCTGATCTACGCGGAACTGGATGATGGGTTTATCCCGCAGGCTCCGGTTGAGGATTGGCGCAGCGAAAGCGGCGCGCCCTGGCCCTATGAGGATGAATTTCGCGTCGGCTGCACGTTAGAACATGCGGGCTATTACCTCAGCTGGTTGATCGCGATGTTTGGATCGGTGCGCACGGTCGTTGCGGCCTCGGCCGAGGTTTTGCCTGACAAACGCGGTGTGCGCGGTGGCGCGCCAGATGTTTCTGTGGCGACGTTGTTTTTTGAAAACGGCCCGGTGGTGCGGCTGACCTGTTCGATCGTGGCGCCACATGATCACCAGATCCGGGTGATCGGTGACACCGGCGTGCTGGCTTTGCGCAAGGCCTGGGACAACGCGGCGCCCGTGCGGTTTTACAAACGGTTCCGGCTGCGTCGTCGTTTGATTGATAGCCCGTTCGGCAAACGGATCCGGTTGGCGGGACCGACCCACCCCAAGGTCGGGCGTCGCGGGGCTGCGGCGATGAATTTCGCACTGGGACCGGCTGAGATGCTGGCAGCACTGGCCGAAAAACGCCCGTGCCGTCTGTCCAATGATTTCGCGCTTCACCTTAATGAGGTCACATTGGCCATTCAAAACGCCGGCGAAGCGACCGGGGCGCAGGCGATGACGACCACATGCACGCCGATGGACCCAATGGATTGGGCGCTTTAAGATTAGCGGGGGCGAGAGGAATTCTGACGTGCGAGATGAGGCGCCGAACGTGGGCAGCAGTGTGAAACATGAAGGCAAGGGGGCTGACGCGCCCGTGTCGCTGCGTCTGCTGATCACCGGCGCCACGGGCTATCTGGGCCGGGAGCTGGTGCGCCAGTGCCTGATCGCGGGCCATCATCTGACGCTGATCGTGCGCGATGCCGCCGCCTGCCCGATTGAGTGGGAAATCGATCAACGTATTGAGATCATCGAAGGCGACCTGGTGGAATTGAAGGCGGTGCCGCAGTCCGATGTGGTGCTGCATCTTGCGGCCTCTCTTGCCGGGGATGCCGCCACCCAGCAGCGCGATACGGTTGAGGCCAGCCGCAGCCTGCTGATCGCCGCGCTGCGGACAGAAACGCCGCCGGGTTTTGTACTGGCCAGTTCGATGGCGGTCTATGGGGCAATGGGTCTGCGGCCCGGCGATGTGGTTGATGAAACCACCCCGCTGGAAGACGCCGCTCATCTACGTGACACCTATTGCCGCGCCAAGCTGGGGCAGGAGTTGCTGTTCAGCTCCGCCGCCTCAGACGCAGGGCTGCCGCTGCAGGTGTTGCGGATTGGCGCCATCTGGGGCCCGGGCCGGCTGTGGAATGCGCATCTGGGAATTGGTCTGGGGCCAGCATTGCTGCGCCTTGAAGCGGCTGGGGACCTGCCTTTGGCGCATCTGCGGCATGCCGCCCAGGCGCTGCGGCTGGCGGCTGAAGCTGCCGGGCGTGGTGAAAGCGCGGTGGTCAATGTTGTGGACAGTGATCTGCCCAGCCGCGCGCAGTATCTGGCCGCGCATCGCAAAACGGGTTGGCCACGTCTCACCCTGCCATTGCCCTGGCGTTGGCTGGAGATTGTGGCGCGTCTTACCGGATCGCGCCTGCGGCCAGGGTTGCTGAAAACCCCAACCCTACGCTATCGAATGTTGCCGCTGCGCTATGACAACGCCACCCTGCGCCGCATGGGCTGGCAGCCAGAGGCCGGGTTTGACGCCCTGATGGAAGAGGCGCTGCAAGCCACCCCTCCGCAGGAGGCGCCGCGTGGCTGAACCGATCAAAATCGCCTATCTGACCGGGGAATACCCGCGAGCCACGGATACGTTTATCCAGCGCGAAGTGGCGGCGCTGCGGGAACAGGGATTTGAGGTCGCCACCTGCTCAATCCGCCGCACCGGCGCCGAACATCTGGTTGGGGAGGAGCAAAAGGCCGAAGCGGCCCGCACCTTTCACGTGCTGGAAGCCGCCGCACGCCCCTTGATCAGCCTGCGCGCTCATCTGCGCGCCCTGACGGCGCCCGCGCGCTATCTGCGCGCCCTGCGCCTGGCGTGGCAAACCTCACCCGGCGGGGTGAAACCGATGCTGTATCAGCTGTTTTACTTTGCCGAAGCCGTAGTGCTGGCCGATCACCTGCGTCGCCAGGGGGTGCAGCATCTGCACAATCACATTGCCAAGGCCAGTTGCACCGTTGCCATGCTCTGCCAGGAACTGAGCGGTATCCCCTATAGTTTCACACTGCACGGGCCGGATATCTTTTTTGAGCCCATACGTTGGCGTCTGGATGAAAAGATCGCCCGGGCCAGCTTCACCGCCTGTATCAGCGATTTCTGCCGCTCGCAGGGGATGAGCTTTGCCGATCGCACCCATTGGGAGCGGATGCATATCGTCCACTGCGGGGTGGAGCCTGAACGCTATGCGGCGGCATCGCCCACACGGCCGGGCAATCATCTGCTGTTCGTGGGGCGGCTGGCGGCGGTCAAGGGCGTGCCCCTACTGTTGCAGGCGGTGAAAGCGGCGCGCCAGATCAGGCCTGATCTGCGGCTGACCCTGATCGGGGACGGGCCGGAACGCACCTGGTTGCAGACCGAAGCCGAGGCGCTGGGCCTGGCGGAGGCGGTTGATTTCCTCGGCTACAGATCACAGAGCGAGGTGGCAGAACATCTGCAGCAAGTCGATGCATTGGTCCTGCCCAGTTTCGCAGAAGGTGTGCCTGTGGTGCTGATGGAGGCGATGGCGGCTGGCCTGCCTGTGATCACCACACAGATTGCCGGCATACCGGAGCTGGTGGAACAGGGCGTCAGCGGTCAGTTGATCGCCCCAGGCGATGCCAAGGCGCTGGAGCAGGCAATCCTGACCTTGCTGAGCGATCCGGCACACGCGGCCGCAATGGGTGCCGCAGGCCATGCCAAGGTGCGGGCCGAGTTTGACATCCAGCAGGAGGCCGCGCGGTTGGGTCAGCTGATCCGATCCTATCTGGCAGGCCACCCGCCCCCCACCAAACGACCGGACGTGGAAGGGGCCGACGGATGAGTGGCCCTATCGCAGATGCCTCTGTCGCCGCTGTTGCCATTGGTCGCAACGAAGGGGAACGGTTGGTCCGCTGTCTGACCTCCCTGAAGGATCAGGTGGATTGGGTGATCTATGTCGATTCCGGTTCGACCGACGGTTCAGTCGCGGCGGCGCGTGACATGGGGGTTGAGGTGGTCGAACTGGACACCAAGGTGCCCTTCACCGCCGCCCGCGCCCGCAACGCCGGCTTTGCCGCATTGGGCGACAACCCGCCCCCTTTTGTGCAGTTTGTTGATGGCGATTGCGGCGTGGCGCCCGGCTGGATCACCGCCGCCCTTGCGGGCTTTGACGGGCGGGAGGATCTGGCGGTGGTGACCGGCTGGCGGTCCGAAATCCACCCGGAGGCCAGCATTTACAACGCCTTGGTCGAATTTGAATGGCACCGCCCTGCCGGTGAGATCCCGGCCTGCGGCGGTGACATGATGGTGCGCAGCGCGGATTTCATCGCGGTGGGCGGCTTTGATCCAACGGTGATCGCCGCCGAGGACGATGAGTTTTGCACTCGGCTGCGCAAGTCGGGCAAACGGCTGTTGCGGATCCCGGTGGCGATGACGCAGCACGATGCGGCCATGACGCGGTTTGGCCAATGGTGGCAACGCGCGGTCCGCTCGGGCCATGGGTTTGCGCAAGTCGGGGATCTGCACCCGGATTACTTCCGCCCGGAACGCCGGCGGGTGACGATCTTTGGCGCCCTGTTGCCAATGCTGGCCGTGATCGGTTTGCTCGTTTGGATGCCGCTCCTCTGGGGGGCGCTGGCGCTTTACGTACTGTCTTATGTCCGCACCGTTCAGGGGCTGCGACGCGAAGGTCTGCCACCGAGGCCATCACTGTATCAGGCGGTTTTCCTCAGCCTGTCAAAATTTCCCAATCTTCTTGGCATGTTGCGCTACTATCTGCGCAAATCGCGTGGCCGCGCCATGCGGATCATTGAGTATAAGTAAGGAGGCCCGATTTGGCCCAGTCCCCCAAACGCATCGGCATTATCGGCGCTGGCTATATTGCCACATGGCACGCGGATGCGCTGAAGGCCTCGCCCCATGCCGTGGTGACAGCGATCTGTGATCTGTCGCTGGCGGCCGCGCAGGATCTGGCGACGGGCTATGGGGCGACGGCCTATGGATCGGTGGAGGAGATGCTGGCCGCGGGCACCGTGGATGCGGTGCATATCCTGACACCACCCGATCTGCATCGACCTATCGCATTGCAGTGTATTGCGGCGGGGCTGGATGTGCTGGTGGAAAAACCGGTGGCCGAAAGTGCCGCTGAGGTGGCGGAGATTGCGGCGGCAGCCAATGCGGCTGGGGTGCAGTTTGCGGCTGGCCACAACTTCCTCGCGGTACCGGCCTATGACCGTCTGAAGCGGATGGTGCAGGACGGGCGCATCGGGCGGCTATCCGCGCTTGAGGTGCAGTGGAACCTGCCGCTGGCACCGCTGAGATCCGGGCCCTATGGGTTGTGGCTGCTGCGTGATGCCAAGAACCTGCTGCTGGAGCTGGGGCCGCATCCGTTTTCGCTGGCCGTGGATCTGCTGGGGCCGCTGACGATCAAACAGCTGGAGGTCAATCAGCCGATCACCTTGCCCGGCGGCGCGGTGCGCCATCAGGGGTGGCGCATTCTGGCGGAGGCGGGCGAAGTGGCGGTGACCCTCAACCTGTCGCTGGTGGAAACCCACGATGATCGCTCAATGACGCTGCGCGGATCTTCCGGTGTGGCGCGGATGGATTATGCCGCTGATACGCTGGTTGTGTCGTCTGACAATGCTGCGGACTTGGTGCTCAACCCGTTCCTGAAACAGATGTCCCTGGCCGGTCAGCACCTGCGTGAGGGCGTGGTGAATGCGGTGCGTCAGCTGGTGTCGCTGAACCAGAAATCACCTTATGGGCTGAGTTTTCGGGGCATGGTGGATGCCGTCTGGGGGGCTGCGTCCGACAGCCGGTTCGGCCCCGATGCGGCGCTGCAGGTGATGCAGGCGATTGACGATTCTCTGGCCAAACTGCCCACCCCGGTTGAGGCAAAACCGGCCAAAGGCACGCCGAACCCCACCGTAATGGTGATCGGCGGCACCGGGTTTATCGGCCGCAACCTGACCCGTCGGCTGGTGGCGCAGGGCTATGACGTGCGGGTGCTGAGCCGTGGCAGCCATGGGCCCTTTGACGATATTGCAGATCACGTGGAAACCGTGGCCGTCAGCCTGCGCGATCTGGCGGGCCTGACCCAGGCGATGCAGGGCATGGATGCGGTCTTTAATCTGGCCAAGTCGATGGACACCACCTGGGAGGCGGCGCTGGAAAATGACGTGGGCACCGCGCTGCGCGTGGCGGAGGCGGCACAGGCCGCGGGCGTCAAACGGCTGATCTACACCGGCACCATTGCGTCCTATGACATGTCAGACCCCGAACAGGTGATCACTGAACACACCGATTTTGGCGACATGTCCGAACGTAACCTCTACGCCCGTTCCAAGGCGGAATGTGAGGCGCGGCTGTTGGACATGCACCGCAATCAGGGGCTGCCGCTGGTCATTGCCCGTCCAGGCATTGTGATCGGCGAAGGTGGCCCGTTGCAGCACTGGGGCATTGGCCGCTGGCATGGCGCCGGGGCGGTTCGGATCTGGGGCAATGGCCGTAACATCCTGCCTTTCGTGCTGGCCGATGATGTGTCAGACGGGCTGATCCAGATGATGGTTAACGATGCCGCTGTCGGGCAGAGTTTTAACCTTATTGGCGAACCGATGCTGTCCGCGCGCGGGTATTTTGATGCCATCCATCAGTCTCTGGGGGCGCGGATCAAGGTGAAGCCTGGCCATCTGCATGTGTTCTGGGCGGCGGATGCGGTGAAATATGCGCTGAAAACCAAGGTGTTGCGTCGTCACGGTGTGGTGCGCCCTTCGCTTAAAGACTGGCAAAGCCGGGCGCATTTCTCACCCTTTGACAATGCGCATCCCAAGGCGGTTTTGGGCTGGCGTCCTGAGGCGGATCAACAGTGGTTCATTGAACGTGGCATTCGCGATGCCAATCTATTTGGTCTGTAAACCCTGATCGGCGTCGGGCCTTAACCACGATCGCGGCACAATTTTGCCTAGGTTCTGGCGTTACCTGTCAGGGAGGACGTGCGCGATTCGCCCGAGGTTCGGGCATGTGATGTTGAAAATCGTGCCAACAACACTCTGACCTGAGGGGGCGGACACCCCAATGGACAGGGGAAGGTAAAGTATGGTTGAGCAGTCGAAACGATTTCGCCGTGGCATGCGGCAGCGCCCAGCGAAGGCGCCAGAAGAGGCCCCGGTTGACCCACCGGTGGAGGCCTCTGTTGAGGTGCCGGCGGAGGTGACTGATGCTGCGCCCGTTCAACGCCGTGGCCTGTTGTCGGGCAGTGGCCGCTCCGCCGAAGAGATTGCCCGCGAAGACCGTGCCCTGCGCTCCGCCTTCCCATTTCTGGATCTGGATGATGTTGAGGCGGACGCATCGGAACTGGCGGAAGAGGTTGCGCCCGTCGCTGTACCTGAACCGCTGATCCTCAACCCTGAATCGGAAGTGACCCCTGAGCCGGAGACAGAGCAGCCTTCAGAACAGCCGCCGGGGGATGACGGTTGGAATGATCTGGGTCCGATGCCGGTGCAGCGTCAGCAAATGATGCGCAATCTGATCATCACTGCCAGCCGCAAAAACCCGGTGCATGCCGCCTTTGACGTGCTGCGCGCCCGTTTGGTGCAGGCGCTGAGTGACAATGGATGGCGCCGGGTGGCGATCACCTCCCCCACGCGGGATTGTGGCAAAACCTTTGTCTCGGTCAATTTGGCGGTCGCGCTGTCACGGTATGAAAACTGCCGCACGGTTCTGATGGATATGGACATGCGCAACCCCAGTGTCGCCAAAACGCTGGGCCTGCGGGATGTCGGCAGCATGGGCGCTTACCTGCGCGGTGAGATTGAGACCCGCGATCAGTTTTTTAAGTTCGATCAGAACGATATGTCGCTGGGCGACAATCTGGCCATCGCGATGAATGATCGTGTGGAACCCTTCGCCAGCGAGTTGATGCAGCAGCCCGCCACCCGCGATCGTCTGACCCGGATGGAGGCGGAACTGCACCCTGATGTGGTGCTGTTTGATCTGCCGCCAGCGCTGGCCAATGACGATGTGATCACCTTCAAATCCAATTTCGATGGGGTTCTGATCGTAATTGACGGCACCCGCACCAGTGGCGCCGAAGTGCGCGAAGTGATGCGCCGTCTGGGTGAGGATGTGCCGCTTTTGGGGGTGGTGCTGAACAAAGCCGAAGACGCTACAGGTGACGAATACGGCTACTGAGCCGACCCGCCCGCACTCTACATCTTAAATCGTAGACAGGTAATCCAGGATCCGCGCCTTGAAGGTCAGCGGCGCCGCACCCGTGGCCAAGGTTGCTGGCGTTGCCCGCCAGAACCAGCTGCTGCGGCGTGGCTTTTTCAGCTGCGGGATGATGACCACCGGCCGGATATCCAGTTCATTTTCCACATGGCGGCTGGTGCGCAGAACCGGGCTCATCAGTTCCAGCAGGAAGGCCATGCCAAGCGCAACCAGCAGTGAGGCAACGCCGCCCGCCATGGCAATCTTACGTTTGCCTGAGGAAACCGCGTAATCTGGCACAAGGGCTGTTTCAAGCACTTCAAACCGTTCGAACTGATCCTGGCTTTCCAATTGGCGCGCCATGGCCGCTTCGGTCCGGCGGGTGGTGACGGTTTGGTATTCCGCCTGCAACTGTTCCAGCTGCCGCGACATCAGGGAAAACACCCGCTCCACCTCTGGCGCTTTGGCAAGCGCCATCTCAACCACGGCCAACCGTTCGTTCACCAGCGCCACCTGCTGCCGCAGGATATCGGCTTGGCGCGCGCGTTCCTCGGCGCGCAGCCGTTCTGAGCTGGTTTCAATCTGGATCAGTTGGTTTTCCAGCTCCAACTGATTGGTGCGCAGCCGCGCCAGCTGTTCGCGCTGATCGGCAATGGCGCTGGGCAGCGACGGGGCGTTTTGTTCCTTGTAGCGGGCAAACTCAATTTCCAGCGCTTCAATGGCGGCGCTGATCCGGGCCTCTTCGGTTTCAAAGAAGGCCAGGGTTTGGGTTGTCTGGCTTTCGCTGCGTTTCTTGCCCTCAACCAGCACCTGCGCCAGCAGCTCATTGGCCACCTCGGCCGTCTGCACCGCATTGTCCAGCCGCACCGTGATCACCAACCCCGAGGGCTGGACATCTGGCCGCCAGGCCTGGGTGGGATCGATCAGTTCGACAATCTCAACGGATTCGCGCAAAGAGGCGACCTTTTCGCCCTCGGTCAGGCTGCTTTCGCGGCTGAACAGGTCAAACTTGTCGACCACCGCGGCGACGCTGTCGCGCGACATCAGCTTCTGTTCGATCAGTTTCAGCCGGTTGCGGTTGTTGCTGGTGGCAATCGCGGTTGAGCCGGGCAGCGCAGCGGCCACTTGCGGCGCCTCAATCTGGATGACCGCACTGGCCTCATAGGTGGCGGGGCGGTTCAGCGCGTAGAGCACAGACAGGATCGAGCCACAAAGCGCCACGACACAGATGAAGAACGCGCGGCGGCGGATCACCCGGTAGAGGCTGGAGAGAGAGATCAAAGGGCTCATGTTACGTCCTGTTGTGCGATACCGTCGCGAAACCTGCGGGCCAAACACGCCCGCCATGACTGTGTCACAATTTAGCAGCCCCGCCGTATTTCTACCAAGATTTTAAGGCAAATATGGCGGAAACAATCTAATTCCAGATCGTAAATCAGCGCCACATTTGTGCCTTATTTGGTCGGAAATCCGCTGTAAGGCTGGCCTGACACCACGGACCAGACGGTTTCCTGCATCAATGCCGCGGTTTCCGCCGCGATTGTTTGCATATCGCTGCCATCGGCGCGGGTCAGTTGATGCGGCAATCCAACGGGCGAGTGCTGGTAGAGCACGGCAAAATGGGTCAGCGCCACCAGATAGGCCCCCAGATCGTTGATATGGATCGGGTCCAGCTCACCCGATTCGCTGCGTTGGAACAGGCTTTGGCGATCTGTGACATCGGTGACACCACCCACCGCTTCAACCCGGCGGGTAAAGGCGGCCATGACCTGACCAGCCGGGATCAGGTAGATCGGCTGGTGGTCAGGGTCCTGTGCAACCGCTGGCCACAGGATCTGATCCTGCCAATAGCGCGTCAGATCGCGGTCCAACCGGGCCACCCAGCCTTCGGGATCAGTGACCTCATGCCAGGTTTCATAGAGGTAAACACGGGCCTCGGGATTGCCTGCGCGGGCAGCTTCGGCCCAGCGGGCCAGGTAGTCCGCAGTTTCAAAATAGGCGATGGCATCGCGGATTTCGACCATCTCGGTCAGGACAACGGCGTCGTAACTGCCAGTAGCCAGTGCCGCCTTGGCGTCGCGGTAGTTGGGGTGATCGTTTTCGCTGTCAAAACCATTGATCGGCTCGGACGGATCCCAATGGGCGCGCAGCGGGGTGCCCCAGCCCAGTTGCGAATGATGCTGGGCAGCTTTGCCATCCGCGCCAAAATGGGCCGTGACCAGCTGCTGCAGCATCACCGGCATATCGCGGCCTACCAGCGAATGGCCTAGGTGAAACAGCTGCATCGGCTCATCCGGGGCGGGCAACGGAACGCTATATAGGTTGTCGATTTCCTGCGGGCTCAGGCTGGCGGGCGCGCGCAGAAGTGTTGTGCCTGTAACGGCGGCGAGACCGGCCAGCGCCACGCCCGTGGCCATACGCCAGCGCCGTTTGATCCAGGGGAATATGGCGCGGTTCGGCATCTTAGCGAGCCTCTATCATGCAGCAGGAGATGACATAACGATCCACCTCCGCAAAGCCGCCTGTGGCCACAAACCCGGCCTGGAAAGACCCAACATCCTGCATGAACATCGCTTCAAACCGGTTACCCTCAACTTTCACACTCAACGTGTGGAAGTCGCAGATTTCGCCAGTCAGCGGGTATTGCGCCTTGTAGACAGCTTCCTTGATTGAAAACAGTGCTTTGATCCGTCGGGCCCGGCGCCAGCGCGGCACTTTTTTCAGATCCTGTACTTCTTGTTGTGTCAGGATGATCGGCCAGGCTTCTTTCTGCAGCGGGGCGTCGCCTTCGATGTCCAAGCCGATTGAACGCCAGGTTTTGATATGGCAGGCCGCCGCCAGGCACAGGCTGTCACAATGGCTGATCGACCCAACGATACCAGCGGGCCAAACAGGGCTGCGATCACGGGATCTGGGGATGGCGCTGCGGCGAAATCCGATCTCACTCAGCGCTTCGCGTCCCGCGGCACGACCAGCGGAAAATTCGCGCAGGCGCTTGGGCACGGCGCGGGCCACCGCCTCTTTTTCGGAGTCCATCAACAGATAGTTGTCAGACCGCGGGTCTGTGACGCCAATGCCGACCTGAGGTCCGAACAGTTCCTGAAGTGCGAGGCGGACCCTATCTTCTTTCATGGCTTTGCATCAGTGCCTGTTTCTGACCATCCGTCGGGCCCGCATTTCCTTGCGACGGGACATCGCGGTTGCGCGGGCGCCGGTTGTTGTTTCCTGTTCGCTCGATGGTGCGGCACCCGCAGGGGCGATGTCCATCGATTCTCTCACTTTATCACATAGAGCAGACAAAACAGGGAATTGGAATATGTCTGTGATCCCAAGGGTTTTCGCCCCCAGCTTTTCGCGGATTTCCCGATGTGCCTGAACCGCCAGCAGGGAATGACCGCCAAGATCAAAGAAGTTGTCGCGCGCCCCGATGTTTGAAACACCCAAGATGGCAGACCAGATCGCGGCCACTTCTTGCTGCACGGTATCGACTAGCCGGCTGGGGGCAGCCACGGCCCCGGCGCCGGTGGTCTGCGGTGCTGGCAGTGCCTTGCGGTCGATCTTCTTGTTGGGGGTCAGCGGGAATTCTTGCAGCGCAACAAAGGCCGAAGGCACCATGTAGTCCGGCAAAGCCGCGGCCACAGTGCGGCGCAGCGCCGCCTCATTCAGGGGGCTGTCTGTTGTGACATAGCCGACTAAACGCGCGCTGCCGGGGGTGTCTTCGCGGGCGATCACCACGGCCTGTTTGATGCTGGGGTGGGCCGTCATTGCTGCTTCGATCTCCCCCAGTTCAATCCGGTAACCGCGCAGTTTCACCTGATGGTCCGCGCGGCCCAGGAAATCAAGCCGCCCGTCACAACGCCAACGCACCAGATCGCCGGTGCGATAGATGCGGTTTTGCTCCAGGAAGGGATCGCTGAGGAACCTTTCCGCGGTCAGGTCATCGCGCTGCCAGTAGCCACGGGTGACGCCAGCGCCGCCGATATACAACTCGCCCGGAACGCCCAGCGGCACGGGCTGCATCGCGTCATCCAGAACGTAGACCTGCGTGTTGGCAATCGGTGTGCCGATGTTGACCGTCACCTCATCCGTCCGCGCCGTTTCAGTGGTGGACCAGATGGTGGTTTCGGTGGGGCCATACATGTTTTCGATGCTGGCCTGGGTGATCTGGGCATAGTCCGTCACCAGATCGCCGGGCAGGGCCTCGCCCCCGATCATCAGGTGTTTCACCCGCGAGAGCGCCACCCGCGCCTCATCATTCATGGCGATCATCCGCGCCATCGACGGGGTGCATTGCAGATGGGTGACCTCATGCCGCACGATCTGCGCCGCGATGGAGAAGTCATCCGCCGCCACATCGGATCCCATATTGGCGCCTTTCAGCACCTCGGCCAGATGGGTCAGCCCGTTCAGCACGGTTCGTTTTTCGATGCCATAATCGATCAGGCAGGCAATTTCATCCACGCCGATGCGTTTCAGATCCTCGACCCGGTCCAGACAATCCTCAACCGTGCCGAAAAGGCCGGAATCCTCAAAATACCGCAGGAAGGCAAAATCAAGGATCGCCTCCAGCTCTTCGCCCTCCAGCGTGCCTAGGTCCAGTTCAAAGGCGTTGTTCACCCCTTCGGGACGTTTGAAGGCAGGGAAGGCCCAGGCGAATTGTTTGATGAGCCCAGCGGCGGAACGCAGGTAGTCCTTCATCGGGTCGCGGGCAATCTCGCGCGCTTTTTCCCGATCCTCAGCCACAAAAGTGTGCAGCATCAGGGTCACGGTAAACTCCGCCGGATCATGGCCAGCCTCGCGCAACGCTTTGTGGTAAAGCTTGATCTTGTCACCGACCTCCTCAATCGACTGGCCCAGAAGGTGAGTCAGCACATTGGCGCCAATACGGCCCGCCTCTTTCCAGGTGTCCGGATTGCCTGCGGTGGTCACCCAGACCTGCAGCTTCTTCGACACTGGTCGCGGCTGTGTCACCACCCCGTGCATCGATCCATCTGCCATCGGAAACTCAACCTCTTCACCGCGCCACAGGGCGCGCAGCTGTTCGATGGTTTCCAGCATGGCCGGTTTGTTGTTCGGCGGGGTGTTTTCGGGGCGCAGCACAAAGTCATGCGGCTGCCAGCCCGAGGCGATGCCCAAACCGGTGCGTCCGTTGGTCAGGTTGTCGATCACCGCCCATTCCTCGGCCACGCGGGCGGGGTGGTGCAATGGCGCGACGCAGCTGCCTGCGCGCACGGCCAGATTTTTGGTCAGCGCTGCCACCGCCGCGCCCGTGACCGACGGGTTCGGGTAGGGGCCACCAAAGGCGTGGAAGTGGCGTTCCGGCGTCCAGACCGCGCAGAACCCATTGGCATCGGCAAACTTGGCGCCTTCGAACAGCAGTTCATATTTGTCGCGGCCCACACCGTCATCGTTGCCCCAGTAGAACAGCGAAAACTCCATGCCCTTGCCGGTCTGATTGATCCGGCCGGAAGAGACCAGCGCGCGGTTTTCATCCGAGGACAGCACCAGTTTGAAGCCACGGGCAAGGGTGTAGAACAGCTCCAACACCGAAATATCAAAGCTGAGCGAGGTCACCGCCAGCCAGACCGATCCTGCGGCATGGTCGATGCGTTCATCCATACCGGTGAAGAAGTTCGACACGTTGCGATGTTCGACCATCACCCCCTTGGGCCGCCCGGTGGAGCCGGAGGTGTAGATCATATAGGCCATGTCATGGCCTGCGGCCGCGACCTCCAGATTGTCCGTCGGGGCCGACAGGATGCGCGGATCGCTGTCCAATGCCAGCACTTCGGCCTGATGATCCGGTAGGTCGCTCAACATGCCCTGTTGGGTGGCGATCACCTGACAGGCGCTGTCTTCGACATAAAGCGCGATGCGATCGGCGGGGAAAGCCGGATCCAGCGGCACATAGGCGCCACCAGCTTTCAGGATCCCTAAGGCCCCAATCAGCAGGTGCGGCGTGCGTTGCGTGTTAAGGCCCACCAGTGTGCCGGGCCTCACCCCTATATCGCGCAGCACATAGGCCACCTGATTGGCGCGGGCGTTCAGCTCAACATAGCTGAAGCTTTCGCCTTCCACGACCAGCGCCGTCGCATGAGGCGTTTCGGCAACCTGCCGTTCAAACATCTGATGCACACACAGGTCAGCATCAAAATCAACGGCGGTGTTGTTCCAGTCCCGGGTCAGCAGCTGATGTTCAGCCTCGCTCATCAGGTTCAGGTCTTCGATCCGCCCGTCCTGGGCCAAAACATGTGCGATCCGGGCAGCAATGACCTGCAACAGCGCGTCGCTGACCCGTGCCGCATCGGCCTTCAGTACCGGGGCAGGCGTCAGGCAGAGCGTGATTGCCGCGTCGGGATGTGGGGCCTGATCGCTGATCGCCAGCTGCGGCATGGCTGGGTGTTGCGCTCCGGGTAGGCGGGCAGGCAGATCCGCAGCGACAGGGCCCAATTGGCCCGCCGTCTTGAGGGCTTGGACCACCTCAGCGCGGGTGTCTGCGATGGTGCCTGATGTCGTCACCCGCAGGGGGGACCAGTTCAAAAGATAGGCGCCTGCGATGCCTTTGCTGGGCTGGGCAAAGGCCAGATCAACATGATCGCCTTCGGCCAGATGTGCGGCCATCACGGCAAGGGCAACCGTTGCCTCCTCCGCCGTGCAGGACAGCGCCAGCTCGCGCAGCCCCTGTTCACCGGTTGGGGCGCAGGGCAGGTCAGCGGGCAATAGGGTTTCAAACAGCGGGCGTAGCTTGGCTTCGGCCCGAATGGCGGGGTGCAATGCGGCATCGACCTGCGTGGTGAATCCGGCATTGGGGCTGTCCAGCACATCGCCGACCTGCGTTAGGGCGCTGGGGTCGACCACTGCACCGTTGAGGCTGCGCAACCCCGTCAGCTGCAATGCGCCCTCAGCACAGGCCACGGTTATCCCATCAGGATTAATGGCCAGAACCGCGCCTGGTGTGCCGCTGCCGGTGTCTACCTTGGCCTGACCAACCAGCAGGATCTGACCGTTTGCCACAATCTTGGCGCAGCTGATGGGATTCCAATAGGCCCCATGATCCAGCGCCCGCACCAGTGCCTGCTGGCTGGCGGCGGGGCGGGTGAAATCCAGCCGGGCCGCTGCGGCGGGGCGGTGGGTCAGCCCGTAATAGCTGCGCTGGTTCAGATCCTGTGGCTGGCGATCGGGCAGATCGGCCTCCAGCGCATCGATCAGGGCGGGGAAACTGTCAATCGCGGCCTCATAGCAGCGGGTGTTGAGGCTCAGCGCGGTGTCTTCTGGACCGATGTCGAACATCCGCTGCAGCAGAATGTCACCTTCGTCGACCGCTTCGGTCATCAGGTGCCAGGTGATGCCATGACGGGTTTCGCCGTTGGCCAGCGCCCACACCGGCGCGTTGAGCCCTGCATAGGCCGGCAGTGGCCCGTCGTGGAAATTGACCGCACCTTTGGCAGCCATCGCCAGCACCGCAGCCGGGATCATGTCGAGGTTGGCGATGGACAGCAGCCAGTCAAATCCCGGTTGCAGATCGGCGGCCAGATCGGCGCCGGGGGCCAGGACCTGCAGCCCCTGCTGCTTGGCCCAGGCGGCGACCTCAGGATTGCGGGTGACAACGGCCCGGATCAGGTGCCCACGCCCGTGCAGCAGGTCGCCGCATTGCACCAAAAGGGATTCATTGCCGATCAGAACGGTAGAAAACGGGTTCATCTATACCTCCGGGCGGGTTCTGGCACGGGGGGCGTGGCCCCCTGCGGAACGTCTGGCAATTGGGGGATCTGCGGCGCGCTTAAGGGGCGAAACAGCGCGGCAGCATCGTGGCGGATGAGATCGCGCAGGAACATGGGCGGATCCACCGAACGGCGGCCCCGCAGAACGCACCGCAGCCGGTGAAAGCCCCCACCGATCAGATGCAGAACGCTGGCACAGAGGGCATGCAGCCTGCCGTGGTTTTTCACGTGATAATACCAACGTGACTGGAACCAATAACGCGGTGTCCGTGCCCAATCGCCCATCCCGGTTGAGACAGATCCGATGTGCATCACCCGGCTTTCGCGCACAAAATCAATACTATACCCTGCTCGCTGCCCACGTAGGCACAGATCAGTTTCCTCAAAATACAGGAAGTACGCCTCATCAAAGAGGCCGATATCCCGCAGCATTGGCACCCGCATCATCAGGCTGGCCCCGGCCACCCAATCCACCGGCTGGCTGTGCTTGGGCGGCGGCATTGGCACCTGATGGTTTCTCAACAGCCGGGACACCGGTCCAAACCGCATCGCGCCTTCCAACTCCCCCGCCAAGGAAGGAAAGCGGAAGGTTGTCATATGTTCCACGCCGTCTTCGCCATAGATCAGGCTGCCAGCAAATCCGGTCTGCGGATGTGCCAACATATGATCCAACAAGCTCTGGATGGCGTCCGGTTCGGGGAAGGCGTCTGAGTTCAGCACATAGATGAAATCAGGTGCTGATTCTGGATCGGCCAGCCCGGCCAGAATGCCGAAGTTGTTGCCCGCCCCGAAGCCGCCGTTGCGCCCCGCAGCCAGAACCGTGACATCCGCCCATCCCTCCGCCGTGACATGTGCGTTCATCTGTTCAAAGGATCCGTCCTGCGAATCATTGTCGACCACGATGATCGCGCCATCGATGCCCTGCATCGCCTTGCGCGCTGCGGCAACGGCACGCAAAGTCATTTCGGCGGTGCGATAGTTCAGCACGATGGTCAGCACCCGGGCCGATGGGAAAGAGGCGGCAGCGTTCATTTATTCGGCGGCCTTCTTGGTTAATTGGGTGGCGGCGCCGCGGTTGGGCGTACGTTTGCTGTCCTCAATCCGGGTGAGTGCATCGCGCAGCCGCGCCACCAGCACCCGGACATTGGGTTCCAGAACCATCGAATCGTGATCGCCGGGCACTTCGAACACCTCAAGCTGGCGGGCCCATTGCCCCCAATCATTGTCATGAAGCACATAGGCCCGTTCGCTGTTCACCAGACGGTCAGGCGACACCTGCCAGCGGCCCTGCAACGGCGGGCGGTAGAGCTGCAGCGGCCCGTCCCATGGTTCCAGATCATAGCTGGCAACCGCCTCCAGGAAGGCAGCCTCAATCGCGGCGTCATGGAACTGCGCCTCTGGCTCTCCCGGCACGTGTTGTGCCGCCTCAGGTTTACGCCGTTTTTCCCATTCCCACAGCAGCCGGTTCTTGGCCCAGTTCACCACATAGCGCGGGCCTTTGGTTTTCAGCTCCAGCCATTGGATCGCCAGCCGGTCGCTACGGCTGAGCGGCCGGCGCTGCGGCAGGGGTGTGTCCAGCATCACCAGCAGGTCAACCTCTTCACCTGCGGTTTTCAGCTGCTGCGCGATTTCATAGGCGGTGATGCCGCCGCCAGAAAACCCGCCCAGCATATAAGGGCCATTCGGCTGCACCTTGCGCATTTCAGCGATGTAGTCCCGCGCAGCCTCAGGGATTGACTGATGCGGGCGCGCCTCACCAAACAGGCCCCGCGCCTGAAGCCCGTAAAATGGTCTGTCGGTGCCCAGCAAAGCTGCCAGATGGCGCAGGTTCAACACGTTTCCAAACATGCCCGCGACCAAGAAGAACGGGGTGCCCGCGCCGCCTTCGCCCTGATGCATCGGCACCACATGGGTGAACCGCCGCTCAGGCACCAACGGCGCTTCGGTGTCGGCCTTCTGTTCTGACGGGCTGCCCTGATCCGGGATCTGGGCCGCGATTTTGCGGATGGTCGGGGCCTCAAACAGCAGTGAGATTGGGAAATCGCTGCCATAGGCCTTTTTGATCTGGGCAAACAGGCGCACAGCAATCAGGGAATGGCCGCCAAGATCAAAGAAACTGTCATCGATCCCCACCTGATCAACCCCCAGCAGATCCTGGAAGAACCCGGCGAGGCGTTTTTCCACCTCGGATTCTGGCGCAGCATAGTCTTGGTCCAACTCCGGCCGCTGGAAGCTTTGTGCGCTTGATGGCGTATCCTGTGTCTGACCCGCTTGCGCCACCAGTGCGGGCAGATCCAGTGAGGAAATCACCAGCTGTGTCTGCGGCAAACGTAGCGCCCGCAGGAAGGCCGCAGCGCCTTCGGCCGGGCGAATGCCCTGGCTGATGTTGTGTTGTAGCCGTTCCTCGGCCGCGGACAGTGGACGGTCCTCTACCGCGGCGGCGGGTTTGGCCGTGCTGAGGCTCAGGCCGCCGGTCAGTTTGCGCACTGAGAAGCCTTCAATCTCCATCAGGACGGTGCCGTCGGCGGCGGTCAGGGTGATGTCGAAACTGGCGGTCGCATGTTGGGTGCTGTTTTCTTCGGCGCTGCGCACCCAAGAGGTGATCTGCGCTTCCAGTGGGGCATAGACCCGCACCCGGTGATAGCTGACCGGCGCCCAGAGGTGGTGCCCCTGGTATCCGGCGATCAATTCCATCGCCCAGCCGGTTGCGATGTCCAACAGACCGGGGTGCAGGCGGTAGCTCTGCAGATCCGTGACGTAATCCGCAGGCAGGGCCAGATCTGCGATGCCCTCACCGGCGCCAAACGCCGTGCTGTGCAGCACCTTCCAGCGGGGGCCGAAGGACAGGTGTTTTTCCTGTGGGGCCACCAGCGGCCCGTCGCCCCGGCGTGCCTGCCCACAGCGGCGGCGCAGGTGGTCCAAATCCAACGGCGCGGGGCGGGTGAGTGCGCGCAGCGAAATTGCGGCCTCGGCATTGGGGCCAAATCCCGATGCCGCTGATCCAGTGGTTCCCCCGGTGGCGCTTTCGACCATGACGTCATAGCCCAGATCACTGCGCGGCAGGCTGAGCCGCATGTCGGTGGCGCTATCCTCCTGCACGGCAAGCGGTGCCAGGAACAAAAGATCCCGCACCTCATAGGGGCCAGTTTCGCCCTGGGCCTTCAAAGCTTCGTCGATCAGTTCCAGATAGCCGGTGCCGGGCAGCAGAATGTCCCCCGCTTTGGTGCGGTGTTCATCCATCACCCAATCCTTGACCGACAGGCTGCGCTGGAACTGGCGGTTGCCTTTGGCGTCATCCCGCATGTCACCCAGCAATACCTGGCCTGAGGGGCGCCCCGGCAGCGCGGCGGTTGGCTGGCGGCGGGCCTCCATCGCTTCGGCGGCCATGCCGACCTCAGCCCAGACCCCCCAGTTGAGGGCCAAAACCCGGGTCTTGCCCCCGCTGCGGGACTGCGCCCATGCGTTCAGGAAGGCGTTGCCCGCGACATAATCCACCTGACCCGCAGGCGCGGTCACGGTGGAGCTGGAGGCAAAGACCGCCAGCCAGTCCAGACTGCCATCCGGGAACAGTTGATCCAGCACCTCGGTGCCGTGGATTTTTGGTGTGAATACCGCTTCTATATCGCTCAGTGATTTGCCGAGGATCGGCGCGTCTTTGATGACGCCCGCCGCGTGAATGACGCCGTGAATGTCACCAAAGGCATCCCGGGCCATGCGCTGGGCGATCCGCATGTCTTCGACGTTGGAGACATCGGCGGCCAGCACCAGAACCTTGCCGCCTTTCTCCTCCAGCTGTTGCACCGCGCGAATGCGACGGCTGGTGGCATCGGTGGCCGGATGGCTGTGCAGGTGGTCGGCCCAGCTGTCACGGTCGGGCAGGGCATGGCGCGACAGCAGGACCACATTGGCGTGACAGCGCTCGATCAGCGTGCCGGCCAGGGTCAGACCAATGCCGCCAAAGCCACCGGTGATCATATAGGTGCCACCGTCCCGCAGCATGTCCGCATTGGGTTGGGGCGATTCGTCGGGGGTGAAGGGCACATGCGCGTAATCCAGCGCGTAGCGTTTGCCACGGCGCAGGGCGGCAATGGTGTTGCAGGGTATTGCCAGCACCTCCTCCAGCAGCGGGATCAGCAGGGGCGATTCGCTCCGTGCCTTGCCCAGTGCCTTGCCGCGTGATTTCAGCCCTGGTTTTCCCTGCGCGGCCTGCAGATCCAGCACGGCGCAGGTCACGCCTGGGAATTCGCGCGGGATCACCTGCACGGGCCCCAGAACCGTGGCCTTTTCAGGATAGCGCAGGCGTTCATCGCGCTGTTGCATCGCGTCTGAGGTCACCACCGTCATGTGCAGATCGCTCAACCCCTGTTCGCTCATCGCCTGGCTCAGGTACAACAGCGCGTAGAAGCCATATTCCATATTGCGATGAAAGAAGGAGGATCCGGGCCGACAGCGCTCATCCTCGGTCAGCAGCCACAGGTGCACAATG
Source organism: Thalassovita autumnalis (assembly GCF_001458255.1). Lineage (GTDB taxonomy): Bacteria > Pseudomonadota > Alphaproteobacteria > Rhodobacterales > Rhodobacteraceae > Thalassobius > Thalassobius autumnalis. The sequence continues at coordinate 200,752 of NZ_CYSB01000026.1, forward strand.
CGGTCGGGCATTCTGTCCTGCGCGGACAGATCCTGCATCAGGCGGTCATAACCGACCCGGCCATGTTCCGGCGCCAGCAGGTAGCCGTCAGACACTTTGGCAAACCCATCGCCGGGGCGTACGGTTATGACCTGTTGCCCGGCCTGTCGCAGCTTGGCCGTCAGCGCGGCGCCATGGCCGTGGGCATCTTCAAAGATCAGCCAGTTCTGTGGCGGTAGTTCGCTCAGATCACCGGCCACATCCAGACTGCAATCGGCGTAGCGCGGGCTCCAGCGCGGGGCATAGGCCCAATCCGCCATATCCTCCTGCCGCATCAACCAGCGTTGCGCAGCATCGGGCTGCGCGCTGGCGTGATCGCTGGCGGGTTCGATGAAATAGTCCTGGTGCTGGAACGCATAGGTCGGCAGCACAACGCGATTGCGCCGTCCCTCGCCCCAGAACTGATCCCAGTCAAAATCAACACCCACGGCCCAGATCCGGCCCAGCATGGCTGCGAAATAGCTGTCATCGGCGATGTCATCTTCGGGATGGCGCAGGCTGGAAATCACCTGATTGGCGCTGACATCAGGATGTTGCGTCGCAAGCGAGCTGAGCGCCTTGCCTGGCCCGACCTCAAGAAAAACACGGGCGCTGGGCGCGGCCAGGGTGCTGATGCAATCGGCAAACAGAACCGTATTGCGCAGATGGGCGACCCAGTATTCGGGATCCTGCGCCTCCTCCGCGGTGATCATCGCCCCGGTTCGGTTGGAGGCAAAGGGGATCTGCGGCGGCTGCAGCGGGATCGTCTGCAGGAAGCTGCGGAAGCGAGCGAGGATCGGGTCCAACATTCGGCTGTGCGCAGCGATATCGATGGCAATGCGCTGGCAATCGATGTCGCGCTCCGCAAGCTCTGCTTGCAGGCGCTCCAGCGCGGCGTCCGGCCCGGTGGCCACCGACAGGCCCGGCGCATTGACGCTGGCCAGATCCAGATCGCGGCCCAGCAGGGGACGCAGCTGATCGGCGGGCAGAGCAACAGACAGCATGCCGCCCGCAGGCACCGTGTCAAACAGCTGCCCGCGCAGGTGCACCAGATCGATACAATCGGTGAAGGACAGGACGCCCGCCAAACAAGCGGCGGTGTTTTCCCCCATCGAATGGCCCACCAGTGCTGCGGGTTTCACCCCCCAGCTGATCCAGAGCTGGGCCAGCGCATATTCGGTGATCATGATCAGCGGTAATTGCACAGAGGGCTGTTTCAGCGCCTCATCCGCTGCGGCCTCAGCACCCAGCTCCGGCAGCCAGAGCGCGCGCAGGTCATAATCAATCTTGCCCTCAAGATGCGCCAGACCCCGGTCCATCCAATCGGCGAAGACCGGTTCCACCTCATAGAGGTCGCGCGCCATGCCAGCATATTGCGCGCCGCCGCCGGGGAACATGAAAACCACCTCTGGTGTCTCAAGGGCGGTATGGGTGAAGACCCGGCGCGGATTGCCTTGCTCCAGCAGATCCGCCGCCTCAGCATGGGTTTCCGCCACAACAACTCGGCGCTGTTCAAAGGCGCGTCGGCCATTCTTCAGCGTCCAGGCGATATCTGCCAGCGGTTGATCGGCGCGCTGTCGCAGATGTTCTGTCAGCCGGGCAGTGTTGCCCTCCAGCGCACCTTTGGTGCGGCCCGACAGCGTGAGGATCTGAAACGGGAAATCACCTGGTTCTGAGGCGGCGCGTTCAGGTGCCTCCTCCAGAACCGCATGGGCGTTGGTGCCGCCCACCCCTAGGGAGTTTACACCTGCCCGGCGCGGCCCATCGCGGCGCTGCCAGTCCCGCAGGCTGTCATTGACGCGGAAAGGGGAGGTTTCAAAATCAATTGCTGGGTTCGGCGCCTCATAGCCCAATGTCGGCGGCATCTGTTTGTGATGCAACGCAAGGCTGGTCTTGATCAGGCTTGCCACACCGGCAGCGGTGTCGAGATGGCCGATGTTTGTTTTCACCGACCCGATGCGGCAGAACCCCTGTGCATCGGTTGTTTCCTGAAAGGCCTGCGTCAGCGCGGCCACTTCGATCGGGTCGCCCAGATAGGTGCCGGTGCCGTGGCATTCGACGTAGTCGATGCTGCCGGCTGTGACCTCGGACAGGGCGTGAGCATCGGCGATCGCTGCCGCCTGACCATCGACAGAAGGGGCCAGATACCCTGCCTTTGCAGATCCATCATTGTTGACCGCGGTGCCCTTGATCACCCCCCAGATGTGATCGCCATCGGCCAGGGCATCCTCCAGCCGACGTAGCACCACCACCCCGGCGCCTGAGCCGAAAACAGTGCCCTGTGCACGGTGATCAAAGGCGTGGCAGTGACCGTCGGGTGACAGAATTTCCCCCTCTTTGAACAGATAACCCCGGTCCTGCGGCAACTCAATCGTGACCCCGCCAGCCAGCGCCATGTCACATTCGCCGTTCAGCAGCGACTGACAGGCGTAATGGGTGGCCACCAGCGAGGTGGAACAGGCGGTCTGCACATTGATCGAGGGGCCTTTGAGGTCCAGCACATGGCTGAGCCGCGTGGTCATGAAATCCTTGTCATTGCCGGTATGGCGCAGCAGGAACATGCCGGTGCCATCGACCAGATCGCGGTTTGAGCAGATGTTGAAATAGAAATAGCTGCCCATGCCACAGCCACCAAAGACGCCAATCGGACCATCGAAACCCTCAGGCATATGGCCGGCGTTTTCCAAGGCCTCCCATGAGGTTTCCAAAAACTGGCGATGCTGCGGATCCAGAATCGCTGCCTCTTTGGGGGAAAATCCGAAAAATTCGGCATCGAAGGCTTTGTAACCGTCCAGCGGGGCCGCGGCGGCAACGTAATCGGGGCGGTCGATCAGATGGGCCGCCTCACCGCTGGCAATCAGCTCATCACGGGTCAGGGGGCGGATCGATTCAATGCCGTTTTTCAGATTGTCCCAATAGGCCTCAATCGACAGCGCACCGGGCAGGCGCGCAGCCATGCCAACGATGGCAATCTCTGCGGCCCTGTCTTCCTCTTCCTGAGTGGGGGAGGGCTGAGAAGGCATTGTTTCCGACATCAAAACAAACTCATTTAAACAGATGGCTTCTGAATAACATACGGGGAAAATGTGGACTCTTTGAGGCGCAGGGGTGTGATTTCGGAGCGAAGTTACCGATTCTCTACCCAAAAGACGTGAAATTTTCGGGGGTTTAGCCGCTGATGGTCTGAATTGTTTCCCAATGTAGCACCAATAGCATTGCCGAGACGCCCAGCCCCAATCCGGTATAGGCAATGTCATGCAACGGGTCCCAAGCACCCTGACGGCGGGCCAGCCAGACCACCGCCGGGTAGGTCAAAAGCGCCGCCAACCCGATGCCCAGAATGGCGCCGATCAGCCCCCAGTAAGACAGGCCAAGCGCCAGCATCAGCAACAGTACCACCGCCCGCACCAGCGACAGGTAGAAGAAATCGCGGCTGTCCCCGCTGGCAAGCGCCGCCCGGTCATAGGTCAGCGTCACCACCATCGGGATCTGCATGCAGGCCAATAGCGTCACCACCGCACCGGCGGCGGCGTAACGCGGATCATATAGCAGATCGACCATCCAGGGCCCCAGCGCCGCAACGATCAGCAGCAAGCTGACCAATAGCCCGGTGGCCGCCATCCTCATTCGGCGCAACGTCAGGAAGTTTTCCCGTGATGCTGCGGGCGGGCTATCGCGATAGATCGGCACCAGCACCTTCTGGATGACCATCCCCCCCATCAACAACGGGAAGGAGGCGAGGAAATATCCGATGTTGTAAACGCCAAAGGCCTCAAGGCTCAGGTATTTGCCGATCAGCAATTTATCCCCTTGAGCGACAAAGAAGCCGCAGATCGTCGAAAGAAAGACCCACTTGCCAAAAAGGATCAGCTCATGCGCCGCCTCTTTTTCCCAGCGCAGGTGGTTTCTCGGGCCGGGCAGGAACCGGTTCAGCAGGACCAAATGGGTCAATGCGGCAGCCAGACCGCTGATCACCAGCGCCCAGACAGATTGCAGCGCCCAGGCGGCGGTGATCGCGATGATCAGGCCGGTCACCTGCACGGCCAGCTCAATCAGCGTGACGCGCCCTGCCTGCATATGCCGGTTTGCGCTTTCCAGTTTTGTTGGGTTGAAGCCGGCGATCAGCAGACTTAGCGCGGCGACCGGCAAGAGCTGCATCAGCATCGGTTCTTCGTAGATCAGCGCCACCGGGTAGGCCAGGGCGCAGGCGGCCAGCCACAGGCAGAAGCCGCGGATGATCTGGATCGTCCAGGCGGTGTTCAGGAATTCTGCTTCATCGCCACGGGGGCTGCGCATGATGGCTGGGCTGGTGCCGACATCGGAAAACATCGACAGGCCCACCATGATGACCGAAATCAGCGCCATGATGCCAAACGCCTCAGGGAAGAGGATGCGGGTCAGCACCAGATTGGACAGCAGCCGCAGGAACTGGAACCCGGCGTACCCCCCTGCATTGATTGCAGAACTGCGGAACGCGCGGGTCATCAAGCCAGACCCGAAGGCAAGGGTTCGCATGCGATCAATCATCTGCCACGGCTCCAGCGGGTGGGGTTGCGGCCCAGTTTCCCGGCCAAGCGCACGGCAACATAAACGGCAAAGCTAAACGGTTGGTGAAGCGCGTTGCGCAGCACATCCCTCGCCCGGTAGGGCAGTTTGTCATCATTTTGCAGCAGCTCCGGAAACTGCGCTGCAATCTCAGCCACGCCCGCATCCTGACGGCGGCGGACCCTGACCAGATTGCCGAACCCGGTGACCAGTGGCCAGTCATAGGGTGCGGTGACCTTGACCCGCTCGGTGGCGGTGAAGTTCAGCCGCACAAAGGTGTCATCGGCGATCACATCGGGAAAGGCTTTCCAGCGTGCCCGCCCGGCCCGGTTCACCGCATATAGCCCGCAACCCGGCACGCCGTCGCGCAGGAATGGCACCGTGCGGTAAAACCGCGCAAAGGCCCGGGTCAGGGCGCTGGGGCTTTCCGGGATCACCACCGTGCCGCTGGCATAGCGCGGCGCCGCATCTGATAAGGCGCTTGCAAGCTCGGTCAGCATCTGCGGTGCGATGATCACATCGGCATCCAGATAGGCCCGCATATCGCCGCTGGCTGCGGCGTCACCTGCGTTCAAGGCACCGATTTTTCCACCTTCGCTCAGCTCAATAACCCGCAGGGCATAAGGCATCGCGGCTCCGTCTTCTGCCATTGTGCGGGCCACTGCGGCCGTATCATCCGTGCAGCCATTGGCGACCACAATCACCTCCGCCCCATTCGGCGGAACCGTGGCGGCGGCGATGGCCGCCAGACAGGCCGGCAGCGTCTTGGCTTCGTTATGGGCAGGGATGATAACAGAGATCATCAGCGGTTTTGCGTCCTACAAGGTAGGGTTTTATCCCTTTGGTTTATCCTGCAACGGCTTGTCATCGTTGGTAAACTAGCAAATCATTCCAACGTACTTATATATTGATTTTGTTCTAGCCGGGCAGCCGGTTTAAAAACAATGACCTGCTGGAGGAAAAATGGCCAAAGGACCAGATGCGTGACTGAAATTCCAAAGCTTGGCTATTTACTGCCCGAGTTTCCGGGGCAGGCACATAGTTTGTACTGGCGTGAGATCCTCAAGCTGGAAGCGATGGGTATTGAGGCGGTGCTGTTTTCCGACCGGCCAACCGATACGGCAGCGCATGCCTGGGCCAAAGGGGCGCGGCAGCGCACCGAATATCTGGCGCAGGGCACCATGTCCTCGCTGATGTCCTTGCCCAAATTGCCATGGCGCCAGTTGAAACAGGGCAGTGGCAATGTCGAACGTATGCGCGCCGTGTCACATGCGGCACCCGCCGCCAAACAGCTGGCCAAATCCTGTGAAGCGCAAGGGGTGACCCATGTGCATGTGGCCTCCTGCGGGCCGGTGGCGATGATCGCAGCCCTGGCCAACCACCTCTATGAATTGGATTATTCGATCAGCCTTCACGGCCCCTTGTCCGAGGGCGGCATTGGTCAGAAGTTCAAATGGCAGTCAGCGAAATTCGCCATCGTCGGCTCGCAGCGGCTGTTGGATGAAATCACCCCGGTTCTGGGTGAATCGCTGCCAGAACGTGTCTTGGTCCAGCCGCAGGGGGTAGATACCGACCACCTGCGTCGCGATGCGCCCTACCGGCCGCCGGAACCCGGCAAAACCCTGCGTCTGGTGTCCCGGGCGCGGCTGCATGCCTCCAACGCGCATGAGGATCTGTTTCAGGCGGTGACGCTGTTGCAGGGGCGCGGCATTGACGTGCATCTGGAAATTATTGGTGAGGATGATGAAGGCGGCACCGGCTATCGTACCGTGCTGGAGGAACAGATCACCGAGTTGGGCCTGATCGGCACCGTGCGGTTGATGGGATCTGTGTCTGAGGACACGCTGCGCGACCGGCTGTGTGATGCCCATGTCTTTGTGATGGCAAACCATTCCGAAGCCCTCGGCGCCTCTGCCATGGAAGCGATGAGTTGCGAATGCCCGGTGGTGGGCATTGAAGGCGGCAGTGTGGATGAGTTGATCACCAACGGCCGGGACGGTGTTCTGGTCGAAAAGGGCAACCCGGTGGCACTGGCCGCCGCGCTGGAATATCTGGCCACCGATCCGGTCCGGGCCGCCGCGTTGGGACAGGCCGGGCGCAAGCGGATCCTTCAAAGCTTTGATGCCGCCCGCGGGGCGGAGGCGCTGGTTCGTGAGGTCGGGTTGACCCCACCCCCGATGGAGCCAATGCCAGACGAACCGCTGTTAGATTTCTAAACCTTCAGGCGGTGCGGCTGCGCCGCCCCATTGTGGCTATTGTCGCGGCGACACGCGGTACAACTGACCTGGTGCCGCCGAAAACTCCAGCTGTTCAATGCCGCGCATCGTTACTTCGCCCTCGGGGCCATCTGCGATCAGGAAATCCCCGACCGGGCTGCTGGCCCAGCTGAACTGATAGTCTGTCGCAGCACCGCGCAGTACTGCCGTATCAACACCCGCCCCGCCATGCAGGGCATCAGCGCCGCCGCGGCTGATCAGCCAGTCATCGCCATCTGCCCCCACCAGCACGTCCCTTAGTGCGGTGCCCTCCAGCAAATTATCTGCGTCGCCACCAGCACGGGCGATCCCCCGGCGGAAGGCCTGCGGATCCCGGCTTTCCCAATCGGTCGACAGGCTGGTGTTGGCGCGTTGGATCACCGCCCAGCGGGGATTGTTGTCAGACAGATGCCGCAACCCGCCCCAGCTGCCCCATTTGCTGGCTGCAGCCACATCAACAAAGGCATTGAACAGCGTGCCGCCGGCATCCTGCCACCCCTGCAGCACATCCGCATAAAGCGCCGCCATCTCCTGACTGTAATTCAGCTTGATGAAAAACGCGGTCAGCGCCTCATCATTGACCCAGCCCTCATGGCCCACGATATGCGTGCCGCCCTCATACATGATCAGGTCCATGCCATAGGATCTGGCCACCCCGGCATGATAGGGGAAAACCTCCTGCGTCAGCCGCTTCACCTCACCGGATTGCAGCCACTTGTAGCTGCGTTTCAGCGCCTCGCTTTCGCTGATCTTCAACCAGTCCAGCACCTTGGCCGCCTGCGGATCGGCGCCCAGCTCATAGCCGAAATAGCCGGTCACCGCATAGGCATCAAAACGATCGCCGGGGCGGATGTTGCCACGCGCTTCGCGCATGAACAGCGGGGCCTCCAGCGCCGCCTCCTCCAACCCGGGCCAGCCGGTGTGGACCGCGATCACCCGGGTCAGCCGGGTCTCAGCCTCCGCGCCGAAAACCTCAGCCCAGATATCTGCCACCTCAGCCGCGCGGACGCCGGCCCATTGCATCCAACCATCCGTGTTGCCACTGGCGCCGCGCCAACGCGCAGCGGCCTGTTCGGTGGCGTATTTCGCCTGGGTGAAAATATGGTTCCAGACCTCATTGGAATATTCCACATAGGCCTTCAGTCCGGGGTCCAGATCCCGCTGCACCATTTCGGCAAAGCGGCGCACGTAACCGTCATCGGCCATATGCGGCATGTTGAGCCACGGATCGGCCCCCACCTGATTGGCCAGCTGCAGCATCACCTCAATCGGGACACCGCGCCAGGCATAGGTGTAATCCGTTGGCAGCGGGCGTTGATCCCACTGTGAGATCGGCGAATGGTTGGTTGCCATCCAATCCATGAATCGCAACACCCGCATATCCTCAATCTGGCGCAGCCAGTCGGGATTAAACACCGCGCCCATTTCCCAGAAAGGCAGGTGGCGTTCGTGGATCACCTGAATGTCGCGGATCGGATCCTTGGGATCGGTGTCTCGTAGCGTCACCGCCACCAGACCTTCGCCGGGGGTGAAGTTGAACCAGATCTCACCGGTGCGGGCGCGGATATCCTGGGCCCGTCCCAGCAGGGTGATATTGCCCTTGCCCCTGTAGGTCAGTCGGTAGCGGCCAGCCGTATCGCGGGCATCACTGGGCAGATCTGCCAGAATAAAGGTCTCCAGCTGCTCAACCCCTTTGGGGATCCGCAGCGGCCAGCCCTCATCGCTCAGGTGGCCCTCCGCGCGCAGGGTGTCAAAACTCATCCCGCCCCACTGATCCGGCAAATGTCCGACCCAGGGACGGGCGGATTTCATCACGTCGATAAACGGCATCTGTGTGGACCAGTCTGAGATCCCGTTGAGGCCCATCGCCAGCGCAGGCACCGCAGGTGGGGCGCTGTCCCGCGCCTGATCTCTGCGTTGCGTCGACGGCGGGCGCAGCGTTTTGGCGCGGCTGTCCCAAAGCGCCTCAGCAATCTGGCCATAGTTCTGGCGCACCAGCGGGTGAATACTGTCGGGCAGCAGCATCTGCGCCGGCAGATCATCCTGAAACAGGGCGCTGTAGCTGATAAATGCGGCCAGAAAATAGACCGTCGCCGTGCCATGCGGCGCATCATCGCTGAACAGATCGGTGGCGGTCAAACCCTCAAGGGCGGGCAGCGCCAGGATCTCAGGCAGGGTGGAGGCGACAGGCAACAGGGTGACCTGCAGGTTTGGCCGGGCCCGTTGCAACGCTGTGACATAGTCTTCATACCAGTCGTGATAACCGGTTTGATTGTCCGCAAGGTATTGGTTCAGTTCGGATTTTGAAGGTGGGAAGGACCGACTGTAGCCCACCATATCCGCCCAGCCTTCATAGATGAAAAACCGCGGCTGCTCTGCCGCGGCGGGCACTCCTTCGCGCACCCAGTCAAACACCTTGAGCGTTGCGGTGACCGGGCTGTCGCGGTTTGGATTGTTGCTGTCATAAAGGGCTGAGGGCGGCTGATACTGGATGAAATTCGCTGGGTTCAGCACCACCGTGTTCACACCCGCATCGGCAAAGCTGCCCAGCCGTTCGGACCAGACCCCGCGCACCCCACCGATCTGCCAGTTGGGTTCCGGCGGCAGCTGCCCGGCAAAGTTCCGCAGAAACCCCCAGGTGCCATCGGCCTGCAACCTGCCGCCGCGCGCCTCGGCGATTTTGTTCAGCCAATAAGGGGTCGAGGTCTGCGGCAAGCCCTCCAGATGGTGCATCAGGGAATTGCCAAAGAAATACGCCTTCAGCGTCGCCTCCGCCCGCGCCTGTTGCGCGTTTGATGGTGTTGGCAGCATCAGCGCCAAGATGAAGGCCAGGATCAGGGATAGCGCTGTTCGGGCGGGTGAGAACATGTTCGATCCTGTTGCTCAGTGTCCTGTTGCACGGCGGGTCTGTGGCGACCCTGTTCTTTGTAGTCGAGTTTCGCGCGGCTTGGCCAGTCTCTCCACCCGCGCCACCTCAGGCGTTACATCACCGAGGTCAGGCCGGATTTACGCCGTTTGGGGGCGGCACTTGGCGTGTTGAACGCCTGTGCTGTGTTCTGGCGCAATTCCTCTGCATGGCGCAGCAGGGCACCGGTCAGCAGCCATGTCAGCGGCGTCAGCGTGGCATTTGGCAACAGGTCAATCAGGTTGATCGCCAGCAGCAGTGCCATGCCGCCGACGGCCGCCGACATATTTACCGCGTTTTGCCCCCTTTGCAGCGCCCACAGCATCACGATTGGCGCGGCCAGCAGCAGCATTTCCGCAGCAAAGCCCACCCAGCCGAAGAAGCCCAGCGTGATCACCCAGCGGCCGTCTGACACCAGCAACTCCTGCCCGGTAAACGGATCCAGGATCTGGTTGCGCCCCCAGCTGCCCCAGCCAAGGATCGGACGTTCCATCGCGCGTTCCAACAGGCTGGATTCATTGTTCAGGCGGAATTGCAGCGAACTGGCGCGTTCCTCGCTGATCCGGCTTGCCAGTTGCAGCAGCGCCTCTTCGGGCAGCCAACCGGCGCCTTTGATGATCGGATAGGCAATGGCCACACTCGCAAAGGCCAGCGCCACCCGCAGCTGCGTGCCAAGCGGCAGCAGCAGGGTCAGTGGCAAAAGTAGCATCGCATAAAGAAGCGGGCCCACCGATTTGCACAGCACCAGAATCACCATCAGGTACATCATCACCATGAAGGCCTTCGCCCGCTCCGGCCCGTCTTCGGTGCGGGTCAGCGTTGCGGCGGCGATCACGGCGCTCATCGCAAAGAAGGCGACCCACAGACCGTGGTACAGGAACACAATGGGGCGGAAGCCACCAAAGCGCATCATCTGGTCAAAGTTGTGCTGGAAATAGCCATAGATCCAGATGTTTAGCTGTGGGGACAGCCGCACCTCAATCAGCATGGGCAGCGAATAGATCAGCCCAAACAGCGCAAAGGCCAGCAGCACATCCCGCAGATCGCGGGTGCTGCGCAACAGCGCGTAAGACAGCAACATCGGCAGCACAAGGCTGAAGCGGTTGATGACGAGGGACAAGGCGTCTTTCACCCCAAGCCCCGGCAGGCCAAAGGCCCCAAAGGAAATCCCGTCAGTGTTGGCCAAGACGGTCAGCACCGGGGACAGGATGAATACCGCCAGCGTTGCGGTTACCCAACGGGTGCGCGGCAGGCTCAGCTGATCACGGCAGTGGACCAGGCAAGCAAGCAGCAGCGACAGCGCCGGCAGGTTTTCCTTATCCAAGGGCGGCAGCAACGGCAGGTCAAACTGCGTCGGCGGCGGGGGCAGGAACAGATAGGACAGAAACAGGTTGGCCAGCAACGCACGTCCGGGCGGAAGCCATCGGAACAACCCGATCGCCACCAGGGGCCAAAGCCCCAGCATCAGATATGCAATTGCGTTGGGCACCATGTGCCGGATCTGTCCTTTGGTTCTGCGAAGGGCGCGGGCTCTTCTGATACTGACGGTCAGGCTTAACGGAAGCTTAGGGCAGAATAATGGCGGTGACAGGCGACAGTGGCAAATAAGAGGGTGGTGAGCGTCGCGCGACAGCACAAAGGCCGCGGGGGTAACGCGGCCGTTTATAATTCAGATCGGTTGGCGGTGGCGCTTAGCGCCCGGTGGCGGCCATCACCACGTTGACCGTGGCCAGCAGCACCTTGAAGTCGGTGCCCAGCGACAGATCGCGATAGTAGCTCGCATCATAGCTGGCACGTTCGCGGAAGCTGCACTCATTACGCTCCGAGGTTTGCCAGTAGCCGGTGATCCCGGGACGCATGCGGTAATATTCATCGCCGGGGTACAGCTCTTTCTGGTTGGTCATCATCGGGCGCGGGCCCACAAGTGACATCTCCCCCTTTAGAACGTTCAGCAGCTGCGGCAGCTCATCCAGTGAGGTGCGGCGGATGAAATGGCCAAAGCGGGTGATGCGGGGATCATTGGTCAGTTTTTGATCACGGTCCCATTCGGCACGTGCCGTCGGGGATGAGGCCAGGTAAGCCTCAAGCGCAGCATCGGCATTGGGGATCATGCTGCGCAGTTTCAGCATGGAAAACTCTTTGCCGTTCAGGCCGACCCGGCGTTGACGGTAAAAGGCGGATTTACCGTCCAGCATGATGATCAGGGCCAGTACAGCAACGGTGAACAGGGCAGGCGGCGCCATCAGAACAACCAGCACAACGTACAGCACACGTTTGCCCATCAGGCGGTAGGCAGTTGCCGTTGGGCGCCATTTGCTGACGCGTGCGGACAGATCGCTTGCGTCTTTGGCGGCATCCATGGCTGCATCCAACGTCGTGGATGTGGCTGAGACGTGCATGTTCATTCCAAACCCTCCCCGGGGTCAGTGAGCGTGTGCCAAAACGGCCTGCCTGAAGACATCAGGCACAGCCCATCAGCACCTTTCGAACGCCTGCGCGCCCGAAAAGACAAAACCAAAACTGTTCATGTGACGCCGGGCAGCTGGCAGATCACCGCCCGGAGCAAGCTCGCAGAAGATCGGGCTGATGCCCCCACATCGTAGTTCGCTCAAATACGTTTAAGTTTTAAGCGGAACTTTCTGTGAGTTTTCCCCACAGACGCGCCGATCTTTCGACACATTTATGGCAATTTGGTCCTTTTTCGTCAACGCGAGCACCACATTTGCAACTCACAGGTGACGCTAGGCCCAAAGTACTAGTGGCCCGCTTTTACAGGGAAAAATTGGTTAATTTGGCAGAGGTCAGCCCTCGAGGTGACCGTGATTGGCTCGGGCGTTGGCGGATTGCGCGGGGGCGCCGGAAACGATCAAAAGGTGGATATTTTGACGGGGCGAAGGAGTGATTGTTGAGTTTTAGCGAACAATCGACCGTTGCCGGTTTCAGAGTCTAGTTTCCATAGACAATTTAGCCGCATTAGGTGCTGGGACGTTTAGCCCCTGCAGATCACATGTGGTCGGTTTTTTTGACATCTGTCGTCAAGATTTCATGCTGTGCGGATTGGGACAGGTTGATCGTCAAATAAGATCCTGCTGAGGGACGGCAAGACCTTGGTACTGGTTGAGCCTGCTCAAACAGTGCAAATCCTGCAACTAAGGGGTGAGTATTTTGTGAAACAGTTTCTGCCAGCGACCGTGATTGTCTGCAAGGTCAGAACAAACTTCGGCCTGAAGTGATTCGATTTTTAGCAAATTCGGACAAGTAAGGGGTGCAAATGCATCCTTTTGAGTCGAAAGATTCGCCTTTCGCGATCTGATCGATGTGCAAAGGGCGGGGCCAAAACCCCGCCCTAGGTTTTAGAACAAAGGTATTAGAAACAGGCGTCCAACAGGGCGCGTGTGTTGTCTTCGGTCATCTCAACCGGGTTGCCGCCGGTCGAGGGATCGGCCAGCGCACCTTTGATGATTGCCTCTTTGTCGGGATCGGTCACACCCAGCTCGGTCAGGTTGGCCGGAATGCCAAGGCTGTTGTTCAGCTCCCCCACAAAGGCGTAGAACCCGTCAAAGCCGCCCTCGATACCGAGATAGGCCGCGGCCCGTTCGATGCGTTCTTCGATGGCATCGCGGTTGTACTGCAGCACCGGCTGCATCACGACGGCGTTGGTGGTGCCGTGGTGGGTGTTGTACATCGCGCCAATCGGGTGGCTGAGGGCATGGATCGCGCCCAGACCTTTCTGGAAGGCCACGGCGCCCATCGCAGCAGCAGCCATCATCTGACCACGGGCCTCGATATCGGTGCCGTCCTTATAGGCGCGCGGCAGGTATTCTTTGACCAGACGCAGGCCTTCCAGCGCGATGCCCTGCGACATCGGATGGAAATGCGGGCTGCAGAAGGCTTCCAGACAGTGGGCAAATGCATCCATGCCGGTGCCGGCAGTGATCATCGGCGGCATGCCCACGGTCAGCTCAGGATCAGCAATCACAACGGTCGGCAGAACCTTGGGGTGGAAGATGATCTTCTTCTCATGGGTTTCCGAGTTGGTCAGAACCGAAGCGCGGCCCACCTCAGATCCGGTGCCGGCGGTGGTCGGCACAGCAATGATCGGCGCGATCGCATCGCTGTCGGCGCGGGTCCACCAGTCACCCACATCCTCAAAATCCCAGACCGGACGGGTCTGACCAGCCATAAAGGCCACCATCTTGCCCAGATCCAGACCCGAGCCACCGCCAAAGGCGATCACACCATCGTGGCCACCAGCGCGGTAAACTTCCAGACCGGCGTCAAGGTTCACCTCGGTCGGGTTCGGATCCACCTCGGAGAAGATGCCGCGGCCCAGACCAGCGGCTTCCATGATGTCCAGCGCCTGCGCGGTGATCGGCAGCGGCGCAAGGCCCTTGTCGGTGACCAAGAGGGGTTTCTTGATGCCAGCCGCCGCACAGGCGTCCGGCAGTTCGTTGATACGGCCCGCACCAAAGCGGATGGCGTTGGGGTAGGACCAGTTAGCGGTAAGTGTCATGTTCTTGTTCCTCTCAAACAGCCGGGCTTAGCCGGTCACCTTTTTCAGGTGGTAGGATTTGGGACGGGTCAGGTTGTGGTAGCCGATAACCGACAGGCCACCACCGCGACCGGTGTCTTTGCAGCCGGTCCAGCACAGGCCCGGATCCAGATAATCGGCGCGATTCATGAACACGGTGCCGGTTTCGATCTGATCGCCGATGGCCTGCGCGCGTTCAACGTCTTGGGTCCACAGCGAGGCGGTGAGGCCAAAGTCGCTGTCGTTCATCAGCGCGATGGCTTCAGCGTCGTCTTTCACCTTCATGATGCCAACAACAGGACCGAAGCTTTCGTCGCGCATCACCCGCATGTCGTGGGTCACATCCACAAGGATCTGCGGTGCCAGATAGGCGCCGCCATCTTCGGGGAACAGCGCCGGATCGATCAGCGGCTTAGCGCCTGCTTCAACGGCCTCGGCGATCTGGGCGCGGACCTCATCGGCGAAACGCACATTGGCCATCGGGCCGATGGTGGTCTCTTCCTCCAGCGGGTTGCCCAGCTTGTAGCCCTCAACGATTTTCACTGCCTTGGCGACGAAATCGTCAAACAGGCTCTCAACCACATAGATCCGTTCGATCCCGCAGCAGCACTGGCCCGAGTTGAACATCGCGCCATCAATCAGCGTATCAACCGCCGCATCCAGATCGGCGTCTTCCATGACATAGCCCGGATCCTTGCCGCCCAGTTCCAGACCCACACCGGTGAAGGTGCCAGCTGCGGCGCGCTCAATCGCACGACCACCGCCAACAGAACCGGTGAAGTTCACAAAGCCAAAGCTTTTGGCGGCGATCAGCTCGGACGTGGTGTCATGGCTGAGGAACACGTTCTGGAACACATCTTCCGGCACGCCCGCTTCGGTGAAGGCCGCGACCATGCGCTCACCCACCAGCAGGGTTTGCGTTGCGTGTTTCAGTACCACCGTGTTGCCCGCGATCAGTGCCGGGGCAACGGTGTTGATGGCGGTCATATAGGGGTAGTTCCACGGCGCCACGACCAGCACCACACCATGCGGCACGCGTTTGATGTAGCGCTTGAAAGTGGCGTCTTCGCCGACTTCGATATCGGCCAGACTGTCGGCCGCGATCTGGCCCATGTAGCTGGCGCGCTCATTAAAGCCGCCGAACTCACCGCCATAACGGACCGGACGACCCATCTGTTTGGCGATCTCGGGCACGATCTCATCGTTCATCTCGCCCACTTTGGCGACACCAGCCATGACCAGATCGATCCGCTCTTGCAGCGGACGGGCCGCCCAGGCGGCCTGCGCGGCCTTGGCGCGGGCAACCACCTCTTTGGCGGCCTCCGTGCTCAGCACTTCACGTTCCGCCAGCACCGATCCGTCGATCGGCGAAATGCATGTCAGTTTCTGTCCCATGCCACAGACTCCAGTAAGAGAGGGGCGAAAACCCCTCAGTTTCATCGTTTCAAAAATACTCTCCCGCCGAAGGCGTCCCGCAGGGGCCTCTGGGCGGTATGGGCGGGGGTGTTACGCCCGCTCAAATCCACGCGCCAGTTCCCAGTCGGTGACGGCGTTGTCAAACTCTTCCTGCTCCACCTCAGCGGCGCGGGTGTAGTGGTTCACCACCCAGTCACCCATCGCAGCACGCAGCATGGTCGAATTGCGCAGGGTTTCGGTCGCCTCACGCAGGGTGTGCGGCACATCGGTGACGCCTTCCATCTCATAGACGTCGCCCTGCAGCGGTTCGGCCAGTTCCAGACCTTCCTCAACACCGGCCAGACCGGCGGCGATCAGCGCGGCCATCGCCAGATAGGGGTTCAGGTCGGAACCACCAATGCGGCATTCGATCCGCACGGCCTTGGTGCCTTCGCCACACAGGCGGAAGGCGGCGGTGCGGTTGTCGACGGACCAGACGGCTTTGGTCGGGGCAAAGCTGCCTTTTTGGAAGCGTTTGTAGCTGTTCACATAAGGCGCCAGGAAATAGGTCAGGTCGCTGGCGTATTTGATCTGGCCCGCCACATAGGACCGCATCAGGTCCGACATGCCGTGCGGCTTGTCCGCATCGAAAAAGACGTTCTGCCCGTCTTTCCACATCGACTGGTGTACATGGCTGGAGGAGCCCACGCGGTCCGGGCGCCATTTCGGGATGAAGCTGGCGGCATGGCCCTGCTGCCAGGCGATTTCCTTGGTGGCGTGTTTGGCGATCGTGTGGTGATCGGCGGTCAGCATTGCCTCAGCGTATTTGATGTTCAGCTCTTCCTGACCAGCCTCGGCTTCGCCCTTGGTGTTTTCCACCGGGATGCCCGCCGCATAGAGGTGATTGCGCAGCGGGCGCATCACATGCTCTTCTTTGGTGGTCTGGAAGATGTGGTAATCTTCGTTATAGCCCGAGATCGGGGCCATATCGCGGTAGCCCGAGGCGGCGATTTCTTTCAGCGACTTTTCAAACAGGAAGAACTCCAGCTCGGTCGCGGTGACCGGACTCAGGCCCATCGCCTCGGCGCGGGCCACCTGTTTTTTCAGGATGGCGCGGGGCGAATGTTCGACGTCTTTGTGATGGTGGTGATCCAGCACATCACAGAGCACCAGCGCAGTGCCTTCCAGCCAGGGCACCGGACGGATGGTGCCAAGGTCGGGCTTCATGATGTAATCGCCATAGCCTTCCTGCCACGAGGTCGAGGCATAGCCATCCGGCGTGCCCATTTCCAGATCGGTGGCCAGCAGGTAGTTACAGCAATGGGTTTCCTCATAGGCGCTGTCGACAAAATGGTGGCCGACGAAGCGTTTGCCCATCAGGCGGCCCTGCATATCGACAATACAGGCCAGTACCGTGTCGATGCTGCCGTCTGCCACGGCTGTTTTCAGCTCTTCAAAAGTCATCATGCCGGGCATTCCTCATCCCTTGGTCGGTCTTGCGATCTGGTGGTGTGTCTCTTGGGCGATGAGCCCCGGCAAACCCCGGGGCCACATCTGATGTCTTGGACACGCCCCGATCAGAACCGGGGCGCTTTTGGTCAGCTTAGCCGTAACGGTAGGGACGGCCAGCTTTCTGCATGTCAGCGTTGTACTTCTTGATGATTTCAACAACGCGGGCTTTGGTCGGGCTTTCGGCCGCAACTTCGTCCCAGAATTTGAAGGCCGCTTCTTCGACCTGTGCCCATTCGGCGTCAGGGATCGAGGTGAGCTCCATTTTCGGGCCGTTGACGCGCAGGTCGGCTTCGCCACCCCAGTACCACCACTGACGATAGTAGTGCGACTGGTCACAGCAAACGCGGAACAGGGTCTGCAGATCTTCCGGCAGGCCTTCCCAGCTGCCCTGGTTGGCAAAGAACGAACCGGCCCAGGCGCCCGAGATGTTGTTGGTCAGGAAGTAGTTGGTCACATCGGCCCAGCCAACGGTGTAGTCTTCGGTGATGCCCGACCATGCGATGCCGTCCAGTTCACCGGTCTGAACCGCAACTTCGATGTCTTCCCACGGCAGGGTCACAGGAACCACGCCGAACTGGCTCAGGAAGCGGCCAGCGGTCGGGAAGGTGAAGACGCGCTTGCCTTTAAGGTCGGCGAGCGAGCGGATCGGATCTTTGGTGGCGAAGTGGCAAGGATCCCATGCGCCGGCCGAGATGTGCTTTACGCCAACTTTGGAATATTCTTCGTCCCAGATTTCATTCAGGCCGTATTTGTTGAACAGCACCGGCACGTCCAGCGAATAGCGCGAGGCGAAGGGGAAGTAGCCGCCAAATACGGTCACTTCGGTGGGCGACGCCATCGAGTCATCGTCGGACTGAACTGCGTCGATGGTGCCGCGCTGCATGGCCTGGAACAGCTCACCGGTGGGGACCAGCTGGTCGGCATAGAACAGTTCGATCTGCATGCGGTCGCCTGCGATCTGGTTGAACATGTCGATCGCGGGTTTCACCACGTGCTCGGCCAGGGCCGGGCCGGCATAGGTCTGCATCCGCCATTTGATGGTGCCGGAAGCCAGCGCCGGGGTGGCCAGCGCCGCCGGGGCCGCTGCGGCACCGGCAAGGAACTTACGTCTGGTAGTCATGTCATACTCTCCTAGTGGTTCAGTTTGTTGTGGGTTTTCCCCAGTTTGTTGAACGCTCCATTAACTGGAGTTCTGTCATTTTCCGTAAACGTATTCCGGCAGCCACAATGCGATCTGTGGGAAGGCCATAATCAACGTAAGTGCGCAGACCATGATCATCACAAATGGCAGGATCGAGCCGTAGATGTCTTTCAGTGAGATTTCCGGCGGCGCCATCGCGCGCATCAGGAACAGGTTGTAGCCGAAGGGCGGCGTCATATAGGCGATCTGTGTGGTCACTGTGTAGAGGACGCCGTACCAGATCAGATCAAATCCCAGCACCTTGACCAGCGGCACATAAAGCGGCGCCACGATCACCAACATCGCCGTGTCATCCAGGAAGGTGCCCATGATGATGAAGCTCAGCTGCATCAGGATCAGGATCACCCATGGGTCCAGGCCCAACTGCTCGGTGAACAGGTCCTTGATCGCGTTTACCGCGCCCAGGCCATCAAACACCGCGCCAAAGCCAAGGGCGGCCAGAATGATCCACATGAACATGCAGGAAATCGCCAGCGTCTGACGCGCCGAGGTTTCAAACACCTCACGGGTCATGCGGCCTTTGACCACCGCCGCCAGGAAGGCGGTCATCGCGCCGATTGCCGAACTTTCCACCAGTGAGGTCCAGCCGTTCACAAAGGGCACCATCATCGCGGCAAAAATCACCAAGGGCAGCAGACCTGCGCCCAAGAGGCGGATCTTTTCGGCGCGCGGCACGTTACGCTCTTCTTCGCTCAGCGTCGGGCCAAGCGCCGGGTTCAGTTTACAGCGGACGTAGATGTAGATGATGAACATGGTCGCCATCAGCAGACCCGGCACCACGCCGGCCAACCACAGCTGCCCCACCGGCTGGCGCGCGATCATCGCGTAAAGCACCAGCACAACGGAGGGCGGCACAAGGATACCAAGGCTGGATCCGGCCTGGATCACCCCGGTGACCATACGTTTGTCATAGCCCCGCCGCAGCAGTTCCGGCAGCGCGATGGTGGCACCAATGGCCATGCCCGCCACGCTGAGGCCGTTCATCGCCGACACAAGAACCATCAACCCGATGGTGCCAATGGCCAGACCGCCCGAAACCGGACCCATCCAGACGTGGAACATCTTATAAAGGTCGTCAGCGATTTTGGATTCCGACAGGACGTAGCCCATGAAGATGAACATCGGCAGGGTCAGCAGCGGATACCATTTCATCAGTTTCATTGCGGCCGAAAACGGGATGGCTGACCCACCATCACCCCACAGCAGCATCGCTGCCAGCGCTGCCACGCCGCCAATCGCGCCAAAGACACGCTGGCCGGTAAACAGCATCACCATCATGGTGGCGAACATGAAGATTGCGATCATTTCGTAGGACATGCGATCAGATCTCCTGTCCGCGAATGCGGGCGATGTCTTTGAAGAATTCAGATAGGGCCTGCAGCAGCATCAACAGGATGCCCAGCATCATGATGAACTTGATCGGCCAGAGGATCGGGCGCCAGGCTGTGGGGCTGCGTTCCAGATAGCCCAGAACCTCACTCGCTGCCGTTGGGCCGCCAGTGACGAAGGCCACAACCAATTCCCACATGAAGGCAAAAGGCGTGCCTTTGAAATGGCCCAGCGAATAGGCGAAAGAATCAACCGCACCGTAGAGCAGAACCCCAAGGTAGAAGGCCAGAACCACCACGGTGATGGCGTCAAACTGGGCTTTCTTGCGGTCAGACCAGGTGTGATAGAACAGGTCCATCCGCACGTTTGATCCCATCTGGATCGAATAGGGCCCACCAAGGATGTAGTAAGAGACCATGGCAAACTGCGCCATTTCCAGCGTCCAGAGCGACGGCAGGAAGAAGGTCTTGGAGATTGAGGACCACATCAGGATCCCCACCATGACAAAGATGCCGTACATCACGATCCGGCCCAGCCGGTAGTTGATGGCATCCACCCAGCGGACGTAGCCGCGAATTAGCCCTGGCATGACGCGCCTCCTTCAGTTGGCAGACCACGACTTTGCAGACCGCAGGCCGCGATGGCCTCACTGATCCATGCGGTCATCATCTTGGCCATGGCGGCCTGTTCCTCGGGGGTGCGGATCAGATCATTGCGGATCTCGATCATCACGTTTTGCATATCCCGCGTCAGCGCATGTGTTTTCAGCGTATGGGTCACGCCGTTTTCCGGCCCATAGGGATCATTGCGGCGCACCACCATATCGGTGTGTTTGGCAGCGCAGGCCAGCATCGCATCGGCAAAACGGCTGTCACTGTCATGCAGCACACCGATCTCAACCTCACGCGGCTTGCCGTTATAGGTGGCGGTGAAACTGTGCATGGTCACCATCAGCTGCGGGTCCTGCTGGTCCAGCAGCACCTCCATCGCGGCGTTGAAGGGATCATGGAACCGGCTGACACGTTCGGCGCGCTCAGCCTCGGTCAGGTTCTGGTTGCCGGGGATGTCAAACACCTCACTGCGGGCGGGCATGGCATCCGGCGCTTCGGGTGGGCGGTTGCAGTCAAACAACAGACGCGAGGCGGCACCGGCGATCAGCGACGCGCCCAGATCTTCGGCCAGCTGTTCCGCGATCGGCAGGGCACCGGGATCCCAGGCGACATGGCTTTGGCGCACGGCCTCATCCAGGCCTAGCCCGTCAAATTCTGCCGGCATGGCGTTGGAGGCATGTTCACACACAACCAAAATAGCCGCGGCCTCAGCAGGCAGCGTGACCTTCACGGCCTCATTGTCAAAGATCGGATTGCGATCCGCCATATCCAGAAGTGTCCCCCACGCGCGACGCCCACGTCATAGCGCGGGCTGTTTCTGAAATAAATTCTTCAGATTGAGTTGACCTGTCAATGAAAATTCTGAAAAATTTTCTTCAAACGAGTGTCGGTTGTTTATATCGTAATCAAAATTCTGCGTGATCCAGGAGGGAAACCTGTGACTGATCAACCCGAAACCATTGCCGAGCGTCTGCAAAACGCCTTTGACAGCCTGACCCGGGCGGAACGTCAATTGGCGGATTCGCTGTTGCAGAACTACCCGGTCTCGGGGCTTGCTTCGATCACGCAGGTGGCCAAAGCGGCAGAGGTTTCCACGCCAACCGTGGTCAGAATGGTGCAAAAACTGGGGTTTTCGGGCTTTCCCGACTTCCAGAACGCCCTGCGGCGCGAATTGGAAGCGCAAATCTCGGACCCGATCACCAAACATGACACTTGGGTCGAAAGCGCCCCGGACGCCCATATCCTGAACCGCTTCACCGATGCGGTGATGGGCAACATCCGGCAGACGCTGACACAGATCGATCCCGAACAGTTTGACCGCGCCTGCGCAATGCTGGCTGAAACAAATCATTCAGTTCTGGTGGTTGGCGGCCGGATCACCCGCGCGCTGGCCGACTATTTCTTCATGCACATGCAGGTGGCGCGCCCCGGGGTGACCCATATTCAATCGATGTCAAACGCCTGGGTGCATTACCTGTTGGACATCAAACCGGGTGATGTCGTGGTGATCTTTGACGTGCGCCGCTATGAGAACTCGACGCTGCGACTGGCAAAAATGGCAAAGGAAAAAGGCGCGCGAATCGTTTTGTTCACCGACCAGTGGCGCAGCCCGGTGCATGAGTTTGCCGATTGCACCTTCTGTGGCCGCATCGCCGTGCCTTCGGCCTGGGACAGTAACACCGCGCTAATGCTGATCCTGGAAGCGATGATTGCCGAGGTGCAGGAACACACCTGGGATCTGACCCGCCAGCGCATGGAAGAGCTGGAAGGTATGTTTGATCGCACCCGGTTTTTCCGCAAGTTCACCTAGCGCTGCAGCGCCCGCTGGAAGGCATCGCGGGACCGCATGGTTTTGGCGTAGTCGACCAGCCTTTGATCCGGTGCCGGGAACCGCGCGACATGGGCCCAGTTCAGGCAGTGGGTTAACACGATGTCAGAAATTGTCATTTTGTCACCCATCACAAACGGCCCTTCCAGCCGGTCGGCCAGCCGCGCCGCGTTGCGCAGGTATTCCTGTTTTAGGCTGTCCTTGACCGCGGGCACCCGCATCTCCTCGGGCAGGATGAAACTGTGGCGCGCCGCCATCCACAACACCGCATCCAATTCATCTAGGATCTGGTGCAGCAGGGCATCCTGTTTGGCCCGTTCAATCGTGCCAGCCGGGTAGGTCAGCAAGCCATGTTTGTCCGCCAGAAAGGTCAGGATCGCGCTGGAATCGGTCAGGTAGTCCTCCCCCACCTTCAGCGCCGGGATTTTGCCCAGTGGGTTGGCGGTTTTGACCTCAGGGGAATGGGGTTTGGCATCCAGCACCTCAAAATCGAGGCCCATTTCCTCCAGCGCCCAAATCACCCGAAACCCACGGCTTTTGACGCCACCGATCACCTGATACATCGCTTGTCCTCCCGAAACTCGCCCGGAACTTTCCGGTAAATTCTGCGTGGAAAGAGACCGTGATTGCTGCGTCAAAGCCAGCGTGACCCTACGTCGCGTGACTGACCTCAGCGTCGGGCCAGCATCGCCAGACGAATCAATGCGCGTTCCACCAGCGCCATTGCAGGGGCGTTTTGCCCGGCAGACCGCAGTTGCAGATCGGTGTCCATCAACATGGTCAGCGCTGCCTCCAGCTTCATCGGACCCCAGGCGCGGGCCTGTTTCTGGGTCCGTTCCTTCTGTTTGAAGGAACCGGGGATGAAGATGCGGCCCCCGTCATTGGCGACGATGTTGAACAAGGTGCGGAAATGACGGGTGGTGCCGATACAAAGGGACACCGCGTTGACGCCCTGCGCTTTCAGCTTTTCCAGAATGGGGCCGATCTGATCGGATCTGCCCTCCGCCACGACGTTCAAAATATCATCCAGCGCGGCCTCAATCGTGGCCGGGGCACAAGCGGCCACGTCTTCGGATTGCACCGGGGTGGGGTCGCCCATCTTATAAAGCGCCAGCTTCTCCATCGTTTGGCGGAAATCGCCGGGTGACAGATCTTTGCCCAGATCCATCAGGTCGGTCATCGCGGATGTGTCGACGTCCTGGATGCCGGATCGCTTCAGCTCCACCTCAATATCTTCGCGGCTGGGCGGATCGTCATATAGACCGACGGCATAGGCGTTTGGATGCGCCTCAAACAGTTTGCGCAGTTTGGACGTGGGTTTTAGCGCACCGCCGGTGACAATCACCTGCGCATCGCCTTCGGCCCAGTCGACCATGGCATTGGTGATGGCGGTGGCTGCGGTGTCATTGGCGTCTTCGACAAAGACCACCCGCGGGCCGGGAAAGAAGCTGACCGCCTTGATCGCATCAAGGAGCTGCGCTGGATCTTTGCGCAGGCTGGCGGCGGGAATGCGGGTCAGGCGCATTTCCTCCTCACCATTTGGGCCGATAAGGGCGGCGATCACCTCTTGCCGTTTCAACGCGGCCCGCATGGCATCTGCCGAATAAATCAACAGCCCGGCGCGGTGGCTTTCGGGCTGGCGGAAGTATTTGTTGGCGTCGCGCGGGGCTAGTTTCATGGCGTCAGAGGCCCAGATCGGCCGTGTTCAGCAGCAGCTGCGCCACGATCTGATCCGCCAGAATCACACTCAGGCGCGCCCGGGCATCACGTTCTGAGGAAATGGTGGCAGCGGTGGTGCCGGTGGTGGAATAGCCGGTGAACTGCCGCGCTGACCCGGTGAACAGCGTGGCCTCGGTATCAGCATCCTTCAGCTGATACTTCACCTCACCGATCAGATTGAACCGGGCGGTGGTGTTGCTTTCCAGAACCGCCATCCGCTGTTGGCTGACCTCCAGCTGATAATCCAGCAGGTAGCGCGCGGTCGTGGCGCGGCCCAGACGGCTTTCGAGTTGCTGAACCAGTAATTGTTCATCGCGGGTTGTCGGGTCAGTGGCAAAAACCGCCCCCTGCAACTGCGCCCCAGCGCCCCCCGGCGCATAGACCGGGGTGAAACCGCAGCCCGTCAGGGCTACGGCTGAGATCAAAGCAAGGAAGTTTCTGCGTTTAGACAACCACATTCACGATACGCCCCGGCACCACAATCAGCTTCTTCGGTTGGCCCCCATCGAGGGCTTTGACCACAGCTTCGTGTGCCAGCACGAGGTTTTCAACCTCTTCCTTGGGCATGTCTTTGGCCACGCTGATTTCCGCCCGGCGTTTGCCGTTGATCTGGATCGGCAAGGTGACGGTGTCATCCACCAGCATTTTTTCGTCCGCCACCGGCCATTCAGCGGAGGCGATCAGCCCTTCGCCCGCAAGAATCTGCCAGCATTCTTCGGACAGGTGCGGGGTCATCGGTGACATCAGCTGTGCCAGTACCTTGGCCGCCTGACGTTTCGCTGCTGCACCTGCCTTGGATTTCGACAGGGTGTTGGTGAAACCATAAAGCTTGGCGATGGAGGCGTTGAAGCCGAAGCTGTCCACGCCGCCGGTCACCTCATGGATGGCCTTGTGCATGGCGCGCAGCAGGGCTTCATCCTCCTTGCCGTTGTCCGCCGCGTCGGAGGCGGCGATTTCGCTGCAGATCCGGTAAACACGGCTCAGGTGCTTATGCGCGGCCTCAGCGCCCGAGGCGGTCCATTCCACATCACGTTCGGGCGGGCTGTCGGACAGCACAAACCAACGGGCGGTATCAGCACCGTATTGTTTGATGATCTCCACCGGGTCGACAACGTTGTTTTTCGACTTCGACATCTTGGCCGAGGGCACGATGGTCACCTCCGTGCCGTCTTTCAGGAAGCCTTTGCCGTCCCGCAGTTCCACCTCTTCGGGGTAGTGATAGACCGGACGGCCATCCGCACCTTCGGTTTTGTAGATCGCGTGGGTCACCATGCCTTGGGTGAACAGCGCGTTGAACGGCTCTTTCGACTTCTCCGGCAGGTGGCCGCAGATGTTCATCGCGCGGGCAAAGAAGCGCGAGTAGAGCAGGTGCAGAATCGCATGTTCAATGCCGCCGATATACTGGTCGACATTCATCCAGTAGTTGGCATCCACCAGATCGGTCGGGGTGTCGGCACGCGGCGCGGTGAAACGGGCGAAATACCACGAGCTGTCCACAAACGTGTCCATCGTATCGGTTTCGCGCTGAGCGGGCTTGCCGCACTTCGGGCAGGTGCAGTCACGCCATGTCGGGTGACGGTCCAGCGGGTTGCCTGGGATATCGAAGCTGACGTCTTCGGGCAGTTCGACCGGCAGGTTTTCTTTCTTCTCGGGCACCACGCCGCAGTCATCACAATGGACAACGGGAATCGGGCAGCCCCAGTAGCGCTGGCGGCTGAGGCCCCAGTCACGCAGGCGGAACTTGGTCACGCCATTGCCGATGCCTTTGCCTTCGCAATAGTCCACCGCGGCGTTGACCGCTTCTTCACCGGTTTGCAGTTCCTCACCAGCGAAGCCTTTGATGTAGCGCACCTTTTCGGCCTTGGTGGGCACATAGGCTTTCCCTGCTTCGGCCTCACCTTCAACCGGGGTAAAGACCGGAATGATCGGCAGGTCGTATTTGGTGGCAAATTCGTAGTCGCGTTCATCATGGCCCGGGCAGGCGAAGATCGCGCCGGTGCCGTAATCCATCAGAATGAAGTTGGCGATGTAGACCGGCAGTTCCCATGTCTCATCGAAGGGGTGCTTGCACTTCAGGCCGGTGTCAAAGCCCAGCTTGTCGGCCTTTTCGATGGCCTCAGCGGTGGTGCCGCCTTTGCGCGCCTCAGCGCAGAAGGCCGCCACGTCTTCACGCTCGGCCTCCAGCTGTTTGGCCAGCGGGTGATCGGGCGAGATGCCCACAAAGGACGCGCCCATCAGCGTGTCGGGGCGGGTGGTGTAAACCTCAATCGGGTCACCACCATCGGTGCGTTCAAAGCCAAACTGCAAACCACGCGATTTGCCGATCCAGTTTTCCTGCATCAGGCGCACCTTGGCGGGCCAATCTTCCAGATCGCCCAGCGAGTCGAGCAGTTCTTCGGAATAGTCGGAGATCTTGAAGAACCACTGGGTCAGCTCACGGCGTTCCACTTCGGCGCCCGAGCGCCAGCCCTTGCCGTCAATCACCTGTTCGTTGGCCAGAACGGTCATATCGACCGGATCCCAGTTCACCACAGCGTTCTTGCGGTAGACCAGACCTTTTTCGATGAAGTCGATGAACATCGATTGCTGCTGGCCGTAGTATTCCGGATCACAGGTGGCGAACATGCGCGACCAGTCCAGACCAAAGCCCAGCGGCTTCATCTGGTTCACCATTGTGTCGATGTTGTCATAGGTCCAGGTCTTCGGGTGCCCACCCGAGGCCATCGCGGCGTTTTCTGCCGGCATGCCAAAGGCGTCAAAGCCCATCGGGTGCAGCACGTTATGACCGGTGGCGATTTTATAGCGCGCGATCACGTCACCCATGGTGTAGTTGCGCACGTGGCCGATGTGGATGCGCCCCGACGGGTAGGGGAACATTTCTAGCACGTAGTATTTCGGCTTGTCGTCGCTGCGGACGGCCTTGAAGATTTCGGCCTTGTCCCAGGCCTCTTGCCACTTGCCTTCGATTTCGGCTGCGGAGTAGCGGGTCATGTCGGACGGACCTTTCCTGGCATGTTTAATCTCTTGTCGCAGGGGTGATAGGCGGCTGGCGCGCATTGGTCCAGTGCCTCTGCGCAAAAATGACCGGCTATGCGCTTGCCAAACACGCGCTATAAGAGAAGGAACAGTGATACAGGCAATTCCATGAAGATCCTCTTTATCCACCAGAATTTTCCTGGCCAGTACAAACATCTGGCCCCGGCCCTGGCGGCTGCGGGCCATCAATGTGTGGCGCTGACGCTTCGGGTGAAAGAACCGACCACATGGAATGGTGTGCGGGTGCTACCCTATCAGATCAAGCGGAAACAGGGGCAGGGGATCCACCCGTGGGTCACGGATTTCGACACCAAGGTGATCCGGGCTGAGGCCTGTTTTCACGCCGCCATGCATCTGCGCGACAGTGGGTTTACCCCCGATATCATCGTGGGCCATCACGGTTGGGGCGAAACCATGTTCCTGCGCGATGTCTGGCCCAAGGCGCGGATCGGCCTTTATTGTGAGCTGTATCATCTGGCCAATGAGGAACACCTTGGCTTTGATCCCGAGTTTCAGAGTGACAGCACCACCCTTGATGCGCTGCGTATCCGCCTGAAGAACCTCAACAATCTGGTGCATTTGCAGGTGGCCGATGCCGGCATCAGCCCAACGCAGTTTCAGGCCGGCACCTTCCCACCGGAATGGCGCCAGAAGATTGAGGTGATTCACGATGGGATCGACACCGACTTGGTCACTGCCAACCCAGAGGTGCGATTCGCCTTGCCCGATGGATCAGAGGTGACGCGGCGCGATGAGGTGATCACCTTTGTGAATCGCAATCTGGAACCTTATCGCGGCTACCACATCTTCATGCGGGCGCTGCCAAGGCTGTTGCGGGAACGTCCCAACGCCAAAGTGCTGATCGTCGGCGGTGATGACGTCAGCTATGGTGCGCGTCCGCCGAAAGGGCAGACCTGGAAGCAGATCTTCATCGATGAGGTGCGCGGCCAGATCCCAACACCCAACTGGCAGCGGGTGCATTTCCTGGGCAAGATCCCCTACGATCAGTTCATTAAGCTCCTGCAGGTCAGCCGGGTGCACCTCTATCTGACCTATCCCTTTGTGCTCAGCTGGTCGCTGTTTGAAGCGATGAGTGCGGAGGCGGCGATTGTCGCCAGCGACACCGGTCCCCTGAAAGAAGCGATTCGGGATGGTGAAAACGGTATGCTGGTTGATTTCTTTGATGGCGACGGCTTGGTGGAAAAATGCTGCGCTCTGCTGGAGGATGCCGAGATGCGGCGCAGCTTTGGTCAGGCGGCGCGTAAACATATCGTGCAGAATTACGACCTGCGCAGCCAATGCCTGCCGCGCCAAATGCAATGGGTCGATCATCTGGCAGGTCTGGAGCCGCAACCGATTCGGGACTGAGCGGGTTCGGTAAATATCTAACACAAAAGAAAAAGGCGCCCTGAGGCGCCTTTGAATTCCGATGGGCTTGCCGGCTTACAGGCGCCCGTCCTGAATGCGCAGCTGACGCGCGCGGGACAGAATCGCATCCTCAATTGCACGCTGGGTGCTGGCCGACACGGTACGCCCGTTCCTGTCTTGCAGTGCTACGACCAATGACCGTGCTTCAAGCGCTGGGTCCTTAACATAGACCGTCGCGCGATATGCGCGGTTGCCGCCGGGTGGGGTACCGTAACCCATGACGATTACCCCGGTGAACGGGTCTACCGATTCGACGGGCAGGAAGTTCAACACCTCCAAGGAGGCATTCCAGATAAAGCGGTTTACCGAAACCTTAACGTCCGGGTCCTGATCTCGGAAAATGTCCCAGATGGTCTCACGACGTTCTTCTTCGGTCTGTGCTTGGGCTTCAGGTGTCAGTGCTTCTGGCTGAACAAGGCCGCAAGCGCTGACCGCCAAAAGGGCGGCGCCAGCAAATACAAGTTTGAAACGGTTGATAAAGGTCATTCTTCGGCCCTGAATTCGGTTTCCCAACCGTCCTAGCGAAGGGATTCTTAAGGAGCAAGGCTTTAGTGTATATACTCTGTGTGCAGTCGCGTGATCGGCAGGCCATCGCCGCCCGCCGGGAACAGGTGTGGCAAAGCTGCACCATCCGGGATGCACAATCCATTCAATCGGTTCAGGCCGCTTGCAAACTGACCCCGAAAAGAGCGAGACAGACGCCATACCCAAGCGGATCACCCGTTTTGGGGCGCTTGATTGGAAATTCGAGGGAAAAACCATGAAAAAGATTCTCTTCGCTTCGACCGCGCTGGTAGCCACCGCCGGTGTTGCAGCAGCTGAAATCAGCTTCGGCGGTTCGGCCAACTTTGGTATCATGTACAATGGTTCGGAAACCATTGTTAAAAACGAAATCGACTTCGACATCAAAGGTTCGGGTGAAACCGATTCCGGCCTGAAGTTCGGCGCATCGCTGGACATCGATGGCGCACACAACGACTCGGCAACCACTCAGAGCACCGTTGCTGACCCTGAAGTTTACATCGAGATGGGCGGCCTGAAGCTGACCGTTGGTGACATCGGTGAAGCAAACGACGTTGGCGGCATCTCCGACGTTGGTTTCGACGGTCTGGGTGTTGACGATGTTGTTGACGGCCTGCGCGAAAACGGCAACGACGACGTTCGTGTAGACTACTCCTTCGGCGACATCGCCGTTGCAGCGTCCGTTGACTCGGCCAACGACGAGTGGGCCATCTCGGCTTCGGGTTCGTTTGGTGATTTCTCGGTATCCGCAGGTTACCGTGACAACGCCAACAACGGCGAAGGCAACCACGACGACATGAACATCACCGTAGGTTACTCGGCTGGCGCATTCGGCGTTAGCGCGACTTACGCTGAAGGTGGTGTTGACACTGACTCTCCTGCAAACGGCGCTCTGGACGTAACCCAGAAAGGTTATGGCCTGGACGTTTCCTACACCCAGGGTGACCTGACTGTTGTTGCAGCCTACGCTAAAAACGACACCACTGGCGCAGACGCCATGGGTATCGGTGCAACCTACTCGCTGGGTGGTGGCGCAGCCATCGCCGGTGGTATTGCTGAAGTTGGCGGCGAGACCGTTGCTGACCTGGGCATGACCTTCTCGTTCTAATTCAGAACGCTTAGGACTACCTAAGAGAGGGGCAGGCGTTTCGCCTGTCCCTTTTCTTTTGCGCAACCCCCGGCCGTTTCGGTGCGGGGTTTTCTTTTGTCCCGTCATGGTGTTTTGTCCGCAGCGAAACCCAATCTCTGGAGGCCCATCATGTCGCTTGCTGAAATCACCGCCCGCCTGCGCAAGGCAGAGGCTGACGCCGGTCGTGAAGAGGGCAGCACGCAGCTGATCGCGGTCAGCAAGGTGCAGCCGAACGAACGGGTTGAGGCGGTGCTGCAAGAGGGGCATCGGCTGTTTGGTGAAAACAAAGTGCAGGAGGCGGCCGGTAAATGGCCGGATTTCCGCGATCAGTTTGACGGCGTGAATGTCCATCTGATCGGCCCGTTGCAGACCAACAAAGCGCGCCAGGCGATGCAGCTGTTTGAGGCGATCCATTCTGTTGATCGGCCAAAGCTGGCCCATACGCTTGCCCGTTTGGCGCAGGAGCTGGGCCACTGCCCTGATCTGTTCATTCAGGTCAATACTGGCGAGGAAGAGCAGAAGGCGGGCATCCTGCCGGCGGAAGCAGACGCTTTCATCGCGGAATGTCGTGGGCTGGATCTGCCAGTGCAGGGGCTGATGTGTATCCCGCCGGTGGAGGAGGAGCCTGCGTTGCATTTCGCCCTGCTGGCCAAGATCGCTGCGCGTAACGACCTGACCGGCCTGTCGATGGGGATGAGCAGCGATTTTGAGAAGGCCGTCAGCTTTGGTGCCACCCATGTGCGGGTGGGATCGGCGATCTTTGGCGCGCGCGATTACGGCTAAACGCGTATAGGCGAAGCCCCTGTCTGGGGCTTCTGCCAGTGATTAGCGGTTGTTCTCACCCAGTTTGGGTGATGGTGCATCCAGTTTCAGCTCAGCGTCTGAAAAGGTGAAGGGCGCGCGCACACCGGGAACCCCGTCCAGTGTCACCTTCATACCGCGTGCCTGCACCTGCGGATCCTCAAACACCTCGGCCATGTCGTTGATCGGCCCGGCGGGAATGCCGCGCTCTTCACAGCCGGCCAGCAGCTCCGCCTTGGAGCGTTTGCGAGTTTCGCCCATCAACAGGTCGATCATCCGATCCCGATTGGCGACGCGGTCGGCGTTTTTCAGGAATTCTGGTGCGTCGGCCATCCAATCAAGACCCAGCAGAGCACACAGGCGCTGATACTGGGCGTCATTGCCGGTGGCGATGATGATATGGCCATCGGCGCAGTCAAACACCTGATAGGGCGTCAGGTTAGGGTGGTAGTTGCCGGTCCGGCCCGGCGGGGTGCCGGTGGTCAGATAGTTCATCGCCTGATTGGCGGTGACGGAGACCGCAACATCCATCAGGGCCATATCCACATGTTGACCTTTGCCGGTCTGGTGGCGCTGGTGCAGCGCGGCCAGGATGCCGCTGACAGCGTAGACCCCGGTGAAGATGTCAGTCACAGCCACACCAACGCGCTGCGGCTGGCCATCGGGATCGCCGGTGATGGACATCAGGCCGGACATGCCTTGGATGATATAGTCATAGCCGGCGCGGTGGGCATAGGGCCCGGTCTGGCCGAAACCGGTGATCGAACAGTAGATCAGACCGGGGTTCACCGTTTTCAGGCTGTCGTAGTCCAACCCGTATTTTGCCAGACCGCCAACTTTGAAGTTTTCGATCAGAATATCGGCGTCGCGGACCAGTTCGCGCACCTGTTCCTGCCCCTCAGGGGTGCGGAAATCCACGGTGATCGAGGCTTTGCCCCGGTTGCAGCTGTGGAAATAGGCGGCGGTGGTGTCGTCTTCGCGCTCAATGAAGGGCGGACCCCATTGGCGGGTGTCATCACCTGCGGGGCTTTCGACTTTGATGACCTCGGCGCCGAGGTCGGACAAGGTTTGACCGGCCCAAGGGCCGGCCAGAATGCGGGCGAGCTCTACTACTTTGAGCCCGGCAAGTGGTGCAGTCATTACATTCCCAGTTTTTCGTCAAGGATCGCTTTGAGATCCGTATAACTCATGTTGGAATGCTTCTCACCATCAATAAACAGGGTCGGGGTGCCGGAAACATCATCAGCTTCGATGTTGCCCTGGAACCAGGTGTAGAGCGCCTGTGCGTTTTCAGCGTCCGACATGCAGGCATCCAGTTCCGCCTTGTCGAGGCCGGCGACCAGGCCGATTTTGCGCAGGTTCTGGTCGATCTCGGTCAGGTTGCCGCCACCGATCCAGTTTTTCTGATCCGCATAAAGCATATCGGCAATGCCGAAGAACTTGCTGGGTTCACAGCGCGCCATCATCGCAGCCCAGAGGCCGGGACGGTCAAAGTAGACATCACGGTAGATGAATTTCACTTTGCCGGTATCCACGTATTCGGCCTTTACCTTGCCCAGTACGTTGTTGTGGAAGGTGGCGCAATGCGGGCAGGTGAAGGAAGCATATTCCATCAGGGTGACCGGCGCATCGTCCGACCCCATGGTCATTTCCAGAATGCCAGAGGTGTCAGCCCCCTGTGCATTGGCCATGCTGACCAGGCTGGGCAGTTTGTCCTGCCCGGGGAACAGCGACAGCGCGCCTGCGGAAACGGCGGCGGCCCCCATCAGGCCCAATGCATATCTGCGGTTCATCTGCTTACCTCTCTTGCGTGTTCATCTTGGTTAATACGTTTTGCGACAACCGTTCCAGCGCCTGCCGGAGGGAGTCATCGCCCACCCCGGCGGCAAGGCTGCTGGCCTCAGCGCGGATCTCAGGGGTGGGTTGCGGTTTGGGTTTTGCCTTTTGGCCGTAGGTGAAATCCGCCTGCCCCTCGGCAAAGCCGATCGGGGCGGTCTGGGTCACTCGGATTCGGGCGATGGCATTGTAGCCATAAACGCCGTTCACCTTCTGGCGCAGTTGTTCTTTCTGCATTTCTACCATCGGCGCCATTGCCCCGGTGGTCAGCACGGTGAGGGTGGCGCCAAAGCCCTGGCGGCCATATTTCACATCCACCGGACGGGCCATTGCGGCCATGTCTTCGCCAACGATTTCAGGCCAGTGGGTCAGCAGCCGGGTCACGGCAAAACCACGCGATTCCCCCGCCTTGCGAATCTGCTGTTGCAACAGCGATCCGGTGCGGGCAAAGCCTTTGGTGGTTGGGCGCCGTTTGGGCATGGTTTCCTTCCTCACTCTTGGCCCTATACTAAAGGCGCTGTAGGCAGACGCCAGCGAATAGAGAAGATCGGGAAATAAACATTGCGTGACGGGAATTTGAAACAGGTCGGCCCTGCCGAGATCGCATCGGATCTGCTGGTTTGGTATGATGTACATGCCCGCGCGATGCCCTGGCGCGTGCCGCCGGCGGATAAGCTCTCAGGCGTGCGGCCGGATCCCTATCGTGTCTGGCTGTCTGAGGTGATGCTGCAGCAGACAACTGTTGCGGCGGTTAAGGATTATTTCCATCGCTTTACCACCCGTTGGCCCACCGTGGCCGATCTGGCTGCGGCTGAGGATGGCGATGTGATGGGGGAATGGGCTGGCCTTGGCTATTACGCCCGTGCCCGCAACCTGCTGAAATGTGCCCGCGTGGTGGTGGCAGATCATGGCGGGGTGTTTCCGGACACTTTGGCGGGGCTGCTGAAACTGCCCGGGGTTGGCCCCTATACGGCGGCGGCCATTGCCTCGATCGCCTATGACCTGCCTGAGGTGGTGGTGGATGGCAATGTTGAACGGGTGATGGCGCGGTTGCACAATCTGCATGACCCGTTGCCAGGATCCAAGCCGCAACTGACCGAATTGGCCGCGGGGCTGACCCCTGCGCAGCGGCCCGGTGACTATGCGCAGGCAGTGATGGATCTGGGGGCAACGATTTGCACCCCGCGTAACCCCGCCTGCGGCATCTGCCCGCTGCGCAGCCCCTGTGTGGCGCGGGTTCAGGGCACGGCGTTGGAGCTGCCAAAGAAAACCCCGAAGAAACCCAAACCCACCCGGCTGGGCATCGCCTATGTTGGCCGGCGCGCGGATGGCGCCTATCTGCTGGAACGGCGTCCTGATAAGGGGCTGCTGGGCGGGATGCTGGGATGGCCCGGTGGCCCCTGGTCAGAGGGGGGCGCGGCCGAGGCACCGCCAATCGCAGCTGACTGGCGGCTTTTGGGGGCTGAGGCGCGCCATACCTTCACCCATTTTCACCTGATCCTGCAGGTGCGCATCGCGGATCTGCCACAGGGCGCCAATCCCGAGGTGGGGCAATTCATCGAGCCTGAGACATTTCGCCCGTCAGATTTGCCCACTGTGATGCGAAAGGCATTTGACCTTGCGCGTGGCGGGTTCGACAATACGCCCTGAACGCGCATATCGAATGGACCAAGCCAATGGTTGATCACACTGGCCCTGAGACTGCTTCACCACAAAAACGCCTGAGCCTCATCGGGGCGCTGCCGTTCTGGCTGTCGCTGACCCTGATCCCGGTTGCGCTGGTCAGCGCTGGCTTTGGCGGTTGGTTCACGCTGCTGCTGCCGCTTTGGGCGTGGTGGCTGTTCACGCTGCTGGATGTGTTCACCGGTCTCAATCTGGACAATGCCGATCTGGATACGCCGGATGATGCGCTGTTCTGGTATCGGATGATCACCTGGATCTGGTTCCCGATACAGGCGGCGGTGATCTACGGCATGATTGCCTATGCCACCCGCGCTGATCATCTGGATCTGTTGGAAAAGCTGGTGCTGTTCTTTGGGGTTGGGGTCATCTCCGGCACCGTGGGGATCAACTACAGCCATGAGCTGATGCACCAGAAAAACAAATGGGAGCGCTGGCTGGGCGACCTGCTGTTGTCGACAGTCCTCTATTCGCATTTCCGCTCTGAACATCTGCTGGTGCACCACCGTCATGTCGGCACCCCGGCGGATGCAGTCACCGCACGATACAATGAAGGGTTCCACCGATTCTTTGTCCGGGTCTTGCCGGAATGCCTGGCCTCTGCCTGGGGGGCGGAAAAGGCACTGCTGGCGCGGCGGGACCTCTCGGTCTGGTCGCGGCGCAACCCGTTCTGGCGTTATGCGGTGCTGCAGGCGCTGGCCCTGTCCCTGGCGCTGGCCATTGGCGGCATCGAAGGATTGGCGCTGTTCCTGGTGCAGGCGTTCAGCGCGGTCTGGCAGTTGGAGCTGACCAATTACGTGGAGCATTACGGGCTGACCCGCAAACATCTGGGCGACGGCAAATATGAACACGTCAAACCCCGTCACAGCTGGAATGCGGCCCATAAGGCGACCAACTGGCTGCTGATCAACCTGCAGCGCCACAGCGATCATCACTATAAACCCGACCGCCGGTTCCCGTTGCTGCAGAACTATGACGCTGAGGAAGCGCCACAGTTCCCTTATGGCTATCCGGTGATGACCCTGATGGCGATGATCCCGCCCCTGTGGCGGCGGCGCATGAACCCCCGCGTGCGCGCCTGGCGCCGGCAATTCTACCCCGAGATCGAGGATTGGACCGCCTATAAGCTGGGCACCAACCCAATGCCGCGCCGCTGAGCCTGACGCGCGGAGGCCTCCGGCGGGAGTATTTTCGGAACGATGAAAGGGGCGGGTGTACCGTCTGAACGAAAAAAGGCCCCGCCATCGAGGCGGGGCAGTTTGGTGCCGGCTGTCAGGCTACAGGCACCGGCGGTAACTTTAGTATTCTGGGATACCGCGAGGGTCGAAAATGTGATCACCGGGTTGCCGATCGCCGGCAACCCAATTGGCCTGTTGGGCCTTAGTTGTTCATTTCCGAGCGGATTTGTTGGCGCAGGATGTCGATCGGCACCTCTTTGCCGTCGCGCTTGATGCACCAGTAGGTCCAGCCGTTGCAGCTGGGCGCGCCTTCCAGCGCGGCGCCGACCTGATGGATCGAGCCTTTGACCTCACCGCCGACGATGGTGCCATCGGCACGCACCTTGGCCTTGTGGCGTTTGTTCAGCGAGTAAAGCTCATCCCCCGGGCGCAGGAAGCCGCGTTCAACCAACTGGCCGAAGGGCACACGCGGCTGGGCGCGTTTGCTGGTGGAGACCTGCAGGGCCTCTTTGTCGAAGCGGCGCACGGCGGCCAGACGTTTGCGGGCCACTTTGCGGTAGGCCTCTTCGCGTTCGATGCCGATGTAATCCCGGCCCAGCATCTTGGCGACAGCGCCGGTGGTGCCGGTGCCAAAGAACGGATCAAGGATCACATCACCGGGGTTGGTGGTGCCGAGGATCACGCGGTGCAGCAGGCTTTCGGGTTTTTGGGTCGGATGGGCTTTTTCGCCGTTCTCATCCTTCAGACGTTCGCCGCCGTTACAGATCGGCAGCACCCAGTCCGAGCGCATCTGGATGCCTTCGTTCAGGGCTTTCAGTGCTTCGTAGTTGAAAGTGTATTTGGCGCCCTCGGCCTTGGAGGCCCAGATCAGCGTTTCATGTGCGTTGGTCAGGCGTTTGCCGCGGAAGTTCGGCATCGGGTTCGATTTGCGCCAAACCACATCGTTGAGGATCCAGAAGCCCTGGTTCTGCAACTCAGCGCCCATGCGGAAGACGTTGTGATAGGAGCCAATGACCCAGATCGCGCCATTTGGTTTCAGGATGCGGCGGGCGGCGGCCAGCCAATCCTTGGTAAACTTGTCATACGCAGCAAAGGAGGAGAACTGATCCCAGTGATCGTCCACCGCATCGACCTTGGAGTTGTCGGGCCGGTGCAGGTCACCTTTGAGCTGCAGGTTATAGGGGGGATCTGCGAAGATCAGATCAACAGACGCCTCAGGCAGACTGTTCATCATTTCGATACAGTCACCTTCAAGAATCGTGTTTAGAGGGAGCGCATCTGCGCCCTTCTTTTTGTGTGTGCTCGTCATTTTCTGCCTCAATACCCGGCG
Organism: Thalassovita autumnalis; assembly: GCF_001458255.1. GTDB lineage: Bacteria > Pseudomonadota > Alphaproteobacteria > Rhodobacterales > Rhodobacteraceae > Thalassobius > Thalassobius autumnalis. The sequence goes on from NZ_CYSB01000026.1 coordinate 237,541, forward strand.
CATTTTTGCGCTCTTGGTTGGCCCTAAAAATGAGTCATCTGCGAGTCGGGGTCAATTTCTTTTTTGTATCAGCGCGTTACATTTCACTCTTGATACAAGATATTGTGCACCGGTTTGAAGGATCGCCTATGGTGTGGTGTGATCCCCAATTGGGTCAATGCAGCCTTATGTGTCGCGGTTGGATAACCTGCGTTTGTTTCCCATCCGTAACCCGGAAATTCGGCCCCCAACTGTTGCATGATCTCATCACGTGCGATTTTTGCCGCGATGGAGGCGGCGGCGATTGACACCGAACGGGCATCGCCCTTGACCACGGTTTCGGCAGGAATGTTGAGGCCACGCGGCACCATGTTGCCGTCAATCAGGGCGAAATCGGCGGGGTGTTTCAGCCCCTGCACCGCGCGCAGCATGGCAATGTGGCTGGCGCGCAAGATGTTGTGTTCATCAATTTCGGCAACGCTGGCATGGGCGACGCAGACATCGGCATGTTGCAGCACCTCCTCCAGCAGGGCGGCGCGGCGTTTGGCGCTCAGCTGCTTTGAATCGTTCAGGCCATCGGGAATGCGGGTCGGGTCCAGCACCACGGCGGCGGCGGTGACCGGGCCCGCCAGCGGGCCACGGCCAACCTCATCAACGCCAGCGACGCGCAGGTAACCCTGCGCGTGCGCCTGCTGCTCAAAGGAAAAGTCCGGGATCAGTTTTGTTTTGCTCATCTGTTCTGTGAACCCGGATTCTTGCCCCAGTTCAAGGGACCTCTGTGAGGGGACCGCAGGGAAGGCACTTGCGCGGTCCCCTCTGTTACGCCCGATCAGTTGCGGGCGATGGTGTAGCCGCGATCACGCAGGCAGCGGGCCAGGTAGGCTTTCTTGCGGCCATTCTGGGTCCAGATCGGCAGGCGGCAGGCGTTGGGCAGGCGGTCGGCACGCTGGTAATGGCGGTTGAGGCATTTGGCGCGCAGCACCTTGGTGTTGCTTCCCAGCGCGGTGGTGGCGCGGGTCACGCAGCGGCGCGGCAGAACCTTGCGCGGTTTTGGGCGTGGGGTGTGAACGACATCGCGGTCGCGGCGGTCGTTGTTGTCAGACAGCGCCTTGCCCAGGATCACCAGCGCGGTGGCGCCGAACAGAAACTTGGCGATATCTTCGTCGCTGGCAGCGCGGGCGGGGGCGGCGCTGATGGAGGTGATGGTCAGGGCGGCGGCCAGAACGGCGGCAATGAACTTACGGGACATGATGGGGTTCCTAACTGTGATTACGCGTTGATTTCAGGTGCCCTGATGCGCTGTGGCGGCTCATGTGTCGCGCCGTTGGCTGCACCGTTTCGGGCTGTGAATTCAACTTGGGCCACCCCCCTTGAGACAGGCAATAACCCCCCCCCTGTTATCGAATATCGCCGGGCGGAAACCCCTTTGGTTATTGAATAACACCCCCTTTCGGTGCATGTTGGCGGTATGAAACACCCCCTTGCCATAACCCTCTCTCTGACGCTTCTGGCGGTCGCCGCACCGCAGGGCGCCAGCGCCGCCTGTTACGCCGATTACAAGGCCAAGCAGGACAATCCCCTGAAGCTGCATTACGGCGTTGCCGAACTGACCGGTGCCTGCGCGAAGAAAGAAGCCAAGGCCGAGCTGACACCGCGTCTGGCGCGTGATGGCTGGACGCTGCTGAATGTTCTGTCGGTGTTTGGAGATGACGGTTTGCAAGAAAGGAAAGAGAGTGCCGGAACCTACTTCCTCCGCTTCTGACGCCCGCCGATCCGGCACCCGGATCGTATCCTTCGGCATTGCTGCCATTGTCTGTCTGCTGCTTCTGGCGGCAGTTTTTCTGTTTCTGACCCTGCCGGATGCAAATGCCTTCAACATGCGGGTTGAACGGATCTTTGTTGAAAATGACGGTCTGACCAATGCCGCTGACATCAAGCTGCTGGAGATCCTGGCGCAGTCAGGCACGGCCTTTGCCGATACGCTGACCAGTTACCGGATGGTGATCTTTGTCCTGCTGGTCTTTGCCTCCGCGATGCTGATTGCCGCTTTGGTCTTTCTGGTGATGCTGGTGATGATGAACCGCCGTATGGCGCAGATCGAACATGCGGGGATTCAAGTGTCCTCGCTGTTGATCAGCCGGGATGAAAACACGGTCTACCTGAACAACATGGGCTTCAAACTGACCGCGGCAGCGATGGAAACGCTTTCGGTTCTGGCCGAGGCACGGATGGACGAAGATCTGCTGTCAGGCGCTGAGATTGAAGCGATGGTGTCTGGCAAGGATTCCTCGGACTGCGAAGAAGCCGCCGGCGCCACCCGGATCAAGCGCCTGCGTGACACGCTGGGCAATCAGATGGTCAGTGAGCTGCTGGTGAAAAATATTGCCCGCAAAGGCTATATGCTGGCGGTGGATAAGGATGTGATCCGTATGGTCTGAGCGGGCTTAGTCGCCACCACCACCGCCGCCGCTGTCACCACCATCAAATCCACCATCGCTGCTGCTGTCGTTGACCCAGGCGCCCCCCGGTTCACCCGGGTGGATGTCTGAGCGCATTTCGCTGCCGTCCAGTTCTGTCCAGATCCAGACGCCGCTGGCATCCTGGTACAGGCTTTTGCGGCGGCGGCGGTGGCGTGGGGTTTCCCAGAAGTTCGCAGCGATAAAGCCGATGGCACAAACAATCAGGATTGCGACGGTGCTGAATTCAACGTGCATAAATCCACCTTCTTAAATCGTGATGAAATACCGTTACGAAAAAGGGGCCCGCAGGCCCCTCAAACTGTGTCACTTGCCGCGCAGCGTGTCGCCGAAACTCAAGGTCGGCGTCAGCTCCACGTGATCTTCGATCTCGGCGTCAGGGTTGGCGGTGCGTTCCACGATGATTTCGGCCGCTTTTGCCCCGATCTCGGCCCGGCAGGCATCCATTGTTGCCAGCTGTTTCGGCAAGCCCTGCAGCAGCTCAACACCATTGAACCCGGCCAGACCGATCTGGCCCGGGACATCCACACCCTGTTCCATAAGGTAGAGCAGACCACCCGCGCCGATCATGTCGTTGGAGTAGTAGAGGAAATCCAGATCCGGGGTGCGTTCCAGCATGGCAGCGGTCATTTCGCGGCCTTTGCCCAGGGCTGATCCGCCCGAATAGAACTCCTGATCGGCAACCTCAACGCCACCTTTGGCCAGCGCCTGTGTCATGCCTTCGAACCTTTTGCGGGCGCGGTGGTCCAGCGGCATCTTGGTGCCCATGAAACCAATGCGTTTGTAGCCTGCTTCCAGAATGGCCTCACCAATGTGCTGCCCGGCGCGGCGGTGGGAAATGCCGACCATGGCGTCGATCGGATCCCCGTCCACATCCATGATCTCAACCACAGGAATGCCCGCAGCCCGCAGCATTGCGCGCGAGGCTTCGGAATGCTCAAGCCCGGCGATGATAACCCCTGAAGGACGCCATGACAGCATCTCATAGAGGACTTTCTCTTCTTTCTCAGGCATGTAGTCGGTGATGCCCACAACAGGTTGCAGATCGGTATCTTCCAGAACCCGGCTGATCCCGGTCATCACCTCAGGAAACACCATATTGGACATCGAAGGGATGATCACACCGACCAGATTCACACGTTGGCTGGCAAGGGCACCGGCGATCTTATTGGGGACATAGCCCAGCTGTTTGGCGGCCTGCAGCACCTTTTCACGGGTGGCTTGGCTGACGTCGCTGCGGTTGCGCAACACCCGGCTGACGGTCATTTCCGAAACGCCTGATGCTTCCGAGACATCACGCAGGGTGAGGGGGCGGTTATCGTTCCGGCTCAATCGCACCATCCTGAATAAACAAGGTTTCTTCATTGTTAGCGCGAACCCACGGGCTTGTTCAAGCCACCGTCACCAGCTAAGACGTCCGGGCGTGACTCCGTGGCTCAACTGGATAGAGCAGCCCCCTCCTAAGGGGCAGGTTACAGGTTCAAGTCCTGTCGGGGTCACCAATTTTATCATTATATATCAATAATTTATATCTTTTTGGCTTTCTGTATTTTGACCCAAAGTAGTCAAAATAACCATAGTCAAAACATATACAAAAATCAGTGTAAAATCGACCATCTTTTTGATATCATGTCACAAATTCAGTGTGTGATGTGAGGTGTAGAAATGGCTATCGATCGGGACTATGAGGACCTCAGGGGTGATGGTCGGATCGTCTTGTTTCTGCGGGAAGGCAAGAAGCCGAAGTATCACGTCCGACTCAAAGTCCCCAATGCTTCAGGCTACAAGTTTGTCTCGACCAAGACTTCAGATCGGAATGAAGCCGTCAGATTGGCGATGAACTTCTACGATGAGCTGTATCACCACATCAAAGTTGGTGGCTCGATCAAATCCAACACTTTCGCTGATGTGTTTAAGGAGTGGAAAAACTCTCGCCGAAACGCTTATCAAAAAATTGAGACCAAGGATCGCTCTGTCGAGTATGTTGCGACCTATGCTCTCGATTACTTTGGCAAGGCGAGAATCGATCAGCTTACAGCCAAGGACTTCCACGCCTATTGGGATTGGCGAAAGCTCAACTTCAAACGCAAAAAGCCGACTGACGACACGTTGAACCGTGAGCGGAATGCTATTCAAAGCTTGATGAAGTTTGCTTTACAGCGAGGTCACGTCACCAAGCCCTTCAAGATCCCCAAACTTGAGACGAAAGGAATCAATCGACGTCCTACCTTTACACTTGCCGAATGGAAGAAGATCACGACTGGGATGAGAGCTTGGGTCGAGGAAGGTCGTTCCAACGGACATTGGCGAGAGCGGTTCGTGCTTCAGCAGTATGTGCTGCTCTTGAGTAACAGCGGTATACGCATTGGTGAGATGAGGACTGTCACATGGGATGATGTCTCAACAATTGAGGTTGAGGCTGGGCGCCTCGTGATCATCAAGGTGAATGGCAAGACTGGCTTAAGAGAAGTTGTCTGCAATCCAGGATGTGAGGTCTTCCTCAGGCGTATGTATGACCTACGCCGCTCTGACCTCGATGGCGGTGATCCACCCCTTAACGAGCCGGTATTCATCAATCACATCTCAGGAAAACCGATTGGGTCGTTCAAGGTCGGCTTCAACTCAATGCTCAAGTACTGCGAAGTGCCGATCACTAAAGATGGGATGAACAGGACGCCTTACTCTCTGCGGCATTTTTATGGGACGCAGCGGCTTCGTGGAAACATCAACCCATATATCTTGGCAAAGAACATGGGCACGTCAGTCGAGATGATCGAGAAGTTCTACGGTCATATCCTTACACCCGACATTGTCTCATCGATCAAGAAGACGACAAACCAGTCTGCTAAAGATGCAGTCGACAAGTCGTATCCATTTTGATGACCGGGATAGCGAAGTTTGAACTCATATAAATAAACATGTCCCGTGAGGGCATTACATACATTGAGGACGTCAAACCTGTTGAACAACCGAGCGACTTGAGTGGAGCCGGGTGTGGATAATCTCAGTTAGGACCCAGTTTATTATTATGATGCAGCAAAGACGGATTGGCTCATTAAAAATTACCGTCACGATGAAGGCTCTGCCACACTGCAACCTTCGATGACCGATCAAAGTCGTTCCGTTGGCTGATCGGTTGTGCCGCTGGTTTGAAGCGGAGCGTAAAAGGAGACCGGCTAACCGCCCTTACCCAGAGAATGATGGGTTGCTCTGACGGAATGTGGACATAGGCGAAGACACAAGCCCTTGGACATGCCTCACCTCTCGGAAGGTGAAGTGTGTCCAAAACAAATCCACAATATTTGATAATAAAAACTCTAGGGTCAGGACCCATTGATTTCCGCGTAGGGGCGTGATTCACAGTTCGAAAAAC
>NZ_CYSB01000027.1 GCF_001458255.1 Thalassovita autumnalis
ACATCTAGCAGGCACTCCATCACGCCGTCAGAGCGGGGACACCGGACGGATACGTGGGGTCTACTGACATCGTAAATCTTTCTGGACTGGTTAACGGGTGCACGTTTCTTGCAAGCATACTAACGACCTGAGCGCGCAGGGTCTTAGTTGGGGGTATCTCGTCAAAGTTGAGGGCGCAGCGACTTAGATCTCCCCTGCGCAGAAAGGCGGCCGGATGTTGATTTCCAAACCCGTTCTCAATTGTTTCATTTTATAGGGAAAATGCTGCCTTGGTCGGGCTTGCGGTATATTTCGCAAGTGCTTAGCCAACTCTCGCATGCGCAGCGAACCCATACCTTTGAGTTCGCCAAATCTGGTAAAATAATTTTTCTGGCCCTGCGCAGCGCGGCGGCAATCAATGGGTCCTGAGCCTAGGCTTTTGCAGTGTTTTGCAGCTGCAGCACGGAAAACATGGACATGTGGCCGCCATTGGTCTATCGGAGGCGCCAAATTACCGGTGGCACTCGGGGGATCTATCTATGAGCCAGGGCAAGAACGGTCTGACCTACGCAGACGCAGGTGTGGATATCGATGCAGGGAACGCGCTGGTCGACCGCATCAAGCCAGCGGCCAAGCGGACGGCCCGCTCGGGTGTGATGGCAGGTCTTGGCGGCTTTGGCGCGCTGTTTGACCTGAAGGACGCAGGTTATAAGGACCCGATCCTTGTGGCCGCCACGGATGGGGTAGGCACCAAGCTGCGCATCGCCATTGACACCGGCAACGTAGACACTATCGGCATCGATCTGGTCGCCATGTGCGTCAACGATCTGGTCTGTCAGGGCGCTGAGCCGCTGTTGTTCCTGGACTACTTTGCCACCGGCAAGCTGGAACTGGACAGCGCCACCCGCATCATCAACGGCATCGCTGCTGGCTGTGAGCAGTCCGGTTGCGCGCTGATCGGCGGGGAAACCGCTGAAATGCCTGGCATGTACAGCGAAGGTGACTTTGACCTTGCTGGCTTTGCCGTTGGCGCGATGGAACGCGGTGCGGACCTGCCGGTGGATGTGAAAGCCGGTGACGTACTGCTGGGCCTCGGCTCCAACGGGGTGCATTCCAACGGCTATTCGCTGGTGCGCAAACTGGTCGAGGTCTCGGGCCTTGGTTGGGATGCAACCTGCCCGTGGGACGACAGCCAGACCCTGGGCGCGGCCCTGCTGGCGCCGACCCGCCTTTATGTGAAACAGGTGCTGGAAGCGATCCGCGCCGGCGGCGTGCATGCGCTGGCCCATATCACTGGCGGCGGTCTGACCGAAAACCTGCCGCGTGTTTTGCCCGAAGATCTGGGCGCCACCATTGATCTCAGCAGCTGGGACCTGCCGCCTGTGTTCAAATGGCTGGCCGCAACCGGTGGCATGGAAGAGGCCGAGATCCTCAAAACCTTCAACTGCGGCATCGGCATGATCCTTGTTGTGGCCGAGGAGGAAGCCGAGGCACTGACCAAAGTGCTGGAAGCGGCCGGTGAAACCGTGACCAAACTGGGCGCGATCACCGAAGCGCCCGGCGTCGCCTATGAGGGTTCGCTGCTGTGACCAAACGGGTTGCGCTGCTGATTTCGGGCGGCGGCTCGAATATGGTCAAGCTGGTCGAAAGCATGCAGGGCGATCACCCTGCACGCGCCGTCCTTGTGGGCTCCAACGATCCTGAGGCAGGGGGCCTGAAAAAGGCCGCTGCCATGGGGATCGAAACCTTTGCCGTGGATCACCGCCCGTTCAAAGGCGACCGCCCGGCCTTTGAGGCCGAGCTGCAGCGTCAGTTGGAGGCCGCGCAGCCTGATATCATCTGTCTGGCCGGCTTCATGCGGGTGCTGACCGAAGGTTTCGTGCGCAACTGGGACGGGCGGATGCTGAACATCCACCCCTCATTGCTGCCGAAATACAAAGGCTTGCACACCCATAAACGCGCGCTGGAGGCAGGCGATGCCGAGGCCGGATGTTCCGTGCATCTGGTCACACCGGAGCTGGACGATGGCCCAATCCTAGGCCAGGCGCGGGTACCGGTTGAGGCGGGGGATACCGCTGACACCTTGGCCGCACGTGTTCTGGTGCAGGAACATTTGCTCTACCCGGCAGTCTTGCGCCGTTTCGCGGCAGGGGACCATGCGCCGCTGATGCTGGGCTGACTTCCGCTCTCTAACAGCTGTCGCCGGGCAGAAATGCCGCAAAACACCGTAAAACCCTCATTTGAAGGCCTTTGCTGGCTTTGCAACCGTGCTGCAATGGCGTAAGGCTTTCAAATCCACCATACCCAAACGTCAGGGATGGTTGGTTTGATCCCGCGGGATGACCCCGCAGCCCTTTAAAGAATGAGGCGAAAAGCTCTCTGATGAAGACGATTACAACGACCGAGGCGCTGGCCGAATACTGTGCAGAGGCCCGCAAACATCCCTACGTGACGGTCGATACCGAATTCCTGCGCGAACGCACCTACTACTCCAAACTCTGTCTTGTGCAGCTGGCGATGCCGGGCGACACCGATGACAATGCTGTGCTGGTCGACCCGCTGGCCGATGGCATCTCGGTTGCGCCGCTCTTGGAGCTGTTCAAAGACACCAACGTTGTCAAAGTGTTCCACGCCGCCCGGCAAGATCTTGAGATCTTCTTTGTGGAGGCGGGCGTCTTCCCCGAACCGCTGTTTGACACGCAGGTTGCGGCGATGGTCTGCGGATTTGGCGAACAGGTGGGCTATGAAACCCTGGTGCGCAAGATCGCCAAGCAAAGCCTTGATAAAACCTCGCGTTTCACTGATTGGTCGCGCCGCCCGCTGACCGATGCGCAGAAGAAATATGCGCTGGCGGATGTGACCCATCTACGGGTGATCTACGAATACCTCTCGGCCAAGCTGGAAAAGACCGGCCGCGATGCCTGGGTGCGTGAAGAGCTGCGGATCCTGACCAATCCCGACACCTATATCATTCAGCCCGAAGATGCCTGGAAACGGGTCAAGACCCGCACCACTAGCGGCAAGTTTCTGGCAGTGGTGCGTGAGCTGGCAAAGTTCCGTGAAGCCTATGCGCAGGAACGCAACGTGCCACGCTCGCGGGTGTTCAAAGATGATGCGCTGGTGGAACTGGCCTCAACCAAACCTGCCAATATGCAGGATCTGGGACGCTCGCGTCTGCTGTTGCGTGAGGCCCGCAAAGGCGACATCGCCAATGGCATTCTGGCCGCTGTGAAGGCCGGTGTGGACTGCCCGGCAGACAAGATGCCGAAACCGGACACCAGCCGTGACAAGCTGCAGGTGAACCCGGCGCTGGCGGATCTGCTGCGGGTTCTGTTGAAGGCCAAAACCGAACATGCCGGCGTTGCCTCGCGGCTGATCGCACCGGCTGCGGATCTGGACGCGATCGCGGCAGGTCTGCGCGATGTTCCGGCCCTGCAGGGCTGGCGCAAAGAGGTGTTCGGCAACGACGCGCTGCGCCTGTGCAACGGTGAGGTGGCGCTGGCTGCCAAAGGCAAAAACGTCAAGATCATTGAGCTGTGATTGGCTGCTTTGACGGTGCAAAGGTCGCGCCGCAGATAGGCAAAAAAGAAGGGGCCGCATGGCCCCTTTTCCGTCTTTTCTGATCGCTCTGGCTAGACCAACATCTGATCAGCGGCGGCGGCTGCTCAGTCCGTTTTCCGCCCCCAGAACCTGCAGACTGCGCACGCCTGCCAGCGATTGATCGCTGACAAAAGTTGCCGCGGTGATCAACCGGGTTCGCTCACTGCCGACGGTCGTGGCGCCGGGCAGGGCGCGCAGCTCATAGGTCAGCACGCCGTTCACCGGTTTGCCGTCGTTGAGCGGCTCCATCCGCACGTCCCAGGATCCCTGGTTTGCCGCCACACCGGTCACCCGCAACACCGCGCCACCCGGGGTGCGCTCCACCTTCAGCTCGCGAATAACAGCGACCAGTTCACCGCGATAGGTTTCATCGCGTGCAGTGACGGAATTGCGTTTTGGGATCAGCGGATTGACCGTGGCCGTTGGGTCTGCAGCTGCAACCGGTTCGGCGCGTCCAAACCAATTCAGCGGGTTCAGGCGCGACTGGCCACAGCCCACCAGCAGAACCGAGGAAATCAGAAGAACCGAAATGGATTTATGCATAGGCTTGCCTGTCATCTCTTTGCCTCTGGGTACCCTATCATGGGCCAGTTGAAAAGACGCTTGCGCGCTTTGCCTTGCAGATCGGCGCTTTGTTGTGCTTTGGGCTGGACCTTTGGGGCCGCTGTGCCTAACTGGACAGGTGCAAGACCCCGCCGAATTCAGGAGAGCCCCCATGGCCAGCGCCGCCTTTGAAGAGATTGTCGAAGACTTTGAGTTTCTGGACGACTGGGAAGATCGCTACCGCCATGTGATTGAACTGGGCAAGGCCATGACGGGCCTTGATGCGGCGCTGCAGGTGCCTGCCACCAAGGTGGATGGCTGCGCCAGTCAGGTCTGGCTGCACCCGGTGATTGAGGGCGGGGTGTTCCGCTTCGAAGGCGACAGTGACGCGATGATTGTGCGCGGCCTGATTGCGGTTCTGCGCGCGCTTTATAATGATCTGCCACTGGCTGAGGTCGCCGCGGTTGATGCGCGCGCTGAATTTGGCCGGCTGGGCCTCAATGATCACCTCTCCGCGCAGCGCTCAAACGGGTTGCGGGCGATGATCGAGCGGATCCGCGAAACCGCCGCCGCGGCCGCCTAAATCGCTTTCAACGTTTTCCAAATACTCCGGGGTTTGGGGCAGCGCCCCAATCCTCGCTGTCAGCCTGCCGTGCTGTTCAGCGTCTCAAGCGCCGCTGCCAGGTCGCCATAGCCCGTCATCCGCCGTTCAAACGCCAATCCCAGGGCCTCGGCGGCGGCTTCGGCCTTGGCGGTCAGGGCGGGATCGTCGGTCTGCGCCAGATAGATTAGCTTCTCATAATTGCCGAAATACATCTCGGCCAGTTCCGGGTGCCGGTCGAGGCCCAGGGGTTTCACCACAAAGGTGTCAAACTGCCGGGCCAGAAAATCGGTGAGGAAGAAACTGGTCACTTCACCTGCAGCCTCAAACGCCGCGTTGCCGGAGAAGAAACTGTAGCAATGTGGCCCTGCGATCATCTCTACACCTTCGGCGTCACAGACCGCCTGCAAGGCGCCACCGGTGCCGCAATCGGCGTAGGCCATGAAGATCTGACCGTAATCCCCACGATGTTTGTCGATCGCCTCCTGTGCGGCGGCGGCGATTTTTTCGGGGTGATTGTGCAGAATGGCGGGCAGGCAGGTCAGATCCATATGGGACCAGCCGTTGATGTCGCGCAGCGCCAGAATTTCCCGCGCCAGCGCACCACAGGCGATGATCAGCACCCGCCCCCGACCTGAAGATGACCCCGGAAGAGGTGCCAGGGTCTCGGAGGTGAGGGTGCTGTCATCAAGCCGCGTCATAGGGGAGACGCGGCCTTAAGCGCTCATCTGGTTGTGTTTGCGGGCGACATATTCCTTGGCCATTTCCACGGCCACCGCAGCGTCACGGCAATAGCCGTCCGCGCCAATCGCTTTGCCGAACTCTTCGTTCAGCGGCGCACCACCGACCAGCACGATGTAGTCATCGCGCAGGCCCTGTTCGACCATCGTGTCAATCACGACCTTCATGTAAGGCATGGTGGTGGTCAGCAGCGCCGACATGCCCAGGATGTCAGGCTTATGTTCGTCCAGCGCTTCAAGATAGGCCTCAACCGCATTGTTGATGCCGATATCAACCACCTCAAAGCCGGCGCCTTCCATCATCATCGAGACAAGGTTTTTGCCGATGTCGTGGATGTCGCCTTTGACCGTGCCGATCACCATCGAGCCCATGCGCGGCGCGCCGGTTTCCGCCAGCAGCGGTTTCAGGATCGACATGCCGCCCTTCATGGCGTTTGCCGCCAGCAGAACTTCGGGCACAAAGAGAATCCCGTCGCGGAAGTCATGGCCCACGATGGTCATGCCGCCGACCAGCGCTTTGGTCAGGATGTCATAGGGCTGCCAGCCGCGTTCCAACAGGATGTTGACCGCTTCTTCGATCTCTTCCTTGAGACCATCGTAGAGGTCGTCAAACATCTGTTGAACCAGTTCCTCATCATCGAGGTCCGACAGGATGATATCGTCTTCGTCCGACATGGCGCGCTTCCTTGACTTGCTCTGCCCTGCAAATTTCGGGCAGGGGGATCCGGCTGGGGGTAGGGCCCGCAGGGACTGCGGGCGGTGTTTGTCTCTTCTCTTTGGCGGTTTTGTGCCCCTTTGGTCTGGGCAATTTGCGACTTGGCGAAGGACAGTTGCGACCTGAGGGTCTGAAAATTTGATGATTGTTCAGTGTCTATAAGGCGCTAGGCAGGTTTTGCCGGTCTCAGACCACGCGGTCTTGCATGATGTTCGCTAAATGTTCTAATTTGGCGTCATGCACAGGAAACCCGCCCCAGAAGACCCGGCGCCGCCGCAGCACGCCGCGATGCCCATTGCGCCGCAGCGGCGCCGTGGACGGGCGGCGGCCAGCAATGACACTGGCCGGTTTGAACGGTTTGAGCGGATGCCCTTTGATGACGGCTGGCAGGACGGTCAGACCGTGGCGGAGGAGGCACGGATCGTCACCGAGGTGCGGCTGGAACGGCCCAAGTCGCTGATCACCTACAACCGGTCGCCGGATCTGCCGTTTGATCGCTCCATCAATCCCTATCGGGGCTGCGAACATGGCTGCATCTACTGCTTTGCCCGGCCCAGCCATGCTTATCTGGGCCTGTCCCCGGGGTTGGATTTTGAAACCCGCCTGATCGCCCGCACTGGCGCGGCAGAGGTGCTGTCGCGGGAGCTGCGGCGCAAATCCTATCAGGTTGCCACCATGGCCTTGGGGACCAATACGGATCCCTACCAACCGATTGAGCGGGATCTTGAAATTGTCCGCAACTGTCTGAAAGTGCTGCGCGATTTCAATCATCCTCTGGCGATTGTGACCAAAGGCACCTTGGTGGAGCGTGACATTGATATTCTGCAGGACATGGCCGCAAAGGGGCTGGTGCGGGTGGGGATTTCGCTGACCACCTTGGACGCCGATCTGAGCCGGCGGATGGAACCCCGAGTGCCCAGCCCGAAACGCCGCCTGCAGATCATTGAGAGGCTCTCCGCGGCGGGCATCCCGGTGCGGCTGATGGCATCGCCCATGGTGCCGGGGTTGTCTGATCCTGAGCTGGAGGCGATCCTGACCGCCGGGCAGGCGGCCGGTGCACGCTCGGCCAGTTGGATCATGCTGCGCCTGCCGCGGGAGGTGTCACCGCTGTTTCAGGCCTGGCTGGCAGAACACTACCCCGACCGGGCCGGTCGGGTGATGGCCCGGCTGCGCGAAATGCATGGGGGGCAGGCCTATTCGGCTGAATGGGGCAAACGGATGCGCGGTGAAGGGCACTATGCGCAGATCCTGTCGCACCGGTTCAAACTGGCGGCCCGCCGTCTGGGGCTGGATCAGCCGCAGCCCGCCCTGCGCTGTGATCTGTTTGCGCCCCCGCCGCGCCCCGGCGATCAGATGGCGCTGGATTTATGACGCCCTCCAAACGCTTTGCCCGGTTGAATTTTCTGGATTTACCGTAGTTTCCCTGTGTAGGCTGGCAAAAAGCAGAGGCCCTATGCGTAGATATCTTCCATCGCAGAAATGGCGTGACCTTGGGATCATGGCGGTGTTCCTATTGCTGATGTGGATTCCCGCCGCCGAATTTGAAGCCTTTGAATGGCTGCATTCCTTCACCCGCGCACATGAAACCTGGGAGCTGGATGAAGTTATACTGCTTGTCCTGCTGTTGCCGTTGCCTTTGGCGTGGTACGCAGTGCGCCGCGCGCGGGAGGCAACGCGGCTGTCCCAACGCGCGCTGGAAAGCGAACGTGATCTTTCACATGTGCGCAAAATTGACAGTTTGGGCACTTTGGCCGGAGGGCTAGCGCATGAGTTGAACAACCAGCTGCAGCCACTGGTCGGGTTGTCTGAGTTGTTGGAGGCGGAAACTCCCCAAGAGGATCCAAGGCGGCGGAAGGTTGAACTGATCTATGCCGGATCGTTGAAAGCGCGCGAATCTGTGGACCGTGTGCTGAGGTTCGCTCGGCGCGAGGCGGCAGGCTTTGTTGTGCATGACACCAGCGAGGCGATGCGGTCAATGGTTGAGTTGATGCGGCTCAGCTGCCCGACAACCGTTCAGATGACTGTCAGCCTGGCCGATGACCTGCCACCCTTGGGCATGGCATGGGCCGATGTGGAAAGTATCGCGATGAACCTGTTTTCAAATGCCGTTGCGGCGATGGATGGTTCGCCGGGCCAGCTGGACATTCGGCTGCATCCGCCTTCAGGTCCAAACCCGAACGGCCATGCGGCGGTGCTGACGGTGTCGGACACTGGGCCGGGCATATCCGAAGCGCAGCAACAGCGGATCTTTGATCCCTATTTCACCACCAAACCGCTGGGCGCGGGCACGGGGCTGGGCCTCTGGCAGGTGCAGACCCTTTTGCACGCGGCGGGGGGGCGGATTGAGGTGCAGTCCGAACTGGGGCGCGGCACAGAAATGCAGGTTTGGCTGCCCGCGGCCGGGGCAGGACAGTCAGCGCAGCACGTGGCGGAGGTGCGGTAATGGCACATATCTTCCTGATCGAGGACGACCCGCTGGTGCGCGAAGCCTTTGAGCTCATCCTGGCCAGCGACGGTCACCGTGTCAGCTCGGCCGCGGATGGCGCCAGTGGGCTGCGCCAGATTGAACAGGGGCGCTATGATCTGGTGATCACCGATATAATGATGCCGGAAAAGGACGGGGTTGAGGTGATCAATGCCCTGCGCAAATCCCACCGCGACCTGCCGATCATTGCCGTATCGGGCGGTGCGCGTGGATCGGCGACGGACTATCTTCACATTGCCAAGGTGCTGGGCGCGGTTGAGGTGCTGTCAAAACCCATTGGCGCCAAGGAGTTGCTCGCAGCCGTTAAAAAAGCGCTGCCCCCCGAGGATGGGGAACAGCGCTGAATTTCTTCGTGATGTGTTACGCTTAGCCGCGACGACGGCGTGAGCTGCGGCGCGCCGGGGCCTCGGCGCTGTCGCCGGTGCCATCCGAGGAGGAGGAGAAACCGCCAAGCGCTTCGGCCACCTGTTCCAGGGTTGGGCGCGGGCCGCGTTCGCGGCTTTCCAGTGCGGCGCGCATCGCCGAGAGGTGTTCCGCCATGGTGCCGCAGCAGCCGCCAATGATGGTGGCGCCCGCATCCCGAGCCAGCACGGCATATTCCGCCATCAGTTCAGGCGTGCCGTCATAGTGGATGTGGCCATCGACATACTTCGGAATGCCGGCGTTGCCTTTGGCGATGAAGGGACGCTCAGACCCCTGCGCGGCAAAACCCAGAACGGTGCGCATCAGATCGGCCGCCCCAACGCCGCAGTTGGCGCCAAAGGCCAGTGGCGGGTTCGGCAGTTTTTCCACCATGTCGACCATCTGCGCCGAAGTCACGCCCATCATGGTGCGCCCGGCGGTGTCAAAGCTCATGGTACCGCACCAGGGCATGTCCGCCAGGGCAAAAGCTTCGGCAGCGGCTTTGTATTCCTCGGGGGCGGAAATGGTTTCCAGCCACAGCACATCGGCGCCGCCCTCTTTCAGGCCCTCGGCCTGCTCATGGAAGATCTCAACCGCCATTTCATGGGTCATCGGGCCCATCGGCGCAAAGATATCACCGGTTGGTCCAACGCTGCCCGCAACGATGATGTCACGATCCGAGGCATCTGCAACCTCACGGCCAATCTCGGCGGCCATACGCGACAGTTCGCGGGCCCGGTCGCCTGCGTCATGCAGTTTCAGGCGCGAGGCATTGCCGCCAAAGCTGTTGGTCAGGAACAGATCACTGCCTGCATCCACCGCCAGCTGGTACAGCTTCTTAATGCGGTCAGGGTGCTGTTCGTTCCACAGTTCCGGCGCATCGCCGGATTGCAGGCCCATGTTGAACAGGTTGGTCCCGGTCGCCCCGTCGGCCAGCAGCCAGTCGCGGGTTTCAAGGATACGGGAAAGGGCGTTGGTCATCGCTTGGTCCAATATAGAAATGGGGTCATTCGCCTAACGGCGGATTCGCGGGAAGCTATAGAGATAAGGGCCAAAGGCCAAGGGCGCTGTGGCGGAAACGACAAAACGCGGCGAGAACCGCCGCGTTTCTCAGCATTTTTCGGGTGTGGGCTTATTCAGCTTCGCGCATCAGCTGCGCCTTGGCTTCTGCCAGCATTTCAGCGCGTTTGCCGCGGATCACCTCTGCTTCGACCTTGCCTTCCAGATCTGCCACCACTTTGCGGATCACATCTTCGTGGCCGGCCTCTTCGAAATCGGCTTTCACCACGGTCAGCGCGTAGCTTTCTGCCGCCTCACCGCTCAGGCCCTGCTGTTTTGCAGACCAAAGGCCCAACAGCTTGTTCGCGCGCGCCTCGGCCTTGAATTTGGTCTCTTCATCATGGGCGAACTTGGCTTCAAATGCGGTTTCGCGTTCTTCAAAGGTGCTCATTCACGTTTTCCCTTATTGTTTAATCACTTCCTGACACAAGCCTGGGTCGCTTCATATGATACAGATCAAAGCACGCTGACGCCAGTTTTCAACCTTGTTTTGATCTAAAACCAGACCGGTTTGGCCCGTTGGACTCAGGACAGAGATATAAGGGGTCACCATGACAGTTTTTTCCCGCCTTCTGGGGCGCAGCGGAACATCCTCGCAACCCTCGGCCGAACAGGCCGTCGCAGAGGCGCTGGATCTGGCGGTGTTACCCGTCGAAGCGCGTGCGGTTCTGGCCCCTGCAGTGCTGACCATGGCCTCTGACGGGCGCGCCACTGAGGCTGAGATGGCTCTGTTGCAGAACCTCTGTGCTTTCAGCCCGATTTTTGCCCGCTTGCCAGAGGGCGCCGTTTTGGCGCTGATCGAACGGATCCTGGCCGATCTGCAAGAGGCAGGTGCTGAGCCGGTGATCGAAAACTGCGCTGAGGTGCTGCCGATGGAACTGCGCGAAACCGCGTTTTGTTTCGCCATGCGGGTGGCCATGGTGGACGGCGTTCTGGCGCACCGGGAAAAACAGGCGCTGTCAGAAATTGCCGAACGCTTCGCCATGCCGGATGAGGTGGTTGGCCGCATCATTGATGTGGTCGGCATGTTGCAGCGCGCGGCTTAATCCGACATTTGCTGAACAGGCGGGCAGGGGGCGCTGTGATCGCTTCGCCCGCTGTTTTTAACCCTCAAACAGCCCTCAGTGTGCTTGCGGCAAGGGCTTTGATGGCCTAAGAGGGCGCCAACCCCGGGGACTCGGCCCCGGATCACTGACGGAGTGGTCATGGCACGGCGCAAGAAAATCTACGAAGGCAAAGCAAAAACTCTGTACGAGGGCCCGGAACCCGGCACCATCGTGCAATACTTCAAGGATGACGCCACCGCGTTCAACGCCGAAAAGAAAGACGTGATCGAAGGCAAAGGTGTTCTGAACAACATCCTGTCCGAATACTTCATGTTGGGTCTGGCGAACGTGGGCGTTCCGACCCATTTCCTCAAACGCCTCAACATGCGTGAGCAGCTGGTGCGCTCGTGCGAAATCATTCCGCTGGAAGTGATCGTGCGCAACTACGCCGCCGGCTCCATGTCCAAACGTCTGGGCATCGAAGAGGGCACCCAGCTGCCGCGTCCGATCGTGGAATACTGTTACAAAGAGGACAAGCTGGGCGATCCGCTGGTCACTGAAGAGCATATCGCCGCCTTTGGCTGGGCCACCCAGCAGGACATGGACGATATCCTCAGCCTCGCACTGCGCGTCAACGACTTCCTCTCGGGTGTGATGTATGGCGTCGGCATCAAGCTGGTGGATTTCAAAATTGAGATCGGCCGTGTCTTTGAAGGTGATTTCCAGCGACTGGTTGTTGCCGATGAAATCAGCCCTGACAGCTGCCGACTGTGGGATCTGGAAACCGGTGAGAAACTGGACAAAGACGTGTTCCGCCGCGACCTTGGCAGCCTGACGGACGCCTATACCGAGGTCGCGAACCGTCTGGGCCTTTTGCCGAAGAACCAGCCGCCGATGGGCAAACCGACCCTGATCAACTGATTAAACGCCCGGCTTTTGTCCGGGCGTTCCTCTATCGAACTGCAATTTTGTTAACTTCTGAGACCGGAGAAACGCACATGAAAGCTCGCGTTCACGTCATGCTGAAAAACGGTGTTCTGGACCCGCAGGGTGAGGCCGTGCGCCACGCCCTTGGGTCGCTTGGATTTGAGGGCGTCGAAGGCGTTCGTCAGGGCAAGGTGATTGAACTGGATCTGGCCGATGGCACCTCTGAGGACACTGTTAAGGACATGTGCGAGAAGCTGCTCGCCAACACGGTGATCGAAAGCTACTCGATCGAACTGTCCTAAGGTCTGTTTAACAGATGTCAGAAAGGGCGCCCTTGAGGCGCCCTTTTTTATGCGCATTTGGCGAGAGTTTGAGAGAGTTGCTTGCGCATGGGTTGTGTTTTTCGATTGATTTCGTGCGCGCCTAGGTGGTATTGTGGGGCCAGCTGAAGGGGCCCAGCTGTTTCTTACTCAATTTCTGAGGTCCTTTAATGCTGAAAACCTATTCCCTAGCTGCGGCCGCTTTGGCCGCCTTCGTTAGCTCGGTCGGTGTAAATACAGCCCGCGCCGAGGTGACTTTTCCAAATGATGTCTACGTAACCTGCCCGATAACCCCGGGCGATTTGCACCAATGGGCCCGCTACGGCAGCGAAGGCCCCAACGGCCCCTTCAATCCCCCTGACAGCGATCTGTTCAACGACGATACCAACTGCGATTTCTACCGTTGGGGCGCGCAGATGTTTCTGTTTCTGACCAGCCCCAACACGGCGCATCCGGGGTATGTCTTTGACGGGCCGTTTTTCTATGACGTGATCAATCACGGCAATGATGACTTCACCTTTGAGCAGTTTCTGGGCGATGCGCCTAATGCCTTTGTGGTGCGCGGCCTGAAAGGGGACGAAGCCATCGGTGGCACCGGTCAGGCGGGCGGCGGCGATGTGCTGCTGTCGCAGAAAGGATCGCTTACCTATTATGGCATCCACGTGAATGAGGCCTATGCCGAATACCTCACTGCGCAAAAGGCCGGGCAGCTCAGCGGCGCACTTAACACCAATTTCCCCAGTGACCAGCCTGAGATGGAGGAGCTGCAGAATGTGATTGGCAAACAGCTGCCCTATGCTGAGGCGCTGGTGCTTGAATTGAAAACCTCCTGGGTGGATGCCCGCACGGTGGATGCCTCACGCTATCTGGTGATCAACGCCGAAGTCCCCGCTTTTGATCGCAGCAGCGCAACCGATTGGCCGCAGACGGGCACCGAAACCATGCCACTGGCGATGGTGGGGATGCATGTGGTTGGCACCGCCAAAGGGCATCCCGAAATGATCTGGGCCAGTTTCGAACATATCGATAACGCACCGAACCTCAGCTACTACTATATGACCTCGGCGCGTCAGCCTGCCTTGGCGATGCCTGACACGGCGGGGAACTGGACCTTCTTTGATGCCATGCCGCCGGCCGGAACCTCGCCGATGATTGCCACGGTGGCGGCCACCAGTGACACAGGCATTGCTGCGGTTGCGGGCAAAACCATTGGCCCGGTCAGCGTGGTGCAGATGAACCCATTTGGTTTGGCGCCGGAGGATATGAATACGGCGCTGGCCAATTCCGACCTGGTTTCGCTCAACGGATCGCTGCTGAACATGTTGCAGCAGCGGGGGGATGTCCGGGGCAATTACTATCAGATCGGCAGCATCTGGACGCAGAAAGGGCAAATGCCCACGGGTGACAGTGATCCCAACATTCGCGGCGGTGATCGGCTGGCCAACTCAACCCTGGAAACCTTTCACCAATACCCGGATGAGAACAACGGTTTCCAGTCCAAGAACTGTTTCCTGTGCCACAGCACCTCCAGCGACTCGGACCTGAAGATCAGCCATATCTACAGTGGTCTGCAGCCGTTGCCCTAATCTGGCACAAATCGACGGCAAAAATGCCGCCTCAGGGGGCTGAAAGCGCCCCCAAATGGCGACAATTACGCCGCAAGTGCAAATCGCGCCCGCGCTGGGCTTGATCCGCGCGGGCGTGCATCGTATCAGGCCCGCAGTTCAACTGCGACGCTTGGCCGTCGCCGCCATCCGCTAGGGGCTGAGGGGGGCGCTCTCCCTCATCACGCTGAGATGGCCCAAGCATGGAGAATGCCGCGATGAAAGCCGCCGTCATCGTTTTCCCTGGATCCAACTGTGACCGTGATTTGGCCGTTGCCTTTGAGCAGGCAGGTGCTGATGTCACCATGGTCTGGCACAAGGACACTGACCTGCCTGAGGGCGTCGATATTGTCGGCATTCCCGGGGGCTTCTCCTTTGGTGACTACCTGCGCTGCGGCGCGATCGCGGCCAATTCGCCGATCTGCCGTTCGGTGGTGAAACACGCCGAACGCGGCGGTTACGCGCTGGGCATCTGCAACGGGTTTCAGGTGCTGACCGAAACCGGCCTGCTGCCGGGCGCGCTGATGCGCAACGCCGGGCTGAAGTTCATCTGCAAACAGGTCGGTCTGCAGGTTGCGACCGCGGACAGCGCCTTTACCTCGGGCTACAGCCAAGGCCAGGAAATCACCATTCCCGTGGCCCATCACGACGGCAACTATAACGCCGATGCCGAGCTGCTGGCCCGTCTGAAGGGCGAAGACCGCGTGGCCTTCACCTACACCGACAACCCCAATGGCTCGGACGGCGATATCGCCGGCATCCTGTCGGACAACCGCCGGGTGCTGGGCATGATGCCCCACCCCGAGCGGTCGGTGGATGAACGCCACGGCGGCACCGACGGATCGGCAATGTTCCGCAGTCTGATGGACCAATTGGTCACAGCCTAAGCGACAGATCTTGCAGCCCCCTCGGGGGCTGTTTTACTTTGGGGCATGTCTGAGCTGCCCACCTCCAAATCCCCGACACCTGCTGCATCGCTGCGCCGGACCCGCCTAACCTCCTGGCGGGTGCGTTTGGCGCTGGCTTTGCTGTTTGTGATGGCGGTGATCACCATTGTGGTCACCAACAAACTGCTGACCGATCGTTTCACGGAAAACACCCGTAACCGGGCCGAGCTGCGATTGGCGCTTTATTCCGGCAACCTGCTGTCTGAGCTGCGCCGCAACGCCATTGTGCCGCAGCTGCTGTCGCGGGACCCGGCACTGATCGGGGCGCTGAATTCGTCTGACTACTCAACCTCGACCCAGCGCCTGATCTCCTTTGTCGAAGAAATCGGCGCCGCCTCACTGATGTTGCTGGATTCCGATGGCCGCGCGGTGGCCGCAACAGATCGCAACCGGCTGGGCAGCCAACACCGCTCGGACCCCTATTTTGTCAACGCCATCCGCGCCAGCGAGACCCTGTTTACCGTGTTGGAAACCGAAACCGGTGGCTATAGTTTTATCTACTCGCGCCGGATTGAGGAACAGGGCAACACGCTGGGCGTGATCATGGTGGAGGTTGATCTGCACAAGTTCGAACGCGCTTGGGCGGGCATTTCGGACGCGGTGCTGGTCACCGACAGCACCGGCACGATCATCCTGGCCACCGAACCGCGCTGGCGGTCAAAAACCGAGGGTGAGGCGCTGGCCCAGGCACCGGCGCAATCGGCCATTCAGCGCGCCATTCAGGCCACCGCAGATTGGACCACCTTGCCGGCAGATGCCTATGTGCAGGGTAAGGCCGTGATGCGGATGGAAAGCCGCATTCCCTTCCGTGGCTGGCACATCGCCAGTTTCACCACCTACGAAAGCGTTCGTGACAAGGTGAACGGCGTTCTGGCGCTGGAGATTATGGGATTCGCCATGCTTCTGGCGCTGGCCTTCTATGCGCTCAGCCGCAAGACTGCCGGTCGCCTGATGTTGTTCCAGCGGGAATCGGCAGAGCTTCGCGCATTGAACGCAAGGCTACAGCGGGAAATCGCCGAACGCGAAAAGGTCCAACAGACCCTTGCCGTGGCCGAACAGACGCTGGCGCAATCGTCGAAACTGGCCGCGCTGGGTGAGATGTCAGCGGCCGTCAGCCATGAGCTGAACCAACCGCTGGCGGCGATGCGCACCTATCTGGCGGGCGCGCGCCTGCTGCTCAATCGCAATCGCCCCGAAGAGGCGCTGTCGTCCTTCCAGCGGATCGACGATCTGATTGATCGGATGGGGCAGATCACCCGCCAGCTGAAATCCTATGCGCGCAAAGGCGGCGATCAGTTTACCCCTGTGAATATGGGCGATGCGCTGGCCTCAGCCCTGTCGATGATGGAACCACAGCTGAAGAGCCGCAAGGTGGAGATCAGCCGCGTCTACCCCGATGACCCGGTGATGGTCATGGGGGACCGGGTGCGCGTTGAACAGGTGATGATCAACCTCCTGCGCAACGCCTTGGATGCCACCCAATCGGTCGATGAGCCGCAGATCGAACTGCTGCTGGCTGCCGGTGAGACTGCGACGCTGACAGTGCGCGACAACGGGCAGGGGATTGATGACCTTGATGCCCTGTTTGAGCCCTTTTACACCACCAAACGTCCGGGGGAAGGCGTGGGGCTAGGGCTTGCCATTTCCTCGGGGATCGTCAACGACCTAGGGGGGCGCCTTTTGGCGCGTAACGCCGAGGGCGGGGGGGCTGTATTTGAGATGCAACTTCCTATCTTGACCGGTGAAAGTGATATTGAGGCGGCGGAATAAGGGCCGAGAAGACCATGGCAAAAGCAATGAAAATCGCCATCGTGGACGACGAACAGGATATGCGTCAGTCCATCAGCCAATGGCTGGCCCTGTCGGGCTATGACACCGAAACCTTCGCCAGCGCCGAAGATGCGCTAAAGGCGCTGGGGCCGGATTACCCGGGCATTGTCATTTCGGACATCAAGATGCCGGGCATGGACGGGATGCAGTTTCTGAAAAAACTCATGGGGTCCGACAGCGCCTTGCCGGTCATCATGATCACTGGCCACGGGGACGTCCCCATGGCGGTTGAGGCGATGCGCGTGGGCGCGTTTGATTTTCTGGAAAAGCCGTTCAACCCTGACCGGATGACTGAGCTGGCGAAAAAGGCCACCAATGCCCGTCGCTTGACGTTGGACAACCGTGCCCTGCGCCGTGAACTGTCGGATGGTGGTCAGCTGATGAAGAAGCTGATCGGCTCCGCCCCGGCGATGGAACGTCTGAAAGAGGATATTCTGGATCTGGGTCAGGCCGACGGACATGTGCTGATCGATGGTGAAACCGGCACCGGTAAGACCTTGGTGGCCCATGCGCTGCACGCGGTTGGATCGCGCGCCGGTAAGAAATTTGTGCTGCTCTCCTGCGCAGCCTGGGATGAGGATGCGCTGGCCAAACGCCTCTTTGGTCCGATGCTGCCCGAAGACAGCCAGCTGCCCGCCGTGGAAGAGGCGCGGGGCGGCACCTTGGTTCTGGAAGACGTCGAAGCGCTGAGCGACAGCCTGCAGGCGCGCCTCTTGTCGTTTATCAATGATCAGGGCACGCCGGCGGAAACCCGTGTGGTGGCGATTTGCAACATGCAGGAACAGGACCGCACCTGCGAAGACGCGCTGCGCTCGGATCTGTTCTACCGTCTGGCCGCGTTGCGCATCACCCTGCCGCCGCTGCGCCAGCGCGGCGAGGATATCCTGACCCTGTTCACCCGCCTTAGCGAACAGTTTGCCGAGGAATACGGCTGCGATACGCCGCAGGTGTCAGCCCAAGAAGCCGCGCAGCTGTTGCAGGCCCCCTGGCCGGGCAATGTGCGCCAGCTGATCAACCTGGCAGAACGTGCGGTGCTGCAATCGCGCCGTGGGTCGGGCACCATTGCCTCGCTCCTGATGTCGGATCATGAGGATATGCAGCCGGTGATGACCACCGAAGGCAAACCACTGAAAGAATATGTTGAAGCGTTTGAGCGGATGCTGATCGACAACACCATGCGCCGTCACAAAGGCTCCATCGCGTCAGTGATGGAGGAGCTTTGCCTGCCACGCCGGACGCTGAATGAGAAGATGGCGAAATACGGCCTCGCCCGTGCGGATTACCTCTGAGATCTGCGCAATGCTGCCAGAGGCCTATCTGTTCGACATGGACGGTCTGCTGCTTGATAGTGAGCGGCTGGCCATGTCCTCCTTCCTTGATACCGTGGCGCCCAAAGGCGTCGCACTGTCAAAGGCTGAGCCGTTCTTCTTGACCCTTGTTGGCACCTCTGCCGCCACCACAAACGCCATGCTGCTGGAGTTTCTGCCAAAAGCGCTGAAACCGGCGGATGTCATTGAGGAATGGCGCGCCAATTTCGATGCAGCGGTGTCCGCGGATCTGCCTGTCAAAGAAGGTGCGGCTGAGGTGCTGGCCGATCTGGCCGGGCAGGGCGCCCGCATGGCGGTTGTCACCTCAACACTGGGGGACCGCGCCCGCCACCATCTGGAGGTTGCTGGCTTGCTGGGCCATGTGGAATTTGTGCTGGGCGGCGATGAGGTGCGGGCCACCAAACCCGATCCGGCCCCCTACCTGCAGGCGGCGGAACGGCTGGGGGTCAACCCGAACCGTTCGGCAGCGTTTGAAGACAGTGACCGCGGCATTGCCGCCGCTGTGGCCGCTGGATGTCACGCGGTGCAGATCCCGGATCTGCGGCCTGTGGATCAACCGCTGCCGGATTTGGGGCAAATGGTCGCCCACTCCCTGGCCGAAGCTGTCAGCATGGCGCAGCACAGCGTGGCAAATAAGGGGCGTTGATCCCTTAATGGTTGCTTTTTCAGGCTCAATTCCCTTTCAGGCAGATCGCGCAGACATTTTCCCATTGTAATTTATCCCCAGCCCGCACTATGTTCTGGAGACGGTGTCGTGGACTCCTCCCGCACCGCATGAGTTTCGCTGATCCGAAGATCGGCCGACGGCATCAAACATCGCCGCGACCCCTCGGACAGACCGATTGGGCCCGGACCGCGCCCCCGCGGACGAGCCATTTTAGACCGCCTGACGCCAGAAACTCTGGTGCGGGCCATGAACGGGCGCATTGAGCGAGGTCACCATACCCGCCAGTAGCGTCGGAGAAGAAACGCGATGAGGCGCGCGAAACCTACGAGTTCCACTGCAACGGCTGAGAACAGCCGGCTTTGCAGCGCGTCCGCACTCGCCCCTGACAGACATCTGCCGCAACCTGCCGGGCCTCCGGGCCGGGCGGTTCTGCCGCGATGCAAACGGACAACATGGCAAAGAAAATGCTCATCGACGCCACCCACGCGGAGGAAACCCGCGTCGTGGTGGTGGACGGCAACAAGGTTGAGGAATTCGACTTTGAATCCGAAAACAAACGCCAGCTTGCTGGCAACATCTATCTTGCAAAAGTAACACGGGTCGAACCCTCACTGCAGGCGGCTTTTGTGGACTATGGTGGCAACCGCCATGGCTTCCTTGCCTTCTCGGAAATCCATCCTGACTATTATCAGATCCCGGTCGCCGACCGCGAAGCACTGATGGAAGAAGAACGTGCCTATGCCGAACAGCAGAAGGCCGAAGAGGAAGAAGAAGAGAAAAAGCCGCGCCGTCGCCGGTCGCGCTCGCGCGCTGCGTCGAACCGCTCGAAGGATGCGAAAGTCTCCAAAGAGGTGGAAAAGCCTGCGGAGGACATTCCGGCGGCTGAGGCCGATACGCCCGCTGCTGAGGCGTCCGGCGAAATCGCTGGCATGGAAACCATCGACCTGACGGGCGAAAACACCTCGGACGCCGTTGAAGTTGGCGCCGCAGATGTGGTGGACGCAGGCGAAGGCCTGTCACCGATGGAAACCGTGGCAGAGACCCCGGTGGAAGAGCCTGCTGAAGCAACCGCAGAGGACGCGCCGGCAGAAGAAACGGCTGAAGCCCCGGAAGCGGGTGAAGAGGCCGCCGCTGCTGAGGACCCCAAGGCAGATGAAGCCGTGGCGCAGGACCCTGCGGCAGACGCCGCTGAGGCGCCGGCTGAAGAGCCTGCTGCCGAAGAGGCACCTGCTGAGGACACGGCAGAAGTTGCTGCCGAAGCTGCCCCGGAAGCCACCCCTGAGGCCGCTCAGGCAGAAGAGGTGAAAGCCGACGACGCCGTGGCAGAAGCCCCTGCCGAAGAAGCCCAGGCCGAGAAGGCCCCTGCGGAAGACGCGCCCGCAGCCGAAGCAGACGCCGAAGCGGATGCCCCTGCGGAAGCCAACGCCGAAGAGGCCTCGGAAGAATCCTCCGACGATGAAGACGAAGACGGCGACGACAAGCTGGATGCGACCGAAAAAGACGACAGCATCGAATCCGTTGCCGAAGAAGATGACAGCGAAGAGATCCGCCCGCGCCGCAAACCGCGTCCGCGTCGCTACAAGATTCAGGAAGTCATCAAGGTCCGTCAGATCCTGCTGGTGCAGGTCGTCAAAGAAGAGCGCGGCAACAAAGGCGCTGCGCTGACCACTTACCTGTCGCTGGCGGGTCGTTACTGCGTGTTGATGCCCAACACCGCCCGCGGCGGTGGCATTTCGCGCAAGATCACCAATGCTGTTGACCGGAAGAAACTGAAAGAGATTGCCAATGAGCTGGACGTGCCCAAAGGCGCCGGGCTCATTGTGCGCACCGCCGGTGCCAAGCGCACCAAAGCTGAGATCAAGCGCGACTACGAATATCTGCAGCGCATGTGGGAACAGATCCGCGAGCTGACGCTCAAGTCGATCGCGCCCGCCAAGATCTACGAAGAAGGTGATCTGATCAAACGGTCGATCCGTGACCTCTACAATCGAGAGATTGATGAGGTGCTGGTGGAAGGCGAACGCGGCTACCGCATCGCCAAGGACTTCATGAAAATGATCATGCCGTCCCACGCCAAAAACGTGAAGAACTATCAGGACCAGCTGCCGCTCTTCGCGCGCTATCAGGTGGAAAGCTACCTCGGTGGCATGTTCAACCCGACCGTTCAGCTGAAATCCGGCGGCTACATCGTGATCGGTGTGACCGAAGCGCTGGTGGCGGTTGACGTGAACTCGGGCCGGGCCACCAAAGAGGGCTCCATTGAGGAGACCGCGCTGAAGACCAACCTGGAGGCCGCCGAAGAGGTGGCGCGCCAGCTGCGTCTGCGCGATCTGGCCGGTCTGATCGTCATCGACTTCATCGACATGGACGAGCGCCGCAACAACAACGCGGTTGAGAAACGTCTGAAAGATAAGCTGAAATCGGACCGTGCGCGGATCCAGATCGGCCGTATCTCGGGCTTTGGCC
The DNA here is from genome assembly GCF_001458255.1 of Thalassovita autumnalis. GTDB lineage: Bacteria > Pseudomonadota > Alphaproteobacteria > Rhodobacterales > Rhodobacteraceae > Thalassobius > Thalassobius autumnalis. The sequence goes on from NZ_CYSB01000027.1 coordinate 21,260, forward strand.
TGCTGGAAATGTCGCGTCAGCGTCTGCGCCCCGGCATGATTGAGGCAACCACCCAGCCTTGCCCCGCCTGTCACGGCACTGGCCTGATCCGTTCGGACGACAACCTTGCGCTGTCGATCCTGCGTCAGATCGAAGAGGAAGGTACCCGTGGCCGCTCGCGCGAAGTGCTGGTGAAATGCCCGGTTGGTATCGCCAACTTCATCATGAACCAGAAACGTGAACACGTCGCCCAGATTGAAGGTCGCTATGGTCTGTCGGTGCGGATCGAAGGCGATCCGATGCTGATCAGCCCCGACTTCACGCTGGAGAAGTTCAAAACCGCCACCCGTGTTGTTGCAGAAGCACCAGCGCCTGTCGTGTCGGTCGATACTTCGCTGATGGATCAGATCGACGAGGAGGCGGAAGCCGAAGAAGCAGAGGAAGCGCTGGCCGCAGAAACTGCTGAAAACGGTGAGGATGAGAACAAGCCGAAGAAGCGCCGCCGTCGTCGCCGTCGCCGGAAAAACGCTTCTGAGCGGGCTGAAGGCGAAAACGGTGAGGCGCAAGAGGCTGAAGCCGGTGCTGTGGGCGAAACCGCTGAGGCTGCCGAGGCTGTGACCGAAGAAGGTGCGGATGCTTCGGAAGCTGCTGAGGGCGATGCCCCGGCGGAAGAGAAGAAACCACGCCGCCGTCGCCGCTCGCGTCGCCGCAAATCAGATCAACCCGCTGAGGGCACCGAAGAGGGGGCCGCAGCTGACGCCGAAGCCCCTGCCGCTGATGAGGGCGCGGAGCCTGCCGTTGAGGCAGAGGTGAGCGCCGAGGCAGAAGCCCCGGCTGTGGAAGAAAGCGCCGAAGAGGCCGTGGCCGAGACACCTGAAGCGGAAACCGTTGCGGAGGCAGCAACCGAAGAAGCTGCGGCAGAAGACGCCCCAGCTGAGGACGCCGCTGCAGAGGTCGAAGCTGAAGCCGAAACAGAGGCTGCACCGGAACCCGTTCTGGAAGAGGTTGCTGCTGAGGCAGCGCCGGAAGCTCAAGCCGAAGCTCCGCCAGCCGAAGCACCCGCCGCTGCGCAAGAGCCAGCCCCGGAACCCACACCCGAGCCGGTGGCCGAGGTCGCTGTGGAAAAACCCGCAGCCCCGCCAAAGCCCAAGCGCCGCGGTTGGTGGTCCGTCTAAGGGCCTGACAGTATTACAGATTGAACGCCGCTCCTTCGGGGGCGGCGTTTGCATTTGGGCCTGTAACGTTTCGCCACGGCCTTGTGACAATGCGTCGGGTGACAGCGCTGCAGCGATCAGGTAGCTAAACCCTATGTTCGGACTTGAAAATATCAGCATCATCGATGCCGCCCTGCTGCCTGCCATGCTCATCGCGCTTATTGCGGGCCTGATTTCCTTCCTCAGCCCATGTGTGCTGCCGATCGTGCCGCCCTATCTGGCCTATATGTCCGGGGTCTCGATCACCGATCTCAGCGAAGGCAAGGCCAAGACCGGCAAGGCGGTGGTGCCAGCGCTGTTCTTTGTTCTGGGGCTTTCGACAATTTTCCTGTTCCTTGGCTTCACAGCCTCCGCGGTGGGTACGCTGTTCCTGCAATATCAGGGCTGGTTCAACGCCATCGCCGGTATTCTTGTGATGATTTTCGGCGCGCATTTTGTTGGCGTCTACCGGATCGGCTTTCTGGACCGCGAGGCGCGCATTGATGCGGGCGACCGCGGGGGATCGGCCTTTGGTGCCTATATCCTGGGGCTGGCCTTTGCCTTTGGCTGGACGCCCTGCATCGGCCCGCAGCTTGGCGCGATCCTGTCGCTGGCGGCCTCTGAGGCCTCGCTGACCCGCGGCACCTTGCTGCTGGCAGTCTATGCGCTGGGGCTTGGGGTGCCGTTCCTGCTGGTCGCGGCCTTCCTGCCACGGCTGACCGGGGTGATGGGCTGGATGAAGCGCCATATGGAACAGATCGAACGGGTGATGGGGCTTTTGCTGTGGACCATCGGCCTGTTGATGCTGACCGGCGGCTTCTCCGCCTTTTCCTACTGGTTGCTGGAAACCTTCCCGGCGCTGGCGCTGGTCGGGTAATCTCTTCAAAATAAACAGGTTTCGGTTGTGGTGCTTTGGCAAATCTGCGCTAAGATGGCGCGGACGAGGCCCCTATGACCGAGCAAGACCACAACAGATCCGCCCAAAACGTGCAGCGCCGCCGGGTGTTTTACATCCCCGGCTACGATCCGATTCACCCGCGCCGCTACCGCGAACTTTATCGCAAGGAGGGCGCGGCGCAGGCTTTGATCTCGGGCTATGATCTGACACTCAGCCCCAAACAGCTTGAGGGGCCCTACGGCTGGCATGTCACCTCAACCCAGGACGGTGCCGCGGTAGAAACCGATGTGCAGGTGCTCTACTGGGCGGATTTGGTGCGCGACAGTATGGATCTGGGCATCACCCAAACCTACCTGCAGCTGATCCGCACCGCGTGGACCTATATCGGCTCGGGCGCGCTCTGGCGGTTGATGCGGCTGCGCAAAGGGCCGGTGATTGCGGCACTATACCCGGTGATTTTTCTGTTGGTGCAGCTGATGCTGGCACTTTTGCTGGCCTGGGGGCTGGGGCAGGGGCTGTCACTTATGCACCCTTGGGCCGCATGGGGCGGGCTGATTGTGGTGCCCTTTGTGCTCAACTGGTTTCGCAAGAAGGATGGCAAGTTCTTTGCCTATTACCTGATGCATGACTACGCCTATTCGGCCCATTTCAAAGGCGCCAACCCGCCCGCGCTTGAGGCACGGATCACCGAGTTTCGCGCGCTGATCGCTGCGGCCCTGCGCACCGATGTGGATGAGGTTTTGGTGGTGGGTCACAGTTCCGGCGCGCATCTGGCGATTTCAATCCTGTCGGATCTGATCCGCGCGGGAGAGGTGCCGGCAGAGGGCGCACGGCTGAATTTCCTGTCGCTGGGGCAGGTGGTGCCGATGGTTTCTTTCCTGCCGCAGGCCGGGCGGCTGCGCGGCGATCTGGTCTATCTGTCTGAGCGGGAAGAGATCTTCTGGCTCGACGTCACTGCGCCCGGGGATGGCTGCGCCTTTGCGCTCTGCGATCCTGTGGCGGTCAGCGGTGTGGCACCTGAGGGCAAACGCTGGCCCATCGTGATCTCAGCTGCTTTCTCGCAAACGCTCAGCCCGGAACGCTGGAAGGCACTGCGCTGGCGGTTTTTCCGTCTGCATTTTCAATATCTCTGCGCCTTTGATCGCCCCGGTGACTATGACTATTTCCGCATCACGGCAGGGCCGAAGCGCTTGGATCACCGTTTTGCCGGGCGCCAGCCGTCCAAATCGCGCATTGAAGCCCCGGTGAACAAGTTCATCCAGATTTCTGAGCGGGTGGCGCCATGACCACGCCAGCGCCGCTGCCACCGAAACCCCCAGCACGGGCCGATAAGGTATCGCTCTGGCGTTACCTGCGCTTGTTTCGGCAGGATATCCTTTCGGCGCAGCCGCAGCGGCTTTATCGGGCTTGGATGGCTGAGTTTCGCACGCCGTTTTTCCGCAGCTACATGTGCAACCAGCCCGATCTGGTGGATCTGGTGCTGAAACAGCGTCCGGATGACTTTCCCAAGTCTGATCGGATCAGTGAGGGGCTTCGGCCGCTCTTGGGCAATTCGGTGTTCCTGACCAATGGCGAAACCTGGAAACGCCAACGCCGCATCATCGATCCCGCCTTTGAGGGCGGACGTCTGCGCGACACGTTTCCGGCCATGTGGGCGGCAGGGCAGGCGGCGGTGGCGCGGTTGAACACGGCAGCCGACGGCAAGCCGGTGGAGATTGAGGCCCATAGCAGCCATGCGGCCGCGGATGTTATTTTTCGCACCCTGTTTTCGATCCCGATCGAACATGCGGTTGCGGCTGAGGTGTTCGACCAATTCCGTGAACATCAGCGCACGCAGCCAGTTCTGAACCTTGGTGCCTTTGTGCCGCTGCCCAAATGGGTGCCCCGGTTCCACCGCAAGAAAACCCGCGAAACGGCGGCGGTGATACGGGCGCTGATCACCCAGCTGACGCAGGACAGAATGGTGGCGATCCGCGCGGGGGAGGCACCAGATGATCTGGCGACCAAGATCATGACCACCCTGGATCCTGAAACCGGCGCGCGCTTTGACACCGAGGAAATGGTGGATCAGGTGGCGATCTTCTTCCTCGCGGGGCATGAAACCAGTGCCTCGGCCCTGGCCTGGGCGCTCTACCTCTTGGCGCTGCATCCCGACTGGCAGGAAAAGGTGGCGGCGGAGGCGCATGTGCTAGCCAGCCCAGTGCTGCCGGAATTTTCTGTTGTCTCCAAACTGCGGCTGACCCGCGATGTCTTTCGGGAGGCGCTGCGGCTTTACCCGCCAGTGCCGATGATGGTGCGCGAAAACCGCTGCCCCGAGACGTTTCGCAAACGGGATGTGCCCGTAGGTAGCCAAATCGTGCTCAGCCCCTGGCATCTGCATCGCCATGAGCGTCTTTGGGATGATCCCGACAGCTTTGATCCCGCACGTTTTGCGACCGAGAATGGCAAAGACTGCCTGCGCCATGCCTATATGCCGTTTTCAGCCGGGCAACGGGTGTGCACCGGCGCCGGTTTTGCCATGGTTGAAGGCACCCTGCTGCTGGCACAGCTGGTGCGGGCCTACCGGTTTGACCTGGTAGACGAACGCCCGCCTGTGCCGGTGGCGCATCTGACGGTACGCGGGAAAGATGGTATTTGGCTGCGTCTGACTCCGCGGGATTAACTCAGGCTTTTCTCCTCTCAGGCCCAGACTAGCGGCAAGAGATGAACGAAGGTTTAACACAGTGCAGATATATGCGCCGTTGCCAAAATAATCAGGCACAACGGGCCCGATAGTGCCGCAATACATAAAGGCGCATTTCGGTGGCCAGCCCACAATCCAGTGCGCGCGCCTCATCAATTTCGGCGGCCAATTCATTGATCGCAAGATCGCGCTCCTGCGCAATTTCGCGAAACGCCTGCCAGAACTCATCCTCCAATGAGACGGAGGTGCGGTGACCGCGCAGGGTGAGGGAACGTTTGACCGGGCGGCTCATTTCGGGGGCTGCTCGTCGCGTTTTTTGCCGTCCAGATCCTGTTGCGCCTTGGTATTCTGGGCGCGGTCCAGCGACTTCTCAACCTTGGTGCGGCCGAATCTCACAGCGTTTTCATCAGCCTGCGCCTTTTTCTCGGCGCGGGCCTTGGCTTTGCGAAACTTGTTGAGGTTCACCACTGTCATTACGTCACTCTAGCCGCCGCGGGGCGTGTTGCCCAGCACCACTTGCCACCAAATTTGTGGCTCATGCCGCCTAGAACAACAGCCCAAGCTGCAGCAATAGCCGCGCATCCTGCATTTCCCCCGCGTCGGCAAAAACCGGTGAGGTGGCAAGGCAAAAGCCGCTGAGCACCAAAAGCAGAACCAGAAACGCCGGCGGAATGTAAGTCTTGACCATGGAGCCCCCTGTTTTCAATGGGGGTGATACGCGGACCACGGGCTGTTCCGTCGTGGGAAAACAAAAAAGGCGACCTTTGGGCCGCCTTTTCTTGTCGGTGGTAACCGAAAATTAGTCTTTCGGACCGATCATCTGTTCCGGGCGCACAACGGCGTCGAAGGTTTCAGCATCCACGAAGCCAAGCGCGATGGCTTCTTCTTTCAATGTGGTGCCGTTCTTATGAGCGGTTTTGGCCACAGTTGTGGCATTGTCATAACCGATGGTCGGGGCCAGGGCGGTGACCAGCATCAGGCTTTCTTTCATCAGCTTGTCGATGCGCGGCTCATTGGCCTTGATGCCCAGAAGCATCCGCTCGGTGAAGCTGTCGGCGACGTCACCCAGCAGCTGCATGGACTGCAGCAGATTGTAGGACATCATTGGGTTGTAGACGTTCAGCTCAAAATGGCCTTGCGAACCGGCAAAGGTCATCGCGGCGTTGTTACCCATCACATGGGCGGCCACCTGGGTCATTGCCTCGGCCTGGGTTGGGTTCACCTTGCCCGGCATGATCGAGGAACCTGGCTCGTTCTCCGGCAGGATCAGCTCGCCCAGACCCGAACGCGGGCCGGAGCCCAGGAAGCGGATGTCGTTGGCGATCTTATACATGGCACCGGCGACGGTGGCCAAGGCGCCCGACATGAAGACCATCGCGTCATGGGCGGCCAGCGCTTCGAATTTGTTCGGCGCGGTCACAAAGGGCAGGCCGGTGATTTCGGCCATGTTTGCCGCGACCTTCTCACCCCAGCCTTTCTGGGTGTTGAGGCCGGTGCCAACCGCAGTGCCCCCTTGCGCCAGCTCATAGATGCCGGGCAGGGCGGCCTCAACACGGGCGATGCCCTGTCGGATCTGATGGGCATAGCCGCCAAATTCCTGGCCCAGTGTCAGCGGGGTCGCGTCCTGGGTGTGGGTGCGGCCGATTTTGATGATGTCTTTGAACTCTTCCGACTTCTGTTCCAGACCTTCGGCCAGTTTGTTCAGACCTGGCAGCAGCGTGTCGCGCACCATCATGGCGGCGGCAATGTGCATCGCGGTCGGGAAGGTGTCGTTGGAGGACTGGCCCATGTTGCAGTGGTCGTTGGGGTGCACCGGGTCTTTGGAGCCGATCACGCCGCCCAGGATTTCGATCGCGCGGTTTGCGATCACCTCGTTCGAGTTCATGTTCGACTGGGTGCCCGACCCGGTCTGCCAAACCACCAGCGGGAAGTTATCGTCGAACTTGCCCTGGAAAACCTCACCGGCGGCCTGAATGATCGCATCGCCGATCTTAGCGTCCAGCTTGCCCGACTCTTTGTTGGCCATCGCACAGGCCTGTTTGATCACCCCCAGCGCGCGCACAATGGCGACGGGCTGTTTTTCCCAGCCGATGGGGAAGTTCATGATCGAACGCTGGGTCTGTGCGCCCCAGTATTTGTCAGAAGGAACTTCGAGGGGGCCGAAGCTGTCGGTTTCGGTGCGGGTATTCGCCATGATGACCTCCGAGATATCTGTTGCAGTTTTCATAGCGTAATCCGGGCAAAGTGCAATGCTGTATACCGTGGGATACCGCTAACACTTGCGCAGCGTTGCCATTGGCGGGGATGCTGACAGCGCCTGTCAGCAGGGTGATTGAAGTGCCAAGTCGCCGCATATTACCCCGAAGGAAAAGGAGCGGCCCCATGCGAGAGACATTGCGCCTCAAAGCCATCAAAATCTGTGACGCCAAGATCGCGCATAAAGGCGACGGTGTCGGCCTGTCCTTCTACGCGTTTTTCGCCAACAAAAATGATGACCCCTATCTGCTAATGGAGGCGGCGGAGTGGTGGATCAGAACCCACCAGCTGGACCACTTTGAAAAAGCGATGAAGGTGCGGGCTCTGATCGCATCAGGTGCCTGAGGTCGCGGCCGCGTATCAGCGGCGCGTAATCCGGTAAATGGTGGCCGGGGGCAGGTTGGCCCAGACCGTCGCCAGTTTGCGCGATTGCAGCCCCAGATCCGACAGGAGGTCATCGCCAAACGGGGTGCGGATCGAATAGGTGAACTGGGTGAAACTGGCCCCCGGCGCAAGCACGCGAAAGGCAGGTTCCAAAACGCCGCGCTGCAGATCCGGGCGGGCCAGCATCGGCACACCTGAAATCACTGCGCCGATGTTGTTTAACCCAATTTTGTCAATGTCTTGACCAGGGCGATTCAATACTTGCACGCCGGGAAATTTTTCGCGCAGCGTGTCGCAGAACCGCGGGCCCATTTCCAACAGGGTTAGCCGCTCGGGCGCGATGCCATGATCCAGTATGGCGCGGGTGAAACTGCCGGTGCCGGGACCGATTTCCACAATCGGACCCTCGACCTGTGCCAGCCCTTCACACATCCACTGCGCCGTTTTTGTCGAAGACGGAGCCACCGCGCCCACCTCATTGGGGCGGCGGATCATTTCGCCAATAAACAGCGTGAAGTCCCGTGCCATATCAATCCTCCCGTCATAAAATCTATTCCGGGTTAAGATATGTCACCTGATTGTAAATGTGAGATGGCGCAGCCCAAAAATCCGGACAACACCTTGGCAATGGGCAAGCATTCGCCGATCGGCGGGCGCTACTTACTTGCGGAAACTGTCGAGGCTGACGACCTCGGCCTCTTGCGGGGCGGATTTTTCTTCCAGGATCTCTTCCAAGGCAGCGGTGCCGTCCTGTTCGGTGAAACCCTCACCGTCCTCATCCCCATCTTCGGGGGTTTCAAACCGCAGACCAAACTCGACCGAGGGATCGACAAAGGTGCAGATTGAATCAAATGGCACGTAAAGCGGTTCCGGCTGATCGCCAAAATTCAGCGTGACGTGAAACCCGTCCTCTTCGACCAACAGATTGTCATACCAATGCTGCATCACCACGGTCATTTCGCTGGGGTAGCGCTCTTTCAACCAACTGGCCAGCACCGCATCCGGGTGTGTGGTGTCGAAGGTGATGAAAAAATGATGCGCGCCCGGCAGGCCGTTTTCCGCAACGCCTTGCAAAACCTCCTGAATCAGGCTGCGCATGGCGCGGTGCATCAGGTTTCCGTAGTCAATGCTGCTTGACATAAGAGTGCCTTTCTTGGTGCGGGTCTGAGCATAGGGGATTTGCCAAAAAACGAAAGGGCAACTGACCGAAAGCGGGTAAAAAAAATCTGTAAGTGGGTCGGGATGTGTGTCTGACTGTGCCGTTCGACGGGGCGATTGAGCAGCGGTATCCTGATGTGTGGTCAATGGGTTAACCCGAAGTGTTAGCTCAGAAGGCCCCAGATGATGCCGACCAGACCCATGATGGCCAAGGTCGTCAGCATGCCGCGTTTTAGACCCAGCATCAAAAGTGCTGCCAGTCCCATGAACCCTGCCGCAAGAGGTGAAAAGCTGCTGACATCCGGCACAGGGCCGAAACGTGTCTGGCTGACCTGACCAAAAAGCACCTGAAGCGCAAACCACAGCGACAGATTGGCGATCACCCCCGCCACGGCCGCCGTGATTGCGGCCAGTGCATTGGACAGGCGCGGGGCGTGGGTCAGCAGGTTGACGTAGGGCGCGCCGGCAAAGATCCACAGGAAACACGGCACAAAAGTCACCCAAAGTGCGAGAGCTGAGGCCGTGAGCGCCAAGCTCACCCCGCCCTGCATCTGCCCGGCCAGTGTTGCGACGAACTGCGTGACCAGGATCAGCGGGCCCGGGGTGGTTTCTGCCAGACCCAGGGCGTCAATCATCTGTGGCAGGCTCAGCCAGCCATGATCATTGACAACGGCCTGCGTCATATAGGCCAGCACCGCATAGGCACCGCCAAAGGTCACCACCGCCAGCTTGGAGAAAAACAGCGCAATCTCGCTAAGGAAAGCATGATCCCAAAGTGCCAGCAGGCCAAACGGCGCCGCCCACAGCGCGGCGCAGGCCAGAACCGGACGCCACAGAAATCGCGGCGCTTCCTTTGCTTCGGTTGACGCTTGCGCGTGTTCCGCGCTCAACGCGCCCCATACAGCGGCGGCCAAAACCACAAGCGGGAAGGGCAGCTGCAGGAAAAAGATCGCGGCAAAGGATAGTGCGGCCAGAACATAGGCGCTTGGCCGGGTCAGGGCTTTGCCGGCGATCTTGCGCAATGCGGTGAACACAACGATGACCACGGCCGCCTGAATGCCCAGGAATGCCGATTGCACCAAGGGCAGCGTGCCAAACTGCGCATAGGCCAGCGCCAGCGCCAGAATGACCGCCGCCCCAGGCAGTACAAACAGGGCGCCAGCGATCAACCCGCCCAAAACACCGCGTTTCAACCAACCCGCATAGGTTGCCAGCTGCATGGCCTCTGGCCCGGGCAGTAACATGCAAAACGACAAGGCTGAAAGGAACTGTTTTTCGCTCAGCCAGGGGCGAACTTCCACCAACTCCTTGTGCATCAGGGCAATTTGGGCGGCGGGCCCCCCAAAGGACAAGACGCCAATGCGGCCAAAAACGCGGGTCAGTTCAGAAAGGGATGGGGTGATCATGGCCTGATGCTGCTGTCATTGCAAATGCCTCCCTCATACCGGCGGAACGCGGGCACGTATAGCGGCTAAATCAGGTCAGAATGGGAAGGTGCAGGTTTCTGTTGCCAGGTACCTGCGGACCCCGCCTTAGGCTGCTAGGCGTAAGGGCTTAAAGGTCGATTTTTCGGACTGCTTACGCAGCCAGAGCCATCGGAGCACGATTGTTATTGGCAATTATGCTTAGCGAACCGATAACAGTGGTATCTCACCGGGACAAAGCTAACCCCTTTAGACGTTCGTCGATCCTGTTTCGGCCCCATGATCCCCCAATAAAGGATGTTTGGTGGAGCCGCCGGGTACCGCCCCCGGGTCCGATCCGCTTATTACGAGCGCGTTTATGTCCATAGCCCCCGAGGGGACAGCCCCTATATAGGCGGGAACTTCGGGGAAGAGAAGGGGCAGAATTGCAAATTCAGGTGGGGTGCAGGGCCCCCTCCAGACGGTAATGTCCGGTGATCGGGTATGAAAACAGGATGTTATCCAGCCGGGTGCCGGCCCCGGCATTGTGAATGATCAGCGGCGTCTGACTGTGGCGATCCACCTGGGTACTGACGATGCCGATATGCGGCTGACCAGGCCCGAAGGACCAGGTGACGATGTCACCGGGCCGAAAATCTGTGGCACTGGGCGGCGCGGTCAGCGGGCGTTCAGCACCGATGCGCTCAAAAAACCGGCGCAGATTTGGCACCCGGCGGTGATCGATGTTTCGATCGGGACCTGGCAGCCCCCAGAGCGCAGGGTAGGCGGCAAAGTGATCGGCCATGTCCTCATGTACGACCACCTGCAAGTCCAGATCATGGGCGTCCCGCAAGGCGCGGATCACCACATCCGTGCAGACGCCGCGACGCCGATCAATGTCACCCATAGGATAGTCCAGCCCTTGATAGGCGCCATCATACTGCGTTGTTATGCCGATCTGATCCGTCGCGGCTGTCACCAACTCTGTAGCCCAGGTAGTAGCAGGGATTACATCTTCTGCGCGTGTTTCCTGACTGGGATGCCGCGGCGCGGGAAGGACAGTGTGAACAATGTCTGACAGTTTGGCATGGGCCGCAAGCCGTTGATGCGGTGGGGCCAGGCCATACGCAGCGCCAGTCAGGGCCAAAAAAGAAATCAGTAGGAGGCGTTTACGCATGTGCGCACCATGAGCCGCGCGGTGATGTTGGGCAAGTCGCACCCCGCAGTCGCAGAGGTTTCGGCGGGAACAGGCTGATCAGCGGGCAGTGGGCTGGTTCAGATCGCGGGTATAGCTGTGCAGTTCGACAAGCGCACTGTCGCAGTCTTCCGGAGATTTCTGTTCCAGCGCATCCACAATGCGTTGATGCAGACCGATGATCACATCCCGCGACCGGCGTGTGTAGGTGATCATATTCATCAAGGGCTGCATCGCCTCAACCGCCCCGGCCAGTTGATAAGACAGCACGGGATTTCCCGCGGCATCCACAAGGGCCCGGTGAAACGCAACATCCGAAGCACAGAATGCCTCATCCGATAGGCCGGTGGCAGACTGGCGGGTGATCTCAGCCTGCATCGCCGCCAGGTGATCAGGTTGCCGCCTTTCTGCGGCCAAAGGGGCGCAGGCCCGTTCCAGCGCAAACCGTGCTTCGCAGGCGGTGTCAAAGCTGACACCATTCATGCTGAGCAGCAGGGTCGAGGTGGTGATCTGCTGGCCATAGGCCTGTTCATAACTCAGCCGGTTCACGAAGGCCCCGCCACTTGCGCCACGTTGCGTGCGGATCAGCGATTGTGCCGCCAATCGTTTCAACGCTTCACGTACCGTTGGGCGTGACACTTCGAACTGGGCGGCCAGCTCTGCCTCAGACGGTAGGCGTTCGTCTACAATCAGCCGACCCGCGATGATGGCGTCGCGGATATCACTGGCGATCGCTGCCGATAGATCGGTCGGGCGTGGACGGGGTTTTGAATTGTCTGACATTTTACTTGGCAGGTGCTGATTTATTTGTCAGACATTTATCAAGCCCCGTGGTTTCTCGCAACACTCCTGAGCATCCTCCTTAGGTTTTGGTGTCGCCAGATCATGATGAACCAAAGGAATGAACAAATGATTACGCCGCAATATTGTCAGCGGATGGCACAACATAACCTCTGGCAAAACAACGAAATGTCGGCTGCGATGTCTGCGCTGAGTGAGACGCAGCTGTGGCTGGATCGCAGCGCTTTCTTCGGCTCCATACAAGGCACGGCGAATCATCTGCTCTGGGGGGACCTGACCTGGTTGTCGCGTTTTGACGGCGGCGCGGGTCCGCAAACGGTCTTGGAAAACAGTACCGCTGAGGCGGCGGATCTGGCGGATTGGCAGCAAAAGCGAGAGGCACTGGATCAGCGGTTTCTGGCGTGGGCCAACGAGTTGACTGCCGCGGATATGGACGGTGATTTCAGCTGGTATTCCGGTGCGATGCAACGGGATTTCTCTCTGCCAAAGGCGCTGTGCCTGATGCAGATGTTCAATCATCAAACCCATCACCGCGGTCAGATCCACGCGATGGTGACGGCCGCGGGCGGCAAGGGGTGGACCACGGATCTGCCATTTATGCCGCCTGCGTTTGCGAAAAATTAACTTTGGGAGGATAGCGTGATGTTCAACGCCCTTGTTGTTGACAAAAATGAAGATGGCAAAACGCAGGCTGCGGTGAAACAGCTGCGGTTGGATGATCTTCCGCACGCGGAAGTGACGGTCGCGGTGGATTATTCCACCGTGAACTACAAGGACGGTCTGTGTATTGGACCCGGCGGCGGGTTGGTGCGCAACTACCCTCATGTGCCGGGGATTGATTTCGCGGGCACGGTCGAAAACTCGGAAGATCCGCGTTACGCACCGGGTGACAAGGTGGTGCTGACCGGTTGGCGCGTCGGCGAAGCGCATTGGGGCGGCTATGCGCAAAAGGCGCGGGTGAAGGGTGATTGGCTTGTCCCGCTGCCCGATGGGATCAGCACCCGCCAGGCAATGGCGGTTGGCACGGCAGGCTTCACGGCGATGTTGGCCGTAATGGCGCTGGAGGATCACGGGCTGACCCCGGGGCAGGGTCCGGTATTGGTGACGGGCGCAGCCGGGGGTGTTGGATCCGTTGCAACCGCAATCCTGGCGCATCTGGGATATGAGGTTGCCGCGGTGACCGGCCGACCTGAGACCGAAGAGTATCTGCGCGGCCTTGGCGCAAGTCAGATCGTTCCGCGGGAACAGCTGAATGAAACAACCAAACGTCCGCTGGAGAGTGAGAGCTGGGCGGGATGTGTCGATGCCGTGGGCGGCGCAATGCTGGCGCGGCTTCTGGGGCAGATGAAATATGGCGGATCGGTGGCCGCCGTTGGACTTGCGGGCGGTGCGGCGCTGCCGGCAACGGTTATTCCCTTCCTGTTGCGGGGCGTGAACCTCTTGGGGATCGACTCGGTCCTGCAGCCGTTTGAGAAACGGCAGCGGGCCTGGCAGCGGGTAGTCACGGACCTGCCATTGGAAAAGCTGGACGCGATGGTGCAGCCAGCGACGCTACAGGATCTGCCGCAGTTGGGCGCGGATATTCTGGCGGGCAAGGTTCAGGGCCGGGTGGTCGTTGACGTAAACGCTTGATTCCGGAGTCTTAACGACTGCGACATAGCGGTTTGGTGACCCCTTAAGGCGGGGTCCCGACATCACCCGCCGCCGCCAATACGCTCCAGGGTATTATATGAAACTGTTGCGGCCCGGTTCTGGGCCGGACCTCTCCGTCTGGCTAAACGCCGCGTCAAATCTAGGCCGTGACAACGGTTCTTGACCCAATCCATGAGACACGGCAAAGCTGTGCGCATGACAGATCTAGATGTGAATTTCGTGCGGGAAAACTTCCCCGCGTTTGCTGAACAATCGCTGCAGGGGCAGGCCTTTTTTGAAAACGCCGGGGGTTCTTATACCTGCGCGCAGGTGATTGACCGGCTGCAGCGGTTTTATCATACGCGTAAGGTGCAGCCTTATGCGCCCTATGCCGCCAGTCAGCTTGCCGGTACCGAAATGGATGAGGCGCGCCAACGACTGGCGCAGCTGATGGGGGTGGCCACGGATGAGGTCAGCTTTGGCCCGTCCACCACGCAGAACACCTATGTATTATCGCAAGCCTTTGGTCAGTGGCTGCAACCGGGTGAAGCGATTGTGGTGACCGATCAGGATCATGAGGCCAACTCAGGCCCGTGGCGCCGTTTGGCGGAACGTGGCATCGACGTGCGGGAATGGCGGATCAACCCGACAACCGGCACGCTGGATCCTGCCGGTCTGGAAAATCTGCTGGATGAAAAGGTGCGTCTGGTCTGTTTCCCGCATTGCTCCAACGTGGTGGGGGAGGTCAATCCGGTGGTGGAAATCACTGCGATGGCCCATGCCGCTGGCGCCTTCGTTTGCGTTGATGGCGTCAGCTACGCGCCGCACGGGATCCCCGATGTGGGTATGCTGGGCCCAGATATCTATCTGTTTTCGGCCTATAAAACCTATGGGCCCCATCAGGGCATTATGGTGATCCGGCGTGAGCTGGGCATGCAACTGCCCAATCAGGCGCATTATTTTAATGCGGATGTTCTTTACAAACGGTTCACTCCGGCGGGCCCCGATCACGCGCAGGTCGCGGCCTCGGCAGGGATGGTTGATTACATTGAGGCCTTGGCGGCCCATCACGGGATCAGCGGCGATCTGACGGCAAAAGGCAGTGGAGTTCATGATCTGATGCGGGCGCATGAGGTGAAACTGGCCGCGCCGCTGATGGACTATCTGCAAAACCGCAATGATCTGCGGCTGATCGGCCCGACGGATCCGGAACGCCGCGCGCCAACGGTTGCGCTGGATCTGGGCCGGGCGGCTTTGCCGGTGGCCACGGCGCTGGCGGATCATGGCATTATGGCTGGCGGCGGCGATTTTTATGCGGTGCGGGCGCTGAAGGCGATGGGCGTGGATCCTGCGAAGGGCGTGTTGCGCCTGAGTTTCGTGCATTACACTACTGAGGCGGAAATTCAGCAGCTTCTCAAGGCTTTGGACGCCGTTCTGTAAGGCAAGTTCCGGGCAGAAAAACTGATCCGGCCCGAGGGTCGGATCGTAATGTGGAAAAAGGCCCCGATATGCCCCACAGCAAAACATCCACATCCCACTCCGATCTCACCCGCCCGGTCCTTGTCTGGCTGCGGCGAGACTTGCGTTTGACGGACAATCCGGCGCTGGCAGCGGCGGCGCAAACCGGCCGTCCGGTGATCCCGATCTTTCTGCGTGACGACCTGTTCGAGGCGCTGGGCGCTGCGCCGAAATGGCGATTTGGCCTGGGTCTTGAGCATTTCCAGAACAGTTTGCAACGCATCGGCAGCGGGCTGATCTTGCGGTCCGGTCCCGCCTTGGCTTCACTGCAGCAGCTGGTGCAGGAGACCGGGGCAGAGGCGCTGTACTGGAACCGGTCGTTTGAGCCTGAGGGGATCGCGCGGGACACGGCGGTCAAGTCGCATTTCGCCGCGCAAGGCCTTGATGTGAAAAGCTTTACCGGAAACCTGCTGGCGGAACCCTGGACCTTGGCCACCAAAGCCGGTGGGCATTTCCGCGTCTACTCGCCGTTCTGGCGGGCCCTTGCGGCGCAGGAAGTTGCCCCCGCCAAGCCCGCGCCGGATAGGTTGCCAGTGCCAGACAGTTGGCCGCAGTCAGAAGCGCTGCACAGTTGGCAGTTGGGTAAGGCGATGCAGCGCGGCGCATCTGTCGTGGCGCCGCATCTGCTGTTGGGCGAGGCGGCGGCGCAGGCGCAATTGGATCATTTTCTGGCGGGGGCGCTGCAGGATTACGCGGAGGGGCGCGATTTTCCTGCGCGGCAGGTGACATCGGGCTTAAGTGAACCGTTGGCCTATGGTGAGATTTCGGCGCGTCAGATCTGGCATGTGACGCGGGTCACGGTTGCCGGGCAGGCCGCCTTGGCCCGTGCCGCGGAAAAGTTCCTGAAAGAACTGGCGTGGCGCGATTTCGCCTGGCACCTGAGTTACCATGATCCGCATATTCAGACCCGCGCCTGGCGCCATGAGTGGGAGGCGTTTCCCTGGAAAACGGCGGCAGATCACCCGCATTTGCAGGCCTGGCAGCAGGGGCGCACCGGGGTGGATCTGATCGATGCCGGCCTGCGGGAACTTCATGTGACCGGTAAGATGCACAACCGGGTGCGGATGATCGCGGCCTCTTACCTGACCAAACATCTGCGGCTGCATTGGCGCTTGGGCCAGCAGTGGTTTGCCGACACTCTGGTCGATTGGGATCCGGCGTCAAACGCGATGGGCTGGCAATGGGTGGCGGGCTGCGGGCCCGATGCGGCGCCCTATTTCCGCGTGTTCAACCCTGAGACCCAGCAGAAAAAGTTTGATGCGGAGGCCCGCTATACCCGGCGCTGGCTGGCAACCGACAGTGGGTTTGCCGAGGCCACGCCGCGTGCGTGGAACGTCACAGAGACACCGCGCCCCCTGAGCCCCATCGTGGGTCTGGCCGAGGGGCGCGCGGCTGCCTTGGCCGCATTGGAGCGGTTCAAATCCCGCGATCTGGGGACCGTGGATTAAGCGCAATCTGCACGAAAACCTTGATCGAAAACGCATTTCTTGCAAGCCTGAGATGAAAACTTGGGGGAGTTGCAAGATGATCCTGACATCAACAGAAGGGCAAACAGGCCTGCCGCGCTACTTTGCGCAGGTGTTTCAAATGGCCAATCGGATGCAGTCGGGGCGGCTGGATTTCGTGATGCCGGACGGCCGGGTGTTTCGCGCCGAAGGGGGCAATCCGGGTTTCGTGGCTGAGCTGCGGGTGCATAACACCGATACCTTTGCGCGCCTTGTCCGGGAGGGCGATCTTGGCTTTTGCGACGCCTATCTGGAGGGCTGGTGGGACACGCCTGATCTGCAGGCTTTCCTAGATCTTCTGCATGACCGCAATGATGAGCTTTATGACGGGTTTCCCGGCATGTTTCTGGTGCGGGTCTATGAACGCATGCGCCATTGGATGAACTCCAACACGCGGGAGCAGGCGAAGAAAAATATCAGCTATCACTATGACTTAGGCAATGACTTTTACGCGATTTGGCTGGATCCGTCGATGACCTATTCCTCCGCCATTTTCACCTCAGGACAGCAAAGCCTGGAGGCCGCGCAGGAGGCAAAATATGCCTCCATGGTGGATCAGATGGCGGTGAAACCCGGCGATCATGTGCTGGAAATTGGCTGTGGCTGGGGGGGCTTTGCCGAATATGCAGCGCGCGAACGTGGGCTGCGGGTCACCGGGCTGACCATTTCGCAGGAGCAGCTCAACTATGCCCGGGAACGCATTGAAAAGGCGGGTCTTTCTGATTTGGTGGAGTTTCGCCTGCAGGACTACCGGGATGAACAGGGGCAATATGATGGGATCGCCAGTATTGAGATGTTTGAAGCCGTAGGCGAGAAATACTGGCCCGTCTATTTCCAAACCCTGAAACGTTGTTTGAAACCCGGCGCGCAGGCGACGCTGCAGATCATTACGCTGCAGGAAAAACGCTTTGAGACCTACCGAAAAGGCGTTGATTTTATTCAAAAATACATTTTCCCAGGTGGCATGTTGCCGTCCAAAACCGCGCTGCGTGAGCAGGTGCGCCAGCAGGGGCTGGCCGAGAAAAGCGTGCTGGAATTTGGCGACAGCTACAGCCAAACTCTGCGGCGCTGGCATCAGGTGTTTAATGACCGCTGGTCTGATGTGGCCGCTTTGGGATTTGACGACCGGTTCCGCCGCATGTGGAATTTCTACCTGACCTCCTGCGCGGGATCGTTTCGGGGCGGCAACTGTGATGTGGTACAATTGACAGTCGCCCGCGAGGATGATCCGCGACAGTTGGCCTGACTGCTGATCTGACTGCGGGACGTTAAGGCCAAAAGAACAGATAACAAAGAAAGGCGAGCAGATGACATTTACGGCGGCACGCGTGATTGGCGCGCTGATGATGGCCGGGCTGGGGTGGTTCGTGTCGGACCTTGTCCGCCCCCTGATGCCGGAAAGCACCATTTTTGGCTGGTTCAACCATGTGAACCTTGGGCTTGGGTTTCTGATCGGCTGGGCTATGCTGGGCCCCAAGGCCGGCGGCGGGTTGATGATTTCGCTGGCGAACGGTCTGACGGCGGCCTTTGCGCTGGCGACGGTGGGGCTGTTCACCCAGGCGATCAATGAGATGCTGCGCCTGTCGACCCGCAAGATGTACCCAAACCCGCTACGCGCGTTGGAAGATATCTTTCGCATTCTGGCGGATTACGGGTCTGTGCTGCTGCACCCCACGGTGATTGGGCCGCTGATTATTGGGTCAGTGGTGATTGCCATTATCGTGGAAATCGCCAATAGCTTGTGGCGTTAGAAACAGATCTGCGCTGAAAGCTCCCTCAATGCCTGCATTGTTCTTCTATGGCACGTTGCGCCATTTGCCCCTGCTTGAAACGGTGGTGGGCCATTCGCTGGATGGTATTGCCCTGTCTGAGGCCGGGTTGCCGGGGTATGAGATTCGCTGGGCCAAGGGGCAGGCCTTTCCGCTGATCCTGCCCAAGGACGGCAGCAGCGCGATTGGATTGCTGGCCGAAGGGCTGAGCGATGAAGATGTGGCGCGGCTGGATTATTATGAGCGGGTCTTTGGCTATGATCTGATCTGGGTGGATCTGGAACAGGATGGCCAGATGCGCCGGGTGCAGATGTTCTGGCCACCAGAAAGCAGCTATGAGGCGGGCCCAGAGTTCATCCTGTCAGACTGGGCCGCGACCTGGGGGACAACCAACTGCGCCGCCGCCAAAGAGGTTCTGCTGCATCGCGGTCAGAAAACCCCTGAAGAGGTTGGCGCGATCTACCGGATGATCCACACCCGCGCTGCCGCCCAGGTTCTGGCGCAGCAGGAAACACCTGTGTTGGGCCCGTCAGGGCGCGGATTGGCGGATCTGGAGGTGCTGTCAGAAAGCTACCCCTACGCCAATTTCTTTGCCCTGAAAGAGATGCAGCTGCGCTACCGCCGTTTTGACGGCTCGATGTGTCCGGTAGTGGACCGGGCGGCCTTCATGGGCAGCGATGCGGCATTGGTACTGCCCTATGATCCGGTGCGCGACCGGGTGCTGTTGATCGAACAGTTTCGAATGGGTCCGCTGGCGCGGGGGGATCATGGGCCCTGGCAGTTGGAACCCATTGCGGGCCGGGTTGATCCCGGCGAAACGCCTGAGGCCTGCGCGCGGCGCGAAGCGGCGGAAGAGGCGGGGCTGGATCTGAAAGCCCTTAAAGAGATCCACCTAGGCTACCCGTCGCCGGGCTGTGACAGTGAGTTTTTCCACATCTATCTGGGGCTGGCGGATCTGCCAGATGCGGCCACTCAGATCGGCGGATTGGCCTCTGAGCAGGAAGATATCAAAACCCATTTGATGCCCCTCGATAGGGCGTTGGAAATGTTGGATACTGGCCAAATCCGTGTGACACCGCTGGCGCTTGCGCTGCATTGGCTTGCACGGAATCGTGAATCCCTGCGTAGAGGTGCTTGAGCATCCGTGCTGAGAGGCCTAAGTCTGGGATTGGACCTGATAAGGATAAAGAACATGCGCATTGCACGCGACCTGGCTGATGCCATTGGCAAGACCCCGTTGATCCGCCTGAAAGCGGCCAGTGAAGAAACCGGCTGTGAGATCCTGGGCAAGGCTGAGTTTTTGAACCCCGGTCAGTCGGTCAAAGACCGCGCGGCGCTTTACATCATCAAAGATGCTATCGCCAAAGGCCAGCTGAAACCCGGTGGCACCATCGTTGAAGGCACCGCCGGTAACACCGGTATCGGTCTGGCACTGGTCGGCGCCTCGATGGGCTTCAAAACCGTGATCGTGATCCCGGAAACCCAGAGTCAGGAAAAGAAGGACATGATCCGTCTGGCTGGCGCCCAGCTGGTTGAAGTGCCTGCCGCCCCCTACAAGAACCCCAACAACTATGTGCGTTACTCGGAACGTCTGGCCAAAGCCTTGGCCGAGACGGAAGAAAACGGCGTGATCTGGGCCAACCAGTTTGATAATGTTGCCAACCGTCAGTCGCATATTGAAACCACGGGGCCCGAGATCTGGGAACAGACCGGTGGTAAGGTGGATGGCTTCATCTGCGCCGTTGGTTCTGGCGGCACGCTGGCAGGTGTTGGCATGGCGCTGCAGCCCAAAGGCGTGAAAATCGGTTTGGCCGATCCGATGGGCGCGGCGCTTTACAGCTACTATGCGCATGGTGAATTTGCCTCCACCGGCACGTCGATCACCGAAGGCATCGGGCAGGGCCGGATCACCGCGAACCTCGAAGGGTTCACGCCGGACATGAACTACCAGATCCCCGACGAAGAGGCGCTGCCGATGGTCTTTGACCTTTTGCAGGACGAAGGCCTGTGCCTGGGCGGTTCTTCGGCGGTGAACATCGCAGGCGCGGTGCGGATGGCCAAGGACATGGGGCCGGGCCATACGATCGTCACGATCCTGTGTGACTATGGCACCCGCTATCAGTCGAAACTGTTCAACCCCGCGTTCCTGGCGGAAAAGGGCCTGCCGCAGCCGGAATGGCTGACCAAGGAACTGCCCGCGCCGCCGGCCGTCTTTGAAAACCCGTAAGCTTGAAAAATCCGCAGCTGACATAGCTTGATGGACATGACACAGCCCTCCCGCCTTGTTTCACTGGCCCGCACCTCTTGGTTCGGGCGCATCGCGGCAGGGCTGGTGTGTGTCCTCCTGCTGATAACGCTCGAGGTTTCGGCGCCGATGGTTTCGGCGCAAGTTTCTGGTGTGCCAGCCCTCAGTGATGAGGAAAACCAGGAATGGCAGGCCACGGCCCGCCGCGCGGAGCTGACGCTGGAAGCGGGGCGCGCCTCTGATCGGGCGCTGGAGCGGCTGCGCGCGCAGCTGGTTGAATGGCGCGAGGTGTTCACGGACGCGCAGGGCGGCCATTCCCAGCGGATTGACAACCTGCAAAGTCAGCTTGCCGTTTTGGGCCCGGCCCCCGATGACGGCAGCGAAAGCGCTGAGATCACCGCGCGCCGTCAGGATCTGACGGAGCGGCTGGCCGAATTGCGTGCCCCTGTTCTGGCGGCAGAAACCGCAGCCAGCCGGGCAGCAGGGCTGATTGCGGAAGTTGATACTGTATTGCGCAATCGCCAGGCGGACGCTCTGGTTTCGATTGGTCCCAGCCCGCTGAACCCGGTGGACTGGGCCGAAGGGCTGGCAGAGCTGAAGGATGCGGTGTTTGTCCCTCTGCAGGAGGTGCGCGCAAACCTTGATAACGAATTGCGGCTGTTTCAGTTCCGCCAGAACCTGTTGGTGATCATTCCCTTCAGCCTGTTTGGGGCCTTGCTGTTGATGCGTGGGCGCAGCTGGACGGGGGGGCTGGTCTCGCGGTTGCGCGAACGGTTGCGGCTTGCGTCTGGTGCGCGGGTGACGGCCAGCGCCGAAATTTTGACCTTCGTTGTGTCATTGGGCAAGGTCTTGGTGCCCTGGACGGGCCTTTTGTTGCTGGTGCAGGCATTGCTGCTCACGGGCATGTTCGGTCTGCGCGGTGAGGCATTGATCGCGCAGGTGCCATTGTGGGGCGCGATCTTGCTGGGCGCGGTTTGGCTGTGTGACAAACTGTTCAGTGATCCACCCGCACCAGCTGTGTTTGAGGTCGACCCAGGCAGACGGCCGGCGTTGCGTCGCGTTGGGGGTGGTCTGGCTACCGCAGTGGTTTTGGCCCAGGTTGGTGCCACCTTTGAGGCGCTGAGCGGCCTTGATGAGGTTGCAGGCGTTCTGTTGGCCTTCCCGCTCATGGTGATCAGCAGCTTGGCCTTGATGCGCTTGGCGCGTCTGATGCGCGCGCTAACCGCACCGGCGCTGGCCGCTTTGACCGAGGGGGAGGCCGCACCGTTGAGGTTGCGCGCAGCAAACCTGCTGGTGCGCGGTGCGATGGTGATTGCCGTTCTTGCGCCGCTTCTGGTGGCGATTGGCTATCGCAATGCGGCAGAGGCGCTCATTTATCCGGCAGTCGACACTGTCGGCCTGTTGGCTATCCTGTTTGCCATCCACCATCTGGCGACATTGGTCTATGCGTTGTTCACTACGCGCGATGACCCGTCAGAGGCGTTGGTGCCTGCGCTGGTCGGCGTTGCGCTTGCAGTACTGGCGCTGCCTATTCTGGCCCTGATCTGGGGAATGCGGTTCACCGATCTGACCGAGCTGTGGAGCCAATTCATGGCTGGGATTACATTGGGGGATACCCGGTTTTCCCCACGTGATTTTATTGCTTTTGCTATTCTCTTTGCTGTTGGCTATGTCGTCACGCGGCTGGTGCAAGGGGCGCTGAAAACCTCGGTCCTGCCCAAAACCCGGCTGGATCAGGGCGGGCAGACAGCTGTGGTCTCTGGTGTTGGCTATCTGGGGATCACGCTTGCGGCGCTGGTCGCGATCACGGGCGCGGGGCTGGATCTGTCTTCGATCGCGATTGTGGCCGGTGCGCTGTCCGTAGGCATTGGCTTTGGCCTGCAGACCATCGTGTCGAACTTCGTTTCCGGCATCATCCTGCTGATCGAACGCCCGATCTCCGAAGGTGATTGGATCGAGGTGGGCGGCCAGATGGGCTATGTGCGTGACATTTCGGTGCGCGCCACCCGGATCGAAACCTTTGACCGCACCGATGTGATCATCCCCAACGCGGATCTCGTCAGCGGCACGGTGACCAACTATACCCGTGGCAATACCGTAGGCCGGGTCATTGTTTCGGTGGGCGTGGCCTATGGCACGGACACCCACCGGGTCGAAGGGATCCTGCGCGAAATCGCCGAAGATCACCCGATGGTGCTGGCCAATCCGGCCCCGGCGGTGCTGTTCCAAGGCTTTGGCGCAGACTCGCTTGATTTTGAGATCCGCGCGATCCTGCGGGATGTGAACTGGGCACTGAGCGTGCGCAGTGAAATCAACCATGCGATTGCCAAGCGTTTTGCCGAAGAGGGGATTGAGATCCCGTTCGCACAGCGCGACGTCTGGCTGCGCAATCCCGAGGTGCTGCAGCCGCAGGCACCGGGCACGCCCGCCACGGCCGAAGCCGAGGCCGGGCAAGCTGACACTTCCGAAGACATAACCCCAAAAGACAAAGAGGTCTGAATGACACATCCGCTGTTTCGTGACGATGCCTACCTGCGGGAGGCCGAGGCCAAGGTGGTGGCGCTGACGCCTGAAGGCGGGATCGTGCTGGATCAAAGTGTCTTTTACCCCACCGGGGGTGGTCAGCCCGGCGACAGCGGTCAGCTGTCGTGGGAAGGATCAGAGATGGTGATCGCCACCACTGTCAAAGGTGAGGATGGCGCGATTGTGCTGGTTCCGGCAGAACCCGGCGCGCTGCCACCCGTGGGCACTGCGGTGCGCCAGAGCCTCGACTGGAACCGCCGCCACCGTCATATGCGGGTGCACACGGCGCTGCACCTCTTGTCTGTGGTGATCCCGCTGCCGGTCAGCGGCGGTAGCATCGGCGCCGATAAGGGGCGGCTGGATTTCGATATGCCTGAGGCGCCGGAAGATAAGGAAGCCCTGGCCGAGGCCCTGAATGCGCTGATCGACCGTGACCTTGAGGTGAGCGAAGACTGGATCAGCGATGAGGAGCTGCAGGCCAATCCGGGGCTGGTGAAAACCATGTCGGTGATGCCGCCGATGGGGCAGGGGCGTGTGCGCCTTGTGCGCATCGGCTCGGGCGACGATCAGGTTGATCTGCAGCCCTGCGGCGGCACCCATGTGGCGCGCACCAGCGAAATCGGCCGAATCCGTCTGGGCAAGGTCGAAAAGAAGGGCAAGCAGAACCGCCGGGTCTACCTGCACCTCGACAACTGAGGCTGAACTGTCATGCTAAGCACAGGAAACAGCGTCGCTTAGGCGGCGCTGTCTTCGTTTCTGGCAGACCGTGAGGGGGCGGCCTCGGACCCGTCGTCATCCTGTTCCGGCAGCCCTTCGCGCGACAACAGGATCGCAATGGGGCGCAACTCCGGCACCTGCGAGCAGATGATCATCATTGCCACCATGATCGGCACTGACAGGAACATGCCCGGCACGCCCCAGACCGCGCCCCAGAAGGCCAGATTGATGATGATCCCAAAGGAGGACAGCCGCAGCGCCCGCCCCATCAGCATTGGATCGATCACCGATCCGTTGACAAACTGGATGATCCCCACGGTGACAAAAATCGCCGCCGTCGGCCCCGGCTCACCAATCTGAACAAAGGTCACCAGCGCCACCAGAACGGTCGCCACGATGGAGCCGATATTGGGGATATAGTTCAGCACAAAGGTCAAAATGCCCAAGGCCGCCGCCAGTTCTAGCTGGAACACCCCGGCAACCACCCAGACCATCACACCCGTGACCGCGCTGACGCCGGATTTCACCAGCAGGTAATAGTTCACCCGGTGAATGATGGTGGCCATGATCCGGCCCACCCGCTTGGCCTGTTCCTCATCGCCAATGAAGTTGACCAGCTTGGTGGAAAACCAAATCCGCTCAGCGAACAGAAAGCCCACAAAGAGGATCACCAGAACGGTTGCCGACATCAGGTTGCCCGCTTGCCCTGCAGCCGTGCTGAGGTAGCTGCCCACATTGATCGAGCTGACCGTGTCAAATACCGACTTTTCAACATCCTCGCCCATCCAGGCAAACATTGCTGCGGCCGCGCCCGGCAGGCTTTCGGCGTAGCTGAGCGTGGTGGTCAGAACGGTGTTGAGCTGGCTTAGAATGATTGAGGTCAGCGTCAACATCCCGGCAGAGATCAGCAACAGAGCGGTGATCGATGCCAGAAAGTTCGGAATGCGAAACGGCCCGATCCGCTGGCGCGCGATGAAGTTGATGGCGTCACTGGTCAATGAGAACAGCACAATGGCTGTGGCCAGCGAAATCAGCAGAAACCTTGCCTGCACCAGCAGAAACAGCACCACCGCAAAGGCGATGATGATCAACGCCCCTGTCTGAACCCGTTGCATCTGCGATTTCTGCGGATCCGCCCCCGTCAGACGACGGGCAACAGGGGGACGATGCGGACTTTGGTTCATTACGTGTGCTTTCAGCTCATGCGGGGTGTCGCGTGACTATGTTCCAAGCGCGTCAAGGATACAACAACCCCGCGCCATTTCCCGCCTCACATTTGCGCGCCATTGTGCCGATTGCCCGAACCGGCGGCAGCCGGTGACCGGGGCAGGGGGCGCTAAGGTATCATTGGGCCGCGCGCCTTGGCGGGGCGGATCAAAAAAAATCGGTGCTGTGGCAGAAGTTTGCATTTTGGGCTTGCGACCGATGATGAGCTCTAATAAATGATGGCCCAGTTAGAGAGGTGGCCGAGTGGTCGAAGGCGCGCGCCTGGAAAGTGCGTAGGCGGGAGACCGTCTCGAGGGTTCGAATCCCTTCCTCTCTGCCATACCTTCTGAAAAATCTTCCATATTTTGGTGTAAAGCTTCGCCCCTGTGGTGGATGCTTTTGTGCGTTTACCTTTTGCTTGGCAACGCCTGTAGAGCCGCCGCAAGCCTCTTGATTTCAGTTTGGGCAGGGTGATGTTTTGCGCTACCTCTTCGCAGGGGGTCGGTAAGGCCCGCAAAAGGGCAATGGCAGCAGGAGGGTGTTATGAAGATTTTGGTGTTTCTTGGATCCGTTCGCACCTCAACACCGCCGCGGCCGGCGCGGTTGGGGGAGCGGGTGGCCAGGGCTACGGTGGCTTGGCTGCTTGAGGCCGGCCATGAGGTGGAACTAATCGATCCCTTGGATCTTGACCTGCCGACCTCGTTCAAACCGCAGTTTGCCTATGCCAAGGGCCGCGCGCCGGCGGCACTGGATCAGCTGGCCGAAAAAATTGCCGCGGCGGATGGCTATGTGGCGGTTAGCCCGGAGTATAACCATTCGATGAGCCCGGCCTTGGCCGATCTTTTGAACCATTTTGGCAGCTCGTTGTTTTCCTTCAAACCCAGCGCCATCGTGACCTATTCCGCCGGACAATGGGGCGGCGCGCGTGCAGCGGTGAACATGCGGACCTTCCTGGCGGAACTGGGATGCCTGCCGGTCTCAAGCATGGTGCATGTGCCCCATGCGCAGGAGGTTTTTGCCGAGGATGGCAGCTACCTGCCAGACGTGGATGCCGCCCGCTGGCAGGGGTATCTGGGCCGCACCCTGTTGCAACTTGCCTGGTGGGCAGAGGCCGCGCAGGAACAGCGCGCAGCCGGCCTGCCGACCGACGCCTTTGTGACCGCACCTTCGCAGCGCAACGCGCCCTAGCGCCGGATTTCAACCATCCCGAAAACGCCGCTTGCCGGGCGCGCATGAGTGGGCGCGGGGCTGTATCTGGCATCTTATTGCGCACCGCTCATTGAGGGGCCTTGAAACGAATTTCAGCATTCTACCCAAATAGCAGGGACGGCACTCAATTGGTGTTTTCGTTTTTGCGGGATAAACCGCCAATCTGCCTGCAATTTGTGCATTTTTTCGGGTCTGGCGCCGGCAAGCGCCACGGGGCTGTTAGCGCCCAAAATTAAACCACAAAAAAGCGAAAATGGACGGGGTATGCGCCGTTAGACTTGTTACGTGCCCAGCTTAACCCGCTGGCGCAAAACAGTTTGTGTTCGGACTTTGGTGATGTGTGACCTCTTAAGCGCGCCAACATTGGTAATGGCGTTTTACCCGTGCAGTGCATGGGATCGCGCCGATCGTTTCCCGCAGGAAGCGCCGAACCGCGAAACATCCAACAATGGGAGACCTAGATGCGCTTCACTTTGAAGTCACGGTTGTTCTTGTCCTACGTATCCGTATTTGTCTTTTTCCTCGGCGGGCTGGCCTATGCGATCAGTGAGTTGAAAAAACTGACCACCGATTTTGAGATCTTCGTGTCAGAGGACGCTCAGGACATTCAACTGATCAACGAAATCGCTCTGACTGAGGTGCTGATCCGCACCTATATGGGCGAAGCGATCATTCCCAAGGACGAAAACGACGCGCAGCGCCGCGGGGAGCTGATTGAACAGATCAAAGGGCTGAACGTTAAGTTTGCAGAACTGACCGAGACCCTGACTGCCCGTGTCGATCCTGAGCTGCAAGAGATCCTTGCCGTGATCACCGAGGCGCATAACACCGCAGATACGCAGAACCAGCGGGCCATTATCATGATCGAAATGGGCCGCGCGCGGGTGGCCGAGAAACTCTATCACGGCCCCTCTGGCCGGGCGATGAGCACCATCAATGAGGCGGCTCAGGAAATCTCAACCATCATTCGCACTCGTGCTGATCAAGAGGTTTCAGCGGTGCTGAGCACTCAGGCGGATCTGTCGCGCAACCTGACCATCCTGTCGGTGGTGGCGCTGGTGGTCTGCAGCATCGCGGCCCTGTCAATCATCCGGTCGATCTCGACGGGGATGAAAACCTCCATCGACATGGCGCGCAGCGTGGCACAAGGTGATCTGAGCGTGAGAGCCACCCCAAAGGGCAACAATGAGATTTCGGATCTGCTGAGCGCCCAGATCGATATGGTGGATCGCCTGCGAGATACGTTGACCAATGTCGACGCCGCCGCACGCAACCTGTCTGTGGGTTCGGAACAGATGGCGGGCACCTCAGAAACCCTGTCCGAGGGGGCTGCCGTGCAGGCCAGTTCGACCGAGGAGGTTTCGGCCGCTGTTGAACAGATGTCGGCCAATATCTCCGCCAGCTCGGAAAACTCATCTGAAACGGAACAGATCGCCCGCCGCGCGTCGGTTGAAGCGCAGAAATCGGGGGATGCGGTTTCCGAAGCGGTCTCTGCCATGCGGATGATCGGGGAACGGATCAACGTTCTGCAGGACATTTCGCGTCAGACCGATCTTTTGGCGCTGAATGCTGCGGTGGAGGCGGCGCGCGCTGGTGAACATGGCCGCGGCTTTGCGGTTGTGGCCAGCGAAGTGCGCAAGCTGGCGGAAAGCAGCCAGAAAGCTGCGGCCGAGATTTCCACGCTGTCCAGTGAGACGGTTGAACGCGCCCGTGTGGCTGGCGAAATGGTCACCGCATTGGTGCCGCAGATCGAAAAGACCTCCACCCTGGTCAGTGGCATTTCCGGTTCTTCGCGGGAACTGGCGATTGGTGCCAGCCAGATCAATGAGGCTGTGCAGCGCTTGGATGCGGTGACGCAGGAAAACACTGCCGCCTCAGAAGAGCTGGCCAGCACCGCGACCGAGCTGTCAGGGCAGGCGGCACAATTGACCGATGTGGTGAGCTATTTCGATCTCGACGGCACGGGTAAGTCTGCAGAAGCGTCGGAAGGCACAGCTGACGAGTGTGCAGCAGAGCCGGATCAGTTGCAGGACAGCGATGTTGCGGAGGCTACCGAAGGAGAAGACGACGCGCTGCGTCTGGCCTCCTGACCCGTTGGCAAGCGGGCGCAGCTATGCGCACGTGACGCAATGCTAGAAACAAAAGGCGCCGCCTGTGATGGGCGGCGCTTTGCGTTTTTGGGCTTATTGATCCGTTTCGGCCTTCGGTGTGGGCTTGGTGGCTGATTTGGTGGCTGGCTTGGAGGCGGTCGTGGGTGCGACCTCCGCCTTAGCCTCGGCGGTGGCTTCTGCCTCCAGCCCTTCTTCCGGTTCGTCCGGGGCATATTGCGCGGTAAGCCGGTCGATATTGGTGTGCATCGCTTGGGTCAGCGCCACGGCATGCTGTTTGATCGCCTGCGCATTGGCTTGCTGGGCATCCACCTGATAAGAAATCCGCTCCCAGTCGGGCAGGTTTGGGTGCCGCGCGATGCCTGCAATCAGCTCATGCAGACGTTTGGCGTTTTGGAAGCCCACTGTGGCCTTCTTTTCCACGTCCGAGACCGAGGCCAGAATGTCATCGGCCAGATCGATCTGTTCCTGCTTGGGCAGGCTTTCGCTTTTCTTGATCAGACGGGTGCTTTCGACCTTAATGCCGCGCACGGCCTTCTCAAGCGTCATTTCAACCTGCGAGGTAGCGCGTTTGGCCACCCGCAGTTTGTTTTGCAGCAGAGCCGTTGCACGCTGTTCGCCGCCGAACAGTTTCACGATGGTGTATAAAAAGCGGAACATGGGCCATTTTTGAGTTTTTGGAACGATCAGGTCAATGCCTGCAATCTCAGACTGCGTCAATCTCTCACGCACATGTTATGGGTACTGACGGCGCAGAAGGGGGCAAGGGCCGCGAGGTCTGCCCGTTCAGTGGTCAAAACGCTGTCGGTACAGGCGGTTCCGATGTCTCACATCTCCGCCACCACCTCTTTCGGGCGCATGCGCAGCACATCCAGGCAGTGGTCCAGATCACCCTGACTGAAATCCCGCGCGATCAGCACAACACGGCTGGTGCGGTCTTTATGTGGCCAGGTCTTCAGCGGCACCGGGGGCTCAAAAATATGCTGCACCCCATGGATGACATAGGGGGGGGCAGTGCCTTCGATGTGCAAGATCGCCTTCATCCGCAACATGTCCGCGCCCCGTGCAGCGATCACCGTTTCCAGCCAGAAATCGAAAACACCGGGGGCAATCGGCTCTTCAATCTCGATCGAGGCGGTCACGATCCGATTGTCAAAGGCGTGGTGCGATGAGGGTTCAATGGCGGCAGTGAGGCCGGGCTGTGGTACAGAAAACCCAGACAGGCCAGCCAGTGGATCCTTGCTTTGGGGCAGGGGGGCGGCGGACAGCCAGTCCATCACGTTCTGCGGCCCGGTTTCGCGGCGCAGCGGGCTGAGGTGGAACAGCGCCTCCACCGGCACCGCGCCATGGTTGGCTTGCAGCCGCGTGGCGCGTGGGTTGAGACGATCCAGGCGACGTTTCAGCGCCTGCGTGTCCACGCGGCGGGCGCGGTCCATTTTGCTGATGACGATGCGGTCGGCCATCGCCACCTGCGCCTGTGCTTCACTGTGCTGATCCAGTGTATCGGCGCCCAATACGGCGTCGACCACCGTGATAATCCCATCAAGGGTGAAATGCGGCGCCAGTTGCGGATCGACCAGCAGGGTGTGATGCACCGGGCCGGGATCGGCCAATCCGGTGGTTTCGATGATCACCCGGTCAAAGTCCAACATCCCGGTTTGCCGACGCGCCAGAAGTGAGGTCAGCGTGCGCGACAGATCCCCCCGGATCGAACAGCAGATGCAGCCCGCCGCCATCAACACCACATCCTCTGCCGCCTGTTCAACCAGATCATGGTCAAGGCCGGCATCGCCAAATTCATTGACAACAACGGCAATTCGCCCCGCCTTGGGCTCGCGCAGCAGATGGTTCAGGAGCGTGGTTTTGCCTGCACCCAGAAACCCGGTGAGAAGGCTGACAGGTATGGCAGTAGGGACGGTCATGGTGGACTTCTCAAATTGTTATGAAATAACATAATAATCTCGCGCCATCTTGGCCGCAATACGGGGTCTTTACCGTGTCAATTGGTTGGGGCGCTCACCACAGCCTCCGGAAACTTCGACAGACCGCGCCCCGCAGTGCAGGGCGCGATCCTGGAAGCCACGAAGGGCGGCGGCCTTACTCTGCCGCGACGGTGCTGGGCTGTGTCAGGGCGGCGCGCAGTTCCGTGCGGCGGGTCTGCACCTTTTCCAGATGGCGTTCGCGCACATGGCCATAGCCGCGGATCTGTTCTGGCAGGTTCAGCAATTCTGCTAGCACTTGCGGGTCGGCACCCGCTGCGGCCTGCGTCAATGCAAAGCTGACATCCGCCTCATAGATCGCCAGTGCCTCACGGTGCAGCTGCGCCTCTTGCCCGTAGCGGAAGGGATCCAACCAGCTGCCGCGCAGCCCCCGCATCCGGCTCATCAGACGCAGCGCTGGCAGCAGCCAGGGCCCCAGTGCCGCCTTGCCCAGTTTGCCGGTGGTTTTGTCCCGTTTGGCAAAGGGCCAGGCCCCAATGTGGAACTGCAGCTTCAGATCACCCTCAAAGGCGGCCTCCAGCTCGGTCAGGAATTCAGGCCGGGCGTACAGGCGGGCCACCTCCCACTCATCCTTCACGGCCAGCAGCTTATAGGCCCCTTTGGCCAGCGCCAGCTGTGCCTCGGGTGACAGGGCGTCAAACCCCGGCTGGTCGATCATGGCCCGGTAGCGCGCCACATAGCTGGCACCGCCGTAGGCCTGCAGCCGCTCCAGACGATCTGCGATCACCTCTGCCGCCGTTTGGGGCCGGTGGGCGTCCAGCAAGACAGGCGGGCTGGGCTGCATCAGGCGGGAGACGGTTTCCGGCTCCGCATAGGCCAGGCGACCCAATTCAAAGGCTTGCTTGTTCTTTTCAATCGCCACCCCGTTCAGGGTGATCGCATGCATCAACGCCTCATAAGACAACGGCAGGCCACCCTGCTGCCATGAGGCGCCCACCAGCAGCATATTGGCAAAGACCCGGTCGCCCATCAGCTTCTCCGCCAGACCTTGCGCATCCATGCCCATGGCACGATCCCCAAGGGTGCGGGTCAACCTCTCCAACTGCTCGGCGCCGTTGAGCAACCAGTCAGGATTGCTGGCAAATTCGCCGGTTGGCACCACGGTGGTGTCGGTCACGCAGACGGCCTCGGCGTCTTTGACTTTCGCCAGCGCCTCATCCCCGGCGGCAACAACAAGGTCACAGCCGATCAGCGCATCGGCTTCATCGTCCGCAATCCGCGTGGCGCGCATCTTTTCCGGCGCGGCGGCGATCTTGATGTGGGAATGCACCGCACCGTATTTCTGCGCCAGCCCGGTGATGTCGAGGTTTGAGGCAAAGTAACCATCGGCATGGGCCGCCACGGCAAGGGTCTGGCCCACGGTCACAACCCCCGCGCCGCCAATGCCGGACACCAGAATGGACCAGCTGCTGTCAACGGCGGCGATCTGCGGTTTTGGCAGGTGATCGGTGTCAAACTGGGCGGCCGCGGCTTTGACCCGCCGCGGCTTCGCGCCCG
This sequence comes from Thalassovita autumnalis, assembly GCF_001458255.1. Classification (GTDB taxonomy): domain Bacteria; phylum Pseudomonadota; class Alphaproteobacteria; order Rhodobacterales; family Rhodobacteraceae; genus Thalassobius; species Thalassobius autumnalis. The sequence goes on from NZ_CYSB01000027.1 coordinate 53,139, forward strand.
AAACGGTGACAAAGGAGGGGCAGAACCCCTCAACACAGGAAAAGTCCTTGTTGCAGGAGGTCTGGTTGATCACCCGCTTGCGGCCCAGATCGGTTTCCAGCGGTTCAATCGCCATACATTGTGACACGGTGGAGCAATCACCGCAGCCCTCACAGACCGCCGCGTTGATGAAGACACGTTTGTCCGGATCCTGCCATTTGCCGCGTTTGCGCAGCCGCCGCCGTTCGGTGGCGCAGGGCTGGTCATAGATCAGCACCGTCACCTCATCGATCTGGCGCAGTTCACGCTCCACCTCGGCCAGGGCGGTACGGTGGTGGACGGTCACACCGGCGGGGCGGTTCATATCACTGTATTTTGCAGGCTCATCACTGACCAGCGCAATGCGGTTCACCCCTTCGGCGCGCAGTTGCTGGACCATCATCTGGGGCGACACTTCGCTGTCATGCGGCTGTCCCCCGGTCATGGAGACAAAGCCGTTGTGCAGCAGTTTATAGGTCATCGGAGCTCCGGCCGCGATGGCGGCGCGGATCGCCATATAGCCCGAGTGGTTGTAGGTGCCGTCACCCATATTGGCGAAGACGTGGCCCTCATCCGTAAAGGGGAACTGGCCCAGCCACATGCCGCCTTCGCCGCCCATATGGCTGATCGAGTTGGTGGTGGCTGGATCGCGGAAGGCCGCCATTGTGTGACAACCGATGCCGGCAAGGGCGCGACTGCCCTCAACCACCTGGGTTGAACGGCCATGCGGGCAGCCTGCACAGAACGACGGTGGTCGCGCCACGCCGCCACCCAGACGCGGCGCTGCGCCGGGCTGGTTGGGCACCGCCAACCCGTAGTTGGGGTTGGTTTCATTGACCACCCGCGCAATCACCCGGGCCACCAGATTTGGGCTGATCTCACCATAGTTTGGGAAAGCAACCTCCCCGGTTTCGCCGGAAAACGTCTTGCCGACGATCCGTGGGGTCAGGTCCGATCCGTACAGCGTGGCGCGCAGCTGATCCTCCAGCAATCCGCGTTTTTCTTCGACCACAACAATGGTGTCCAGCCCTTGCGCAAAGGTCTTGATCGCCTCTGGGTCCAGCGGCCAGACCATCCCGGCCTTCATCAGGCGCACAGGCGCGTCGCCAATATGGTCGCCGTCAAAGCCCAGCCCGTCCAGCGCCTGACGCAGATCCTGCCAGGTTTTGCCCGCTGCCAGAATGCCGACCTTGGCCTTTGTGTCCCCGCTGATCTGGTTCAGCCCATTGGCCCGGGCGTAGCTGAGGCAGCGTTTGATCTTGACGTCCCAGAGCAGTTTTTCCTGCTCCAGAATGGCGCGGAACGGCTGGATGGCGACATCTTCGGGCGCCTCAGGCACGGTGATTTCGGGGCTGTTCAGCCCGACCTCAACCGATCCGCCGCCCTCAACCACGTCGGTGACCAGTTTCATCCCCACGATGGTGCCAGTGAAGCGGCTCATGGCGATGCCATGCAGGCCGAAATCCAGCACATCCTGCGCGGTGGCCGGGGCCAGGAGCGGAATGCCGGTGGAGGCAAAGTTCAGGTCTGAATAACAGGCAAGCGTTGACGATTTTGCCCCGTGGTCATCGCCCACCAGCAAGAGTGAGCCGCCTTTGGGGTTGGTGCCCGCAAGGTTCGCGTGGCGCAACGGGTCCATCGAGCGGTCCATGCCCGGTGCCTTGCCGTACCAGATGGAAAACACGCCCTCGACCCGGGCGCCGGGGAAATGCCCCACCAGCTGGCTGCCCCATGCGGCGGTGGCGGCCATATCTTCGTTCAGCCCGGCCTGAAACACGATGTTGTGCGCCTTCAGCACCTCTTCGGCCTGCCACAGCTCAACGTCATAGCGCCCAACCGGTGAGCCCCGATAGCCTGAGATATAGCCGCCCGTGTTCAGCCCCGCCGCAGCGTCCCGCCGGGCCTGCTGGATCGGCAGCCGCACCAAGGCCTGCATCCCCGTCATGTAAACCCAGCCTTCGGGCTGTTCCAACCGGTCGGCGAGGGTCATCTCCAGTCGTTTTTCGGGGAAGGCGTAAGTCATTGGCGAAGGCTCCTGAATTTCGCGCAGTTTAGGGGGGTAGCAACATTTGCACAAATTTGGATTTTCTATATTTTCCATTCGCTACATGAATGTCTGTGCGGAGCCGTGCCCGATGCTGAACCTCACCCAATTGCGCTACTTTGAACTGGTCGCCCAGACCGGCAGCTTTGCGCAGGCCTGCGCCATGGCCAATATCACCCAACCCGCGCTGTCCAATGCGATCAAATCGCTGGAGGAGCGGCTAGGCTTTCAGCTGTTTGACCGCAAGGAACGCCCGATCCAGCTGACCGCCCATGGTCAGAGCCTACTGGCCGAGGTGGAGCGGCTGCTGTTTCAGGCGCGCAATCTAGATATCACGGTGCAGGCGCTTCGGGATGGGGCGGCGGGCCATGTGCGTCTGGGGATGACGGCGGCCTTTGCTTCGGCCTTTGGCGGGCGTTCAACGGCGAAATGGCTGAAGGAAAACCCACGCATGACGCTGGATGTGCTGGTGCGGCCAACACCTGTCTTGGTGGATAAGCTGCTGGCGGAGGAGTTGGATGTAATTGTCGGCATCACCTCGGCCCTGATGCCTGAGGCGGCGCAGCTGGAAATGTTGCCGCTTGGGGCGCAGCCCGGCCGCGCCTTCGTGCGTCAGGGGCATCCTATTTTGGCAAAGCCGGAGCTGCACCCGCAGGACCTGCAGGACTTCGGTCTGGCCGGATCCCATTACGCGCCTTCGGTTCTGGCGCAGTTTGCCGATTGGTTTGGCTACGCCAAGGTCGAGGATCTGCCGCTGGTGGTCGACAGCGAAAACACCAGCCTGATCTGCGATCTGACGGTGAACAGCGATCTGGTGATGCTCAGCATCCGCGACTGCACCCGCCATTACGTGGCTCAAGGCGCGCTGGTTGAGGTGGATCTGGACCTGCAGACCTTGGCCAATTGGTCAGTCGCCACCCGGCGCGGACGGCGGCAATTGCCGGGGGCTGAGGCTTTGGTCAGCGTGGTGCAGCAGATCGCAGGCCGCGGCGAGGCCGCTCCTTAACGGGCGGGCAACGGTTCCAGCAGGGTGATCTCCCCGGGGGTGGCGGGTCGCAGACCGGTGGTAGGCGTCCAGATAAAGGCGCGCACTCGTATACTACCTCGGATAGGCTGCGTCGGTGGTTCGGCAATGATCTGATGTCTGCCGGGGGGGATTGCCCCGCGCTGTCCAAAGAACTGCACCCCGGAAAAGGCGCTGCCATCTTCATAGAGCAGGGTGATCTGAGCCTTGGCTGGCAAGGGCCCGTGGTCCAACCGCCAGCGCTCTGGCACATCTGACGTGGTCAGTGGGATTTCAAACAGGGCTGCGTCTTCGGTCATCTGATCAGCCATAAGCGGGGCGGGGGCGAGGGCAACAGTGCCCGCCAGTGATAGGGTAGCCCCCAAAGCAGGGGCAAGCGCAGCCGCCAAGGCGGCCACGCTTAGGGAGGGTGGGGACAGTCTCATGCCCTTTAGATGGAGGCGACACTGACCCCCAGCAACTGACCATCACGCATTTGTGTGGCCTCGGCCGCCGCTTCCAGCCCGCCGACCTCATTGGATTGTGTGACCATGGCGAAGGACAGTTCTGTATCCTTCTCCAGCAAGCCTTGCCCGTTCAGCGCCTGCACCGCATCGGTGATGTTATAGGTGATATGCAGCGGGTCTGCGTGATGGCTGTGTTTGGCGCCGCGCATGCCAAAGAATTCAAACGTGCCGCCCAGAACCGTATCGGCGTTGCCCGGCACAGCTTCGCTGTTGCCCGGCGCCACGTAGAGCTCATAGACCAGACTGCCGGCGGAGGCGGGGGGGATAAAGGTGACGGTCGCCAGATAGTCACGTGCGGCCTCTGCATTGGGCAACCCTTCGTTGGTCAGGCTATTGGCTGTTAGGGCCAGTTCCTCCGTCAGGGTTGGGTTCAGCGCCCCTTTGGCAAGGCTCACCGAACCGGCGGCGATTGGCGCGGCTTCTTCAACGGCGGTGAAGTTTGCGGCCACAACCCGGCTGAGCGGCGCACCGATCAGTTCAGATCCGGTGCCGGGGGTATAGCTGTAGTCAAAGGGCGTAATCTCCATCGCGTCCCGGGCCGTAGTGTGCCCGGTGACGGGTTGGCCTGCAACATCGATGTAGAACAGGAACTCCTCACTGTAGAACGCCTGCTGATCACCGGTCAGCGGTTGGGTGGAGAGCCCAAGATTGCGTTGCCGCTGTTCCCAGACATCCCATAGCCGATCCACGTTGCAGTGATGCAGGAAGAAGATCGGATCGACCGGGGACATCAGGCTTTGCATCGCGTTGCCCAGGAAGTTGTGGGTGGTGTTATGTGGGAAGCCTTCGATCTCAGCCGAGCCGGTGAACATATGGTGGTTGGCTGAGATGGGGCTGTTGAAATAGACGCTTTGCGATGCGCCACTGGCGGGCATGGCGAAATCCGGCGCTTTGATGCCGGTGCGGATCTTTGAGGGTTCCACATTGGTCTTGGCGGGGACTGGGCGGCCCCATGGCGTCTGTTGTGCGGTCAGGTCCACCAGATCCGGGTTTTGATAATCGATCTTGTAATCCGCGGTATTCCAGCGATTGAGCGCCCGGTTGGTGGCGATATTTGCCAGAATGCCATCTTCCAGCGCGCCGTTGTTGTAACTGGCCCAATAGCTGTCGGCATCAGGATAGCCCCGTAGGGTCAGCTGCGCCTTCTGTGCGGGGGTATAGCTGGCATAAAGCGCCTTTACGATCTGTTCAAAATCGGCGGCGAAATCGGCCTGGGTTTCATAGTAATGCCCGGAAGTGGGATCCAGCGGGTTGTCAGGGTCTGAGGGGGTGACAAAGAACTGCGGTGGGATCTTCGGCTCAGCAGACCAATCCCAATAGGGCAGGGCAAAATTGCTGTCGCCCGAGTATTCGCGGATGATCTGTTCGAAATAGCCGATAAAGGGGCGGTGCCAAGCAAAGAACCACCAATTGCCATGCGGGCAGTCCGACATATGGATCATCGCATAACGATACCAGTTGTGCGGATGATCCGGCGGCAGGTTCAACATCGCCTCAACCGCGCGGCGATAGCTTTCCAGATCTGGGATTGCATCGGGGCTAAAGGCGTTTTTGCGGACAAACCTCGCTTGGGTATTGGCCAGCATCGGGCTTGGCAGACTGGCCGCAACACCCAAGGCTGCGGCGGTGCTTAACAGATGGCGTCTGGAGATATCGGGCATGGTGAAGGTCCTCAAAGTAAAAATTTGAAAATGACTTTCCTGCTGCGGGTGAAAATTTCCCGCAGTGATAGTATGCCACAGATGTGAATATTCCAGAAGGGGAGGAATTCCAGCCTAGCTGAGATCACCTCGCCGTGTAGGGTGGCCCGTCACAAGGCCAGTCACCTGCGCTGGGCATGGGAAGGGAAGAGAAAGCGGAAAGGTGGGTTTAGGTCCCCCTCACCACTCATACCGCTCCATCTCATCGGCGATCAGCGCATAGCCGGTTTCTGCCACTTCGGTGGTCATCAGCTGCGTGCTCATCCGCCCAGTGACCCAGACCGGATCCCACAGGTCCTCGCTCGGCCAGGGATCGACAGACCGCACCAGCACCAACTGGTTGGGCGGCGGCGGTGGGGTATGCAGACAGGCCCCCACATAGGGAACCAGAACAAATTCGCTGACCCCTTCGGCGTCCATCTCCAAGGGCAGGATGAAACCCGGCATGCGGATATAGGCGCCATGCAGGTCGGCGTTCAGCTTGGTGGCATTGGCGTCATAAATCGGGCGCCAGATGTCGTTGGCCTCATCCATCTCGCCTTCGCCGATGATCTCAGCATAGGGGATGCCCGGGGGGATCAGATCATCCCAGGTAATCTCACGCGCTGCGGCGGCAAGGCTAAGGTTCGGCAGGCTCATCCCAGCGAGGGAGAGCGGCAAGGCGCGGGTGATCAGGTCACGTCGGGAAATCTTGGTCATGTCTTCACCATCATACCATCGGCCAGCGACAGGCGATAGGCGCGCAGGGCTGGCAGCATGCTCACAATTGCGCCAGCAGCGATGACGCCTGCCAACACCCCTAGCTCACGCAGGCCCGGCGGTTCAATAGGCAGGTAAAGGCCAAAGGCACTGTCGACCAGCGGCTGGGCAATCCACAGACCAAGGTACAGCATTGCCAGACCTATCAGAGCCCCAAGAAGCGTGGTCATCAATGCCTCCAGCACCAGTAGGCCCAGGATAACCCGTGGGCTGGCCCCCATAGCGCGGTAGATTGCCATTTCGCGGCGCCGCTCATTCAGGCTGGCAAAGAGCGTGGCCATCAAGCCAATCAACGCGGTGATCACCACCATCACCGAAACCGCCAGCAGTGCAGTTTCTGCAAGGCCCACAATGCCCCACAGCTCCTGCAGGGCGACACCGGGCAGGATCGCCAGCAATGGCTCCTCAGGATAGGTGTTGATCTTACGCTGTAGCGCAAAGGTCTTCAGCGGGCTCGTCACCCCGACAAGGGCGGCGGTCACGGCTTTAGGTGTCAGATCCATCTGACGGATCTTATCGGCGGGTGTGGTTTTGCCGGGGATCTTCGCACCACTTTGCCAATCGACATGGATCGCCTCAATCGCCTGAAGGGAGACAATCACGGTCCGGTCCACCGGGGTGCCGGTCTTTTCCAGAATGCCCGCCACACGGAACGGCTGATCCTTATGTTCAGTGAAAGAGGCGATGCCATGGGCCACCACAATCGGATCGCCAATCTGGTAGCCCAGAGCCTGCGCAACATCAGCGCCGATCACTGTGTCAAAGAGATCGGCCATCAACTTGCCCTCTGCGACCTCCAGCCCGCGATCACGGCGATATTTGTAGTGCTCGAAAAAGCCCAGCGTCGTGCCCATCACCCGGAACTGGCGATGGCTGTCCCCAAGGGAAATCGGCACGATCCAGTCGACCTCGGGACGCGCGGAGATATCAAGATAGCTCTGCCAGGTGACGTTGTTGGTGGCATTGCCAATGCGAAACACCGAATAGAGCAGCAGCTGCACCGAGCCAGAGCGCGCGCCAACAATCAAGTCCGTGCCAGAGATCGTATCGGCAAAGCTGGCCTTCGCCCCAGTGCGCACCTTTTCGACCCCCAGAAACAGGGCAACCGACAGCGCGATGGCCAGAACCGTCATGGTCACCGTCAGCGCCCGCGCCAGCAGCGAGCCAAATGCAAGGCGCAGGATCATGCCGCTGGCCTTTCAACATGTAAAAAGTCAGCCATCTCAATCACCCGGTCAAAGCGATCCGCCATCCGCGGATCATGGCTGACCATCAAGAGCCCTGAGCGCTGGGCGCGGATCTGCTGAAACATCAGATCCAGAAACTGCCCCTGCGCGGTTTCATCAAGGGCGGAGGTTGGTTCATCCGCGATCAACAGGGGCGGGGTGCCGATCAGGGCGCGGGCCACGGCAACGCGCTGCTGCTGGCCGACGCTGAGGGTGGCCGCCTTGGCGGTGAGCAGCCCCTCCGGCAGGGCAAGTGCGGCGCAAAGACCAGCTGCTGCGCGCTGCACATCACCCGCCCGTTTGCGCCGCTCTGGTGCAAACCGCAGGGGCAGGGTGATGTTGTCAAGGACCGAGCCAAAGGGCAGCAGGTTGAACTGCTGAAAGATCATGCCGATCTGTTCGGCGCGAAACCGGTCGCGCCGGCCACCGGGCAGGCTGGCGATGTCTTCACCCGCAACGCGGACCGTGCCCTGACTGGCCAGCACCGTGCCACCGATCAGTGACAGCAGCGTGGATTTCCCCGATCCGCTGGCGCCGAGCAGCAGCACCGCTTCGCCACGGGCCAGCTCAAACTGCGGCACGCTGAGGCCAAAGCCTGTGCGGCCCGGCCAGCGAAACTGCACATCCTGCAGCGAAATGATCGGGGCCACGCTCACAATTAGAACATGCCGCGCAGATCAAGGATGGGCTGGTCGCGCAGTACCGCAAAGGCTTTGGCACCATTGGCCGAGACCAACTGCACCTCCAACTCGCGGGCGTTTTCGAACTGGTCGAAATAGGCGAATGTGATCTGGTCCAGCGCCTCAGGTGTGGCGCAGGTCAGCACGTAATGGGCATGGAACTCGGTATGGCTGTCGCCTTCTGCGTGGTCTTCATGGGCATGTTCTGAGTCTGCGTGATCGTCATCATGCTCACCGTGTGCATGTTCCTCATGCTCATGCTCATGCTCTTCATGCCCGTGGTCTTCGTCATGATCGTCATGCGCCTCTTCCGCTTCCAGTGCGGCGCGGGCTTCGGTGACGGAGCATTCGGCGGCGGCAGGCAGTTCGAACAGTTCCAGCGGGCGGGCCAGCGTCGCAACTGCGTGATCCACCGCTGCGCGGTCCTCAGCGCTGCTGGCGGCGTGTTCAAAGCCAACGATATCTGCGCCGGGGGCTTGGAATTCCATCTCCAGGGTGGTGCCGGCAATGGCGATGTTCAGCGCGCCAACCCCATGTTCATGGGCGTCCAGCTGCCGGGTGGTTTCGGCCAGGGCCGTGGTGGCTGCCAGCGTGGCAAGAAAGGAAAGAGAAATACGCATGGAAATGTCCTTAATCCAAAACGCTCAATGAGCGCAGTCAGTGCAATTGCCGTGAACTTCGACGATGGTGCGGTCGGTTTGAAATCCGCTGGGGCGCATCAGATCGGTGAGGCCGGGCATCAGGGCGCTGCCGTCATGTTCTTCAACCACGCCGCAGGTGCCGCAGACCGCCAGAACCGGCAGGCTGGCGCCGTGATCGCAGCGGCAGGGCACAAAGGCTTTCAGCGATTCCAGCTTATGGGCGCGGCCCTGCGTGGTCAGCGCGCTGAGTGCGCGATACACTGTAGGTGGGGCCAGATCGGGTTCCTCACTCTGCAGGGTTTCAAGGATCTGGTAGGCCGTCATCGGAGCATCAGACCCGCGCAAGACGGTCAGAATGTCCGATTGGCGTGTTGCCGCTTGTTTGCGCATCTGGTCCCCCCGCTTGTCCCCTCACGCACACGGCCTAGCATCTGTAGGACCGCGTCTTGATCACAGGATTATTTTATAAAGTAACAAAACTCAATGGGGTGGTTTGGGTTGCGGCGGATCGAGACGTGCGACGCCCGTTTTTCAAGCAGCGCGCGCCAAAACGCCAGATGGGGGCATTCAGGTTTGCCAAAACCAAAGGGATCTTATGACCAACACAGATCAACAGGCCTCGCCGGCGGCTGAGGCGACACAAAAATCAGGCTTCTTTCAACGCTTGGACAACGCCGCCTTTGGCATCATCTACGGGGCAATTATGGTGCTGAGCATCCTGATGGCAGCCGGTGATACCTCAGAAAGACCGCTGGAAACGGCCGCGGTGCTGTTTGGATCTGTGCTGGCGATCACATTGGCCAAAGCCTTTGCCGAAGTGATGTCACATGCCTTGGCGGTGCGCGAAGCGATCACCCGACAGAAATGGCGTGCAGCGTGGCGGCACAGCTATCCGACGCTGGCGGTGGCCAACCTGCCCAGCTTGTTTTTCGTCGCCGCCGCCTTTGGCTGGATCAGCGTCGATCTGGCCGTTTACCTGGCGCAAAGCCTGTGTGTCGCCCTTTTGGTGTTGCTTGGGGGGGCGTTGGCCGGGTGATTGAGGGTACCGTGATCTCAACCCTGATGGGGGGTGTGGTAGCCGGCGGGCTGGGCGTGGCGCTGGCGGTGATGAAACTGGTGATCCACTGAGCGCCAATTTGGGCGGGGTTTTCATATCCACTGAGAGAGCGGAATGAACGTCCCTCGCGCTTTCATTTTGTTGATTTATATGGCCAAAGTCGGTAACGCTTGACTTGGGGGTAGTTGTGCAGACATGCTCTGCATCTTTTAATTGCTAAATGTTAAGCGTTTTTTCTGGTCACCGAAGTCCGACGTCGCCCCCTATAAAAATGAGGCAGGCAAGGAAATTGGACGGATGAAATTGTTAGGACAGGCCATTTTGCATCACGGCCACGCACAACGACGCAAACACCGGACGCTGGGGCGGGGCCTTGCAGCGTTTTTGTTGTTTTTTGCAGCAGGTGCGCAGGCACAGACACTCTCACTCTCGGAGGCGTATCAGCGGATGCTGGGGCGCGATGCCCAATATGAGATCCTGGATATCGAACAGTCGATCGCCGAAGAGCTGGTGTTGCAGGCCCGTGGGGAACGGCTGCCGCGGGTTGGCCTGAACATCGAATATATCGAAACGCAGCAGGAAATCGTCAATCAGGACAACACCACCTTTCAGGAAGGCACGTCGAACTATCCGACAACCACGGTGACCTTCTCAGTCCGTCAGCCGGTCTATGACCGGGTGCGCTGGAAGAAGATGCCGCTGGCACAGGCCGAACAGGCGCTGGTGTCGGCGCAGGCTGTGGTGGCGCGCAATGAGCTGACCACCCTGTTGATTGACAGCTACCTGGATGTGGCCCGGGCCCAGATCAGCTATGACCAGTCGCGCGTCATGGTGCGCGCGCGCTCGCAACTGGCGTCAGATCTGCGGCTGCGGGTGGATGCCGGCACGATTGAGGCCGACACTTTCCTGCGCGCGCAAAGCGATGTGTTTGAGGCCCGCGCCCAGCAGACGGAGCGGGAATTTGACCGCACCACGGCGCTGTTTGAACTGCAGCGTTTTGTGGGGCCGGATGTCAGCGGTGTGGCTTACGCCGGGGCCTCGGTCGGGATCCCGAATTACAACGCGCTGGTCAACAGCTTCAGTCTGGAACGCCTGCGTGAGGTCTCGCCAGCCATTCAGGTGGCCAAGGCTGAGATTGATATCGCCACCCGTCAGGAAGAGATTGCCAAAGCCGCCTTCCTGCCCACCGCACAACTGACGCTGGAATACACCTATGAAGAAACCGAAGGTTCGCTTTTCGGCGGTGGCTCCACAGTGCAGTCGACGGAACTGGGCCTGCAGGCGGACTGGCTGATCTATGAGGGCGGGGTGCGCCGCAGCAAGCTGCGCGAAGCACGCTCGCGGGTGGAGATTGCCAACCTGCGGCTGGGCCAGATCACCGAATTGTCCGAACGTCGCTATGAGGCGCTGACCGAAGGGTTGAAGCGCGCACTGGCCTCGGTCCAGTCGATCGGGCAGGAACGTGCCGCAGCGGAACGCCGTCTGGCCGCCGCGCAGGAACAGCAAGAGGCCGGCCGCATCGGACCAGAGGCCGGGCTGGAGGCACGGTTGCGGCGCGATACGCTGGTGCTGCAGGGGCAGATCGCCCGGCTGCGGGTGGTGCAAATTCAGGCTCAGATTCTAGCGCTCTTTGGCGCCTTGGACGTGCCGACTCTGTCACAGGACTTCAGCGGCGCCTGATTGGGCGCTGCACGTACATAAAACAAGACGATCAAACACGATCACCAACGGGAAATAACATGACCAAACAACTGCTGATCTACGACAATGTGGTGCCGGTGAACCGTCAGGTTCATCAGAAAACCTCGGTAAGCCGCACCAGCTCTTTCGGCTTTGCCCGCGATGTGAATGCGGTTCCGATCGTGGATGTGGAATTCCCACGCGCCTGTGTGGAAACGCCGATCGTCTTCAGCCGCACCGAAACCGGTGTTGTGCCGCTGGCCCTGCTGAGCACGCAGAAAGACAGCAACGCCTTTGTTGATGCAAATGACAGCTGGACCGGGCGTTATGTGCCGGCCTTCTTCCGCCGCTATCCTTTTGTTTTTGCCGCTCAGGAAGGCTCGGATCAGATGACGCTGTGTCTGGATGAGGGCTACGCGGGGCTGAACACCGACGACAAAGGCGAGCGTCTGTTTGACTCCGAAGGGACCGAAACCACTTATCTGCGCTCGGTTCTGCAGTTCGTGGAGGAGTATCAGGCGACCTTCAACCGCACCCAAGGTTTCTGCGACCGTCTGGAAGAGGCGGGGCTTTTGGAAGAGGCGCGCATCGACTTTACGCTCGCGGATGGCACCAAGGGCGGCATCACTGGCTTCCTGCGGGTCAGCAATGAAAAGCTGCGGGCACTGCCGGATGAAGAGATCACCAAATTGTTCCGCTCGGGCGATCTGGATCTGATCCAGATCCACATGCTGTCGATGCAGCAGATTGAGGCGCTGGTGACCAAGACGGCCAGCGCAGCAGCTGAGGCCCCGGCCGAGGACACAACAGAAGAAACGTTAGAAGACAAGGCAGACGCGGCCGAGGCCAGCGTCCACTAAGCAGTTCATCACGCCGGCTGGGGAGGCTTGATCGTGAGTAAGACGTTTAGAAACAAAGACCGCAAGGCGGCCACGAAAGTGGTCGCCAAAGGCGCTTCTGTCTCTCACGGTCTGGCCTTGCCACAGCCTGATCCCACCCTTGATCCATCCGCCGATCCCACCACACAGGATGGGTCCGGTCGCCTGTCGCAGTTCCTGAACAACTGGACGCGTGGCCTCTTTGCTAAACCTGCCCGCCGGTCCAAACATGTGCTGCGCAAGAAACGCAGCGGCATCGATGCGCTGGAACCGCGTGTCCTGCTGTCTGGCGATCCGATCAGCGCCGCCATGTCCTTTGCCGCGGGCAACAGTGACGCAACCCTGCGGGTGGTGGAGGTTGAATATAACCGCGGCACCGCCGATGCGCCGGACACCCAGAAAGAACACCGCCTGCAGCTGATCCAGGGCGTTTCGGCCACCGGCAGCAATGTCATCGCCGAGCGTCGTATCGTTGAGATTGACGGCCAAAAACGTGTTGTGACGGGTGATTGGGATGAAACCAGCACCCTAATCGACGTGCTGAACATCACCGGCAGCAGCGGCAACAACCGGCTGGTGATCGACCAGTCCGTACTGTCCTTGCATGAGGGCGTACAGTTCGATGTCTCAATGCAGGGGGGCAGTGACCAGATCATCGGCCCATCGGTCAGCGAAGGGCTGGTGTGGTCGCTCGACAGCAGCGATGGCACCGGGTTCAGCGGCGAACTGGCCATGCTGGCGCCAACTGGCGACATGACCAACCCCAGTGCCGGGGACCGCACCCTTGATAGCCGCGTCACCTATGAAGGCGGCAGCCGCGATCAGTTCCTCAGCTTCTCAGGCGTGACCAGCATCGATGGCAACAGCAGCCGCGATATTCTGGCCGACCGGACCACCGGGGCCAATGAATGGGCGCTCACCTGGGACGCCTCAGAAACCACACTGACCCGCAGCGGGATTACATTTCAGGGTGCCGAAGGGCTGAAAGGGCAGGGCCAGACGCACCTGAACCTCTCTTCCGAGGCCCGCAGTGCCAGCCAGACCGGCGCGGACATCAACGCCGAAAGCGGTGAATTGCGCCTCTATGAGGCCGGTGACAGCAGCCGCCAAAGCCCGCTGATGCTGGACACGCGCGGCATCTCAGCCTTTACCGGCACCGATGGGATGGATCTGGCGCGGGCGGCACAGGGCGTCGATTTCACCCTGCGGGGCGGCTATGACGTGGCCTATGGCACCGATGATCTGCTGCAATGGGATGTGACCAGCTTCAGCGCGACGGGCAATCCTGAGGCGGCGATCACCCTAGATTTCTTTGAATATACCACCAACCCGGCGACGCCAGCCGATGCCAACACCTGGGTGGATCTGACCCAAACTGCCCAGCTGAGCGGCGTTGATGAGATCCGCGGCGGCGATGCCGATGACCGGCTGATCTTGTCAGACACCAACGCCATGGCGGTGCTGATCAAAGGCGATGAGGAAAACGCAACACTGGATATCTCACGCGTGTCCGGCGGCACCTCGGTTCTGGTGGCCGACGATATCGAGTATCTGACCGCCACCGTGGCGGGTTCCATCCTTGATTACAGCACATTGGCCTATGACGTCTCGGTCGATTTCCAGCAGGGATCTGCCAGCGCCTTTGTTGGAATCGCAGGGTTCACCGGGGTCAAAACCGGCACGGGCGAGGATGACATCATTGCCGCCGCCGATACCACATTGATCGAAACCGGTGCGGGCGCGGATACCATCACGCTGACCCGCTTCACTGGCGCGGTGAGTGTTGATGCCGGCGCTGGGGTGGATGTGCTGAAGGGCGATCTGGATGCGCGTTCAGACAGTTACACCTATGTGGATGATGACGATCCCACCACGCCGGAACCCATCTATGATGCCAATGGGGTTGAGATCACCCGGGATCCGGTCACCAATCTGCCGGTCGGCAGCTGGCAGGTCACGGATCCGTTGAACAGCCGTTTTGAGGTCACCAACCTTGATAGCAACGGCGCCGACGGCACCTTTAGCACCGTTCTGGATGGCACCACCGCGCAGGGCGCAACGGCCAGCTTTGCCAATGTCGAAACCATCGAAGGCCAAGGCGCCGGCGGGGACGAAGATATTCTGGTGATGAACATCGGTGCAGGCGCGGATCCGATCACCTGGCAGGTGGTCAGTGTCTATGAGGGTGCTGTGCTGATGGGCAGCGGTGCGCTGGCCTATACCAATGTGGCGCGTGGCCAGAACAGTGGCAGCCGTCACCTGACCCTGGCCTATTCCGATGCCAGCGGCGCGTTCAGCGAATATGATGGCGACGTGATCGTCGACCTGATGACCGGCTATGCCTCTGGTTTTGAAAGCTTTACCGGCGATGTGAACACGCTGCTGGGCACCAGCAAAAACGATTCACTCCTCGGCAATCTGGCAACCACTCGGATCGAAGCCTTGGCGGGCGATGACCTTCTGGGGCTTGAGGCGCTGGATGGCGCTGTGGCAATCGGCGGCACCGGCACCAACACGCTGGGCTATCGCAGCGCGGCGGGCACGGTCACCCTGACCAACACAAACCTCAGCCAGAGCAACAGTGCCGCAAATGGCGTGGCCACCATTTCAGATATCAGCCGGGCGGTCATTCTGGCTACGGGAGACACCGCCGGTGTTACCATTAACGCCAGCGTATTTTCCGGCAGCACCGTGCTGCAGGGCGGCAGCGGCGCGGATGTGCTGAGTAGCGGTTTGGGCGCTGAAAACGGCTTCTTGTCCTCAGATGGGTCGGACACGCTGACCAACAACGGCTCGGCCGGGGCCTATTATCTGGCCGAAGAGGCCAGCGGCAACTGGACCGTGGGCGATAGCGGTGCGGCCGATATCGCGGTGGCGCGGGGCAGTGATTTCACCGACACGCTGATTGGTGCCTTCGATGAGGTGCGCCTGTTTGGCGATGAAAACGCCAACACCTTTAATGCCAGTGCCCTGACGCGGGCCAGCGTGGTTCTCTCCGGCAATGGCGGCGATGATATCCTGACCGGCGGCTCGCAAGATGACACGCTGAGCGGTGGCGATGGGTTTGACAGCTTTGATGGCGGCACCGGCACCGGCGATGTCCTGCGTGAAGATGGCTTCCGCGGTTATGACTTGACCAGCGGCGGGCTGTTCCATGACCGGGACACGGACACTGACTATACGATGACGGTGGCGCTGCCCGCGTCGACCGGCACGGATGACAGTTTCCGGCTGAAGATCACCGGGCTGGATGGGGTGCAGCTGACCTCAACCGCGCTTGGCTTTGCCGCAACGGATTTTGAGGTGCAGGCCGCGGTGCAGGCGATGCAGCTGTTTGACACCCAGGCCTATGAGGTCAGCACCACTAGGGATGGCACCGGGCTGCTGACCGGGATTGAGATTGCGTTCAAACACGGCTGGGGTGGCCGGGATCTGGGGCTGGCGATGCGCGCCACTGGATCGCACACGCCCTCCGGTGGATCTGAGACGCCGTTTGACACCGCGGCCACCGTCGTTGTCGGCACCCGCGGCGGTGTTGCGCGCGAAACGGTGACGGGGATCGAGCAGGCGGATTTCACCTTCCAGATCGATATGCCCGGCTGGGCCGTTGTGGATGGCTGGAGTGGCGCGGTGTCGATCACCGGCTCTGACCGGATTGACCATGTGACCCTGGGCGCGGATGACAGCGCTGATCTGGGCGAAGGCAATGATTTCATTGTGGTCACCGGCACCGGCACGCTGAGTGCCGATGTGGTGCTAAAAGGCGGTGAAGGGTTTGACCGGCTGACCGCGACAGGCCACACCACCCAGACGCTGAGCGACACGACCCTGGCGCTGACAAGCGGTGCGGTGAACCATGAAGGGTTCGAAGACTATGTTCTGATCGGCACCGCCGGGGCGGACACGCTGGATGCCTCGGGACTGGCGGCGGGTGAGCTGACAGCGGCAACGCGTTTGTCGACCCTCAACAACGGTGCGGGCCTGCCGATCCGGTCCTTGGACAATGACGCGATCGAGGTGGTCGACAGCTCCTCCGGTACGCCGGTCACCAGCAGCTTTGACACCGGCGAACGCGCCTATGACCTGAAGGTGATCCACCCCGACGGCACCGAAGCCTACGTAGATCTGACCGTTCTGGCCGAAACCATGCAGGATGTGCTGGATGCCTTCAACGCGGTCACCGGCCTGACCGCCACGATCAGCGGCGGCGCATTGGTCATCACCTCCTCGCTCACAGGGGCGGGGGCGCTGCGGTTCGAAGGGGTTGAGGTCACCGATAGCACCGCGCAGGGCAACTCCGGCACGCCACAGAATATCTATGTTGATACTTCCATGTTGGAGGCTTTGGGCCTTTCCGGGATGACCTTCTCAGGTGCGACGGTGACGGCCGGGCTGTCCAGCGGCACCTCGGTTCTGATCGATGGTGGGGCGGGGGATGACACGCTGACAGGCTCTGCTGGTGATGACTTGATCATCGCGGGCGCGGGTACGGATAGTATCACCGGCGGTGCGGGCTATGACCATCTGCTGCTGTCGCGCAGCGCCATCACCGGGGCGATCACCATCGGGGCCTCCAGCGCCAGCTCGGCAAGTGGCACGGACAGCTATAGCGGGATCGAACTGATTGAGGCGCGCGGCGATGCGGCGGCGCAAAATGTCAACGCAGGTAGTTGGACCGGTGATTTCCTCTATCGCACCGGTGGCGGTGCCGACACGATCACCAAAAGCGCCGGCGCCAACACCGTGGTTGTTGATGGCAACGGGATCCCTGTGGGTCTCAGCCTCAGCGGAGGGGCAGCCACCCCGGATGACGATCAGGTCATTGTTGAACTGAGCGGCACGGTCACTGGCGATCTGTCCACCTCGGCGGCGGGGATCACCGATCCGATCACCTTTGGTGCAGTGCCGATGCTGGCAGAGGATCTGCGCCTCACCCGTGTGGATGACAGCGTCAGCAATGACATCACTTTTGGCGCCAACACCAACTTCACCGCAGGCGGTGTGGTCAAGTTCGAAGCAGACTCGATTGTTGTCTCTGCCGATATCGTGCAGACCGGCGGCACGCCGGAGACCAACCGACTGATCTTTGAAACCACCAACTTCAGCCAGTTCCGCGGCACCCGGATTGCCAGCACGGGCGATGTGTTCTTCGTCGCCCGCAATGAGGATCGGCGCTGGACCTCAGGATTCTACCAGATCCAGTCCTTTGATATTGATTACACCTTCGGCGCCGCTGGCAGCGGATCCGGCATGGCTGTGGTCGAAGGCCGCAACATCCGGATCGACATGCGCGCCGGCAAACTGCCGCCCAAGGATGTCTCCACCGGTGATGAAACTTCGGATCCTAAATTCTTGGATTACCTTGCCGAATTTGGCCAGGACTTCCTGGATATGTTGGAAAGTCTGGCGCTGATTTCGGCCAATGCGCGGGTGCTGTCGAACGTCTCGCTGACCGCCACGGAACATTCGCAATTTGTCACCACCGGCACCGGGGCTGAGGGCAACTTTGATGTGCGCGCCGCGACCGAGACGATCAGCTCAGCTAAACCGATTGCGGTTCTTGCCGGTCTGGCGTTTGGTCTGAGTGAGGCCTATCACACGATCAATATCGACAGCCTGCTGGATATCTCAGGCGATATGGATGTGCGTTCGGTCGTGGACATGTCCAATGCGGCGCTGGCCGATAGTGGTGGTCTGGCCGGCATCGGCATCGGCATCGGTGTGACTGTCAATCTGGTCAACAATAACGTCACCGTTGCCGCCGCCTCAGGCTCCACCGTGGGGGGAGATCTGCGCGTCACCTCCGATACGATTGAGCGGATCCAGACCGAAGGCGGTGCGGCCTCGGCGGTGGATGGGGTCTTTACCCTTGGTCTGGCGGTTGAGGTGGGGATCAACAACACCTCAGCCCGGGTCAGCGGTGCGGATCTGACGGTGGATGGCAACCTGGTGGTGCAGGCCACAACCACCAAGGCCTCCCTGGAAAAGAAAATCGGCTTCATCCTGCCCTTTATGACGATGGGCGTTTCGGCCAGTGCGGCCACCGGCACGCTGGGCACGGGCAACTATCTGAACGATGCGGTCTCAAACGCGCTGCCCTTCACCCCGGCGATCAGCATTGCGGTGTCCAAAGGGGCGGCGGCCAGCCAGAAACCCGGCGGGTTGTTCAAATGGCTGAACAGCAAATACGAAGCGGCCCCCGTGCAGCCCAAGGTGCAGGTTTCGGGCGCGATCAGCGTTTTGGTCGATAAGGACAATGTCGATGCCTATCTGGGCGATGACAGCGCCACCAGCCTGATCAAGGTCGGCGGCACCACCAGTGTTGTCGGCACCGCAGCGGTGCGGCCCAAGATGACCACAACTGCGCTCAGCTCAAACGAGGGGGATGCAGGCGCAGGCTCCTCCAAGGCGGGGGTCAGCCTGGCGGTGAACGTCGGCATCATGGACATTGATGCAGACGCCACCATCACCGGCACCACCACGCTGCGGGCGCAAGGGGCGGTCAGCGTGACGGCCAAGTCTGAAAACAAGATCGATCCGTTGGGCCTTTGGGGTGCCAACCTTGTGGCGCCGGTTCTGGATGCGGCGGCGGCGCCTGATTTCAAGGTGGACAACGGCACGGTTCAGCAGGGCGATACCACCATTGCCGATGGCGTTGTGGATGTAGGCGCGGGCGATGTGGTTGAGGTTGGCGACAAACGCTATAAGGCCGAAGTGGCCCAAACCCAGATCAACCTGGCCGAGGAACAGTATAACGATCCCAGTTTCTGGGCGGAAATCACGCCCACCGGCACCGCGATTTCGGTGATCGGTGGCGCGGCCAACTATGTGGATGATAACTTCGGTCTGGCGGCCAACCTGTTTGACGTCTGGGGGCAAAGCTTTGCACGTGGCTCGGTTGTTGGTGTGGCCATTTCCCTGTCGGTTCTGGATCTGGATTATGAGGCCAACGCCACCATCGCAGATGGCGCCAAGGTTGTGGTCAGCGCGGATGGGCAGGACGCCGGTACCGTGGGCAGTGGCCATGACGTGAACGTCAGTGCATCTGCGCAAAATGACATGATCGCCCTGCATGGTAACTTTGCACCCTTTGGCCCGACCGCCGGCGACAGCAGTGCCTTTTCGCGCAACAAGGGGTTCCGTCAGGGGATGGGATCCTTCTACAGCAAACACAAATCTGCGCTCAGCAATTCGCAGCCGGTACAGAACCCACTGGGCAGTGGGGATACGGAAAATGCCGTGGGCGCCGCGATTTCGGTCCTGCTGGAACGCACCCATGCCAATGCAACAATTGGCGATGCGGTCATCATTGCCAACAACCTGACCTCGGACAGCAGCGCCAAACATCTGAACTTTGGCCTGGCGGCGGCGGGCGGCAAGGGCTCCTCCGTGTCGGTCAACGGGTCGTGGAACCACACCACGATTGACAGTTCGGCGATCACCAAGATCGACTCTGGCGCGATGATCACCCTGGCGGGCAATCTGGATCTGGACGCGACAGAGACCACCACAATCGTTCAGTTTGCCGGGGCGGTTTCGGCGTCCAACGGCACCTCGGTCGGCCTGTCGGGGGTCACCGTCCTCAGCGATCGTCACGCTGAGGTTCTGGTCGAAGGCAGCGGCGGCGGCACCTTCTCGGTCGGGGGCACCATGAGCATGGATGCAACCGTGTCCGGTGCGATTATCACGGGCGCCATTGCGGCCGCGGTAGCCACACCAGCGCCGCCGGATGCCTCCGGTGGGGCCGGTGCGCCCTCCAGCAGCAGCGCGGCCGGATCCGGTGGCGTTGCCGGGGCCTTGCCCGCGGGCGTGTCACAGGGCGCGGCGCAGTCCAATTCGGGCTTTGCGGTCTCGGGTTCTGCCATCGGCTATGAAGAAGACATCTACGTCAAAACCAAGATCGAAGGGCTGGCGCAGCTGAGTGCCACCAACCTGACCACCAAGGCCGAAGACACCGCAAACCGCATTCTGGTGGCCGGCGCCGGGGCGATGACCGCCACGCAAAACGGTGTTGGCGTGGCGGGCGCCTTTGTGGTGATCGACAGTCAGAAAGAAATCGACAGCCGCATTGCGACCGCTGGCAGCACCGCGATGCTGCTGAGTGCCGGCACGCTGACGATGCGCGCGCGGGACAATTCCGGCTACTTCAGCCTGGCCGCAGGTGTGGCCGCCGCCAAAGGCGCCAAAGGTGTTGGCGTCGCTGGGTCCGTCACCGTGACGGTGGCGCGTACAGAGGTTGATGCGGGCCTATTCGGCAGCTCAACCGCGCAGATCACACTGGGCAGCGCCACGGCGGCCGATATCTCGGCGCGCAATGACGCGCTTTGGTTGCATATTTCAGGGGCGGTGGCCTATGGCACCACGGCGGGCGTTGGCGTCTCGCTGGGCATTGCGGTAATCGACAGCCTGGTGGAAACCCATCTGGACCATGTGATCATGGGGTCGGGGATTGAGGCCGCATCGCTGAACGCGCTGTCTGTGAACTCGCTCACGCTGGTGAACCTCAGCTTTGGGGTTGCTGTCTCAACCGGTGCCAATGCGGCCGGTGCGGGTGTGGGCATGGTGGCGATCAACGTCTATCGCGCCAGCACGGTGGTTGAGGCCACCGGCAGTACCATCGATGTGTCGGGCAGCGGTGCGATTGCGTTGACCGCCTTTGACGAAAGCGCCCTGTCGGCCACGGCAGGCGGCGTTGCAGTGTCTTCTGGCGCAACCGCCGTGGGTGTTGCGATTGCCGTCAATATCGCGGCTGAGGCGGAAAATGATGCCAGCCAGACCCGCGGCACGGAGGTTCTGCTCACCGGTTCCACGCTCAGCAGCGGCTCGGGCCTGTTGTCGACCATCGCAACCAGCGACCTGACCATGGTTTCCATCGCGGTTGGGGTTGCTGTTTCAAAGAGCCTGGCACTTGCCGGCAGTGCAGCGGTCAACCGCAATGATATCGGCACCAAGGTTCTGGTGGATGAGGCCAGCACCCTTGCCGGCGATGGCTCCCTTCGGGTTGAGGCGGTGGATGTCTCGGACCACACCACAATTGCGGGCGGCGTTGGCGTGGCCTTTGACCCGGACAAAGGCGGGGCAGCTGGCGCAGGGATCGCGGTCACCATTGTCGACACACCGGTCAGCGCGGCGGTGCATGGCACCGTCACCATGACGCAGGATGCTTCGATCATTGCGCGGGCAGATCAGACCAATGTCACCGTTGCCATTGGCGGCGCAGGATCCGGCGGCTTTGCGCTTGGCGGCTCTGTCGCTGTGACCACGGTGAACGGCGATGTGACCACCTCGGTGGCGCCGACCACTGCCAAAACCTGGAGTGTGCGGGACCTGACCGTCGCCGCGCAGGACAGTTCTTCGGTCGTCTCCATCGCGGGGGCTTTGGGGGTCGGGTTGAACTTTGGTGGCGTTGGCGCGGCCTTTGGCACCATCACCTCCAACCGGTCCATCACCTCAACCATCAACGGGCCGGTGTCGATCACCGCCTCAGGTCTGGTGCAGGTGACCGCGGGATCGGTGAAACCCGTTGGGGCGGGTACAGATAACGCCTATCTGGATGCCGCCATTGATGGGCTGGGCGATGATGCCTTCAGCCAGGATGACAATGCGCTGGATAAGACCGATCTGCGCTCGCAGATGGTCAATATCACTGCGGCGGGCGGTGGCTCCAAAATGGTCGGGATCGGCTTTAACCTGGCCTATACCGAGGTCGATCGGCAGATCAGCGCCAAGGTCACCGGTGGTGCAACGCTGACCCTGACCAATGACGAAACCACCACCATCACCAATGGGGAGACTGGGCAGACCAAGGGCCTGCTGGTCAAAGCCGATGATGCCAGCGGTATCGTTGTGGTCTCCGTTGGTGCGGCGGGTGCTGTGGGGCCGGATTCCCCCATTGCGGTCGCAGTGGCGGGCAGCGTGGCCTATTCCAACATCGACAGTTCGGTCATCGCTGAGGTCGGCACAGCCACGATCAACCTGCAGAATGAGGCGGATCTGGGCGTTTTGGCTCGTAATGACGCGGATATCGTCGCGGTTGCGCTTGGCGCCTCAGTTGCGATTGGTGGTGCATTGGGCGGTGGGGCCGTGGGCTTTTCCGCCGCGGTGAACAAGGTCTCGGGTGAGGTTGGCGCGCGGCTCTCGGGCACGGTAACGGCCAGCGGTGGCGCAAAAACCAACAACATCTACGTTGATGCGGAAAACACCGCCGGGATCGTTTCGGTTTCCCTGGCGGCGGCCATTGCCGGCACCCATGGCGCGGTCAGCTTCGCCGGTGGCGGCGCCGGATCAGGCAATACCATTGCCGGGGCCACCTATGCGGTGGTCAGCGGGGCAACGATCAGCGGCGCGGATGACATGAAGGTCAACGCCGATGGTGAGGCCGATATCACCGCCGTTGTAGTGGGCATCGCCGTCTCGGTCACCGCGGGTGACAAGGGCAGCCTGTCCTTTGCGCTGGGGATTGCAGCTGCAAACAATGTCACCACCGGGCTGAACCGCACTATTGCGGGGCTCAGCGACACCTCGGATTACGTGGTGGCCGCGCGGGTGGCAGACAGTTCGGTTGTACTCGATGGCGCCTTGGCGGTCGACGCGGTTGCCGATCAGGCGATCCGGGCCGTGGTGTTGGCGGCATCGGTCGCGGTCGCGGCCTCCGGTGGGTTTGGTCTTTCGGCGGCGGGTGCAGGTGCCGGGGCAGGCAACTATGGCTCCACCTCAGCCCTCGCTGAGGTCAGCGGTAGCAGCAGCGCCCATCAGGTGGTGTCCAATGGCATCCATGTTGAGGCGCTGAACCTGTCGCGCATTACAGCCGTGATCGGCTCTGCCGCCGTGGCTGTGGCCTTTGGTGGTGGCACCAATGTGGCGCTTTCGATCGCGGTGGGTGTTTCTGTCAATGAGATTGACGCCAAAACCGTGGCGCGGATCACCGGCTTCAGCGCGGCGGGCGCTTTGGATGCCGGCAGCGGTGCGCTGGAGGTTCTGGCCAAGACCGAACGGGGCGGCGACCGGTTGGACATTTCTTCGACCTCCGTGGCGGCCTCGGTCGCGATTGCGGCAGGTGGGGCCACGGGGATTGCGCTGGCGGGTGGCGGCGCCAATTCGATCAACAAAGTGACCGGCGAAACCAAGGCGGAGCTGAGCAACATCGGTGCGGGCACCGCGGGCACGGTGACGGTCAGCGCGCTCAACCGGATCGATATTGACGCCAATGTGGTGGTTGTGGCCGCAGGTGTTGGCGCGGCAGGTTCGGGCGGTGCAGGGGCGGCGGCTATTGGCGGCGTTTATGTCTCAAACACCGTGGGCAGCAGCAGTGATGCCTTTGACGTGCGCGCCAGCGTGGCAGATGCGCGGATGACCGTGGCGGGCGCCATGGCGGTGACGGCAACCAACACCTCAACCATATTCGCCAACGGTGATGCGGTGGCGGCAGCCGTGGCCCTGTCCAGCGATGTGGCCGCCAGTGGCGCAGGCGCAGGCGCGGGCGTTTACAACAACGTCTATGTGAACACAGCCGCCTCGGTCTCGCGCACCAACGGTCCGGTGGGTGGTCTCAACACCATGCTGCAGGTCGCCAGCCTTGAGGTCACGGCGACAGACAACGCAGATATTGAGGCTGTTGCAGTAGGCGCTGCGGTTTCGGTCGCAATTGGCGGCACCGCGATGGCGGCGGGCATTTCCATCGGGGTGGCGATTGCCGAAAACACCGTTGGCTCCTCGGTACTGGCAGAAATCAAAGATGGCGCTTTGGCGGCTGATCAGATGATCGTTGCGGGCACGGCGGCCAGTGGCAATACGGCGGCGACCGGTGGCAATATCACCGTCACCGCAGACAATGACGCGACGGTGCATGGCACCGCGGTGGCGGCCTCGGTCGCGGCAGGGGCAGGGCTGTTTGGCGGTCTGGCCCTGTCTGGCGCAGGTGCGGCGGTGCATAACGCCGTCAACAACAACGCTGAAGCTTTCATCACCAATGCGCAGCTGACCACCTACAATGGTGACATCAATGCGATCGCCACCAATGACACCACGCTGAAGGCGCGGATCGTCACCGTCGCAGCTGCGGCCAGTGCCGGTATTCTGGCCGGTGCCGGATCCATCGGGATTTCCATCCTGACCAGCCGCGTGGGCGGCGATGAGGCTGCGGATCGTTCCCATCGCACCCGCGCGGTGGTCACCAACAGCGTGCTCAGCGCCAGCGGCGGGGTTGAGGTCAAGGCAGACGCCAAAGAAACCCATAACGTCGAAGCGGCAAGCGCTTCGGTCGCGCTGGCAGTGGGCATCGGTGGTGCGGTCGCCGGGGCAGGGATTGGCGTTTCGGTGTCGAACTACTCCACTGTGGAGGCGCTGTCCGCCGACAGCCTGATCACCGCAGGCGGGGACATCAAGATCCTGTCCTACGCCGAAACGCTGGTGAATGACGATGTGCCGAACGGGTCAGGCTCCACCATGGTGGGGGTCGCGATTTCGGTCGGCCTTGGCGCGATTGCGGTCAATGTGAACATCCTGAAGGTTGATGTGCAGAACACCTCACATGCGGATGTGACCCACTCGGGCCATAGCGGTGCGGTGCTGAACGCCGGCGGCAATGTGATGGTGGAGGCGGACTCCATCTCACGGCTCACCGACCTCAACGGTGTGGGTGTGGCGATCTCGGGCGGTGGCATCTCGGCCACCGGGGGTGGTTTGAACATCACGCTGACGGTGAACAACAGCGTGCGCGCGATGGTGGATCTGTCGGGCAAGGATTCCGAAATCCAGGCCACATCTGGCGCAGTGACCGTCAAGGCGCTGGACACGGCCGAGTTCAGCTCAAACGTGGCCAATGTGAACGCAGCGATTGCGCCGATCGGTCTGGCAGTTGGCGCGGCGGTGATGAAAAGCCGCCATTCTTCAACCGTGACCAGTCTTATCAAAGACGCGAGGATCACCGCGCAATCCGTTGAAGCCAGGGCAGAAACTGATGTCGACATCACAGATGTCGGCGCCACAGGCGTCAGCGTTGGGGCGGTGGCGATTGAGGTGAACGTTGCCCGGGCCGAGGCAGCAGGCACCGTCAACACCACCGTGGACAACGCGGTTCTGGTGGGCTCGGACTATGTGGATGTAAAGGCGCTGGCCGATCTGTTCCTGCGCTCCTCTACACTGGGCGTTTCGGCAGGTCTGGGCGCTATCGGGTCGATGACCGCCTTTGCTGAGGCCGGTCTGGGCGCCGATGATGGTGGCACGGATGACGGTCTGGCCGACGTGCTGGTGACCTTCCAGAACAATGCCGAGGTTGTCAGCCAGCAGCTGAATGTGCTGGCCGATGCTGAGGTTGATATGTTCGTGGACACCACCGCAGGCGGCGGCGGTGGCTTCTCGGCCATTGGGGCGGTCAGCCATGTGCGTGACAACACCACGGCTGAGGTCATGGTCGGCGCCAACACCCAGGTGCGGGCGGATGGGGTCAACATTTCGGCGCGCGCGGAACGGGCGATGGACGGTGATGCCGATGCCAACTCACTGGCAGCGGCCAGCGGGGCCGGCGCGCAGCTGAACCTGACGGCTGAGGGCGATGCCCGGGTGATCTTTGCCTCCGGCACCGGTGCCAATGACCGCACCAAAATCACCGGCGGTGCGATCCAGATCGACACCTACAACAAGGTTTACAAGGAATATATCGTCGGCATCGGTGGCGCGACGGCCTCTGACACCAACAACGTGTCCTCCGGCTCCGGCAACCTGGCGGGGCTGACCATCATCGGTACCCGGTCCTATGTCGGCTCCAGCAGCGATAAATCCCGTTCGGCGATTGATCTGGGCGATGTCTGGCTGGAAGGCAAAGGCACCTTCGAAAACAAATCCCGCGTGCTGGTGCGTGCGATCACCGATCACTCCGCCGCGGATTCGGTTGAGGTCTTTGCGCTTTCGGGCGTCGCTGGATTGGCGGTGTCTTACACCGAACAAGAGATCAACGCCGAAACCGATGTGACGATGGACGGCGCCTATATCGATAACCTTGGCGGCGACGTGAAGGTCGAAACCCGTGCCAACGTGCGCAACACCGCAGATGGCGCGGTGTTCCAGACCGGCGCGGTTTCCGCCAACCTTGGCATTGATGTGAAGGCCCGCACCAATTCGGCCACCACCATCGGCGTCAACAACGCGCTGATCGAAGGCGCGCGTGTGGAACTGAGCGCGGGCAAGGCCAATGGCACCGTCAACTCGACCATTTCGCGCACGGCGGCCAACGGTTCCCTGGTGTCGCTGGGGATCTCGCTGGGGGTTGCGCTGCAAACCAACAGCACCGATCGCGTGGCTTCGGTGGACATTGACAGCACCTCGCAGATTAAATCGGCCGGGAACCTGTTGCTGAGCGCCGAGCGTGGCCTGTTCCAGGAAAGCTATGATGGTCTGGTGCTGGTGCTTGCGGTGCCGCCCTATGGCTACAACGTCACCAATCAGGGCAGCCACACCGGATCGGCCAATGTGAACATCGATCCGGCCGCCAAGCTGCGGGCCGGGGTGAACTACCAGACGGTCTATGAGGTTGCCTATGTCGGCACCGGATCGACCAATCGCTGGCAGGACAACGCCGTTTCAGCCACGCCGCGTCAGCTTACCGATGCGGAAAAGGCCGAGATTGGTGTGGCCAGCAATCAGGATTACGTCATCCAGTATTGGGATCCGCAGACGCTGGCGACCGATATGTACAATGGCGATATCGTACTGCTGGAGGCCGTCAATGTGACCAGCGGCGATGCGCAGGGCACGGCGGGCAACTATTACCAATATCTGGGCACCGGGCCGACGCCTGTGATCACCCAAGCCACCGATTACACCAACACCGCCCTTTGGCGGAACCTTGGTGCAGCGCCGGACCAACTGGCGCAGGATCGCGCCTTTGGTTCCAACGCCAATGACTACATGCGCAATGCCTTCCTGAACCAGATTGTGGTGGTGCGCCCCGGCACGCTGGACAATCCGGTGATCAGCGTCGGCCAATTGGCGACGCTTCTGGCCTCGCAGTATCAGCAGGTGCGCCAGTGGATGCGCGATCACAACTCCAACCCTGAGGCGCTGGTGCGCTATCAGGCGCAGCTGGATCAGATCGTCACCCAGATGACCAACCTGGGCCTGCAGCCGCCCACCGGCAGTGGCGATGTGCCGCCGGTGATTGAACAGACCCTGCCGACGATCTTCCTTGAGATCCCCAATATCACCGCCGCGCCCGGTTCGATTTTTATTGAGAGCGAACAGGCGATCACCAGCTTCACCGGGCTGGTCACCGGCGCCGACCCAACCCTGATGGCGCATCGCGATGTCACGGTTGAGGTGCTGTCAGACGTCTTCATGATGCACCGCGTCAATGACGTGGTGATCGACAATACCAAAGTGGCGCGTTTCAGCGCCGCCACCGGCGATTATACCGAGTTCTATCCGGGCAACATCTACGCCAATGATGTGCTGGTGCCGGGCTCCACCCAGCGCACTGGGGAAGCAACCGCCAATATCACCATCCAGATCAATGCGGTGAACCGGAACCGCTATGAATATGTGGACGCGATTGCCACGGTTTATGCCGCCAACAATCAGGTGCCGGATCCCAATACCGGCGCGCTGGTGCCAGCAACCCTGCCGAACCTGCCGCCGGATCTGTATCTGCTAGGTTCGGTCGTGAATGATCTGGGCAATGTGACCGTGTCGACCACCGTGGGGGCGATCCGCCTCACGGGCACTGTGCTGGCCAAGACGGTGAATATCCAGTCCGGCGGTGACTTCGTTGTCTCAACCGATTGGTATCACGCCGGGGCCAACCCGCGCACTTACGCCGGGATCAGCGCCTTTGTTGGTAGTCTGGAACCCAACAATGGCAACAGCGCCAAAGGCACAACCGCAACCGCCTATGCCACCGTCGGCGATGGCTCTGGCACGGCCGAAGCCATTCAGGCCGGCGCCGCGCTGGCCGCATCACAATCGGCTGTGGTGGCCAATGGCATCGTGTCGATCGTGGCGACCAATGTGAACGTCAACGGGCTGATCCAATCGGGGGTCAAATCCGCCTCGATCACCATCCCGGAAAACTTCACCCCGCCGTCGATTTCCACCTCACTGGTCAGCGCCAGTGATCAGGGGCTTTATGGGGTGCAATTCGGCGCCATCAATGGCACGCAGGTGCCGCTGTCATCGCGTTGGGATGAGCAGGAACAAGCCATCATAATGGATGAGATCGATTTTGCCGGCGGGCGGATTGAGATCACCGGCGATGTCTTCTCCACCGGCAACGGTCAGCTGCTGGTGGCCTCGGGCTATGCCGATGTGGCGATCAGGAATTACTCCAACTACGATCTGATCCTGAACGGGATCAACACCAGCCGCGACCGCGAAGGGGTGATCCAGATCACCGACACGCTGAACAAGCAAAGCGGGGCCGCCGCCAGCCGCACGGTCTATACCGAAAACGCCGGTGGCATGACGGTGGAAACCTTCCGCGGTGACGTGCAATACGATGCCAACGGCGATTTCGAAGGGGTGCAATTTACCTCACTCGGCAGCAGCTCCATCAACGGGCTGACCACAACCTATGCGCCGAAGGACGGCACCTATTACGTCTGGACCGAAGGTCAGGCGACCATCCTGCAGACCATCGAAACCCGCTATGTGAGGACCTTCAACCTGTTCTTCAACTTCTCAGCCGGGGGCGGCACGCTGCTGTCTGAGAACCTGGAAACGCTGAGCGACAGCCCGCTTCTGGAAAGCCAGGGCACGCAGAATTACTACGGCGCGGATGGCGTGGCGGCCTTGGGGGGCTGGACCACTGGCACGCCACCAGCCAATGCCGATATCATTGCCCGGTTCCAGAACGTTTCGAACGTGGCGGTGACGTTGAACAACGGCGATGTGATCCGCCACGATTACACCTCCGGCAGTACCGATATGACGGATTATTACCGTTACAACCCGTCGGATGCCGCTGCGACGCTGGAAATTGAGCTGAGTGAGCTGTTTGAGGCCGATGGCAGCCTCAAGTCGATCTACACCGGTGATTTCAACGCTGTCACCGGCGAGGATTTTGACGAGACCAACCGCGACACCGGGGAATACCTGTCTGACTTCAAAAACTTCGACCAAACGCACCGCCGCTGGTCCGAAGGTGGCGGGTATATGAAGAAAAAGACCGTCTATAATGAGACGACAACCACCGAAGGCCTGAAGAAATATTGGGATATCGGTCTGCGCGCCAACCACGCGATCGAAATCGGCTTCCTGGAAAGCAGCGCCACCCCAACGGTGCTGATCGAAAGCGTCGGCGATGTGATCCTGTCTGGTGACATCCGCACCGCTGCCCATGCCGAAGTGTCGATCAACAACAACTTCGCCACCCCGACCAAGGCCTTTGGCGCCAATGGCGGCGGCGTCAGCGCGACTAAGAATGTCTCGATCAGCGGCAAGCTGCAGGCAATCCGTACCAATGGCACCGTCGACTT
The DNA here is from genome assembly GCF_001458255.1 of Thalassovita autumnalis. Taxonomy (GTDB): domain Bacteria; phylum Pseudomonadota; class Alphaproteobacteria; order Rhodobacterales; family Rhodobacteraceae; genus Thalassobius; species Thalassobius autumnalis. The sequence goes on from NZ_CYSB01000027.1 coordinate 82,817, forward strand.
TGTGCTGATCAATCTGGTCAACACCGCGGCCCCGGCAGCCTTCAGCAGCTTCGCAGCCAGTTCGGTTGCCGTGCCCACTGATGTGCAGGTGCTCGATATTCAGGTCAGCTCGGGCGATATTCTGATCGGGCTGGGTTCCAACACCAATGACAAGGGCTCGGTCATCATCAAGGAGCTGTCCACCGGCAGCGGCACCGTGGCGATCAACGCACCGCAGGGTATTTTTGCTGAGGCCAAGGCCGCAGGGGACACCAGCGCCCATATCACGGCCGACCGGATTGAGCTGCAATCCAGCCAGTCCGTTGTGGGCACCGAAGCGCAGGCCGTACTGATCGACACCAACCATCTGGTGGTGGACGGCGGGTTTGCCGGTGCTGCGGCGCTGGGGATGAACGTGGTTGAGGTGGCTGGCGATCTGCATCTGGTCCAACCCGAAGAGATCCGCACCGATTTCCTGCGTGAGGATGATCCTGGACCAATCTCAGTGGGCACACTGGCTGGCATCCTGCGGTTGACGGCGCTGGATGGGTCAATCCTGGATTATAACTTTGAAACCGACGGCGCGCTGACCAATGCGCGGCTTGCGGCCTATCAGGCGCGTCTGGGTCTGACCGATGGCAACCGGACAATCGCGGGCAACCAGTTGGATAACCAAGTGGTCGCGGATTATCAGCTGTATGTGGAATATTGGAACTTGATCCGCACCCCGGCGGGGTCAGGCCCAGTGGATCCGGATCTGAACAATGTGGCGGCGTTCAACACGCTGGTCACCAACACCGCCGCCGCCAATCCCGGCATGACGGAGGCTGAGGCGCGGGCGCAGCAGCTGGCGCGCTTTGATGCGCTGCACGCGGTGGAATACGATCAGGGCTTCCGCAACAGCGACAGCTACAACCGCTACTTCGCCCTGATCTGGAGCGCCAGCGAAAGCGTGGCGCTGGATCAGATGAGCACCTTCCAGGCGCTGGCGGATGATCAGCTGCTCAGCCAGTTTGCCGGTGATTTCGCTGACACTTACAGCGGAATCCACACCGTGCTGGCAGGGCGGGACGTGGGCGCCAGCAGCGCGGCGCGGATCTATGTGGAGACGATCCACACTGATGCGGTCAGCCAACCGGATCTGGCAAGCAGCGCGGCATATCAAACCTATATCGCGGATCTGACAACCGGTGGCGCAACGGCGCAGGAAATCGCCGCTGCTGAGGCTGAAATGGCCGTGCTGCATGATGCGCTCTGGGCGGCAGAAAACGCCCGGTTGCAGGATTACATCGATGTTGTCCGTCTTGGCGCGCAGGCCGAGGGTGGCAAAGACAGCGGTGGCCAGTATCTGGACGTCTGGTCGCAATTCCTCACCCGCGGCACCACGGCGCAGGTCGCTGATGATATGGAGCTGGGCAATTTTGATACGCTGGTCAGCGGCTTTGACGGCGTGGCGGCCCGCACCGCGATTGAGGCGGATCTGACCTACACCTACGGTGTGCTGCATGAGGCCAATCGCGATGCGACCGGGCCCAAGGCCAGCTATGTCGAAAGCCTCTATCTGGAAGGGGCCGCGCGTGAGGCGGCAATTGACGCAGAACTGGCCAGCATGACCAGCCTGAACCAGACCTTGCCCGCAGCTGTGGCCAAGGCGCTCTACCCGCTGTTGGAGGTCGGATCGATCTCAGGCGCGGCAACGGCGGCGGCAGAAAACGCCAATATCATTGCGCCCGAGGTTTTCCTGGTGGCGGCTGGCACAGACGCCGGTGAAGGGCAGATCGGCACCCTGACGGAACCCAAGGACATTGATTTCACCGCCCCGATTGAGCTGGATGCCTCACTGTCGGATGCCGAAAATCAGGCCCGTCTGGACGCGCAGAACCTGCGCCGGGCACTGCAGGTGCAGGACATCGTGGATGTGGTGCATCAGATTTATGTTCGCACAGGCGGTGAGACGGTTCTGGCCGATGCCCCCGAACGCGGCGCGCTGGAGGCGGATACTGCAAACTGGACCAAACTGGACCTGATCTTCTCGGATATGACCGATGGCAACCGCCCGACGGTCACCCTCAGCACTGGGCAGGTTCTGGGTCTCTGGAACACCTGGCCGGGCAGCGCGGATGCCACTGCTCATACCTATCGTCTGTTCCAATATAACGGTGCGGGCACCGGGGCGATTGATCCGCAATCGATTGACTGGGACAACCCGCCGAGCGGTTGGAGTGAACTGACAACAATTAAACAGGTTCCTGAGGTTGGCACTGTAACTGTTTCAAATGGCGATATTTTTGCGGATCTCTGGGATGTGCAGCGGGTCTCGGCGCGGCCGTTTGCGGATGTGAACCTGCGGGCCACGGCGCTGAATGCGGCGACCTATCTGACGATGACCTCTTCCTCGGTTGCGGGCATTGGTCATGACGGGGTTGAGCTGCACATTCGTGAGGCCAACAGCGGCGGCTTCCTGCGGTTGCTGACCACTGGCTCACTGATTGACGCATCGCTCAGCGGCACCGCTGCAGCGACCGCAAGTGACTACATCAGCCTGATTGCCGATGGGGCGATTGGCACCGGCGATCAAGCCTTTACAATCAATACCTTGAACGATGCAGTTCTTCTGCTTCAGGCGGGCAGTGACGCCAGCATCGAACAGCTGGGCGGGGATCTGAATGTACAGCGCGCCCTGACCGGCGGTGATCTGGAACTGACCGTGCCGCAGAACCTGATTGTTGGTGACATTGACGCGGGCGGCACCGTGAAACTGAACGTTGGCGGCAATGTCAGCGATTTTGCCAATGACGATGGCGACCCCAGCGCAGATATCACCGCTGCGGCGATGGAACTGGATGTCACCGGCAGTTTCGGCACCTCTGGCGCACGGATTGAGATTGATCTAGGTGCAGGTCTGATCGGCACCGTCGGCGGAACCATCTTTGTGCATGATTTCAATATCTTCGCACTCGGAGGTGATCTGACCATCACCGGCGCCGCTGATATCCTCAGCGAAGCTTCGATGCTGGGCAGTGCCAATGCGACGCTGACGGCTGCAGGCATTACGCTGCAGTCCCGTCTGGGCGATATCGGCGCGATCAGCCCGCTGGTGCGCTTTGACATTGCGCTGACCTCGGGCGGCTTGCTGACGGCGACGGCGGTGAACAACATCGTGATCAGCTCAGCCGGGGCGGTTGCGGTCAATCGCATGACCTCGCAGCAGTTGATCGATATTGAGGCGGTGGGTGCTGTCACCGATGGCAATGCAGATACGGCGTTGAACATCGAAACCACAAACCTGCGGGTTGCCGCACTGGGTCTTGGCACCGTTGGCAATGCGGTTGAAATTGACGCGACCCGGCTGGCCTTTGACATTGGCACCGACGGTGTTGTTGTCGAGGATATCGAGGGCGGGCTGCGCATTGATGAAAACCACTACAGCGGGTTTGCCGCGCGGTCGGCGGGCGATGTTGCGATCTCCTTGCGTGAGAGCACTGATCTGGATGAGGATCTGGTGATTGCTGGCAATGTGTTCGTTGGGCAGGCCGGTCAGCCGGATCGTAACCTGACCCTGACCGTTGGCGATGATTTCACGCAAACCGCGGCCAGCACGATCACCGCAACAGGTGCGATTGACCTGCAGGCCGATGTGCCCAGCGGCGATGTGGACGCGGGGGCTGCGGTGCAGATCTTTGGCGCACTGTCGGCGCAGCAAATCACCGTGACCACCGGCCTCGACAAAGACAGCGTGCTGGTGCAACCGGGCGTTATCAGCGGCGATGTGCTGATCCAGACCGGTGCCAATCAGGATGCGATCACGATCACTGAGCTGGGGGAACGGGATCCGGCGGACGAATTTGTGATCGACGGGCAGGGTGCCACCGATGAGGTGGTGATCAACCGCAACAGCGCCGCAGTCAACAATGTGATCACCGTGGCCGACAGCGGCGCGCCCAATGATGGTGCGGATATCCTGACCATCAACGGGCGCGATGGGGCTGCCGATGCCATTCTGGTGCGCAAGGAATTCATTGCGCTGCTGAATGAGGACAGCGCAGGCAACACGCTGGATCCGGTGGAGCGCATCATCTACGCGGGCAACCGCAATGGCAGCGATTTCAACGTCAATGGCCGGGTGCGGGTGAACAGCCTGGGCGGCAATGATGCCTTCTATTCCGATGACAGCGGCACGATGATAACACTGGACGGCGGCGCGGGTGATGACCTGTTCCAGATCGGCCAGATGTACGGATCCGACCGGGTGGCGCCGAATGTGGCGGTGGGCGATGAGATCGAAACCAATGAAACCACCCAGGGCTTCCTGTCGGTTGGCAACAGCCATCCGATGACGGTCTTTGGCGGGCTTGGGCATGACACGTTCAACGTCTATTCCAACAAAGGCCTGACCAAACTCTTTGGCGAAGATGGCAATGACACCTTTGTGGTGCGCGCCTTTGTACTGGCCGCGGATGGCGCCACTCTGGCGGGCGGCGGGGACACCGAAGCCTTTGGTGGTGTCGGGGATGACACGATCCTCTATAACCTCAACGCACCGCTGAAACTGGATGGCGGCGCGGGCACCGACTCGATCGTTGTGTTGGGCACCGAACAGGATGACAGCTTCCTGCTGACGGATGAGGGCATCTTTGGCGCGGGGCTGAACATCAGCTTCGAAGGTGTTGAAAAGGCTGAGGTTGATGGCCTGGAAGGTGATGATACCTTCTACGTCCAATCCACCGCGGCGGGTATGTCGCTGACGGTGATTGGCGGGTTGGGATCGGATTACATCAGCGTTGCAGGTGATGTGACCACCGACATCGTTTCGCTGGAGGTGGAAGGCACCAGCGGGGTTGTGAACCACTCGGTGGCCTCGGCGGATCCCAGCTTCAATGAGATCTTTGTGGATGGTCTGCGCCTGAACGTCGCCACGGAAGACTCGGGCCTGTTTGAGATCGACAGCAGCGGTCTGGCCAGCCTCGATGAGGGCGGGGCCTTTGGCTATTACGATATCCGGATGACCACGGCGCTCAGCACCACGGCCTATCTGACGGTATCGGCCGCGCGGTCTTCAGGGCAGGATCGTGGCCTGCCGGGCGCGGTCAAGGCCAACTCGGCCCTGGTGTCCACCACCTCGGGCGGTGAGTATCAGTCAGCGACCGTTCTGACCTTCACCAACTCCACCGCCTGGCAGCGGGTCTATGTGCAGGCGCCTGAAGATGACGCCGCCGAAGGGTCGCGCACCGTGGTGATCAGCCATCAGGCGAGCGCTGCTGCGGCCGGCGACGCGACCGAGCAGACCCGGATCAATGAGGCTAAGGTCAACAACACCGAGGTGACGATCTTTGACAATGACGCTTACGGCGTGCTGGTGGATGGCGATCCGTCCAGCATCGATGTGACCGAAGGCGGTCTGGGCCAGGATCTGACGCTGCGCCTGTCACGCGCACCTGAGCCCGGCGAAGATATCGTTTATGAGGTGAGCGTCCCCGGCAATGACTTCACCGTCACCAGTGCGGATGCCAACGCCTATATGGCCGATGGTATGCTGCATCTGCGCTTCAACCAGGTCAATTACGCCGCGGGGATTTCGGTCACCGTGACGGCGGTGGATGACACCATTGTTGAAAACCGGGAACGCCAAACCCTTTCGGTGACACTGGACAGTGCGGACACCACGCAGGCCAGCTGGGATGACCAATCTGGCGGCGCTGAGGTGGATGTGCGCATTCTGGACAACGACAAGGGTGAGGTGATCGTCAGCGAAACCAATGGCGATACCATCGTCACCCAAAGCGCGCCCGACAGCTACACGCTGCAACTCTCCAAAGCGCCAACGGCGGATGTGGTGGTCTCGGTCCTCAGCGATGGCAGCACGGTGGCCAGCTCTTCTGACAGCCGCTGGGATGATACGGCCAAAACGGTGACCTTCACTGCCGCCGATTGGAACACACCGGTCACCATATGGCTGGCCGCATCGGCCACGCCGCCGAGCGAACCCCAGCCGACGGTCAAACCCGGCGTGCAGGATCACATCATTGCCGGTGTGCAGGGGCCGCTGACGGTCTTTGGCGGTGTTGGCAACGGCGCCGACCGGACCATCGCCATCGCCAAGACATTGCCGACGGAAACCAACGCCGATCTGCCGCAGGTCGAGGAGCTGGTGAATGAGGATGAGCAGACCGACCGTCTGGTTGTCTTCAACGATGGCAGCGCTGCGGTTCAGTCAGGCACTTTGAGCGAAGACAATCTCTCAGGCTTTGGTCTGGGCGCGACGGATCTAGTGTTGAACAACGGCACCACCGCGGTGCCGGATCTGGTGACCTACCGCGCCGGCATCAACTATCATCAGATGGAAGTGGTGGAGCTGCTGCTGGGCTCAAACGCCGACACGCTGGAGATTGAGAGCACCGCTGAAAACGCCCTGACCGTGGTTCACGGTGGCGGCGGAGGTGACACCATCACCGTGACCGGTGCCGATGGCAGTGCCAATGTCGGCGGCGATAGCCGGACGCTGGCGGTCTTTGGGGACACCACGCAGGACGGGCAGCGCTACAACAGCCGCTCAGACGCGGTGGATGGGACCGGCCGTCAGTTTGCGGCTGGTGGTGATGATGTGATCGATGTCAGCGGCGCCAATGGCTTCGTCATAGTCTATGGCGGCGTGGGCAACGATGTGATCACCGGCACCAACTTCAATGACCATCTGCTGGGTGGCTCTGGTAATGACGTGATCCATGCGCTGGCCGGAAACGATCATGTCTATGGCGACAATGGCCTGAACATCGATCAATCCGTGCGCAAGGAGTTGCAGCCACAGCTGATTTCCATCGTCCTGTCGCAGGATCTAACGGCGACCGGGTTCAATGCCCAAACCGGCGATGCCCTGGCGGCGGCAGGTGCGGATCAGATCACCGGCAGCGGCAACAATGTGATCGTGACGGACTTTGGCGTCATCGAACAGATTGCTGGCACCAACCGCGCCTTTGACACTGCCAGCCTGACCCGCGTCACCTCGGCCCGCGTGGATGAGGGCGGTGCTGACACGGTGACCTTGACCGATGGCTTTGATCTGGTGATCGGCGGGCAGGGCGGTGACACCCTGTCGATCGGCACCGGTGGCGGCGCGGTTCTGGGGGACAATGGGGAGATCGTGATCGATCCAACCACCCAAGCGCTGAGTGAGATGCGCACGACGGACACCGCCCATGGCGGCGGCGATGTGATAACGGCTGGCAATGGCTCGGCCCACCTCTTTGGTGGCAGCGATGGCGATACCATCACATCGGCCGATGGCGATGATGTGATTGCCGGCGATCAGGGCAGCCTGACCTTCAGCGATGGGGTGCGCGCGGTCTTCACGGTTGAGATTGAGGATCCCGCCCATGGTGGCGACGATGTGGTCTCCACCGGGATTGGTGATGACTGGGTGATCCTGGGCGAAGGGGCCGACAGCGCAGTGTCAGATGATGGTCTGAACATCGTGCTGGGCGATGCCGGCCGGATTGAGGCCAGCGCCAGCACCGGTGTGGCCGTGCAGATTGACACAGCACAGCCAACCCTTGGCGGTGATGACACCATCATCGGCGGCGCAGGTCGGGATGTACAGTTCGGCGGCGCGGGTGCGGACAGCCTGACGGGCAATGCCGGTGATGACCTGATGCAGGGCGATCACGGGCTGCTGACACGCGCGTTGTCGCTGGCCACCGGACAGTGGACCTTTGAAAGCAAGGACATCACCGAAGGCGGTGACGACGTGCTGATCGGGGACACGCTGGCGGATCCTGATATCGGTCGTGACTTCATGATCGGCGGCATTGGCAACGATACCTTCTCGATGAGCATCGGCACCGATGTGGTGGCGGGTGAATTCCTGCGCGTACGCTTTGAAAAGGATCAGACGGGTGAGGAAACCATCACCTCCTTCCTGACCCCGGCGGTGAAGGATCTGGACCTGCTGGTACAGATCACCCTTGGGGTGAACTTCGCCTCTGAGGCCAGCGCCATTGTTGGCCCGCCCGAAGGGGTGAATATCGACTTTGGCCTGCCCGGCGATGTGCGCATTTCGATCACCGACCGGATGGATCTGATCTTCCTGCTGGAGGATATGCTGACCGGCGCGATGATGGAGGGGCTGCTGTCTGAACAGGCCGCGTCTGAGGTTGCGGGGCTGCAGGGCTTCCGGATGCTGACACCTGAAATTCTGGCCACCTTCGGTGTTGACCCGGCGGTGCTGGAACAAGAGGGCGACGCCCCGGCGGAGCCTGCCGAACAGCCTGGCACCCCCAATGTCGTTGAACCCAGTCTGCCAAACCCGGAAGAGGCGCAGAACCTCTTTGGTGTGACCCCCGAGGCGACAGAAACCGCCGCGGCGGCGCCGCAGGGTGGTTGGCGAATGGCGGGCTGGCGGCTAGGGTCATCCGACACGGTTTCCAACGGATAGAATGAATGCCCTCTGAACAGACGTTTCCGCTTTTCCAGAAAGCGTTAGCACATCATTTGGCGGGCATCTCAGGCCTTAAAGGCATCCATGCTTTCCTGCGTGAAGACGGCCCCTGGCAGGAGGCCGCCCGGCTGGGCAAATGCGACATCGACGCGGCGGAGCCGGTGCTGGAACGCTTCGCGCCGGACGGCGGCGGCTCTGTTGCTGCCATTGAGGGGGCTGAGGGCACCGGGGATGCAGGGGCGGCGTGGCTGGCCAGCTATATGCTGGGCGCGCCGGGGCTTGATCTGGTGGTGCTGTTGCGGCTTGAGGGGCTGGGACCGGCTGAACTGCAAGGGCAGCTGGCACAGGTGGAGGCCAAGGTCGGCTGGCTGATGCTGGCCGCGCTTAGCGACCGGTCCGATCAGGTTGACGATATTGCGCTGGGAACCGAAATTGGCGCGCAGGTCCTGCTGGATGCCGCCAGTGCCCGCAGCCGTCGCCAACTGGCCGATCAATGGATTGCCCGTCTGGAACGTGCGCTCAGCCCCGATCTGATCGCGGTCACCTGGATGAAAGCAGGGCGGCCAAAGTTGTTGGCGCTGTCCGGTGGTGGGCTGGTGGAGCGCAACAGCGAAGCCCGCAGCCAGGTTGAGGCATTGGCCGATCACGCGGTTGAGGCGCGCACGCCCCTGCTAATCGCCGCGGAAAAAACACCTGACCCGGATCAGCTGCGCCCGGAGGAGGCGGATCTGCCCGATCCCGCCACACAATCCGCCGCTGAGGAGGCGCTGGCGCGGGTTGCGGCCCTGGGCGGCGCGCGCGGCGTGGCGATGCCGGTCTACGAAGGGGATGAGGCCGCAGCCGTGGTGGTGGCCGTTTGGGCCGAGGGCAGCACAGCCGGTGATCTGCACCCCGAAGCAGTGGACCTGCTGGCGCGTGTCTTAGGCGAAACACTGGCCATTCAGGGGCGCGCCTACCCATCGATCCTGCGGCGTATGGGCAATTGGTGTTTCGCATTGCTGCGTAAAGTGTTTGGCCTAACGGCATGGAAGATCAAACTTTTCTTTGTTCTCCTCGCCCTGACGGTTGGCGTTCTGTCGCAATGGCCCACCCGGTATGAACCGGATTTCAGTGCCCGGATTGAGGCGCAGGACCGGCGGGTGATTTCCGCCCCCTTTGATGGCTTCCTCTCCGAAGCGCCTTTTCAGCTGGGCGATGTGATTGCGCCGGGATCTTTGATCGTGGCGATGGAAGACAGCGATCTGGTTTTGCAGGTGGCACAGGTCACCTCGCAACTGGAAGAGATCTCCTCCGAAATTCAAACCGCCCGGGCGCAGCGTGATACCGCGCGGGTGCAATCCCTTGAGGCGCAGGCGCGGCAGGTGCGGGTGCAGCTGGATCTGGCTGAACAGCAGCTGCAACAGGCCCGCTTCACGGCGGAGGCGACCAGCGCCGTGGTCGGCGGTGATGCCTGGCGGCGTGTGGGCGGGCGGGTACGACTGGGCGAGGCGCTGCTGGAATTGGCCGCCACCGACCGGTTCCGCCTCTTGGTCTTTGTTGATGAGGATTGGATTGCGGACCTTAGCCCGGGCGATCAGGGCACGCTTTTGCTGACCGCCTATCCCGCCATGCCGATCGCGGTGACGCTCGACAGCATCACCACCGATCCGCAACTACGCGATGGGCGCAACACCTTCGCTGCCTGGATGCGGCTGGATCAGCTGCCGGATGTCACGCTGCTGGACGGGATGCGCGGCGTTGTGCGGGTTGATGCCGGTGAGACCACAATGCTGCAGGCCTACCTGCGTGGGTCGCTGCGCTGGCTGCGCCGCAGTCTGTGGCGGTGGGGGCTATGAGCAGCCTGCGCCACCCGGATTGGCACCTCTTGGGCGATCAGCGGTTTCGCCGCCGCGCCGCCATTGAAACCAGCCATCAGATGTTTCGCGGGGAGGCCTTTGTGGTGCTGTCAGATCGGATCACCGGCCATCATCTGCGGCTGAGTGAGAGGGCGCAGGATTTGTGGCGGCTGTTTGACGGGCGCCTGACGATGAATGAGATCTGGGACCGGCTGATGCGCCGCCCGGCGATTGCGCCTTCGCAGGGGGAACTGGTGGATTGGGTGATGCAGCTGGTGGGCGCCGGGCTGATCCTGTCAGATCACGCGCTGGATCCGGTGCTGCTGAGCGAACGCGGCCACAAACGGCGCGCCCAGTCGATTGAGCAACGTCTGGCAAGCCCTTTGGCGATCAAGATAAAACTCGGCGATCCCCGTTGGTTGGTGCGCTTGAGTTACCCGCTGGTGCGCCCCCTGTTCAGCCGCTTCGGCGGGGTCTTGGTTCTGGCGACCTTTCTGTTGGCTTTGACGCTGGCCCTGCTCAATTGGGGTGAGGTCACGGTGGCGGCGGATCAGACGCTGCTGTCGCAAAGTGGCCTATTGATGCTGGCGCTGGCTTACCCGGTGATGAAGCTGCTGCATGAATTGTCCCATTGCTACGCGCTGCACCGTTTCGGCGGTCAGGTGCGGGAATTTGGCGTGATGCTGCTGCTGTTTTTCCCCGTGCCCTATGTGGAGGCTTCAGATGCCAGCGCCCTGCCGGACAAACGCGCGCGTATGCTGGTGGGGGCGGCGGGCATTCTGTCTGAGATGCTGATTTCATCGGTCGCGCTGATCCTATGGCTGCAGGTTGAGCCGGGGGTGGAACGGGCGGTGCTGTTTAACTTCGTCTTGATCGGATCGGTATCCACGCTGTTGTTCAACGGCAATCCGCTGCTGAAGTTTGACGCCTATTTCGTATTGTCGGACTGGCTGGAGATGCCCAATCTGGCCAAACGCGCGGGGGAGTATCTGCAGGATCTCTACCTCAGCCGGGTGGCCGGGCTGCGCCCCGAGTTGAACCTGCACCCGGGGGAGGCGGGTATCTTGGGCACCTATGGGATCCTGTCGCTGGGCTACCGGCTGCTGCTGACCCTGACCATCGCCTATATGATCTCGGGCTGGTTTTTTGTTTTTGGTGTTCTTCTGGCGATCTGGGCCACCCTGATGAGCATGATCTGGCCGCTGGCCAAACTGTTTCGCAAGGGGCACCGCATGGCCAAAACGCAAAACCGCACCCGCAGTGGCTGGATCCGTCAGGCGCTTTTCCTTGGCGGGATCGGTGCCGCGCTGACACTGGTGCCATTGCCGTTTTCGGCCAAGGGGCAGGGGCGGATTGTGCCCTTGCCGGGCGCTGAAATCACCGCTGCAACCTCAGGCGTGATCGGGCGCGATCTGCTGGTTGACGGCGCCGCGGCCGTGGCGGGGCAAGAGGTGACACGCCTTCAGAACCCGGCCCAGACCGCCCGGCGCCAAGCGTTGGAGATCAACCTGACTGCTCTGGAGGATGAGCTGTCGCGCAGTGGCGCAGATGTGGCGCAGCGCCTAAGGCTGGAACGCGAACGTGAGGTTGCGCTCACCGCTTTGCAGCAGGCCAGTGAGCAAGAGGCGGCACTGTCGATCCCGGCGCCCCTGGATGGCAGGATCAGCTGGCAGGGTGGCCAGCCGCCACCAGCGGGCAGCTATGTCTACCGCGGTGATCGGCTGGGCTATGTGATTGCGCCCGAGGCCTTGCAGATTTCCGCCGCCTTTCCCGCCGCCTTTTCCGGTCGGATCACGGCTGAGGCACAACTGGTGATGTTGCTGCCCAATGGGCAGGAAATCCGCCGCCCGGTGGATCGGGCGCGGGTGGTTGATATCGGTCAACAGGTGCCGCCTGAACTGCTGGTCTCCACCGGTGGGCCGGTGCCGGAACAGGCTGACCGCCCCGGCATGGCCTTGGATTCACGGCTGATCCTATGGGCCGCCCCGGAGGGCGATCTGAGCAATTGGGCCGGCGCCCGGGTTGAGGCGCGGGTGGATCTGGGACAGGCCAGCGCCTTCAGTCAGTTGTTGTTCCATGTCGAACGCCTGTTCCTCAGGGTGACGCGCCTATGAGTGGGGCTGGCGTGTTGCGGCGCCCGGTGCTCAAGGCGTTTGCCCGCTCGCGCCAGCGTCCGGTGCGCCGTCAGATCGCGCCTTTTCACCGGTTTCGCCTTTTTGTTGATGAGTATCTGCTCTGGCATTTCGCACCGACGGGCGAGCGGCTGAAACCGCTGCGGCAGGAGATTGCGGCGCAGACCGAACAGATGGAAGGGCTGGGCGATCCCGATCTGGTGCGCCTTTGCCGTCAGCCCCTGCGGGCGGAGGACCTGCTGAAACCCGGGGCTGGCGCGGAACGGATCGCGGCCGTGCTGGAGGTGATCCGCCGTGAAACCGGGCTGCGGCTCAGGGCCAATCAGATCGAATGTGCGGTTCTGCTGCTCAATGGCGATTGCGTGGAGTTGCGCACCGGTGAGGGCAAAACGCTCTCGGCTGCTTTGGCCGCTTTGGCGGCGGCCAGTGTCGGCGTGTCCACCCATGTGGTGACGGTGAATGACTATCTGGCCGAGCGGGATCACGACCTGATCGCCCCTTTGGCGGCGCGGATTGGCCTCAGCTCAGCCGTGGTGTTGCAAAGCGATGCGGATGCGGACAAACGCAGCGCCTATGACTGCGATATCGTCTACGGCACCAACAAGACCTTTGTGTTTGATCACCTGCGCGACAAGCGGGAACAGCATCAACAGGGTGAACGTGCGCTTTTGCGCCAGACCGGGCAGGCCCTTGCGATTGTGGATGAGGTCGACTCGGTCCTGATTGATGATGCCACGGTGCCGATGATCCTGTCAGAACCCGCTGAGTTGCCGCCCGAGGTGGATGTGGTGCTGTTTCGCAACCTCATCGCCTTTGCCCGTGCGCTGGTGCCGGGGCAGGAACGGGTGCTGGACAGCCATGGCAATTGGCGGCTAACCAAAGCAGGCATCGCCCATCTGGAGGAGGTGGCCCCGCAGTGGCGTCACCCGCTGGCCCGCACCGCGGATGTGATTGAACTGGCCGAACTGGCCCTGACCGCCACCTTCGGGTTTCTGGAAGGCGTGGCCTATATCCTGCGTGAGGGTGAGGTGGTGATGGTGGATCAGGCCACCGGCCGGCTGATGCCAGACCGCAAGTGGGATTACGGTCTGCAGCAGATGATTGAGATCGTGGCGGGCGTTGAGGTCACGGCTGAGACCCGCACCGTGGGCCACATCACCCAACAGACCTATTTCCGCCAATACCGCATCCTGTCCGGCCTGACCGGCACGGCGCATGAATGCCGGGCGGAGTTCTGGGCGATCTTCAAACTGGCGGTGAAACCGGTGGCGCCACATGCGCCATCGCGCATGGTGAACCACGGGTTGCGGCTGTTTCGCCGTGCCGATGCCAAATGGCGGGCCGTGGCCGAGCGCGCGGTCACTATGGCCAAGGACCGGTCCGTGTTGATCGGCGTCAACGATGTGTCTGAAACCAATGCGCTGGTCGCGGTGTTTCAGGATATGGGGCGCGAGGTGGCGGTGCTGAACGCGCTCAGCGAAGCGCAGGAGGCTGAGCTGGTCGCCCAGGCGGGACAGGCGGGGCGCATCACCATCGCCACCCATCTGGCAGGGCGCGGCACCGATATCGCGCTGGACGCGGAAGTGCGCGCCGCGGGCGGGCTGCATGTGATCATCGCCTCGGTTATGGCTTCGGCCCGATTGGAACGCCAACTTCATGGCCGCGCCGCGCGTCAGGGGGATCCCGGCAGCTATGACCGGATGATCAGCCTTGAGGACCGGGGCCTGAGCGAAGGGGCGTTTTCGCTGTTGCGCCACAGTGTGACATGGCTGCTGCGGCGCCGGATCTTGCCGCGATTTAGTCTTGCCAAAATCCACGCGGACCGTGATCGTCGTGCCCGAAGCCTGCGGCGGAAAACCCTGCTGCGGGAACAGGATATGCGGCGTCGGCTGGGCTATAAATAGCTGGTTTGACCTGGGGGAGGGATGATGCAGCACTCATATTTGCGTAAAGTTGCGGCTGGGGTCATGACGGTGGCTGCACTGATTACCACCATGGGAACACCTGCAATGGCTGAGGCGCCGCTGCCTCTGACCTGCCTGTTGGTGCCCGCCCAGATCAGTGACATCGGCAGTGACCGGGTTGGCATCGTGCGGGATGTGACCGTGCGGCGCGCGGATTATGTGGCCGCAGGCGATGCGCTGCTGCTGGTGGATGCTGAGGTGGCGCAATCCGATCTGGAGGTGGCCCAGATCAGTATCGCGGCCCTGCAGGAACGGCTGGAACGTAGCGAGGGCCTGTTGGCGCGTAGCCTGATTTCACAGGATGAGATCGGCACCCTGCGCGCTGATCTGGCGCTGGCCAAGGCAAGCGCCACCCGTGCCCAGATGGAAATTGACCGCGCCACCATCCGCGCCCCCTTTGCGGGCTATGTGGCAGAGGTGGATGTTGCCGTGGGTGAGTTGATCGGCCCGGACCCGCTGTTGCGGCTGATTGATGTCACAACGCTACATGCAGAGCTGGTGTTTCTGGCCGGGGCCTACGGGCAGGTTGCCCTGGGCGACGTGATTGCGGTGCAGGTCGCCGACGCGCAGGTGGAGGCGACGGTCTTTGCCATTGATCCCTTTATTGAGCCCACTTCAAACGCCTTCACGGTGATGGCCGAAATTGCCAATCCAGACCTCAGCCTGCCCGCCGGCACCAGCTGTCAGGTGGTGAACTGACTGTTGTATCAGGTGATGCTGGCAAGTGCAGTTTTCTTGTCAGTTTCAAAGTAGAAGGTTAGAAAATCGCCTTTGATCTGATCACGCCCTCCGGCGACATGCACCAGCGGCTCTGACCTGGCGGCGGCGATGATCGCCGCGCCGTCGGGGCGTTCTGCCAATGGGGCCAGCCACTCGGCCAGGGCAGCCTTCGGGATCTCAGCCCGCCGTGTGGTGATCAACCAGGATTGCCTGTCCGGATCCTCTGTCACCGTGAAAATCGCGCTTTCTGCCGTAAGCGACCGAAACACCTCAGCCCCTTGATCCACGTCCAGCCCAAAGGCGGCAAATCCTGCGGCCATTGGGGGCCCAAAAACTTCGGCCGGGGCGGCGGGCAGGCACAGGTAGTCATCGCGGCGGCTGACACCCCCGGGCAGGGCCTTGAACCCACGATAGAGCGGGAAGGGGCTGCGATCCCCGGCCTCCAACCGGGCGACAACGGCCAACCAGTATTGGGTGTAGAGCCGCACCGACTTGCGATCACAGCGCAACGCCAGACCAATGGCATCAGACCCGGCGATGGCGCTTGACCAATCCGCCAGCAGGGCGGGATCGATTTGCAGGCCTTGTGCAGCCTGCGCCAACGCTTTGGCCGCCGCTACCGAGGTGTCACAGAAAAACAGCACCCGCGCCTCCACCCCCTGATCGGTGATCGACCAGGAGCGTTCGAAGGCATCGGTTACCTCCGCCAGTGCGGTGAGGTCTTTGTGCAGTGCAAGATCCGTTGTCATAGGCGTATGATGACCGCTGGTGCGGGTTAAGAAAACCCTCGTTTTTGGCAAACTTATTGAGCTGTCAGGGGCTTAACCCATTTGCCGCGCCAGGCGCCCCCCCTGAGGCGCGGCAGGATTGTCGCAACTGCTATAAATAGAAGGCTGGTTAACCCATGATGCTTGACCGGGTGTGGGGGCTGTGGTGGGCTTTTATCGCAATTGAAGCGCACAGCGCGCAGTGGGGATTTTATGCAGATGACTATTCAAAGGTCCGTCAAAGCCGTGCTTTTGACCTCGGGCATTGTGCTCCTTTGCGCCACAGGCGCTGCGGCCATCGCGCAGGAAACCCCTTCTGAGGCTGAAATTGACCCGGATTTGGCCGATAACGGCCCCATTGGTCGGCTGAGCGCCCGCCTGGCCTACAATTCCGATACCGGCGGTGTGGCAGCGCTTGGTTTTTCCACCAACCGCTTGATGGGGCAGGATCAAACGCTGGAGTTTAATCTGCGCGCGGAGGAAGACGGAACCTCCGCCAGTTTCCGCTACAATAACGATGCGCTGTTCGGCAGTTCACCCCAGTTTGGTCTGAACGTGCTGCATGCCCAGAAAGACGCAGGGGACATCTACGATTTCAATTCCCGCGTGACCCGGTTGGAGCCGCGCCTGACCTGGCGGCTGTCACCGCAGAGCCGGTTCACCGCCTATGGCATTCTTGCAGACACCGAAATCAGCAATGTGCCCGCCACCACCTCCGCACTGATCCGCGCGGATGAGGGGCGGGTCAAAACCACCGGGATCGGCGGCAAATACGAACATCAGTTCCGGCCAGAACCGGGCAGCAGCCTGAAACGCGCCCGGGTGCGGTTTGGGTTGGAATATGCCACGTCAGATGCCGACAATGATCACATCAAACTGACCACTTCGGCCCAGTCGATCCATGTGCTGGCACAGGGCCGTGTGGTGCTCCGCAGCCAGCTGCGCCTTGGCACATTGCAAAGCCAATCCGGCACCAGCAGCATTGGCGATCGCTACATGCTGGGGCAGGCCTCCATCCGCGGGTTTGAGTTCGGCGGCTTCGGTCCCCGTGACCTGGCAGTGGATGGCGATCCGGCGCTTGGCGGCAACAGCTACGGTGTGGCCAAGATTGACGTGCAATTCCCCGGCGCCTTTGGTGAGGCGGGGAGTCGTGTGACGCCGGGCCTGTTTGTTGATGTCGGCAGCCTGTGGAATTTGGATGATGTGGCCGGTGGTATTGCGGGGGCAGATCCCGTTGATGACAGCGCACGGATGCGGGCGTCCATCGGGGTGAGCCTGAGCATCAAGACGGGCATTGGGCCACTAAAAATTCACGCCGCCCATCCGATTGCATCTGAAAGCTACGACCGGACCCAGACTTTTGGTCTGGAGTTGAATGCCACCTTCTAAGCGACTGGAAACCAGAGTTATTGTTCCGCTGGCAGTAGCTTATGCTGGGCTGCGCTGGCGGGGTTACTCCCGCCAGCTGGGATCTTCGGCGTCCAGGGTGGCTTTCAGATAGTCGAAATGCCGGTCCGCCGCGCCAGCGTAGGGCAGCCAACCATCGGCGGTTTTCTGGGCCACCTCATCGGAGAGAACTGCCAGAGGCTGACCTGTTGACAGCGCTAGGATCTGCGTTTGCGCAGCCTTTTCAAAGAAATAGAGATCCTCAAACGCGCGGGCGACGCTGCTGCCGGCGATGCTGACCCCGTGGTTGCCCATGACCAATGCGATATTGCCTTTCATGGCGCGGGCCAAATGGGCGCCTTCCTCGGCGCTGTCGGAAATGCCGCCAAATTCCAGATCATATCCGGTTTTGCCAAAGAACCGCGCCGTGTTGTTATCAAGCGGCAGCAGCGTTGGATCCTTGAGGCAGGCCAAGGCGGTGGCATAAGGCGAATGGCAATGCAGGATCACCCGTGCCTCAGGCAATTCCCGGTGCAGCGTGCCGTGCACGGCCCAGGCCGAGGGATCGGGCGCATCGGGGCGTGTCATCACCTCAGGGTCGTCGACATCCAGCAGCAACAGATCACTGGCCTTGAGCGTGGCAAAATGCTGCCAGCGCGGGTTCAGTAGGATCTGGCGCCCATCGGCGCTGACCGCGGCACTGAAATGGTTCGAAACGCTTTCCGACCAGCCAAACCGATGGCACAGGCGGAAGGCAGCGGCGAGGTCCTGGCGCAGGATTTCCTCACTCTGCGCCTCTTCTAGGGGCATGTCTTTGCTCATGATTTGAACCTCCCTTCTGAGACCAGTGCGCGATAGGTGGAGCGCATTTCGGCGCGATCTGTATAACAGCCGCGCAGATAGCGATCCCCGCTTGAGGCGGTGTAAGCCGCGCGACCGTGCACGATGCGGTGATTGTCAAAGACAATGCATTCGCCCGCGTTCAGGGTAAAGCGCATGACGTATTTCTCTTCCTGCAGCATCCGGCCAAAGCGGCAGAAGGCGGGGTAATAGGTATCCAGCAGCTGTTGCGGCAGATCGATCAGATCCAGCATGTGCTGGCTGATGGTCAGACCCGAAACCTCGCCATGCTGGTCCAGCTCAATCACGCGCTGGCGGGACCGCATGTCGTAGCTGTCATGTTCGCAGTAAAACGGAATGTCGATTTCACTCAGCAGTCTGAACCCCTCTGGGTCGCGGCTGCGGAAGTCATTGGCCACGGCAACACCATCGCCAAATAGGTTGCGCCCGCCCTCAACCGAATTGGCGCGGCAATGAAGGAACTGGATGCCGGGGGCGTGTTCTTCGGCGGGGGTGTCTGTGTGCAGCTCCAGTGCGGCAGCGGTATAGGCGGTGTTGGTGGGGTTGATATGGGTTTTGACGTCAAAATAGCTGCCAAAGAAGGTGGGGCGGATGGTGCCGATCACCTGCGCCAGATCGGTCAGCCCGGCGTCACTGTCGGGCATATCCGTGATGATCGCCACGCCTTCAACCAGTAGCGCTTCGATCCAGCGGGTCACGGCGCTGTGGTTGCTCAGCAGATCGGGTTGCGAAAACCGGGCCACATCGGCGTAGTGATCGCTGAACCAGGCGCGGCGTTTCAGATCGGCCGGATCAGGGCGCGGGGTGCCTTGGGTGTAGCCTGCCAGCAGCTCCAGCGGAAAGGCGGAGCGGTGGTTTTCACCGGCCCAATCAATCACCAGATGCTGCCCTTCGATTAGGGCCGCGCGGGCGGTGGGCGCCTCCGACAGATGGAAGATGTCAAAGCTGCGTTCGCGGGTGCCCGGATCAAAGGAGCTGGGGCAATTGTCACGCAGCCAGTGGTAATTGAAATAGGCCTGAGGCTGGTCGGGCAGGGGCAGGGTGAGGCCGCTTTCATGCAGGGTGACCTGTTGCGCGGCGGTGGCGGAGGGGTGCGCTATGTTCATCTGGTGGGGTGTCTTCTGTTCGCTGGGTTTCGATATGCGTCAGTTTTGCTTGACTTATTGCGGCGAAAAAGGCCGATTGGATTGGCTGAAAGTTAATCAATTACTTAACTCATGAGGTGCCGATGCAACAGTTGCCCCCGCTTCGATTGCTGACCACATTTGCCGAAGTTGCGCGCCTTGGCTCCATGCAGGAAGCGGCAGGGCGGCTGAATGTGACCCGGCCCGCCGTGACGCAGGCGCTGAAAAACCTTGAGGCCCATATCGGCCTTACCCTTCTGGACCGCAGCCGCAAACCGGCCCGCCTGACCGATGCCGGGCAGCAATTGGCCTGGGCGGTGGAGGCGGGGTTGGGGCAGATCGCAACGGCCATTGCCGATATGCAGGCGGCCGCGCAGGTGGAGGAGGGGCAGCTGACCCTGTCCTGCACATTGGGGATGGCGACCTATTGGTTGATGCCACGGCTGCCGCAGTTCTATGCGCTGCACCCGGATGTCACGGTGAATGTGCAGGCGCCCTCATCCGATCTGCCGGCCCTGCGCCCGGGGATCGATATCGCGTTGCGCTATGGCAGTGGCGGTTGGACAGACGGGCAGGTGGTGCCTCTGTTTCACGAAGAGGTTTGCCCGGTGGGGCACCCGGATCTGGTTGAGAGGTTGCAGGCCGAAACCCACAGCCTGTCTGACGTGGCGCTGATCCATGTTGCCAGCCCCGAGGCCCGCCACTGGGCCACATGGTCTGACTATCTGCAGAAACAGGGGTTGGCCGCGCCCAAGGCCCGGGGGCAGGTGTTTGACAACTATGTGCAGGCGGTTCAGGCGATGCAGGATGGCCGTGGGCTGATGTGGGGCTGGCGGTCGATCACCGGGGATTTGGAACGTGATGGCAGCGTGGCGCGCTGGCCGGGTGGGGCGTTGGATCTGGGCACCGGCTATCACCTGTGTATCCGCCCCGCAGCAGCGGGGCGTGGGCCGGTAGAGGCGTTTCAAACCTGGGTCTTGGCACAGGCCGCTGCCGAGGCGAGCGAAGTGCCTTAAGAGAATCAGATTCGCCCCTGTCCTGCGCGAAACTGGGGCTGATTTGCCCGCATTTCGGCGTTGATCCGGCCCTGACGCGAGGGCAGAGCAAAATTAATTTTGTGCCGATTTGCGACAGGATTTTCCGCGAAATCAGGGCGAATTTCTTTGACCTCTTGATCAAAGCCAGCAGGGGTAAGCCCCTCAGTCCGTTCGATTTATGAAATTGTAGTGGGGCTAAACCTCGGAAAGCTATGGGATTGTTCAAAACCCAAATAGCCCATGCGCTTTTTGCATCATGTCCGCCCCGTCGCGCGGCGGGGGCGGGGCGGCGATGTCGCTGCCGTGAAACTACGGGGATTACCGCGCATAGGTGGTTGAAATCTTCTTTGACTCACCCTTTGGAAGACGCTTTCAATTGTACCCACACAAAATAAGACCCTGCCTTTTGAGGAGTTAAACGGGGTCGATCAATGGGAGAAATTCAAATGAAAATGACCAAATCCACCCTGGTGGCCGGGCTGCTGGCGGGCACGATGTTGTCGACCACGGCTTTCGCTGCGGGCACCCTCCGGTGACCGGCGAGGCGCTGGCCGATGACCAGACCTTTACCTACCGTATTTTGGACGAACACAGCTCGGTTGATCCGCAGGTTGTTGAAGATGTGTCCGGTGCAGAGATTGTGCGTGACCTGTTTGAAGGTCTGATGAACCAGGACGAAGACGGCAATCTGGTGCCCGGTGTGGCCACCGGCTACACCTCAAACGACGACAACACCGTCTACACCTTCACCCTGCGCCCTGAGGCGAAGTGGTCCAACGGCGACACTGTGACTGCGCATGATTTCGTCTTTGCCTGGCGCCGTGCTGCCGATCCGGCGCTGGCCTCGCCCTATCAGTGGTTCATTGAGCTGATGTCGATCCAGAATGCTGCGGCGATCATTGCGGGTGAAACTGCCCCGGATCAGCTGGGTGTTAAGGCGCTGGACGATCACACCTTTGAGGTGACCCTGTCGGCGCCGCTGCCCTACTTCCCACAGATGACCACCCATTCCACCACCTTCCCGGCCCCTCAGAAAGTGATTGAGGCGCATGGCGCGGAGTGGACCAAACCGGGCAACATCGTGTCCAACGGGGCCTATGTGCTGACCGAGCATCTGCCGCAGGAACGCTCCACCCGTGAGCGCAACGCGATGTATTGGGACAACGACAACACCATCGTCGACAAGGTTGTGGCGCTGGTGATCAACGACGAAAACGTCGCCCTGACCCGCTATCTGGCTGGTGAGCTGGACCGGACCGAAGTGCCCGCAGGCCAGTTCCCGCGCCTGAAGAAAGAGCATCCGGGTGAGGCGATCAGCTTCCCGCGTCTGTGTAACTACTACTACACCTTCAACCTCAGTGACTCAGGGCCGGAAGTGTTCAAGGACGTGCGTGTGCGCAAGGCGCTGGCGCTGGCCGTGGACCGCAAGATCATCGTTGAAAACGTGATGGCGGGTGGTCAGACACAGGCCTATAGCTTTGCACCGACCGCCACCGCGGGCTTCACCCCGCCGACCACCGAAATGGCCACCATGACCCAGGCCGAACGGGATGCGATGGCGATCGAACTGCTGGCAGAGGCCGGGTATGACAAAGGCAACCCGCTGAAGTTCAACATGATCTACAACACCTCGGAAGGTCACAAGAAGATCGCCGTGGCGATGAGCCAGATGTGGAAACAGAAGCTGGGCGTCGAAGTTGAGTTGGGCAACATGGAATGGAAAGTGTTCCTTGAAACCCGTGGCAATCAGGACTTTGAACTGGCCCGTGGCGCCTGGTGTGGCGACTACAACGAAGCCTCGACCTTCCTTGACCTGCTGGACTCCAACTCGGGCTATAACGACGGCAAGTTCGTAAGCCCCCGTGTGGATGAACTGCTGGCGGCGGCGAAAACCGCCAAGGATGCCTCGGCCAATTACACCGAAGTGGAACAGATCATTGCCGCCGAAATGCCGGTGATCCCGATCTACCACTATGCGGGCGTCTACATGATGGACAGCGACGTGGGCAACTGGCCCGTCAACAACGTCGAACAGAACTGGTACTCGAAGAACCTCTACAAGATCGCCGAGTAACCTGACCTGTCCCTTGATCCCGCCGTCCGTACCCCGGGCGGCGGGATTGCTAATGCGAGTGAGATAAATGCTCTCCTACACGATCCGGCGCCTGTTGGTCGCCATACCAACGATCTTCTTATTGGTCGTTGCCTGCTTCTACATGATGCACTTTGCCCCCGGTGGGCCCTTCACCTCGGAACGGCCGCTGCCGCCGGCCGTCATGGCCAATATTGAGGCACGCTACGGGCTGGACCAGCCGCTGTGGAAACAGCTCTGGGATTATCTGGTGAACATCTTTGTGCATTTCGATTTCGGCCCCTCGTTCAAGTTCAAGGATCGCGACGTCAATGACATCATCGCGCAAGGCTTCCCGATTTCGCTGACCTACGGTTTCCTCAGCTTCATCGTGGCCTCGGCCATTGGTGTGGCGCTGGGGGTGACGGCGGCGATCAAACACAACAGCTGGATCGACTATTTCGCCGTCTCCCTGGGCATTGCGGCGCAGGCTTTGCCGAACTTTATCATGGGCCCGATCCTGATCCTGACCTTTACCCTGTGGCTGGAATGGTTGCCGGGTGGGGGCTGGAACGGTGGGCAATGGCAGTATCTGGTGATGCCGGTGATTGCGCTTTCGACCTCCTACATGGGGTCCATTTCGCGGATCACCCGCTCCTCGATGCTGGAGGTGCTGAACTCAAACTTTATCCGCACCGCCAAGGCCAAGGGCCTGTCCAACCGCGCCATCATCTGGCGGCACGCGCTGAAACCCACCCTGATGCCGGTGGTTAGCTATCTGGGCCCGGTGTTTGTCTATGTGCTGACCGGTTCGGTCTTTGTGGACATCTACTTCTCGACCGGGGGGCTGGGGCAGGCCTATGTCGGCTCGGCCCTGTCGCGGGATTATGCGGTGCTCCTGGGGGTGACGATCCTCTATGGCGCGCTGACCGTTGTTGTGAACCTGATTACGGATCTGGCCTACGCCTGGCTTGACCCGAAGATCCGTTACTAAGGGCAGTCACATGCTAGGATTTTCCAAAAAAGAAACCGACCGTGCTGAGGCGGTTGCAGATAATGCGGTGATGCAGGGGCGCTCGCTCTTGGCGGATGCGCGGCTGCGGTTCCGCCAGAACAAGGCGGCGATGGGCAGCTGCGTGATCCTTGGGCTGATCGTGGCCTTTGTGATCATCGGACCGTTCTTTGCTGTATGGGATCATGAAACCATCGACTGGACCGCGATGGGGGATGTGGTGGGCCTTGGCGCGCCGTCGATTTCCAGTGGCCATTATTTTGGCGTCGATGATCTGGGACGTGACCTTTATTCGCGGACCATTCAGGCAACCCAGACCTCCCTTCTGGTGGGGCTGATCGGGGCCGGTATGGCGCTGGTTGTGGGCACGTTTTACGGCATCATCGCGGGCTATTTCGGTGGTCGGCTGGACGGGCTGATGATGCGCTTTGTTGACATCCTGCTGGCGATCCCGACCACGCTGGTGATCATCCTGATCCTTGTTGTCGCTGGCAAAAGCTTCACTACGCTGTTTCTGGCGCTGGGGGCGGTCAGCTGGCTGACGATGAGCCGCATCGTGCGGGGCCAGACGCTGGCGCTGAAACGCCGGGAGTTTATTGAGGCAGCGCGTGCAGGCGGTGTGTCAGACGCGGGGATCGTGACCCGTCACATCCTGCCGAACCTGGCCGGGGTTGTGATTGTTTACGCCTCGCTGCTGGTGCCGGATATGATCCTGGCCGAAAGCTTCATCAGCTTCCTGGGCTTGGGTATCTCGGAACCCAACACCTCACTCGGGGCGCTGATCGCTGAGGGCGCGGGCA
Organism: Thalassovita autumnalis; assembly: GCF_001458255.1. Taxonomy (GTDB): domain Bacteria; phylum Pseudomonadota; class Alphaproteobacteria; order Rhodobacterales; family Rhodobacteraceae; genus Thalassobius; species Thalassobius autumnalis. Next base: position 106,936 of record NZ_CYSB01000027.1, read on the forward strand.
CCATGGCCTATGGCACCATCTGGCAATTGCTGTTCCCGCTCTTTTTCTATGTGACGATTATCATCACCATGTTCTTCATCGGTGATGGTCTGCGCGATGCGCTTGATCCGAAGGACCGCTAAGATGACTGTGCTTTCTGTTAAAGACCTGAAGGTCGGTTTCGACACCCCCGATGGGGTGGTGCAGGCGGTCAAAGGCGTCAGCTTTGAAATCAAGGCGGGCGAGTGTCTGGGCATCGTCGGCGAAAGTGGGTCTGGCAAAAGCCAAAGCTTCATGGCCGCGATGGGCCTGTTGCCGCCAAATGGACAGGCCACGGGTTCAGTGCAGTTTGACGGGCAGGAAATCCTGAACTTGCCGACGGCCAAGCTGAACCAGATCCGGGGGGACCGGATCGGCATGATCTTTCAGGATTCGCTGACCGCGCTGACCCCCCATCTGACGGTCGGGGATCAGATGGTGGAGGTGCTGAAGGTCCACAAAGGCATGAGCGGCGCCGCCGCGCGGCAGCATTGCCTTGATTGGCTGAACCGGGTGCGGATCCCCGAGGCCGCGCGCCGACTGAAACAATACCCCCACGAACTGTCAGGCGGGATGCGTCAGCGGGTGATGATCGCGATGGCGATGCTGTGTGATCCGAAACTGTTGATCGCGGATGAACCGACAACGGCGCTGGATGTGACGGTGCAGGCGGAAATCCTGGACCTGATGCATGATCTGCAGCTGAACCACGGCACCGCAATTGCCCTGATCACCCATGACATGGGCGTGGTGGCGCGGATGTGTGACCGGATTGAGGTGATGCGCCTTGGGGCGTTTGTGGAAAGCGGGCCGGTGGATCAGATCTTTGCCAACCCCAAACACGAATACACCCAGAAACTGCTGTCAGCGATGCCGCGCATCGATGCGGTGGATGCGCCTGAGGGCATGGGCGATCGGGTGAACACCCTGTTGGACGTGGATGACCTGCGGGTGGAGTTTGACATCAAAACCAGCCGTGGCCTGTTTGCCAAACCAACCCCGTTGAAGGCGGTGAACGGCGTAAGCTTCACACTGGCGGAGGGTGAAACCCTTGGCATCGTTGGGGAATCCGGCTGCGGTAAATCTACCTTGGCCCGCGCGGTTCTGCAACTGATCCCGCCCACGGGCGGTGGCGTGTCCTGGCTGGGTGCGCCGTTGAACGGGCTGAACAAACGGGCGCTGACCAAACACCGCAAGGATCTGCAGATCGTGTTTCAGGATCCGCTGGCCAGCCTTGATCCGCGCATGACCATCTCGGCCTCCATCCAGGAGCCGCTGCGCACCTTCCAGCCGCAACTGACCGGGCCGGAGCGGGTCAAAAAGGTTGAGGAAATGATGGAGCGGGTCGGCCTCGACCATCGGATGATCAACCGCTATCCGCATGAGCTGTCAGGTGGGCAGAACCAGCGGGTGGGGATCGCCCGTGCCATGATCAACCGGCCCCGGCTGGTGATCTGTGATGAGGCGGTATCGGCTTTGGATGTGTCCATTCAGGCGCAGATCCTGACGCTCCTCAAGGAGTTGCAGGCCGAATTTGGCATGTCGATGATGTTCATCAGCCATGATCTGTCGGTGGTGCGCTCGATCTCGAACCGGATCATGGTGCTGTATCTGGGCCGCATTGTGGAGCTGGCGGATGGCGAAACCATCTGTTCCGCGCCACTGCATCCCTACACGCAGGCGCTGATCTCGGCCGTGCCGATCCCGGACCCTGAGGTAGAGCGGAACCGCCAGCGGATCACCATCCCCGGCGAACTGCCGTCCCCGCTGGATCCCAAGGCGGCGCTGCGGTTCCTGCCCAGCCGTCTGGCCAAAGGGGATCTGACCTATGTGCCCGAATTGAACGCCGTGGGGCCGGGCCATTGGGTTGCGGAACATGATCCGCTGGAGCAGATCCTGGCAGGCGGGCAGGGTTAAAGCCTGTTGCACCGCGCCAAAAAAAGATGTGCGCGGGTCGTGTGGCCCGCGCTTAGACCGCCAGCAATTTCCGATACATCTGCATCAAAAACGCCTCCGCCTCGGCAAAGCGATCTGCAGGTGCGGCGGGGGCCAGTTCCTCGATCTGGGCATCGAAATCGGCGTAATGCTGGGTGGTGGCCCAGATCGAAAACAGCAGATGATGGGGATCAACCTTGGCGATCTTGCCGTCGGCCATCCAATCCTCCAGCAGCAGGATCTTTGAGGTGTAGAGGTCTTTCAGCGGGCCAAACAGCTCATCCCGGGAGTGTGGCAAGCCGGACAGGATTTCATTGGCGAAAAACTTGCTGTCCTTTGGAAAGTTCTGCGAAATTTCCAGCTTGCGCTTGATGTAGGTACAGATCTCTTCGATCGGTTCCCCGTTGGGGTTGACCAGGCTCAGCGGGGCCATCCACAGCTGCAACGTGCGTGACAGCAGTTCCTGTCGGATCGCGTCTTTGCTTTCGAAGTAATACAAGATGTTGGGCGTGGTCAGCCCGGCGGTTTTGGCGATGATGTTGATCGAGGCGCCGGAGGATCCGTGGATTGCAAAAACCTCAAGGGCTGCGGTCAGGATCTGTTCGGTTTTCTGACGCTGAATACGCGTCATCGGTTTCGTCGCTGCCCTGCGTGCCATCAAACCCGCCACTTGGTTGCACTGTTTCAGCCCCTATTGCACACCAGAGCGGACATGGCTAGCGCCCGCCTGCGGAAAATTGACATGTGTGGGGGAATTTTGAAGCTCGGCGCAGCCTTGTGGCGAAAAAGGGGGCGAGCAGCGCCCGCCCCCCAGTGGCTGATCCTACGGGGATGAGGATCAGGAAGAGGCCCCGCCGCGGAAGGCGGGGATAACGGTCTCGGCGTAGTCGGCGATGATTTTCTCTTCGTCGCCGCTGTCGAGGTAGATGTTGAACTGGGTGGTGCCGGCGGCTTCCAGTTCGCGGATCTTGGTGATGTGCTCCTCAGGGGTGCCCAGCACACAGAAGCTCTTGACGATGTCTTCGGTGATGAAGTCGAGGTAGGGGTTATCGCTCTGGCCGTGCTTGGAGTAGTCATAGCCTTTGCGGTTCTCGATATAGCTGGTCAGGCTGGAGGGAACCTCATCGGTGTCAGCACCGTATTTCTCAACGATATCAGCAACGTGGTTGCCTACCATCGCCGGGAACCACTTGGTTTTCTCGATGCCTTCTTCGATCGGACCGGTGTGCGCCGGAGCGGCTGCCATCACACGGTAGTTGGACATGTCACGGCCTTCGGCTTCGCCACCGGCTTTGGCCTGATCTGCCAGCCATTTGATGATTGCGGGCTCTGCGATCTGCAGCACAACCCCGTCGCCAACGCGGCCAGCCGAGGCCAGCGCTTTCGGGCCATAGGCACCGATCCAGACCGGCAGCTCATAGCCTTCGGCCCAGGGGAATTTCACCGGCTCGGGGCACTCGCCGTATTGTACTTCTTCACCGCGGATCAGGTCTTTGACGACATGGGTGAACTCTTCCATGCGTTTGATGGTCGAAGGTTTCTTGCCCATCACGCGCACGGCGCTGTCACCCCGGCCAAGGCCGATGTCAAAGCGACCGCCCGACTGTTTGGCCAGCGAGCCGAAGAGCGAGGCCGCAACCGACCATTCGCGCGAGTTGGGGTTGGTGACCAGTGGGCCAAAACGCATGGTTTTCGTGTGTTCCATGCACATGGCCATCGCCACGAAGCTTTCACGCCACAGGATGTGGCTGTCGTAGAACCAGCAGTATGTAAAGCCGGCGTTTTCGGCCTGACGCACCAGCGCGCGGGCGCGCTCGGGTTCGACGAAGCCTTTGAAGCAAATGCCAAATTCCATTGTTATTCTCCCTCGTTGGAATCAGTGGTCGGGTGCCCAGATGCGGATCCCCGCATGGCTGAAGGGCACTTGTTTGGAAATGTTCTGACGGATCAGAATGGGGGTGATGGCCTCAATGCAGCGCGCCGCTTCGGCGTCACCGGCGTTGTAGGGGGTGACATCCAGTTTACGCACCAGATCCATCACGGTCTTACGGGCCGGCAGTGAGTTGCCGCAGATCAGGATGTCGCAGTTGATGTCCCAGTCCAGGTTGTTCAGCGTGACCGCCGAGACATTGTGCAGCGCGCCCACGACCGGGATCTCATCGCCCAGGATCGCCTGCGCGGCCTCAGTGGCGGAGCCTTCTGGCGGCATGTCGACCTTTTTTGGATCGCCCTCTTTCAGCGGCACCACGATGTCGACCAGGATCTTGCCGACCAGACGCGATTTCAGCGCTTCCAAAGTGGCGTTATGGGCCGAAAACGGCACCGCAAGCACCACCATCTCCTCGGCAGCATCGGTGGCGCCTTCGTTGTCCAGACCGGTGATTGCGGCGCTGCCTGCGGGCAGTTTCTGCATCAGCTCTTCTGCAATGGCAGCAGCGCGGCCGCCGTCACGGCCGCCCAGAACTACGGGTACGCCTGCACGGGCAAAACGCAATGCAAGCCCCTGGCCCTGTGGGCCGGTGCCGCCAAGAATGGCAATGGTCATCGGAACATATCCTCCTGTTTTTTACGTAGAATGTCGGCTCCGCTGCTGTTTTCCGGTTGCCAGTCAAGGCCGCGCAGCAGCACCGCAGGTGTTTTGCCGTCCTTGCGAACCACAAGGCCCGAGGCGGCGGCAATTTCGTCACAAAGCGCAGGTTCCGTGACCGCCAGCGGGCGGCCCCAGGCATCTACATTGCCCTGTTCGCGGATGGTGGCGGGCACTTTGGACAGGCCTATCGCCACGTTGACCTGACCCAGCCGCCAGGGGCGGCCAAAGGTGTCGGTCATCACAACGCCAATTTCGATGCCAAACCGGGCAGAGAGCGCGGCGCGCAGCACGGTGCAGCTGGCATCGGGGTCCTTTGGCAGAACCATCGCGGCGTCTTCTTCGCCGAAGTTGGATTCATCCACCGCCGCATTGGCTGAGATGAAGCCAAGCCGGTGTTCACAGATCATTGTGCCTTCGTTCTGATCGGGGCGCTTGAACGATCGGACAACGCGGCTGCTTTCCCGTAGCACAACCTCAACCTTGCGGGCGTCTTTGTTCAGCTTTTCGGCGTATTTCAGCGCCTCAAGTGAGGGCTGAACGGTGGAGAGCGGGATGATACAGCCTTCGGCCTTGGAAAAGACTTTCTGCGCGATGACCAGAATGTCACCGGCCTGCGGCGTCAGATCTGCGGCGACCAGCGCATCCCCAAGGATCCGCGCCAGGTCGTCACCGTTTTGCACGTCGGGAATGCCTGGCACAGCGGTCAGGGAAACGGATAGGCTCATTGTGGCAGGCCTCCGGCCCAGTAAAGATTGGGGGATTTCAGATGGCTGAGGTCGCTCTGACGATCGACGTCGATGCGCAGACTGGCCAAGGGCAGGATAACGGGGGTGAGGCCAGCCGCCTCAATCGCGTTTGAATGGGCGATCACCGATTTCACCCCATAGGCAAAGTCAAAGGGACAGGGCAGCGGGGTCAGCAGCGCGTTGGTGCCCAGATCACTGGCCGGGCACAGCACCGCCTGCGCGGTGGTACGCGTGTCCTGCAACGGGTGGCACAGCAGCCGGGCCAGATCCGCAGGGGTCGGATCAGCCAGATCGCCGGGCAAAACGCAGAGCGCATCATAGCCCTTTGCCGTGGCCCAGCCCCCCGCATGGGTCAGCGCCGCGTTCAGGCTGTTGCAGCGGCCCTCGTTGATCAGGTGGATCTGCAGTTCCGAGGCGATGCGCGCAATCTCGGGGCTGCTGGTCACTGTGGCGATTTCGACCTCCACCGGGTCCCCAGCCAGTTCAGCAATGGCGGTTTGCACCCGTTCCACGGTTGCGCGGAACAGGGTCCGGGCCAGCGCGGCGCGTTCCTCTGGTGCCAGACTGTCGGCCAGCCGGGTTTTGGCCTGCGCGGGATCCTTCATCGGGATCACCACCAAGCGGCGGGATTGAAATGTTGTTTGGGTCATGAGGCGATGCGTGTCTCAAGCTGTTGGGCGCGGGCGTAGTCGACGATTTCACTGGCGAGGCGGGCCTTGTCATCGCGGCTTTTCATCAGGGTGGCCGAGCTGAGGATGTCCAAGCCTTCGGCGCGGATCTCCGCCCCCAGCGGTGCATCCACCCGATCAATCATCAGGGCGTCAATAATGCTGGCATAGCGGCGCGCCACACCCAGGGCATCGGGGCGTTCGCCAAGCGCCTTCATCATTTTATCAGCCGGGCCTTTGACCACTTTGCCCCCGATGAAGGGGCTGACCGCCACCTTCAGCGCCGCTGCATCACTCACCGCGGCGCGGATACCGGGCACGTCAAGGATCGGCGCGATGGATACCAGCGGGTTGGACGGCGCCACAACAATCAGGTCTGCACCGGCGATGGCCTCCAAGGCCTCGGGCGTGGGGCGCGCGTCGCTCAGGCCGTGAACGGCCAGTTCGCGCACCTCAGGGGCACAGCGTTCGCGGACGAAATATTCCTGAAAGCTCAACCAGCCGTCATCGGTGCGCACCCGTGTCTGCACCACATCGTCAGTGGGCAGCAGGATTTGTGGTTTGACGCCAAAGGCGTTGGCCACATCACGGGCGATATCGCTGGGGCGATCGCCTTTGGCGCGGCGCATGGTGCGGTGGATATGCAGACCGAAATCACGGTCGCCCAGGGTCATCCAGGTCTCCGCCCCCAGTTTTGACAGGGTTTGCAGCGCCCGGTGGCCTTCGTCTGCGACCCCCCAGCCCTGGGTGCGGTCGATCACATCGGCAAGGCTATAGGTCAGCGTGTCAATATCGGGCGACACCCAGAGGCCGTGAAAGGCATCATCATCCGCGACATTGCCAATGATGCTGAGATCCACGTCGGGCAGGGCGGCCAGACCTTCGGCCATTTTGGCACCGCCCACACCACCAGCCAGCAGGGTCACTTTCATCGGGGTGTTCATTCTGCGGCCTCCACATGGGGGGTGACGGTGGTGTCGACAGCGGGCTCCGGGAACATTTCAAGGAAGGCGAGGGGGTTCTGATCCGCCTTGCGTTCCACCAAGGGTGCGATGTCTTCGGGATCGTGATCGATATAGACATCGCGGATGCCATAGACCGTGTTGCGCCGCGCGGGCACACGACCGGCGGAGCGGATCATCTGAACCAATTCTTTGGCGGTGATTTCCTGCCCGTGGTCTGACCCGGCAGAACGTGAAATGCTTTCGTTCATCAGGGTGCCGCCCAGATCGTTGACGCCGCGGTTCAGCATCTCCTGCGCCCGTTTGGCGCCCAGCTTGGTCCAGCTGACCTGAATATTGTCGATCCAACCGTGCAGCATGATGCGTGAGACCGCATGCATCAGGTCGACCTCCAGCGCGGTGGGGCCGGGGCGCACCTTGTCGGGGTTCTGCGCCCAGAGCGGTGATTCCGTGTGCACGAAGGACAGCGGCACCAATTCGGTGAAACCGCCGGTGTCTTTCTGGATCTCCCGCAGCAGGCCGATATGGGCCGCCCAATGTTCAGGCCCGTCGATATGGCCGTACATAATAGTGGCGGTGGTCGGGATGCCGACCTCATGCGCAGCGCGGATGATCTCCACCCATTTTTCGGCGCTGAGTTTGTTTTTGGTCAGCTGCAGGCGCACTTCGGTGTCCAAAATCTCGGCCGCAGTGCCGGGCATGCTGTCCAGACCGGCCTCTTTCAGATCACGTAGGAAGTCGTGATAGGACATCTTGGTCCGGGCCGCGCCATACCAGATCTCAAACGGAGAAAAGGCATGGATGTGCATGTCGGGCAGGGCGGCTTTGATCGCCTTCAGCAGGGTCTTGTAGTAATCGCCGGGCATTTTGGGGTGCAGGCCCCCCTGAATGCAGACCTCGGTGCCGCCGCGATCCCAGGCTTCCTGGGCGCGGGCCACAACCTGTTCCGGGCTCAGCCATTCGGCGCCGGTGTCCTCGACCCGTTTGGCAAAGCCACAGAACCGGCAGCCCATGTAGCAGATGTTGGTGAAGTTGATGTTGCGGTTGACCACAAAGGTGACCTGATCGCCGCTCACCTCCCGGCGCAGCTGATCGGCGGTGGCGTAGATCGCCGGCACGTCATTGTCGGTGGCGGCGAACAGACGCGCGGCCTCAGCTTCGCTGACCTCCGCGCCGGTGAGCGGTTTGCGCAGGATCGCGGCCACCTCAGGCGAGGCGGCGTTCAAACAGGTTTCCAAATCAAGCGCGGGCTGGGCGTGGGGCAGGGTCATGCGAGTTCTCCCAGATGTTGTTGCTGGCGGGCAAGGCCGCTGGCCTCAGCCATGTCGGAGGCACGGGCGAGGAGATCGGGGCTGACAAATGTGCTGTCTGCGCCAAGGTAACGGGGGTAGACGGTCAACCGTTCGCGCAGCTCAAACCCGGCGTCCGCACAGGATTGCGACAGCGACCGGATCTCAGGCCATTCATGCTGCGGGTTGATGAAATCGATGGTCACTGGCGAAATGCCGCCCCAGTCGTTGATGCCCGCATCCAGATAGGCGGGGTGGCGGGCGGAGAGATTCGGCGGGGCCTGCAGGCTGATGTCAGGCGACAGGATGATCCGCGCGGCCGCGATGGTCCGCAGCATATCCTCAAGGCTTGGCTCGGGGTGGTTGGCCATCTCAATATCCGGCTTGCGCTGGAAGTTCTGGATGATCACCTCTTGGATGTGGCCGTGCCGGGCGTGGGCGGCGTTGATTGCCTCCAACGCCTCCAGCCGTTCGGCAAAGCTTTCGCCGATGCCGATCAGCAGGCCGGTGGTGAAGGGCACGTGTTTTTCACCTGCGCGTTCCAGGGTGCGCAACCGTTGCAGCGGTACTTTGTCTGGGCAGGCGTAATGCGGCTGGCCTTTGCGGGTCAGGCGCCGGCTGATGGTTTCCAGCATCATCCCCATGGAGGCGGCCACCGGGCGCAGCACGTCTATTTCATCATCGGTCAGCGTGCCGGCGTTCACATGCGGCAACAGCGTGGTTTCCCGCAGCACCAGTGCACACATGTCGGCCAGGTAATCGGTCAGCCGTTCATAGCCCAGTTGCGCAAGGGCTGCGCGGGCGGCCTCATAACGCAGTTCAGGCTTCTCGCCGAGGCTGAACAGCAGTTCCTTGCAGCCCTCACGTTCGCCGCGTTTGGCTGTGGCCAGCACCTGTTCGGGCGTCATGATATTGGCCTCGGGTGAGGAGGGGTGTTTGACAAAAGTGCAATAGCCACAGGTGTCCCGACACATGTTCGTCAGCGGCACAAAGGCCTTGCGCGAATAGGTCACGGTGCGGCCCCACTGCTGATCGCGAATGGCGCGGGCATGTGACATCAGGGTCTGTAGATCGCCTGTCTCGGCGCAGATTGCACCGGTGCTGATTACGGTTTCTGTCATGGCGTCCTCCTGCGGCTGAAGCTGCGAATTGTTGAGCAGTCTGTCAAATATAAATTTGATCGAAAGGTCAAATTTTTTCAAATCGACCAATTTTTCATCATCTAAAGCAAGGTGAAAATACGGGTTTGATGTTTGTTGAAAGAAAATTATTGACTGAATGATAAAAAATAGAAACAGTCCGTCCAACGCGTTACCGGGGAGGTCTACGCCTGCAATTTGATGGGATCCGGGGGCGGATCCCTTTGCTGTTCTGCACCTTCGGGTGTGGGCTAGGCAGGTGTGTGTCTTCCTCATCGGGCCCGTGCTGTCCTTCGCGGCAGCGGCGTCAACGCATCATGACATTTCACCGGCGCGGTTCGCTGCGTCGCTTGGGTCCCCGTGTGGGTGGGCCCTGTCCAGCTGTGGCCTTCGGGCCGGAACATGTGAGCCTCTCCCGCCGGGGAGGACCACCAGAAGGGAGCAAACATGAAAGATCTTCAAAGCAACGCCCGGATTGACGGCAGCCGTCTCTGGGACAGCCTGATGGAAATGGCCCTGAAGGGCCCCGGCCTGCGCGGTGGCTGTAACCGCCAAACCCTGACCGATGAGGACAAAGAAGGCCGCGATTTGTTCAAGGGCTGGTGCGAAGCCGCTGGCATGAGCGTTAGCGTCGACAGCATGGGCAATATGTTTGCCCGCCTCGAAGGCACCGATCCGGATCTGGATCCGGTGATGATGGGCAGCCATCTGGACACCCAGCCCACGGGCGGCAAATACGATGGTGTTCTAGGCGTTCTGGCCGGTCTGGAAGTGGTCCGTTCGATCCGCGATCAGGGCATCAAGACCCGCCGTCCCATCGTTGTGGTCAACTGGACCAACGAAGAGGGCACCCGCTTTGCCCCGGCGATGCTGGCCTCGGGCGTTTTTGCTGGCGTGCACACGCAGGACTGGGCCTATGACCGCGAAGATGCCGAAGGCAAAAAGTTCGGCGAAGAGCTGGCGCGCATTGGCTACAAAGGGGATGAGCCCGTTGGCCAGCGCAAGATGCATGCGATGTTTGAGCTGCACATCGAACAGGGCCCCATTTTGGAAGCGGAAAGCAAAGACATTGGCGTGGTCACCCACGGTCAGGGTCTGAACTGGCTGCAGGTCACCCTGACCGGTCAGGAGGCGCACACCGGTTCGACCCCGATGCCGATGCGTAAAAACGCCGGTCTGGGCGCGGCGCGGATCACTGATCTGGTGCATCAGATCGCCATGAGCCACCAGCCCGATGCTGTTGGCGCTGTTGGCCACTGCGACTACTACCCGAACTCGCGCAATATCGTGCCGGGCAAGGTGGTCTTCACCATCGACTTCCGCTCGCCCAGCTTTGACACCCAAACCGATATGGAACAGCGCCTGCGTGAAGGTGCCGCCAAGATCGCAGAGGAACTGGAACTGGGTCTGGAGATCGAACAGGTCGGCCATTTCGATCCGGTCACCTTTGACGAAGGCTGTGTCACCGCCGTGCGGTCCGCGGCCGAACGTCTGGGCTATTCGCACCGCAACATCATCTCGGGCGCCGGTCATGATGCCTGCTGGGTGAACAAAGTGGCGCCGACCGCCATGGTGATGTGCCCCTGTGTCGACGGGCTGAGCCACAATGAAGATGAAGACATTAGCCGCGAGTGGGCCACCGCCGGCTGCGATGTGCTGCTGCATGCCGTGCTGGAATACGCCGAAGTGGTTGAGGAGTAAGAGCGATGAGTGAACGGACAGTTATCAAAGGCGGAACCATTGTGGCCGCCGACCGCAGCTATAGCGCGGATGTGGCCATCGAGGGCGGCAAGATCGTGCAGATCGGTACGGATCTTCAGGGCGATAAGCTGCTGGACGCCGAAGGTTGCTACGTGATGCCGGGCGGGATTGACCCGCATGTGCATCTGGAAATGCCCTTCATGGGCACCCATTCGGCGGATGATTTCGAAAGTGGCACCCGCGCCGGTCTGGCGGGCGGCACCACCATGGTTGTCGATTTCTGCCTGCCCAGCCCCGGCCAATCGATGCTGGAGGCGCTGGCCGCCTGGGAAGCCAAATCACAGCGCGCCTGTGCGGATTATTCCTACCATATGGCTGTCACCTGGTGGAGCGAACAGGTCTTTGAAGAAATGGAAGAGGTCGTGAAGCGCGGCATCAACTCTTTCAAACACTTCATGGCCTACAAAGGTGCTCTGATGGTTGAAGATGATGAGCTGTTCGCCTCATTCCAGCGCTGCGCCGCGATTGGCGCGCTGCCGATGGTGCATGCGGAAAACGGCGATGTGGTTGCCACCATGCAGGAAAAACTGCTGGCGCAGGGGCTGACTGGGCCCGAAGGCCACGGCATGTCGCGCCCGCCAGAGGTGGAAGGTGAGGCCACCAACCGCGCGATCATGATCGCCGATATGGCGGGCGTGCCGCTCTATGTGGTGCATACCAGCTGTGAACAGGCGCATGAGGCGATCCGCCGGGCCCGTCAGAAAGGCATGCGCGTCTATGGTGAGCCGCTGATCCAGCATCTGGTGCTGGACGAAAGCGAATATCGTAATCCGAACTGGGATCATGCCGCACAGCGCGTCATGTCGCCGCCGTTCCGCGATAAATCGCATCAGGACAGCCTCTGGGCTGGTCTGCAGGCAGGCAGCCTGCAAGTGGTGGCCACCGATCACTGCGCCTTCACTGTGGATCAGAAGCGATTCGGCATTGATGACTTCACCAAGATCCCCAACGGCACCGGTGGTCTAGAAGACCGGATGCCGGTTCTGTGGACCGAAGGTGTGAACACAGGTCGCCTGACGCCAAACGAATTTGTCGCCGCGACCTCCACCAATATCGCCAAGATCCTCAACATCTACCCGCGCAAAGGCGCGATTGTGGAAGGGTCGGATGCGGATCTGGTGGTTTGGGACCCGAAAAAGTCCAAAACCATCTCGCCTGCGACGCAGCAGTCGGTGGTTGAATATAATGTGTTTGAAGGGCGTGAAGTCACCGGCCTTCCGCGTTATACGCTCAGCCGCGGTGTGGTCGCGGTGGACGACGGCACCGTGTGCGCCACCCCGGGCCATGGCCAGTTCGTGAAACGCGACGCTTACCCTGAGGTGAACAAGGCCTTGTCGAAATGGAAGGCGCTGACCGCACCCCGTCAGGTGATGCGCAAGCCCGAAAACATGCCGGCCTGCGCCTAAAGAATTGGCCCTCGGTTCAACCGGGGGCCTCTTGCCGTCTGGCCGCGGGGGACGCGGGCAGGCGGGACACAAAAAAAGAAACACGCCAATGCGAGGGAGGTATACCACATATGGCTGATGCAACTTCTAACACCGGGGCGCGCCCGGATCTGGCGGGGCTGGACCCGGCCCTCTACAATGAGGACCAGCTGCCCACCACCGCCAACGAACGCACCTGGAGCTGGGTCTCCATCGCGGCCCTCTGGGTCGGCATGGTGGTCTGTATCCCAACCTACCTGCTGGCCTCTTACCTGATTGGGTCCGGCATGAGCTGGGATCAGGCCGTCATGACCATCCTGCTGGCCAACGCGATCGTTCTGATCCCGATGGTTCTGGTGGGTCACGCTGGCACCAAATACGGCATTCCCTTCCCGGTTCTGCTGCGGTCGTCCTTTGGTCCGGCTGGCGCCAAGATCCCCGCTGTGGCGCGTGGTATCGTGGCCTGTGGCTGGTTCGGCATTCAGACCTGGGTTGGCGGTTCGGCGATCTTTGTGATCCTGAACACCCTGACCGGTGGCGCGCTGGCCAGTGATCCGCTGCCGATCCTCGGCATTTCGGCTGGTGAATTTGTCTGCTTCGTGGCCTTCTGGCTGCTGCATGTCTACTTCATCAAAAACGGTACCGAGTCGATCCGTTGGCTGGAAACCTATGCCGCACCGTTCCTGCTGGCGATGGGGCTGGCGCTGCTCTACTGGGCCTACAACAAAGCCGGCGGTTTCGGCGAAATGCTGTCGACCCCCAGTGCCTTTGATGAAGGTGGCGAAAAAGAAGGCGAGTTCTGGGTCGTCTTCTGGCCAAGCCTGACCGGCATGATCGGGTTCTGGGCGACGCTGGCGCTGAACATCCCTGACTTCACCCGTCACGCCAAAAGCCAGAAAGACCAGTTCGTGGGTCAGCTGGTGGGCCTGCCGATCCCGATGGCGCTGTTTGCCTTCATCGCCTCTGCCGTGACCTCGGCCACCGTGGTGATCTATGGCGAAGCGATTTGGGATCCGATTGCCCTGGCTGAGAAAATGGGCGGTGCCTCGATCATCGTTGCCCTGATTGCACTGATCGTTGCAACCCTGACCACCAACCTGGCGGCAAACGTTGTGGCCCCGGCACATGGTTTCGCAAACCTGGCGCCCAGCAAGATCAACCTGAAACGGGGTGGCTACATCACCGCAGGCATTGGTCTGGTGATGTTCCCCTGGATCCTGGTCAACCACATCGTGGGCTGGCTGCTGGCCTATTCGGCGCTGCTAGGTCCGATCGCGGGCATCATGCTGGCGGATTACTACCTGCTGCGCAAAACCAACCTGAAAGTGGCGGATCTGTTCAAATCAGATGGCATCTACTCGGGTTCGGGCGGCACCAACTGGGCCGGCGTTGGCGCGCTGATTATTGGTATCCTGCCGAACCTTCCGGGCTTCCTGGTGGGTGTTGGCCTCAGCTCGGGCACCTCTGATTTCTTTGCAACCATCTACACTTACGCCTGGTTCGTAGGTCTGTTTGTTGCGGGCGCGGCCTATCTGGTCCTGTCCAAGATCTTCAACAAGTAAGTCTCTGATCCGGGGCGCTTTTCCGGCGCCCCGGTTTCCATCGCCCGCGGTTTGTCTGACGCAACGTGAAGGCGAACTTATCCACAAAAATCGACAACTATTCGCTCAGACAGCGGCCTGACCTGCCGTTACTGTTCCTGAGACTTGTGCGCCCTGGGGGAAGGGAAGCACCGGCCTGCCATTGATGTGCACGGAGCAATAGAATGTCTGGTAAAACTGCTGGGGTGCTGGTGACAGCTGCCGTTACCGCCCTTTGCGTCAACCATTTCTGGTATGAAATCGGCGATGTGTTCTGGCCCGAACGCAAAACGATTGTGGCCACCATTGAGCTGGACAACCGCTGTGAGTTTCGCGACTTTGTCTTTGTGGTGCGGGATCTGAACACTGGCCATTATGCCTCATTCGCCGGGGGGCGGGCGCAGCTGCGCACACAGGAACGCAACCGCGTGACGGTCGAATTTGCTCCCCGCTACCGCAAGGTGGAGTTCTACGCGCCCACCTTGCCGGTCAAACGGCAGATGACCATGACCACCCGCTGTGGCAGCCGCCGATTGATGGATATGAATTGGTTCGGCTGAACGCCTTTCTGGAATGATGTTTTGCAGCGTCTGCCATCTGGCAGGCGCTGTTTTCATATGTGGCCCAACGATCTGACCCGTTGACGGCCCGGCTCCGATATTGTTTAATTTTGAGAGTTAAAATAAATGTTCCGCGGGACATAGGGGGGAATATGTATCTGGGATTGGATTTGGGCACATCTGGTCTGCGCGCGCTGCTGGTTGAGGCATCGGGCAGGGTGGTTGGCTCGGCGGAGGCCGATTATCTCGTGTCGCATCCCCACCCCGGTTGGTCCGAACAACGGCCCGAAGATTGGGTCACAGCCGCTGAGCGTTGCGTCGAAAGCCTGCGCCAGGCTTTTCCTGCTGAATGGCCCGCGTTGCGCGGCATTGGCCTCAGCGGTCAGATGCATGGCGCGGTTCTGGTCGATGCGGCCGGTGATGTGCTGCGCCCGGCGATCCTGTGGAATGACACCCGCCCCCATGTTGAGGCTGCGGCGCTGGATGCCACCGACCCGGTGCGCGCGCTGTCGGGCAATATCGTTTTTCCGGGGTTCACCGCCCCCAAACTGCTCTGGCTGGAACAGCATGAGCCAGAGGTTTTTGCGCGCATTCACAAGGTGTTGCTGCCCAAAGATTACCTGCGGCTGTGGCTGACAGGGGGCTATGTTGGCGACATGTCGGATGCGGCGGGCACCTCATGGTTGGATGTGGGGGTACGGGACTGGTCTGACACATTGCTGCAGGCAGGCCACATGCGGCGCGATCAGATGCCCGACCTTGTTGAGGGGTCTGAGGCATCGGGGGACCTGCGCAGCAGTCTGCAGGCCGATTGGGGGCTGGATCATTCGGTGGTTGTTGCCGGCGGCGGCGGGGACAATGCGGTTGCCGCCTGCGGTGTTGGCTGCCTCAGCGAAGGGCAGGGTTTTGTCTCTCTCGGAACCTCAGGCGTGTTGCTAGCGGCGCGTGATCGCTTTGCGCCAATGCCTGAAACGGCGGTTCATAGCTTCTGCCATGCGGTGCCGGGGCGCTGGTATCAGATGGGGGTCAGCCTGGCGGCGACCGATTGCCTGAACTGGCTGTCGGGCCGCCTGGGGCAGAGCCCGGGGGAGCTGGCAAATGTGCTGCCGGATGAAATCACCGGCCCCGCTGGCGTCACCTTCTTGCCCTATCTATCGGGTGAGAGGACACCGCATAACGACAGCGCCATTCGTGGTGCCTTTGTCGGGCTGGATATCGCCAGCGACAATGCGCAACTGACCCAAGCCGTTATGGAAGGCGTTGCCTTTGCCATGCGCGACAGTCTGGAGGCGTTGAAAGCCACCGGCGCGGATCTTAAACAGGTACTGGCCATCGGCGGCGGCAACCGATCGCGGTTCTGGGTGGAAACCCTGGCCACGGTGCTGGATCTGCCAATGCACCTGCCCAAAGCGGGTGAATTTGGCGCGGCACTTGGCGCAGCGCGGCTGGCAATGGCAGCGGACGGGCAGGGCGCGGTGGATCTACTGATGACCCCGCCCGAGGTGGCCGAGGTGATCCCCCCCCGCAGCGACCTGCGGGACCAATATGAGGCGCGCTATCAGACCTACCGGGCGCTGTACCCCGCGATCAAAGGCGCTGTGGCGTGAGGGTGCTGACGGCCCTTTTTCTGATGGCGGGTGCGGCCACGGCTGCACCTGAGGTGAGGCCCGATTTGGGGCCACCCCCGGTGTTCCGCGCGGTGGATCCCGCGCGCGCCGAACTGGGGCACTTGTTGTTTTACGATCCGATCTTATCGGGCAATCGCAATGTCAGTTGTGCCACCTGTCACCACCCGCGTTTCGGCACTTCGGACGGTCTGTCATTGGGGCTGGGCGAAGGCGGCATCGGTCTGGGCCCGGATCGCAAGGTTGATGCCAGCAACCCGCCGGAACAACGGATCCCCCGCAACGCGCCTGCGCTGTTCAATCTGGGGGCGGAAGAGTTTAGCGTGATGTTCCATGATGGCCGGCTGGAAGCGGACAGCGACCATCCCGATGGCATGCGCACGCCCTTGGGGCAGGAAATGCTGTCGGGGTTTGACTCGGTCCTGTCGGCGCAGGCGATGTTCCCGGTCCTCTCTGGGGATGAGATGGCCGGGCATTATTCGGAAAACGATGTGTCTCAATCCGTACGATTGGGCCACCTGTCGCTGCCCGGCGGCGCTTGGGACAAAATCGCGGCCCGGGTGGTGGCGGTGCCAGAATACCGCAGCCGTTTTGATACCGTTCTGGGGCAGGGCGCGGCGGTCAGCTTCACCGATATCTCAGACGTTCTGGCCGATTTCATCCGGGTGGAGTGGCGCGCCGATGACAGTGCCTTTGACCGCTACATGCGCGGCGAGGCCCCGTTGAGCGCAGCGGCGCAGCAGGGCATGGATCTATTTTACGGCAAGGCGGGATGTGGATCCTGCCATGCCGGGTGGTTTCAAACCGATCATGGGTTTCATGCTATCGCGATGCCGCAGATCGGCCCCGGCAAGGCGGCGCGATTTGAAACCCACGCCCGGGATGAGGGACGCATGCGCGTCACAGGCGCGGCTGAGGACGCCTACCGCTTTCGCACGCCCTCCCTGCGCAACATCACGGACACTGGGCCCTATGGTCATGCCGGTTCCTACGCCACGCTGGAGGCTGTGGTGCGTCACCACTTGGATCCGGTGGCAGGGTTGATGGGATATGATCCCGCGCAGGCGGTGCTGGCGGCAATGGACGGCGTAGACGATCAGCGCATTCTGCGTGATGAGGCTGAGCTGGCCGCGATCGTTGAGGCAAATGAACTGGCGCCGGTGGACCTGTCGAATGACGAGGTTGCTGCGATCCTCAGCTTTCTGGGCGCGCTGAGTGATGACGGCTGGCGGCAGGGGCGCATGGGGGTGCCCGAAACCGTGCCTAGTGGATTGCCCGTAGATCGCTAGAGGCGCTTAGCGCGGCGTGACCGTCAGGGTTTCGCCGCCGCTCAGCACCAAGGCCTGCCGGGTTGTCACCTCCACCCAGTTGGAGGCGGTTTGATCCGGCCAAATCACCCGCAGCTCCACCCGGTCCAAATCGCCCAGGCCAAAATGCAGCGGGCTCAGCGCGCCGCCGGCATGACCGCCGCCGATGGTGCGTTCCTGAACCCAGGATTTGGCCTCTGCGCGCAGCTCCACATGGGCGCCAATGGCATCGCGGTTGGCCCCGTCCCGTTGCAGGTCGATGCTGAGATAGCTGTTTGCGCTGGCGTTTTGATAGAGCTCCATCTTGGCGCGGCGGTTGACCACCGCCAGATCCAGCGCGCCGTCCCGGTTCAGATCCACCAGTGCCGCACCCCGGCTGCGGGCCAGACCGGCGACCCCAACCTGATCGCCAACCTCGACAAACCGGCCATCGCTTTGCTGCAGCAGCAGGTTATTGGGATCTTCCATCGCAGCGACGGGCATCTGTTCGACATTGCCCTTGGCAATGAAAAGATCATCCAAACCATCGTTGTTCACATCCCCAAAGGCGGCGTGCCAGCCGGTTGAGGGGCGACCATCGCCGCCCGTATAGGGCCGATGCGCGGTGGTGCCGCGTTCATATGTGGCGTCTTTGTAGGAGGGGCGGGCGCCATCGCCGTCAAAATACTGCAGCTTCTGATCCCCCATGGAGGTCAGCATGACATCCGCGTAACCGTCGCCGGTCAGATCCCGGCTGGCAATGCCCATGCCCCAGAGGTGATAGGGGCGCCAGCCGTCCTCAGCCGAATAAAGGCGCGGTGTGGCCTCCATCGCCCACATCTGTTCCTGCCCGCCGCGCAGGTAATAGTGCCTGTCGTTGGAGACCCTGAGGTCGGCGCGACCGCTGCGGGACCAGTCCGAAAACAGCATCGACAGGGCGCAGAACCCCGGCTCCAGCCGCTGTGCGGGCCCGTAGCTATTGCCGTCAGGTCGGTAGAGCAGGGTGGCGTCGCAGGTGCCAAACGGCCCGGCGGGATCGCTGCGGTCCACATAGGTGCCAATCGCCAGGGTCGGCAGGGATTGGCCGGCCTCCCATGTGGCGGAAAAGGCGGTGGACCAGCTGCCGCCGCCATCAAAACCAAGGCCGTCAAAGGGTTCAAACTGGCAATTCCCCAGTCCCCGAAGGATCTGATCCGGGCCATCGCGCAGCACCATCAGGTCAGGCAGGCCGTCACTGTCGATATCCAGCGGGTAGGCGCCGATGACACCGGTGAGGGCCAGCGCCTCAGGCGTTTCAGCGGCAAATTCCAGGATGCCATCCGCTCCTGTCTGGTTGCGCATCAGCTGCGCCGGGCTGCTGCCACCGGCCGCATAGAGGTCTGGCAACTGGTCCCCATCGCAGTCAAAAACCGCCAGGCCGCCGCCAACGAAATGTTCCCAGCCGCCGGTATATTGATGTGCGGGCAAGGTGCGGGGGGTGAAATTGGGCAAGCTGTCCTGCGCCAGCGCCGTTGTCCCAAGGCAGAACGCCAGAACCGTCACATCATACCGCATCCAGCACCAACCTCCGTACGCATTGCGCACTCACTTTCTCGACCGCATAGGCGGCTGCGCCTTTCGCCCACATCAGCTGCCCCCAGCTGTGTTGCACCACCTCTGGCAATGGCGCATCGACCTGCACCACCGATTGCCGCATCTCTTCGATCACCTGTGGGGTCAGCAGGTAATCCATACTGGAATGGGTGCCTGAAACGATGATAAGTTCGGGATCAAAAATATTGATAATATTAGCTAATCCCATGGCGAACATGCGCCCTGCACGTTCTAGGATGGATCCCGCCAGCGCATCGCCTTCACGTGCCGCTGCGGACAATTGACCAATGCTTTGTGGGGTGGCCTCATCGCTGAGCAGCCGCGCCTCACGCAGTAGGGCATAGTCCCCCACATAGGCCTCCAGGCAGCCGCGCTGCCCACATTGGCACAGCGCACCAGAGAGTTGCACCTTGGTGTGGCCAAACTCGGCGCCGCAGCCACGGGTGCCGCGGTAAATCTCATCATCGATGACCACACCCATGCCGACACCATGTTCAATGGTGATGACGATAAAGTCGCTGACATCGCGCCCCTTGCCAAAGAGGTGTTCTGCCTTGGCCACAAGATTGGCGTCGTTTTCAACAAAGATGGCGCAGTTCAGGTGCTGGCCCAGATGGGCGCCCATATCCACGTTGCGGCTGGTCAGGGAGGAGGACCAATAGACAAAGTTGCGCGTGGCATCGACCAGACCAGCCATACCGACACAAAGCCCCGAAATATCTGCGAGGCCAATGCTCCCCTTGCGGCAGCATTGCTCCAGTGCGGTGACGATAGCGTTGCACAGCTGCTCCGGCTCCATCCGGGCCTGAACCAGCGGCATATCGTGATCAACCAGCTCATTGCCTTCGAAATCGATGACCAGCACTGTGATGGAGGAATGGGCCACCTTGATCCCGGCAATTTTATGGGCGTCACCGCGCAGAGCCAGGGACACACGTGGCCGGCCGCGTTTGCCGGTGGTGGGTTTTGCCTCTGGCTGAACCTCGCGGATCAGGCCGGCCTCCAACAGCTCGGCTGAGATGGCGGTGACGGTGGCCGGGCTCATCCCGGTTTCGCGGGCGATATCAATTCGCGCGATCGCCCCCTGGGCCCGGATCGTTTCTAACACCTGTTGCCGGCCGCTTTCGCGCAGCTCGCCCGTGTGTGACGGTCTGTCTATCTGTGGCACGCCCCAGCCCTCCCTCTGATTAGCGCCTTGTTTACAGGTGTTTGCAGACCTTCTGCAACCGAATGAAAAATCTGTAACCCGATTTAATTTGAGAATCAAAAAAATAATCGCTACACCTAAGTCGTACCCTGTCCAACGTGGCGCCCCTGAAGAGGGGTGTAGCAATGCTGATGGGGTCTGGAATCTACGGGAGGAAATACAATGAAATTCGCGAAATCTATTGCGATGGCGTCGGTTCTGGCGCTGAGCAGCGCAGGCGCCTGGGCGGCTGACCTGACGGTTGGTGTCAGCTGGTCGAACTTCCAGGAGGAGCGCTGGAAAACCGACGAAGCGGCGATCGTTGGCGCGCTGGAAGCAGGCGGTGCGGAGTATATCTCGGCCGATGCGCAGTCGTCGTCATCCAAGCAGCTGTCGGATGTGGAAAGCCTGATCGCTCAGGGCGTTGATGCGCTGATCATCCTGGCCCAGGACGCACAGGCCATCGGCCCGGCTGTTCAGGCTGCCGCTGACGAAGGTATTCCGGTCATCGCTTATGACCGTCTGATCGAAGACGATCGTGCCTTCTACCTGACCTTTGACAACGTCGAAGTGGGGCGTCTGCAGGCGCAGGCCGTGTTTGCAGCGATGCCCAAAGGCAACTACGTCATGATCAAAGGCTCGCCCACCGATCCGAACGCCGACTTCCTGCGCGGTGGTCAGCAGGAGATCCTGCAAGCCGCAATTGACGCGGGCGACATCAAGATCGTCGGCGAAGCCTACACCGATGGCTGGCTGCCTGCCAACGCGCAGCGCAACATGGAACAGATCCTGACCGCCGCTGACAATGGCGTGGACGCTGTTGTGGCCTCCAACGACGGCACCGCAGGTGGTGTTGTTGCCGCGCTGACCGCGCAGGGCATGGAAGGCATTCCGGTTTCGGGTCAGGATGGTGACCATGCCGCGCTGAACCGTGTGGCCAAAGGCCATCAGACCGTATCGGTCTGGAAAGACGCGCGTGAGCTGGGCAAAGCGGCTGGTGAGATCGCCGTACAGCTTGCCGGTGGCGCTGAACTGGGTGACGTCAAAGGCGCGATGAGCTGGACCTCACCCGCGGGTACCGTCATGACCTCGATGTTCCTGGCCCCGAACCCGATCACGCAGGACAACCTGTCCGTTGTGGTCGACGCTGGCTGGATCACTCAAGAGGCGCTCTGCCAGGGTGTTGAGGCGGGCCCGGCCCCCTGTAACTAAAGCCATCCCTCAGGTTGTTGGCCCTGTCACGGGGCCAACACGCCTAATTGCTTCATAAGATCAGTCTCCCACTGATCTTGGGGTGTCCTCCCCAAGAAGGGCACCCCGACTGCCACCCCTACGAATAACTCACTGCTGACGATTGGAGTTCGGTCATGGCCGAGGCCACCACGCAGCCGATACAGACCCCGGCGAAACGTTCCTTGTTCCAGCAACTGGAACTCGACACGCGCCTGTTGGGGATGGTCGGTGCTTTCATTATCCTGTGCATCGGGTTCAACCTGCTGACAGACGGGCGTTTCCTGACGCCGCGCAACATCTTCAACCTGACGATCCAAACCGTTTCGGTGGCCATCATGGCCTCAGGCATGGTCTTTGTGATCGTCACCCGCCACATCGACCTGTCGGTTGGCGCCTTACTGGCCACCTGTTCGGCGGTCATGGCCATGGTGCAGACCCAGGTGCTGCCGGACATGCTGGGCTTTGGCCTGAACCACCCGGCAACCTGGGCGATCACCATTGTGGTTGGTCTGGGCGTGGGCACGTTGATCGGCGCCTTTCACGGCTGGATGGTCGGATACCTGAGCATCCCGGCCTTTATTGTCACCCTTGGCGGCTTCCTCGTCTGGCGCAACGTGGCCTGGTATCTGACGGATGGTCAGACCATTGGCCCGCTGGATAAGACCTTCCTGATCTTTGGTGGCATCAACGGCACTATGGGCACCACCTGGAGCTGGATCATCGGCATCGCCGCCACTGCGCTGGCGCTCTTTGGCCTCTGGAGTGGCCGCCGCGCCCGTCAGGGGCATGGCTTTGCGGTCAAACCCCTTTGGGCGGAGCTGACCATTGCCGGCATCACCGCCGGGGCCATTCTGGGCCTGGTCTGGACGCTGAATTCTTATCTGATCCCCGCGCGCCGTCTGAAACGGATGATGGAGGCCAAAGGCGAAACCATGCCTGAGGGTCTGGAAGTGGGCTATGGTCTGCCAATCTCGGTTCTGATCCTGATCGCGGTTGCGGTTGTGATGACCGTGGTGGCGCGGCGCACCCGGTTGGGGCGCTACATCTTTGCCACGGGCGGCAACCCCGATGCGGCTGAACTGTCGGGCATCAACACCCGGATGCTGACGGTGAAAATCTTTGCCCTCATGGGCTTCCTCTGTGCGCTGTCGGCGGTTGTGGCCTCGGCCCGTCTGGCCAACCACTCCAATGATATTGGCACCTTGGATGAGCTGCGCGTCATTGCGGCCGCGGTGATTGGCGGCACGGCGCTGTCGGGTGGTCTGGGGACCATTCACGGGGCGATCCTGGGCGCGTTGATCATGCAGGCCCTGCAGTCGGGCATGGCGATGGTGGGCGTGGATGCGCCGTTCCAGAACATCGTCGTGGGCTCGGTGCTGGTGCTGGCCGTTCTGATCGACATCCAATACCGCAAGCGACTGGGGGCGAAGTGATGAAAACGGCAAAAGAACTGCGCGCTGAGGGCGCAACCCCGTTGGTTGAGATGAAAGACATCTCCATCGCGTTTGGGGGGATCAAGGCCGTGGATCACGTCAGCGTTGATGTGCATCCCGGCGAAGTTGTTGGCCTTCTGGGGCACAACGGGGCAGGTAAATCGACGCTGATCAAGATCCTCTCTGGGGCCTACCACATGGACAGCGGCGAAATCCGCATCAACGGGGACAAGGTGGAAATCACCAACCCCCGCGATGCCCGCAGCCACAACATCGAGACGATCTATCAGACATTGGCGCTGGCAGATAACCTTGATGCGGCATCAAACCTGTTCCTCGGGCGTGAGTTGGTCACCCCATTTGGGCTGGTCGATGATGCCGCGATGGAGGCGGAGTGCCGCAAGATCATGGGCCGTCTGAACCCGAACTTCCAGAAGTTCTCAGAACCGGTATCGGCTCTGTCCGGTGGTCAGCGCCAATCGGTTGCGATTGCCCGCGCGGTCTATTTCAATGCCAAGATCCTGATCATGGATGAGCCGACCGCGGCCCTGGGCCCGCATGAAACCCAGATGGTGGCCGAGCTGATCCAGCAGCTGAAGGCCGAGGGCATCGGCATCTTCCTGATCGATCACGATGTGCATGCGGTGATGGAGCTCTGTGACCGCGCATCGGTCATGAAAAACGGCGCGCTGGTCGGCACCGTCGACATCGAAGACGTCACCGATGATGACCTCTTGTCGATGATCATTCTGGGCAAAAATCCGGGTGAGGCCGCGGACAGCACCACCGACTGAAAATAACCTATTGCGCCCCGGGCAGTTGGTCCGGGGCCACAGAGATCAAGGACAGTGACATGAGCACGCAGTTTTTCGACGGCATCGCGCCCGTCAAATATGAAGGTGCCGACAGCACCAACCCCATGGCCTTCCGCCACTACAACCCCGATGAAGTGGTCATGGGCAAACGGATGGAAGATCATCTGCGCTTTGCCGTCGCCTATTGGCACAGCTTCGCCTGGGAGGGTGGCGATCCCTTTGGCGGGCAGACCTTCATTCGCCCCTGGCATCCCCAGGATGATATGGATCGCGCCAAGATGAAGGCGGATGTGGCTTTTGAGATGTTCGATCTGCTGAATGTGCCGTTTTTCTGTTGGCATGATGCGGATGTGCGTCCCGAACAGGGCAACTTTGCCGACAATCTGGCAACCCTGAATGAGATCACCGATTACATCGGTGAGAAGATGCAGAGCAGCAAGACCAAGCTCTTGTGGGGCACGGCCAATATGTTCAGCCACCGTCGCTGGATGTCGGGCGCCTCAACCAACCCGGATCCCGATGTCTTTGCCTTTGCGGCGGCGACGGTGAAATCCTGCATGGACGCAACCCATAAGCTGGGCGGTGAAAACTACGTGCTCTGGGGGGGGCGTGAAGGTTATGAGACGCTGCTCAACACCGATATGGGCCAGGAACTGGATCACATGGGCCGTTTCCTCAACATGGTGGTCGATTACAAACATAAGATCGGCTTCAAAGGCGCCATTCTGGTGGAGCCGAAACCGCAGGAACCCTCCAAGCACCAGTATGACTTTGACGCGGCAACCTGCATCGGGTTCCTGCGCAAATACGGTCTGGAAAATGAGGTGAAGCTGAACCTTGAACAGGGCCATGCCATTCTGGCTGGCCACAGCTTTGAGCATGAGATCGCCACCGCCACGACCGAGGGCATGCTGGGATCGATCGATATGAACCGCAACGATTATCAGTCGGGCTGGGACACGGATCAGTTTCCCAACAACACGCCTGAGGTGGCCCTGTGTTACTACCACATCCTGAAATCCGGTGGTTTCACCAGCGGCGGCACCAACTTTGACGCCAAGCTGCGCCGTCAGTCGCTGGACGCCGGTGACTTGATTGCCGCCCATGTTGGCGCGATGGACATCTGTGCCCGTGGCCTGAAAGCGGCTGCCGCGATGATCGAAGATGGGGGGCTGGAACAGGCGCTGAGCGATCGCTATGCCGGTTGGCAAAAAGACGTCTCAAAAAACATGCTGGCCAGCGATCTGGAAAGCATCACCAACCGGGTGCTGTCAGAAAACATCAACCCTGAGCCACGTTCGGGGCGGCAGGAAATCCTGGAAAACTACGTGAACCGCTTCGTTTGATGCAATCATCTGGGCGGCTCAATCTGCTGAGGTTGCGCTGCCCAGTTCGACGGTTCCACCGCCTTCTGCGATCAGTGTGATGTGATCAAGCTCGGGAATGTGATCCCGGGCTTTTTCAATTTGCACCTTTGTCATCATGGTAAAGGCCGTGGCACAGGCATCGGCAAGGCTGGCACTGGTGGATTGGCACAGAACCATCGCCCAGTTTTCACTAAACGGCAGGCCCTGCGGGTGTAAGATATGGCTGGTGTTGCCCACCAGATGGGCGCGGGGGCGTGAGACGCAGATCGCGCTGTCTTTCAGCGTGAACTTACGGGTGCGATAGCCGCCGGGCGGGGCAAGGCGCAGGTCAAACGGGCCGCCGATCACCGCCAGCTCACCGATTTGGATCAGGGCCTGACGGATGCCAAGCGTGCGCAGCGCCCCAGTCACCAGATCGGTGGCAAAGCCCTGTCCAATTCCGTTAAAACTGATTTTCTGTCCGGGCTTCAGCCGGATTTCACGGGTGGAAACCTCAACATGTTTCCACCCGACGCTAGCCCGCGCCGGGCTGGGATTTTCGCCATCAGAGAGGCTGCGCCACAGCGGTTGGATCGTTGGATCAAACAGACCACCGGTGGCGACATGCACGCGGGTCACGAGATCGCAAAGGTCCAGAAAGGGCGCCGGTGGATTGGCCAGATGGCCCGTTGTGTTGAGCTGCCCCAACAGGCTGTCATCGCTATAGAGGTTAAACATCTGTTCCACCTGCTGTAGTGTCGCCACAGCGTGCTGCAATGCGGCTTCAGCCACCAGGCGGGGGGCGTCCAGCACCAATGAGACCTCTGCTCCAAGGGCGGCGCCGGTCCAGCGCACAGGCGTGTTTGTCCAGTTGTAATCGTAACCTTCCAGCGGTGCGGCAATTTCAGCGCTGCGATTGTGTTTCATTTATGGGGTCCTAGCGATCAATAAGAGTGTGACAAAGATCGTGTGTGGGGCCGTGTAGAGAGGAAATAGGGCGGTCCGGCGTTTGGACCATAAAAATGTTTTAAAAGTCACCTTATCGCCAAAATCAACGCACCGATAGGCTGCAATCCTGTGAAAAGTCGCGCCGGCGCATCGCGGCCTCAACGATCTGAACAGCCAGTGGTGTGTTCATTGCCTCCCCGCTATTGAGGCGAAGTGACGCAGCGGCGCCTCTCCAGACGGCCATCCGTAAAAATACGGAGATTTGCGCCGTGCGTCGCAGCAATCCCGTAGCGCGTTTTTGACAGCAAATTCTGTTGATTTCTTTGCCTTTGTCCGCCCAGACGTATGCGCGAATTTACAATTTGTTTTGAGGTGAGGAAAATTATTTACAGAATTCTTGTTCTAAAATAGGTGCTTATTTATTTGTTTTCATTTTTGCGTATGCTCCCAATCAACGCGCAGTTTGCCTGTTTGGGAACGGAGGCCCGGACCGGCTGTGTCACATAGCTCAAGGGAGGAGCCTCGCATGTCGCTTGACCAAGCTACAGAAACCCAGACCCCGTCTGTCGTGCCTGTCCCCGTAGATTTCGCCGAAAACGCGCATATTGATGCCGCGAAATACGAAGAAATGTATGCGGCCTCGATCGCTGATCCTGCCGCCTTCTGGGGCGAACATGGCAAACGTCTGGACTGGATCAAACCTTATACCAAGGTAAAGAACACCAGCTTTGAGCCGGGTAGGATTGACATCAAATGGTTCGAAGACGGCACCCTGAACGTGGCCGCCAACTGCATTGATCGTCATCTGGAAACCCGGGGCGATCAGACCGCAATCATCTTTGAACCCGACAACCCCGTTGAAGCCGCGCAGCACATCACCTACAAACAGCTGCACACCAGCGTCTGTCGTATGGCCAACGTGCTGGAAGAACTGGGCGTGCGCAAAGGCGACCGGGTTGTCATCTACCTGCCAATGATCCCCGAAGCGGCCTATGCCATGCTGGCCTGCGCCCGGATCGGCGCCATTCATTCGATTGTCTTTGCGGGCTTCTCCCCCGACGCGCTGGCCGCGCGGATCAACGGTTGTGATGCCAAGGTCATCATCACCGCTGACACCGCCCCCCGCGGCGGCCGCAAGACGCCCCTGAAATCCAACGCTGACGCTGCATTGCTGCACACCAAGGACACAGTGAAGTGTCTGGTGGTTAAGCGCACTGGTGATCAGACCACGTGGATCGACGGGCGTGATTTTGACTACAACGAAATGGCACTGGAGGCGGATGATTACTGCCGCCCGGCCGAGATGAGCGCCGAAGATCCGCTGTTCATCCTCTACACCTCCGGCTCCACCGGGCAGCCCAAAGGCGTGGTGCATTGCTCGGGCGGGTATCTGGCCTATGCGGCGATGACCCATGAATATGTCTTTGATTACAAAGACGGTGATATCTTCTGGTGTACCGCGGATGTGGGCTGGGTCACCGGCCACAGCTACATCATCTACGGCCCGCTGGCCAATGGCGCCACCACGCTGATGTTCGAAGGGGTGCCGACCTATCCGGACGCTGGTCGCTTCTGGGCGGTTTGTGAAAAACACAAGGTAAACCAGTTCTACACCGCGCCGACCGCGATCCGCGCGCTGATGGGGCAGGGCACCGAGTTTGTTGAAAGCTATGACCTGTCGTCGCTGAAGGTGCTGGGCACCGTGGGCGAACCGATCAACCCTGAAGCCTGGAACTGGTACAACGACAATGTCGGCAAAGGGAACTGCCCCATCGTTGACACCTGGTGGCAGACCGAAACCGGCGGTCACATGATGACCCCGTTGCCGGGCGCCCATGCAGCCAAGCCGGGCGCGGCGATGAAACCGTTCTTTGGTGTGAAACCGGTGGTTCTGGACCCGCAGTCGGGTGAGGAAATCACCGACGTGCCCACCGAAGGGGTGCTGTGCATCGCGGACAGCTGGCCCGGTCAGATGCGCACCGTCTGGGGCGATCACGAACGGTTTGAGAAGACCTATTTCAGCGATTACAAAGGCTACTACTTTGCTGGTGACGGCTGCCGCCGCGACGCCGATGGTGATTACTGGATCACCGGCCGTGTGGATGACGTGATCAACGTCTCCGGCCACCGGATGGGCACCGCTGAAGTGGAAAGCGCCCTGGTCGCCCATGCCAAAGTGGCTGAGGCTGCGGTGGTGGGCTATCCCCATGACGTCAAAGGGCAGGGCATCTACTGTTACGTAACCCTGATGAATGGCGAAGAGCCTAGCGATGATCTGAAGAAAGAGCTGCGCACCTGGGTGCGGACCGAGATTGGCCCAATTGCCAGCCCCGATCTGATCCAGTGGGCGCCGGGCCTGCCGAAAACCCGTTCGGGCAAGATCATGCGCCGCATCCTGCGCAAGATTGCCGAAGATGATTTTGGCAGCCTCGGCGACACCTCGACGCTGGCGGATCCTTCGGTGGTCGATGACCTCATCGAAAACCGCATGAATAAGGGGTAAGCGCAATGGATGTTGCCGTTGAAACCACCCCCGCCGTTCTGATCCTTCTTGGCCCTCCGGGCGCGGGGAAGGGCACGCAGGCCCGCATGCTGGAAGAGCAGTTTGGCCTGGTGCAGCTGTCCACCGGTGATCTGCTGCGCGACGCGGTTGCCCAAGGCACCGAGGCGGGTAAACGCGCCAAGGCCGCGATGGACAGTGGCGGGCTGGTCAGTGATGAGATCGTGATCGCCATCCTGCGGGACCGTCTAGCTGCACCTGATTGCGCCAAAGGGGTCATCCTAGATGGCTTCCCGCGCACCACGGTTCAGGCCGAGGCGCTGGATGGTCTGCTGGCCGAAAGCCGCCAGCGGATCAACGCCGCCGTCAGCCTTGAGGTTGATGATGCCGCGATGGTGACCCGTGTGTCGGGCCGTTACACCTGCGCTGGCTGCGGCGAAGGCTATCACGATCTATTCAAGCAGCCCGCAAAGGCGGGCACCTGTGACAAATGCGGCGGCAGCGATTTCAAACGCCGTGCCGATGACAACGCGGAAACCGTGGGCGCCCGGCTGGAGGCCTATCACACCCAGACCGCGCCGCTGATCACCTATTACGACACGAAAGGTTCCCTGCAACGCATTGATGCGATGGGGGAAATCGACGTGATCGCAAAAGAACTTGCAGCCATTACCCAAGCGGCAATGGCGTGAGCTTTCGGGCTGGCCCCAGTCAGCCCGGACTTGGAGGAGAAGGAGGACCGCAATGGCGGATCAACAAACTGCATCAAGCGCGCAGGCCTCGGACCAGACCTATTGGTCGGCCAACCTGCGCATCATCTACATCAGCCTCATCATCTGGGCGCTGGTTTCATTCGGCTTTGGCATTCTGCTGCGCCCGATGCTGGCTGGCATCAGCGTTGGCGGCACTGACCTTGGCTTCTGGTTTGCCCAGCAGGGATCGATCCTGGTCTTTCTGGCGCTGATCTTCAACTACGCCTGGCGCATGAACAAGCTGGACCGTGAATTCGGCGTCGACGAGGAGTAAGGACTTATGGATCAGTTTACCATTAACCTGCTGTTTGTTGGTGCGTCCTTCGCGCTCTACATCGGCATCGCGATCTGGGCCCGTGCCGGGTCCACGTCTGAGTTTTACGCCGCAGGCCGCGGAGTGCACCCGGTCACCAACGGTATGGCGACCGCTGCGGACTGGATGTCGGCGGCTTCGTTCATCTCGATGGCCGGTCTGATTGCCTTCACCGGCTATGACAACTCGACCTTCCTGATGGGCTGGACCGGTGGTTACGTTCTGCTGGCCCTGCTGCTGGCGCCTTACCTGCGCAAGTTCGGCAAGTTCACCGTATCGGAATTCATCGGCGATCGTTTCTACAGCCCCACAGCCCGTATCGTGGCTGTGATCTGTTTGATTGTTGCCTCGACCACCTATGTGATCGGTCAGATGACCGGTGTGGGTGTGGCCTTTGGTCGTTTCCTTGAGGTTTCCAACACCGCTGGTCTGTTGATCGGTGCCTGTGTGGTGTTTGCCTACGCCGTGTTCGGCGGCATGAAGGGTGTGACCTACACCCAGGTGGCCCAATACGTTGTGCTGATCATGGCCTACACCATCCCGGCGATCTTCATCTCGCTGCAGCTGACCGGCAATCCGATCCCGGCACTGGGTCTGTTTGGTGATCACGCTGCTTCCGGTGAGCCGCTCCTGGCGAAACTGGACGCGATCGTGAAAGAACTGGGCTTCAACGAATACACCGCCCACCAGAGCGACACCTTCAACATGGTGCTGTTCACCCTGTCGCTGATGATCGGTACCGCGGGTCTGCCGCACGTCATCATGCGCTTCTTCACCGTTCCCAAAGTGTCTGACGCACGTTGGTCGGCAGGCTGGGCGCTGGTGTTCATTGCGCTGCTGTATCTGACGGCTCCGGCTGTGGGTGCCATGGCGCGTCTGAACATCACCGAAATGATGTGGCCGAACGGTGGTATCTCGGGTGAGGCAGTCAGCGTTGAGCAGATCGAAAACGATCCGCAGTATGCCTGGATGGCAACCTGGGAAAAAACCGGCCTGTTGGGCTGGGAAGACAAGAACGGCGACGGCCAGATCCAGTACTACAACGACAAATCGGCTGACCTTCAGGCGATGGCCGCTGAAAAAGGCTGGGAAGGCAATGAGCTGACCAAGTTCAACCGTGACATCCTGGTTCTGGCCAACCCTGAGATTGCCAACCTGCCGGGTTGGGTGATCGGTCTGGTCGCGGCTGGTGGTCTGGCAGCAGCGCTGTCGACGGCTGCGGGCCTGCTGCTGGCGATCTCCTCGGCTGTGTCGCACGACCTAATCAAAGGCTCGATCAACCCGCAGATCAGCGAAAAGGGCGAACTTCTGTCGGCCCGGATCGCTATGGCTGTGGCCATTGCCGTCGCGACCTATCTGGGTCTCAACCCTCCGGGCTTTGCAGCGCAAACCGTGGCCTTGGCCTTCGGTCTGGCAGCGGCATCGATCTTCCCGGCGCTGATGATGGGGATCTTCTCGAAGAAGATCAACAACACCGGCGCAGTGGCTGGCATGCTGGCCGGTCTGGGTGTCACCCTGGTCTACATCTTCCTGCACAAGGGCTGGCTCTTCATCCCCGGCACCAACAGCTTCACCGATGCTGATCCGCTGCTGGGCACTGTGAAGTCCACCTCCTTTGGGGCCATCGGCGCAGCCATCAACTTCACCGTTGCATACGTTGTTGCCGGCATGACCAAAGAGACCCCGCAAGAGATCAAAGATCTGGTCGAAAGCGTCCGCATCCCGCGCGGTGCTGGTGCCGCTCAGGATCACTGATCCCCGTGAATGGGGCGCACCCTCCCTCCGTGCCCCATTCATTTCATCCCGCCCGGGGTTCTGGGCGGGATGTTTTTGTTTCTGGTGTGGCGTGTTTGCCCGCGTTTTTGCCGGCGTGTTCCCCCGTGCCCGGTGCTGTTTTTGTTCTGCGTCAAGGTGTGGCGCAGCCAGGGTTGATAGGGCGGGGGCACCTGCCTGTTTCCAGAATTGCCGGAGATCGTGATGACCAAGGCCACAGCTGATCTGCATCGCTTCCTGACCTCACTGCACCCCTATGACACGATGGAGCCGGACGCTCTTGCGCCGCTGCTGGATCAGTTTGAATGGCAGCGCTTTGAAAAAGGGCAGCAGATCTATCAGCGCGGGGTAGCGCAGGCCGGTCTTTACGTGATCCACAAGGGGCAGGTGGAGGTGCGCGATGAAAACGACGTGCCCCTGTCCCTGTTGGGGG
The DNA here is from genome assembly GCF_001458255.1 of Thalassovita autumnalis. Lineage (GTDB taxonomy): Bacteria > Pseudomonadota > Alphaproteobacteria > Rhodobacterales > Rhodobacteraceae > Thalassobius > Thalassobius autumnalis. Next base: position 138,844 of record NZ_CYSB01000027.1, read on the forward strand.
TGCGCAACTCGTTCGGGGAACGTGGTCTGCTGCGCGATGGGGTCGCGGTGACGTCTGCCCGGGCGCTGGAAGAGACCACCTGCCTGTTGCTGCCCGCCGTGGCCTTTGCCGAACTGATCGCCGGAAATGCACAGGCGCGCCGGTTCTTTGACCGCTCCCGCGCACGGGTTCAGAAGGATGATCTGGCCTCGACCAAAGTGGCCGACCTGATGACCCGCGATCCGGTGGCCTGCACCCCTGAGGTGACGATCCAGCAGGCAGCGCAGCAGATCCGCGACCGGCGGATCTCTTCGCTCTGCGTTGCCACCGGGGGGCGGCTGAAGGGGATCGTGACGGTGCGCGATATGGCAGGTGCGCTGGCCGACGCCCGACCGCTGGACAGTAAAGTGTCCGAGATTATGACCCGCGATCCGCTGACGCTGGCACCTTCTGCCATTGGGTCAGATGTGCTGCATATGATGATGGAACATCGCATCAGCCATATCCCGATCTGCGAAGGGCGCAAATTGGTTGGCATGGTCAGCCAGACGGATCTGACCCGGTTTCAAGCGGTCAGCTCGGCCGAGCTGGTGTCTGAGGTTGCTCATGCAACAACGGCTGAGGAGATGGCCGAGGTCACCGCGCGTATTCCGCAGCTGCTGGTGCAACTGGTCGGGGCCGGAAACCGGCATGAGGTGGTGACCCGGCTGATCACCGACGTGGCAGATACAGCAACCCGACGTTTGCTGGCCTTGGCTGAGGAAAAGCTGGGCCCGCCGCCGGTGCCCTATCTGTGGCTGGCCTGTGGATCGCAGGGGCGACAGGAACAGACCGGCGTCAGCGATCAGGACAACTGTATGATCCTGCATGATGACGTCACCGCAGATCAGATGGGCTATTTCGCCGAACTGGCGCAGTTTGTCTGCGATGGCCTGAACACCTGCGGTTACATCTATTGCCCCGGCGATATGATGGCGACGAACCCGCAGTGGTGTCAGCCGCAGCGCATCTGGCGGAACTATTTCAGCGGTTGGATCAAAACCCCGGACCCTGAGGCGCAGATGCTGGCCTCGGTCATGTTTGATCTGCGCCCCATTGGCGGCAGCAAGGCCCTGTTTGAGGATCTGCAGGAAGACACGCTGAAACGCGCCAGCGACAACTCTATTTTTGTGGCCCATATGGTCAGCAACTCCCTGAAACATACACCACCGTTGGGGTTGCTGCGGGGCTTTGCCACGATCCGGTCCGGTGAGCACAAAAACACGCTGGATATGAAGCACAACGGTGTGGTGCCGGTGGTGGATATGGGGCGGGTCTATGCGCTGCAGGGACAGATCGCGCAGGTCAACACACGCGCCCGTCTGGAATTGGCGGCGGAGGCGGGCGTGCTGTCACCTTCTGGCGCGCGGGATCTGTTGGATGCCTATGATCTGATCGCAGAAAACCGTCTGGCCCATCAGGCGCGCCAGATCCAGCGTGGTGAGGCGCCGGACAACTATATGGCGCCCTCAGAACTGTCCGATCTGGAACGCAGCCACCTGCGCAACGCTTTTGTGGTGATCAAGTCACTGCAATCGGCGTTGGGACATGGCCGTGGCAGCGTCAGCTAAAGTGTAAATCAAGATGACCGCTGTCGTTTGAGGCGAAGCGGGGTATAACCCCCATGAGCGGGGCGAAGACGAGGGGAGAAGACGAAGTGTTTTTGGAATTGATCGCAACTTTTGTGGCGGGGATCGCTGCGGCGGGCGGTATTATGCTGCTCAACAAGGTGGTACGTGGCCGTTTGCCCCGTTGGTTGACCCCGGTTGTGGCCGGTCTTGCGATGCTGGCCGCCACGATCAGCAGTGAATATGGCTGGTTCGACCGCACCGCAAACAACATGCCCGACGGTTTTGAAGTTGCAAAAAAAGTAGAAGATCGCGCTTTTTATCGTCCATGGACCTATGCTTTTCCTTATGTCAGCCGTTTTATGGCTGTGGACACCCTATCCATTCGTACAAACGATGCATTTGAAGGGCAGCATATGGTGGAAGTTGCATTTTTTGGTCGCTGGGCGCCGGTACAGCTGGTGCCGATGCTGATCGATTGCCCTGCTGCGCAGCAGGCGGAACTGGGTGGCGCAGAATTTGGTGCAGATGGCGGCATTGAGAACGCCAATTGGGCCCCTCTGGCAACAGATGAAGGGCTTTACAAGATTGTCTGTGGAGGGACAGCTTGATGTTAGTAAGCCTCAGCCTTCGCTTGCGGGTTTTTCTGTTCTTTGCCCTGATGGGCTTGGGCGGGGTCGGCCTGTTTGGGTTGGCGCTCTATTTTGGATATGAGGCCGCGCAGGAGGGCGATCTGATCAGCGCCTTTGCGCAGGCAGCCATTATCGCTGGCTTTGGCCTCATGGGGATGGTCATGGGCATTTGGCTGCTGTTTGACGAAAACGTTGCCAAGCCCATTGAGCGCGTGGCCGCGCGGATGCGGGCCGGGGCCCATGCGGGTGTGAACCACCACATGGATATGGCGGGTGCCAGATATCTTGGCGATCTGGGCCCGGCGGCCGAGGCGGTGACGCGTCAGCTGATTGAGGCCTCAATGAACACGGCCGGGGCGATTGCCACCAAAACCCAGAAGCTGGAACTGGAAAAGGAACGGCTGACCAAACTGCTGACCGAAATTCCGCTGGCGATGATCCTGGTGAACTCCAACCACCAGATCGTGCTTTATGACGGTCAGGCCGCTGCGGTTCTGGCGCAGATCCAGGCACCCCGTCTGAACACCGATATCTTCGACTACTTCGATCGCAAAGCGGTTGAGGCCGCCTGGGAAACGCTGATGCAGACCGGCGAGGAGGTGACCTTCCGCGCGCTTGGATCTGCAAAACGGCAGAACTTTGAGATCCGGATGAAGCCTTTGGACAGCGGCACCGGCTATATGTTGATCATCGAAAGCTCCGAGGTGGTTCTGGCGCCGGATGCTTCACGTCCGCTGATCTATGACTTTGAATTGCTTGAGCAAAACGAAGGCACCTCGGTGGATGATCTGAAGCTGTCTGAACTGACCTACTGCGTGTTTGACACCGAAACCACTGGCCTGCTGCCACACAAAGATGAGGTCGTGCAGATCGGCGCGGTGCGTGTGGTGCGCAACAAGATCGTGGAGGGCGAGGAGATGGAAAGCCTCGTCAATCCGCTGGTGCCGATCCCCGCGGCCTCCACCAAGGTGCATGGGATCACCGATGCGATGGTGCAAAACGCCCCGCTGATTGAGGATGCGACCCGCGAATTCCATGACTTCGCCCGCTCCACCGTGCTGGTGGCTCATAACGCGCCGTTTGATATGGCCTTCATGCACCGCTACGGCAAACGCGCCAATCTGGAATGGCCGCACCCGGTGCTGGATACGGTTCTGGCCTCAGCCGTTGTGTTCGGTGCCAGTGAAACCCACACCGTGGATGCGCTTTGCGAACGTCTTGGCGTGGTGATCCCATCGGCGCTGCGGCACACGGCGATCGGCGATGCCCGCGCCACGGCTGAGGTGCTGTGCCGTCTGATCCCGATGCTTGAGGCCCGCGGCATTGAGACCTTTGGTGATCTGTTGCAGCACACCCGCAAACACGGGCGGATCCTCAAGGATCTGAACTGATCCAAAAGGTGGCATAAGTTTGCGCAAAAGCGGGGGGACGGCAAAATCTCCCCGCTTTTGCACGAAATCCGCTGAAATGGCGCCACATTTGACCGTTCTAAAAAGGGACAGAGCCAGTAATCCGGTCGAGTGAGAGGACGCGCCATGTTCCAGTTTTCCCAAACCAGCTTTCAGCCGCGCCATGGCCGGTTGTTTGAACTGATCCGTCAGCAAAATCTGCAGGACCGCCGCCGTCGCTTCAGTGATGAGCCGATCACGGATATCACCGCCGAAAGTCTGATCCGCGCGGCCAGCGCCAGCGTGATGCCGGCCCCCGGTTGGCAGAAAACCGCGCTCTGAGCACCGGCCAAATTTTGGCAATGAAAAAGGCGACCGCAAAGGGTCGCCTTTTGTGTGTCTGGTCTGTTTCTGGGCGCTGCTTGGGATTAGCCCAGCGGGTTATCCGGATCATCGTCCGGGTCGGCATCCTGATTGCCGTAAAAACCTGTTGCGACCACAAATTTTTCAGAACTGTCAGAGCGTGACGCGGGTGGTTTGACGTTCACCACCTTTTTGAACTTGGTCTTCAGCAGCTTCTGCAATTCCCCCTCGGCACCACCGGCCAGAACCTTGGCCACAAAGGTGCCGCCTTCGTCCAAGACGTCAAAGGCCAGATAGGCCGCCGCTTCGCAGAGCGCGATGATGCGCAGGTGGTCGGTCTGCTTGTGCCCCGAAGACGCCGCCGCCATGTCCGACATCACAACATCGGCTTGACCGCCCAGCCAGTCCTTGACCTTCAGATCGGCGTCATCTTCCATAAAGTCGAGCTGGTGAATTTCCGCGCCGGCGATCGGCTCAACCTCCTGCAGGTCGACACCGATGATCCGGCCCACGGCTTTGCCCTTTTTCTCACCCAGCGCGTTGATGCGGGGCACCGCCACCTGGCACCAGCCGCCCGGCGCGCAGCCCAGATCCACCACCCGTGCGCCGGGCACGAGGAACCGGTATTTGTCATCCAGTTCAAGGATCTTATAGGCGGCGCGGCCACGGTAGCCATCGGTCTGCGCCCGTTTCACGTAAGGGTCGTTCAATTGCCGCTGCAGCCAAAGGGTTGAGGACATCTTGCGCCCGCGCGCGGTTTTCACCTTGACCGTCAGGTCCCGCTGGCCACGGCCAGAGGTGTTCTTGTTTGCACCGGGTTTGCCGACGCCGTATTTTTTCTTGCCGGGTTTCTTGGCCATCGTCTTACCTGTGTTGCCCTGCTGTTGCGGGGCGTTTGTTTGCGGGCCTTGGGCCCGGTCCGTCTGATTTGGGCGGGTTTGGCGTAAGTTGCGCCAAATGCCAAGCCCGTGTGTGGCGGATCGTGGCAATTGCCGTGATTTCTGTGCGTTTCTGGCTCAAAACCCGCTGTTTGATCCAGATCTAGGGTCAGAACGGCCCATCTTCCAGTACCCCATCCGCACTCATCTGCGCATAGAGCAAGCCTTCGCGCAGGCCCCGATCTGCCACGGATAACCGATCAGTCGGCCAGCAGCGCAGCAGCGCCTGCAGGATCGCGGAGCCTGACATGATCAGCGCCTGACGGTCCTGGCCAATGCGCGGATCGCGCCGGCGTCCCTGCGGGCCAAGGCTGAGGTAGTTGCGGATCACCTTGTCGATCTGATCTGACGTCATCCGCAGCCCGTCTACCTTGGTCCGGTCATAGCGTTTCAGCCCCAGATGGCTGGCCGCCACAGTGGTCACCGTGCCCGAGGTGCCGACGATCTGAAACCCTTCGCGGGTCTGCTCATCCGCGTAGGGTGAGAACTCAGACAGGTTTTCCTCAAAAAACCAGCTCATCAGCGCAAAGCGGGCGGCGTCATCTTCGACATCGCGGAACTGATCGCGCAGCGTTGCGACGCCAAGCGGCACGGAAATCCAATCCACCACCTTGGCGGCGGGGAAGGGGCTGTCAGCGGTCTGAAACCCCGAATGCAGCCGCATGATCGAACGGGGACGGTCGCGTTTGGGCACTGATGTCAGATCGATCCACACCAATTCGGTCGAGCCACCGCCAATATCGACGACCAGCAGCTGTTCGGTCTTGGTCGACACCAGGGGCGCGCAGGAGATAACCGCCAGACGGGCCTCTTCCTCGGGTTGGATGATGTCCAACTGCAGCCCGGTTTCGCGTTTCACCTGACGGATGAATTCGCGTGAGTTTTTGGCGCGACGGCAGGCTTCGGTGGCGACCAGACGCATCCGGCGCACCTTGTGGCGTTTCAGTTTCTGCTGACAGATCCGCAGCGCCTGAACCGTACGCCCCATTGAGGCGCGACTCAGCCGTCCAGTGCTTTCCAGACCGGCGCCCAGTTGCACCGACTTTGAAAAGCTGTCCACCACATGAAATTGACTGCCCTTTGGCTGGGCAATCAGCATGCGGCAGCTATTTGTTCCCAGATCCAGGGCCGCATAAAGCTCAGCCGGATCCGGCGGATTGGGCGCGGGGCTCTCAACCGGTTTCGGGAATGCGCCCGCACCTCTGGGACGCTTGGGCGCCATAGTCACGCCCTCCATTTCGAGTTACCCCCACGGTAGTCTCTCTGGCGGTTCGGCGCAAGGCGTGGCGCGGCGGCAGCGTAAATTTCACCCAAGGTCGCAGGACCGCCTCGGAATGTCGAAATTTGGCCTAGTGTCGCAATTTGACCGGTTTAAGCAGGAAAGAGAGGGGCGGCGGAATCACATCGCCCAAACGCGACTGTTGCAAAGGATCACTTAGCCCATGCCTGACGTCACTATCGTTTACTGGCGCGATATTCCCGCACAGGTCATCGTCGGCAAAGGGCGGCGTGGCGCCAAGAAACCTTTGGCAGAACGGTTCGAACAGGCGATTGACCGCGCTGCGATGAAAATCGGCGCCTCGGACACGGATGCCTATCTGGCGGAATGGCGCAAAGCCGATCCTTACGAGATGGCGGGCGATCCGGCTGAGATTGTCGCAGCTGAGGCCGCGCGTCTGGAAGAGGAATACGATCAGGAGCGGATCAAAGCGCTGATCGCAAATGAGGGGTGGGACCGCGGGTGACCCCGCGCTGGCCACATATCACACACATAAGGGAGGCCGTGATGGCATTGCTGAATTTCCGCAAACGGGAGGATCGCCCGACAAATCCGGTCAACCCTCAGATGGAGGCCTTCCTGCAGGGCTACTCGATCGAGGTGATGCCGCGCACTGCAGCCAAGATCGACAATTTCCGCGATCTGCTGCCCGAGGGCACCCGCGTTTACATCGCCCACATTGGGGGCACCCCGATTGAGGACATGGTGGAAACCGCCGCGCGCCTCAGCGATGACGGCTACAACGTCATGCCGCATTTCCCGGCGCGGATCATCAAAGATGCCGCCACGCTGGAAGACTGGATCAACCGCTATCAGTCCGAGGCCGGCGTCAAACAGGCGTTGCTGCTGGCAGGCGGTGTTGCGAACCCTGTGGGGGAATTCCACTCCTCCATGCAGCTGATGGAAACCGGCTTGTTTGACAAGGCAGGCTTCACCCATCTGCATGTGGCGGGCCACCCTGAGGGCAACAAAGACATCGACCCGGATGGATCGGACAAAATGGTGATGGAAGCGCTGCGCTGGAAACAGGCGTTCAACGACCGCACCGATGCATCTATCGCGCTGGCCACCCAGTTTGCCTTTGACGCCGATCCGATCATCGACTGGGCCAACCGTCTGACCGCTGAGGGTATCACCCTGCCGATCCACATCGGCATTGCTGGGCCTGCAAAACTGCAGACCCTGATCAAGTTTGCCATTGCCTGTGGTGTTGGGCCTTCGCTGTCGGTTTTGCAGAAACGCGCGATGGATGTGACCAAGCTGCTGCTGCCCTATGAGCCGACCGATGTGTTGACCAAACTGGCGGCACACAAGGCCGCCAACCCCGATTTCAACATCACCAATGTGCACTTCTTCCCGCTGGGCGGGATCAAGACCAACGCCAATTGGGCGATCGACAACGGCGGCGCTGCTGCCGTGCCCGCCAACCTCGCGGCCGAAGCCGCAGTGTCGCAGTAAGGAAGAGCCATGACGCGCACCATCGTAGAATCCCCGACCAAGACCGCGATCATTGGTTTCGATCAGCCTTTCACCGTGATTGGTGAACGGATCAATCCCACCGGCCGCAAGATCCTGAATGCGGAACTGGAAGCGGGCGATTTTTCCCGCGTGCAGGCAGATGCCCTGGCGCAGGTGGCCGCTGGCGCCACCATCCTCGACATCAATTCGGGCGCGGTGTTTTCCAACAAAATGGCCGAAGATCCGCGCTACGCGGACAACAACTTTGTGGAACCGGACCTGATGCGTCAGCTGGTTGAAAAGGTGCAGGAAGTCACCGATTGCCCGCTGTGTATCGACAGTTCCGTGCCCGGCGCGTTGGAGGCTGGTCTGGACGCCGCCAAAGGCCGCCCGCTGCTGAACTCGGTCACGGGTGAAGAGGAACGGCTGGAGCTGGTGCTGCCGCTGGTCAAGAAATACAACGTGCCGGTGGTGGCCATTTCCAACGATGACACGGGGATTTCCGAAGATCCCGAAGTGCGCTTTGCCGTGGCCAAAAAGATTGTGGAACGCGCCGCCGATTTCGGCATTCCGGCCTATGACATCGTGGTCGATCCGCTGGTGATGCCTGTGGGGGCAATGGGGTCTGCTGGTTTGCAGGTGTTTGAGCTGAACAAACGTCTGCGCAATGAACTGGGTGTGAACACCACCTGCGGCGCCTCCAACATCTCCTTCGGGTTGCCAAACCGTCACGGCATCAACAATGCCTTCCTGCCGATGGCGATGGCGACCGGCATGACCTCAGCGATCATGAACCCGGTGGCGCTGCCTGTTGGGCCGAAGAAACTGGCCGAGAAAAAGGCCGAAGTGGAAGCGGCAGGCATCATCCTGCCCGCCGACATGGATGATGAGGCGTTCTGCCAGATGTTCGGCCTTGGCTCGACCAAACCGCGTGCCGGTAAAGAGATGGAGGCGATCCGTGCCGCCAACTTCCTCACCAACAACGATGAGGGTGGCGCAGAATGGATCAAGTTCAACAAACCTGCCGGTGATGCTGGCGAAGGTGGGCGTGGCCGCCGTGGTGGTGGCCGTCGCCGCCGCGCTTGATGCGAGGGAGGGAGCGAGGCGCTGCCTCGCGCTCCGGAGTATTTTTAGCAAGATGAAAGGGCGGCCCTGCGGGGGCGCCTTTTTGCTTAGGTGATTGGGGTGGCCAGTTCGACAAGGCAGCCGTTCAGGTCACGCACATAAGCGACCGTCTGGCCCCAGGGTTTTTCTGATGGAGGCACAACGGGGCTACATCCTGCATCAAGCGCGGTTTGGTAGGCGCTCGCGACGCCCTCCGTGACGAGGCAGATTTCCCAAGCGGCAGCGAGGGATTTGGCGCTGTTGGGGCTGACGGCAAGGCCGTTCAACTCAATCGCGTCGAGGGCGGCAAAGGCCAGCGCGGTGGCGCCGGTCTCCATCTCAGCGTAGGTCTGGCTGTCATGCAGGAAGCGGCATTTGAGGCCAAAGGCGGTTTCGTAAAATGTGACCGTTTGCGGCACATCGGCGACGTAGATGATTGTGTATCCAAGTTTCATATGCTGAGTTTAGCAGGGCGGGCCGCGGCGCTCTTGGATAAATCAGACATCGATGTGCGAAATCGCGAGGTGCAACTGGGGCAACGTCAGGTTTGGTGGCAAATCGGCCGGGGTGAAGCCGCCGAAGCGCTTGAAGGCGCGGGTCATATGGCTTTGATCGCAATACCCTGCCTCAAAACTCGCGGCGCTGAGCGGCAGGCAGGCGTCACGGATCAGCCGTAGCGCACGGTGAAACTGGACCAATTGCGCATAGATTTTGGGCGACAGGCCAACGGTGTGCGCAAAGCGGCGCTGCAACTGGCGTGTGCTGAGCGACAGGTGACCTGCTAGGCGGGGCACGGGCAGGCGCCCGCCGCTGTGGTGGATCAGATCCAGCACCTCGGTCACATCGGGCGCCTGGACCTTGTTGAGCCGCGGGGACAGCGCCTGCTGTAGCAGGCGGGCCAGCTGGCGCGGAGATGCTGGCCCTGTAGGCAATGTGATTTCAGGCAGGATCGCCTGTGCATCGGACTGTCGCAGCGATTTGTCCTGCATTTCCGCCAGCCCATCGCCCCAGATCAAGTGGCTGTAAGAGGGGCGTAGGCGCAGACCAATCCAGCAGTCGCCGGGCTGTTCCGGCACCGCAAAGGCGCGGGTGGCTGGGCCGGGCAGTACCAGATGTGGCGGCGAGGGGCTCAGTTCGTTGTAACGCAGGATAATGTCACAGCGACCATCCGGCAGCACCAGCGAGGTGCCTGTTGCGGTGGCGCGATGGGTCCAGAACGCCTCAACCGAGCGGGTCAGGCGCGGTGACAGCTGGCGATCGCGGTAACCGGCGGGCAGGGGCATGGATCAGCCCCAAAAACGGATCAGACCAGATCCTTGTCGCGGGCAATCATTGCGGCATGGGTGCGGTTGCGCGCCTGTAGTTTGCGGCTGAGCGTTTTGACATGCAGCTTGACGGTCACCTCTTGCACGTCGAGGTCGCGGGCAATCTCTTTGTTGGCTTTGCCTTCGCAAATACCGCGCAACACGTCCATTTCCCGTGGGGTAAGGTGAATGTCGGCGGCACTGTCTTCCGCTGAATCCAAGAAATGCTGGGGCGTGTAAATCCCGCCATTGAGCAGATGTTGCACGGCGGAAATCAGCGTTTCCGGCGCAATGGTCTTGGGCAGGAAGCCCGATGCCCCGGCAGACAGCGCCCGGCGGGCCACGTCGGGGGATGCGGTGCCAGAAATAATGGCAACGGGCAGTTCTTCGTTGGTTTCCATCGCTTTCAGCAGGCCCTCAGGCAGTTTCATGCCGGGCATCGTATAGTCCAGCATGACCAGTTCATAACTGCCGGTTTTTTCGATCATCGCCATGGCTTCTTGGAAATTGGACGCCTGATCGACATGAAGCTCCCCCATGTCCCGCAGATAGGCTGCGAGGGTTTCGCGCACCAGATCGTGGTCGTCAGCAATCAAAATTCTGGTCATTGCAAAAGCGGTCCTTGGTATTCCAACACGTTTCAATAAAACAAAACTTTGGGCAAATGACCAGAACGTCAATTTGACGGTCGCTTCCCTTGGTTCACTGAGGAGAAAAATTATGCATTGAACCTGGGGACGGTGCCTGAAAATTCCCCCTATACAGTTGGATAGGCCTCTAGACGCACTGTGTCAATTTCCGCAAGCTGGGTTTTAAGAAACAAGACAGGTCGAGGTTATGAAACATACAAGACGAGGTTTAGCGCGTTTCGCCATGGCTTCTTTGGCTGCGTTGGCGCTGATGGGACCTGCTGCACCACTGTGGGCGGGCTCGGCCGATCCGACACCTGAAACCATTGTCATGACGGTCACCTATGAGGATGGCAGCGGCCGTGAAATGCGGGAGTTGACCCTGGGCGAGGTAATGGAATTGCCGGTGTCTGGATTTGAAACCTCGACCGTCTGGACCGAAGGGGTCCAGCGCTTTGAGGGTGTTTGGCTGGAAGACCTGATTGCTCATCTCGGCCTCAACGAAGGGACGCTGGAACTTTCAGCGCTGAACGAATATTTGGTAGATTTTCAGGCAGATGAGATCCCGGGCAGCAAGGCGCTGGTCGCTTATCGCCATAATGGCAAGCTGATGTCGGCACGGGAAAAAGGCCCGCTTTGGATTGTTTACCCCTATGACGAGGGGCCGGAGTTCCAGACAGAATTGACATATATGTCAAGTATTTGGCAGTTGGACCGCATTATTGCGCTGCCTTGAGCGGCATCATGGATGCAAAATTGGCTAAAAAGCCGTTCAGGCCCAGCTGTGGGCCTCACTTTTGCATTGGAAAAAGGCTAGTCTGTCAAAGGGATAAGTGAGAAGGAGTCGCCGATGGGGCCTTGGCGCCGGTTCCTGAGTGTTGGGGTCTGGGTGCAGTCCGCCATTTTGGGGTTGGTCATTTTGGTCAGCCTGCCTTTGTCTGTGCAGATTTGGGGTGAGGTGTCGCGCAAGCTTGACGATTTGCGCACCTCTCAGAATGACAATGTGATCTGGAACCTGACCCAGTTGGAGGTTGAGTTCCTGAAGTTTGAACGCACTTTGATCTTGGGCATCCAGGAAGGCGCGCCCGATGCCAAACAGCTGCAGGAGGTGCGGCGTCGCTTCAACATCTACTTCAGCCGGTTGGAAACGCTAAACGGCGGGGCGCTTTATCAGCGCGCGTTCGAAGAATACGGCACCATGGGCATCCTGACCGGATTGCGCATGGAAGTGGCTGAAATCCTGCCCTACTTCGAGCTGCCGGATGATGAGTTCTATACCAAGCTACCGGAAATTCTGGCCATGCAGGAGGGCCGGGAACGTCTGGTGCGCCGCATTATCGCGCGCGGCAATCAGTTCACCGGTGTGCATGGTCAGGCACAGCGGGATGACATCAGCCGATTGTTGTTGCGCCTGTCGATCGCCTCAATGGTGCTGTTTGTGGCGCTTGGGCTGGCGACCATTCTGTTCTTTCGCCAATCGATGGGCCATCGGGCCCGTGCGATTGAGCACAAACAATCCTCGGCCCGATTTGCCACTGTTATCTCTACCTCACCAGATGCGCTGATCGTGACCGATGATGCGGGCAATATTGTTGAGTTCAACCGCGCCGCGGAACGGTTGGTGGGCATCGAACGCGCCCGCGCCCTTGGCAATCCTTTCCCCCGCTATCTGACCGATCAGGATGGCGAGCTGGCCGACCTGCCGCTGGCCAATGGCAGCCGCATCGCGGGTGTGCAGCTGACCTTGCAGACCGCCAGCAGCGCTTTGGTGCCGGTGGAGCTGTCACAGGGTGTGGCCGAGTTTGAGACGCAGCGCTTCTACGTCTACTTCCTGCGCGACATTTCGGATCGTCTGGCTGCCGACCGTGCGCTGTTGGCGTCACGGGATCGGGCGCTTGCCGGTGAACGGGCGAAATCCCGGTTCCTTGCGGTGATGAGCCATGAGATGCGCACGCCTTTGAACGGTATTCTGGGCTTGGTTGAGCTACTCCGCAGTGGTGACACCCCACCTGAAGAGCAGAAGCGCTACCTTGAACTGCTGCGCAACTCGGGCCAGATCCTGCTGGATCACGTGAATGACGTGCTGGACATTGCCCAGCTGGAAGCCGACGGCGTGCGGCTGAACCCGCAGCCCTTTGATATGGACCAGATGTTGGCCGATATCCTTGGCCCGATGGAGGTCGCGGCAGAGGCGCGCGGCAATCACATCGCGCTGGATAAATCCGGCCCACTGGGGTGGTTCCATGGCGATGGCGCGCGGCTGCGCCAGGTTTTGACCAACCTGATCGGCAATGCGGTGAAATTCACCAATGAGGGCGCGGTGATAGTCTCGGCCGTTAGCTACGCCGGGCGGCGGGGTGACACGGCGATGGTCGAGTTTCAGATCACCGACACTGGCGTCGGCATCGCAGAACAAGACGTGGCGCGGATCTTCGATGATTTTGTGCGGATTGATCGGGGCGACAGCCAACAGCCTGAGGGTACCGGCCTTGGTCTGGGCATCGCCAAACGGATCGTCGAAGCGATGGGCGGCCAGATCGGCGTTGACAGCATTGAGGGTGATGGATCCACCTTCTGGGTGACCCTGGAACTGCCGCGCGCGACCCCTGTTCAGGCCGGTCTGGCTGCGGGCGCTGCCCTGAGCGATCAGGAAGAGGCAGAAAATCCCCTGAAAATTTTGGTGGTTGAGGATAATGCCACCAACCGTCTGGTGGTGCGGGATCTGCTGAAGTGGTCCCACCTTTTCGGACAGTTTTGCAGCTTTGCTAAGGTGTATCGGGT
>NZ_CYSB01000028.1 GCF_001458255.1 Thalassovita autumnalis
GACATCTAGCAGGCACTCCATCACGCCGTCAGAGCGGGGACACCGGACGGATACGCTATTTCTTTAACACTAAGCTCTCTTCCGACGAGCCAGCCAAGCTGTTCATATCCCAAAATGAATATTTCGTCTCTGAGGACTCCCAAAAGCCCTTCGTGGATCTTTAGGGCTTCCTCGATTTGGCGCGCCTCCAATCGAGTTAGATCCTTTAGCTGTGTAGTAAACCTTATGAAAATCTCTGCTTCTTTTGTGGCCATCTAAGATCTTCCCAACAAGGGTTTCTGGCAATCTCGGTTATTCGGTTGGAATAAAACAAAGGTAGTTTTGTCCGCAGAGCGGGCCAAATCACACACACCCTCCAAATACAGATGGCGCGGCGATTGCGCCAGCCGGAACTGCGGATAGCGCTGCCACGGCACATATGAACGAGTTGATTTTGAAATTCACAGGATCACCTCATCTAATTGAGCACAGTGAAACACTCTATAGGTGATCGCGCAACAAGAAGTACCATCTTTGGCGCGTAAAACTTACCTCTTCGATGGCAAAGATACGTCACCATAGAAGACCCCCGCAATGGCGGCGCCCATTGCCGGGTGAAATCATACATCGAGGCTGGACGGCGGGTTATTCGGCCGCGCCGGTCAGGTCTTCGGCCAGCATCAGCGCATTGCCGTCTGGATCGTAGAACGTCGCGGTTTTGACCATGCCTTCGACAACGTCGGTATCCCCGTCAAACTTGACTTTCGCCTGTTCCAGCTTCTGCCGCGCGGCGTCCAGACCCGCGATGCCAAACACCGGCACACAATTGCCCGGCGCGGGCTTGGTGTGCTCCCCCAGGCCGATGGTCACACCGGCGGTGTTTGTCTGCACCTCGGACCAGCCCGCCTCATCCGCGTGGTAGAGAAGTTCAAAGCCCAACATCTCCTGATACCAAGTTGCGCTGGCGTGGCGGTCTTTGACCGATAGGGCGATTGTAATTGTTTTATCTACAGAAATGAGCGACATAAGCTTTCCTTTAGAGTCATTTTATAGTAACTATACTTTATGGACATTAGGCTGTTTGTCAACATCACCTCAAGAGCCTGGGCTTTGCCCATTCTGGCGCAGCTGGATGCGGGCATTGCGGGCCGGCAAGCCCCATTACTGGCCGCAACTGGCGCCGGCCGAACTGCCTTTGCGCAAAGCATGGATCACCTGATCACGCTGGGATTGATGGAACGGAACCCGGGCTATGGTCACCCGCTGCGGCCGGAGTTTCGACTAACCCCCTTAGGAAAATCAGCCGCCAAGCTGGCAGGTGACATCCACCGCATTGCGGATGAAACGGATCGGGATTTGCTGCGCCGGTCGTGGACGTTGCCGGTTTTGGCGTCCCTACAAACCCCGCGGCACTTTATTGAGATCAAGCGGGATCTGTCACCGATCACGGATCGTGCGCTTTCACAGTCATTGAAAACGATGGAGGCCAGAAATTGGGTCAACCGACAGGTGGACGATCTGACCCGCCCACCCCGCTCGCGCTATTCAGCGGTGAGCACGGGTAGCCTGCTCAGCGATGTGACGGCCTCGGCTGTCACTTTCGTTCAGTAAAAAACGGCAGTTTCGCCAGTATGCTAAAGGGGCGCATCAGTCCGACGCCCCTTTGCAAGTTTCAGTTTGAATTCCGCAGGCCCACGGCACCTAGCCCATCAGCGACCGTGTGATGATCAGCTTCTGAATATCGCTGGTGCCCTCATAGATCTGGCAAACACGGGCGTCGCGATAGATCCGTTCCACCGGGAAATCCTGCATATAGCCGTAGCCGCCAAAGGTCTGGATCGCGTCGGAAATGATCTTCTCCGCCGCTTCTGACGCAAAGAGTTTCGCCATCGCCGCCTCGGGCAGGCAAGGGATGCCCGCGTCTTTCATCCGGGCGGCGTTCAGCACCAACTGCCGCGCGGCCTCCAGCTGGGTGCGCGCGTCCGCCAGGCGGAAGCCCACGGCCTGATGCTGCATCAGCGGCTGCCCAAAGCTTTGGCGGTCTTTGGCATAATCCACTGCCGCCTCCAGCGCGGCCTGTGCCATGCCCACGGACTGTGCTGCGATCCCAATACGGCCGGTTTCCAGGCTGGACAGGGCGATCTTGTAGCCCTCACCCTCTTCACCGATGCGCATGTTGGCGGGCACCCGCATCTCCTCAAACCGCAGCGCGCAGGTGTCGGAGCAGCGTTGGCCCAGCTTCTCCTCAACCGAGGTGACGTGGTAGCCAGGATTGCTGGTTTCCACCAGAAACGCAGTGATGCCTTTCTTGCCCTCGGACCCGTCCATACGGGCAAAGACAACAACCCATTCGCCAATCTCACCCGAGGTGATGAAGGCCTTTTCGCCATTGATCACATAGTCATCGCCATCACGTCGGGCGCGGCTGCGAATGGCCGACGCGTCAGAGCCAGCATGCGGTTCGGTCAGCGCAAAGGCCCCGATGAAGGCACCTTCACAGGCCGGGCGCAGTACGTCTTGCTGCTGCTCAAGTGAGCCATAGCGCTGCAGGATGGCATTGAAGGGCGCATTGTGCACCGACATCACGGTGGAGATCGCACCGTCACCGGCGGCCACCTCCATCAGAGCCAGCGCATAAGACACGTAGTCTGCGCCAACGCCGCCCAGTTCCTCGGGCACTGTCATCCCAAGGAAGCCCAATTCGCCCATCTGAGCCAGGATCTCAGGCTCGATCTGCTTGGATTTATCCCGCGCCGCCGCGCCGGGGGCCAGCACATCGCGGGCAAAGCTGCGCGCCATATCTTGAATCATCTGCTGGTCTTCGCTGATCACACTCATGGGGGGCTCCTTCATCGGTCTTGGGCATTGGTCCTGGGCGGAAAAACAACTTATCAGTGCGGATATTAACGCAAATCCTTGCAGAAGTTTTGCATCAGTGCTTTTCTATAGGCATTCTTTTGATGCCACATTTATGGAAAGTCCATTGTCTGACTTGTCTTCCGCCAATTCACACGAGGGTGACGCGCGCCAAGCGATCGCTTCGCCCGCGCGTAACCAGCTGACACCGCATGTAAAATGGCGCTATCAACCCGGTGACAGAAATCGCCTTGCTGTGATCATGCCCGGGTTGCTTTACCATTGCGACAAACCGCTGTTTCAGGCACTGGCACAGGAATTTCGCCAGCAGGGCATGGGGCTGCTGCAATGTGACTTTGACTATGCCGATGATCCCGACTTCATGAATGCGCCGAAAATGAATCAGCTGGATCAGATCTACCGGGACGGTAAATCGATCGGGGATCTGGTTCAGAGGCTTGGCGATTTTGATGAGATCTTTCTGGTCGGCAAATCGCTGGGCGCGATGGCCATGGCCGCGGCATTGGACAGCGGCAACTTTGACTAGGCGCGGGCGATCTGGGTCACCCCCGGCCTGCAAAACAGTACGCTTGGCGATCAGATCATCGCTCACCCCGGCCGGTCGCTGGTGCTGATGGGCGATCTGGATCCCAGCTGCCTGCCCGAAACCCTTGCGCCGCTAAAAGACGCTGCACAGGTGCATGTCGCCATCATCGAAGGTGCCGATCACGCCTTTGCCGCCAGCGATCTCTTCAGCGAAGAGGATTTGACCCAGGCCGCCATGCAGGCCCTTGCCAATTGGATGCCCCTGCGACCACACGGTTAACAGGCCACGCAAGTCTGTCACAACACCCGCAGGATCACCTGCGACCGCGCCTCAGCAATCAGGTCTGAGCTGCCAATCGCCTCATTCAGATCCGCCAAAGCCGCCACCGAGGGCAGGTTCACCCGCACAACCGCGTCCAACTCGCCGGAGAGGGAGACCACCTCAACCACACCCGTCTGCGCCGCCAAGAACTGCAGCGCCGGGTCGCAGGGTCGCTCGGCGATCCGCACAAACACCATGGCCCGCACACCGCCCGCCTGCCCGATCTGAACGCGGTAGCCCGTAATGACGCCCGCGCCCTCCATCCGTGTGATCCGCTCCTGCACGGCGGGACGGGACAGATTCACCTGCCGCGCAATCTCGGCCGTGGGCAGGCGCGCGTCCTTTTCCAATAGGGACAGGATGCGCAGGTTTGTGTGATCCAGATCCATTTCGCTCGCCTTTCCGTCGATCCGCAGGGCAATGGCGACACTCCGCAACTGGAGCCACCGCATGCCGCTAGATAGCCTGATCCTCTCAGAGACAGGAGCGTAAAGAATGCGGAAAATTGTGCCAACTGACTTCAGCCCGAAACGAGCCTGGGCCGCGCTGGACATTGAACAGATTGAGGGCGCAACAGTGCGCCTGCATTGGACGGATACAGCCTACAAGTGGCACGTGAACGATGGGCCTGAGGTCTTTGTCGTCCTAGACGGTCACGTCGACATGCACGTGCGCGAAGCGGGTGTGGAAACGGTGCTGCCCCTCACAAAGGGCGAGGTTTTTCACGCCGAAACTGGCGACGAACATGTCGCCTACCCCAACGGCCCTGCCCGTGTCCTAGTCATCGAAAAAGCCGGCAGCGTCTGACGATCCGGAAAAAAATGTGCCGAAGCGGGTAAACCACTTCGGCCAGATGCGCTGATTGGGAGGCGCGGGGAGGTAACTGTTACAAGTGCGATCTTACCAGTCGATCGGGCCCTTATCGGCAAATTCATGCACCAGGAAATCGATGAAGGCGCGCACCTTGGGCTGGGTGAACCGGCCCGGCGGGTAAACCGCGTAGATGCCTTGGGTTTCCATGGGTAGCTCAGGGATCACATCTTCGACCAGACCCGCCTTCAGCGCATCGGCGTAGAGGTAGCTGGGCAGATAGGCGATGCCCAGCCCCGCCACCGCCGCGTTCAACAGCGACTGGCCGTCGTTCACGCTCAAGCCGCCAGCGGTGCGCACTTGACGCTTCTCGCCAGAGGGGGCGGTCAGTTTCCAGACATTGCCACTGGACTGGTTGGAATAATGCAGCAGCTTGTGTTCATTCAGATCGTCGATCTTCTTGGGGCGGCCATGTTTTTCAAAATAGGCCGGCGCCGCGATCATGCGTTTGGTGGTTTCCGTCAGCTTGCGGGCCCGCAATGTGCTGTCTTCCAGCTCACCAATGCGGATGGCCATATCAAACCCTTCGGAGATCAGCTCCACGTAGCGGTTGTTCAGCACCATATTGACGTTGATCTCAGGGAAGTCTGACAGAAACTCCCCCAGGATCGGGCTCAGGTGGTTCACACCAAAATCCGTCGCGACCGAAATCCGCAGCAAGCCCGAGGGCGCCGATTGCATCGAGGTCACCAAAGCATCCGCTTCGCCCGCGTCATTCAGCACCCGGCGCGCCCGATCATAATAGGCCAAACCGATTTCCGTCGGTGACACCCGGCGGGTGGTGCGATTGAGCAGCCGCGCGCCCAGACGATGTTCCAGACTGGACACATGTTTGGACACAGCGGATTTGGAAATCCCCATCTTGCGGGCTGCATCCGTGAATCCGCCCTGATCCACGACGGTGGCAAAAGCTTCCATTTCGGTCAGGCGGTCCATTGGCGCGTCCTTTTTGATCTCAGTCTCTCTCAGGGATCAGGTATCGACGCCAAATCAGGCAGGATCTGGGCAGGGTCCAGACAATATCAGGGAATTTGCACAATCGTTCTCAGCGTGGAAACAGCGCAACAATCGGTTCTCAAACGCGCATCAAAGCACCAGTTCGATCACCGTAATCCATATTGGCAGGCTGACCGCCGCCAATAGGGTGGTCTGCGCCACCAACGTCGCGGACAGCTCCCGATCCGCCCCAAACCCGGCCGCCAGCACATGCGCAGCCGAGGCTGTGGGCAGTGCCGCAAACAGCACCAAAGTCGCTGCAATTGCAGGTTCCAACCCCAGGGTAAGGCCCAAACCCAAAGCAAAGGCGGGCAGGAGCACCAGTTTGGTCACCACAATGATCCCGCTGAACCGGTTCAACCGCGCCAGCGCGCCCCAGTTCATCGTCGCCCCCACCGAAATCAGTGCCACCGGGATGGCGGCACGGGCCAACATCTCCAGCGGGGCCATTGCAACCTCTGGAATCTGGATGCCGCTTAACCCCACGATCACGCCTGAGATGGAGGCCAGCAGGAACGGGTTTGTCGCCACTTTGGCGACGGTCTGCATCAGCGACCCGCCGCCGCGCGACAGGGCGGTCACGGCAAAAAGGTTCGCAACCGGGATCGCCAGCCCCACCGCCACGGCCAATTCGCCAAGGGGCGGGTCCATCAAGGTCTCAACCGCAACAAAGGCCATTGCGGTGTTAAACCGCCAAGAGACCTGCCAGGCGCCCGCGAAATCCACAAAGCGATCCGGCCCAAACCGGCGCGCCAGATAGCCCGCAGCCAACCCAAGGGTCAGCACTGCCCAGACTAGCGGCCCGATAGAGGCAATATCGCGCAGTTCAATCGGACGAGAGGACGCCGCCACAAAGATCAGGGCCGGGAACAGGATCTCAAAATTCAGCCGGTCCAACCCCTGCCAGGCATTCACCGACAGCCGCTTGCGGATCAGCCCGCCCAGACAGACCATCAGGAAACTGGGCAACAGCCCAAAAAGAATTGAGATAAAAATCATGGCGCCTACCTTCTGCGCCGATCTAGGGCCAAGGCCCTTATCGCTTCAAGCGAAATCCTCCTGCGGCCGCACAGCTTTGCCAAAATGCTTTTCAAACAGGTGCAGCCCCTGTGGGGTAAACTGCACCACCCGGCTGTCCGCCTGTCGCCGCGCCCAGCCCTCCTCAATGAAATGGCTCAGCAGTGCCCGCCCCAAACGGCCCGCCAGATGGGATTGCCGGGCGCTCCAATCCAGGCATTCCTTGCACATCGGCGCGCGGCTTTTGGGCAGTGATGCCAGATCTAGCCCAAGCGCTTTTAGAAACTGGCGACCGCGCGGACTGACCTGCAGATCGGGCCCAACCAGCACGCCCTGCGCCTGCAGGCTGCGAAACATCTGCACCCCCATTTCCCCAGCCAGGTGATTGTAACAGACCCGCGCCTGCCGCATCGCCTGATCCTTTGGCCCGGTCCGTGTCCGCAGATGCCCCTTGCCCGCCGCAAGCCCCATCAGCGCCTCCAGCACCTCAGCCACCTCTTCCCCGGCCAGGCTGAAATATTTGTGGCGCCCCGATTTGCGCGGCGCAACCAGCCCGCCCTCAACCAACCGTGACAGATGGCTTGAGGCGGTCTGCGCCTGCACGCCAGCCTCCTGCGCCAATTCCGTGGCTGTCAGCGCTTTGCCACTCATCAGCGCGCTCAACATATTGGCGCGGGCCGGATCCCCGATCAGCGCCGCCACCCGGGCGATATCTGGTCCATCTCTCATGCCACACCCGTCGCATATAGTTCGATCTATAGCGAAGCATAAACAGCATGCGATCCGCTAAGCAAGCCCAACACCAAGACAGCGCCAAGAAGGAGCACCCCATGCTGACCTGCATCATCCGCTATGACATTGACCCCACCAAGAAAGCCCAATTTGAACGCTATGCCCAAAACTGGGGTCAGGCGATCCCGCGCAACGGCGCCCAGCTGATTGGTTATTATGCCCCGCACGAAGGCTCCTCCACCCTCGCCTATGGCATTTACAACATCGACAGCCTCGCCGCTTATGAGGCCTATCGCGCCCGGCTCGCCGCTGATCCGCTGGGACGGGAAAACTATGAATTTGCCCAGCGGGAAAAGTTCATCTTGCGCGAAGACCGCACCTTCCTGAAACTGGCCTCTGCACCGCACGCCCCCGCCGCCAGCCCGAAAGGAACCCGCCCATGATCGCCGTCATCTTCGAGGTCGAAATCGCCGAAGGTCAACGCGACGCCTACCTCGACATCGCAGCCGAGCTGAAACCGCTGCTGCAGGAGATTGATGGCTTCCTCTCGGTGGAACGGTTCGAAAGCCTGATGCAGCCGGGCAAACTCCTGTCGCTGTCTTTCTGGCGCGATGAGACCGCCGTGCAAAACTGGCGCGCCCTCGCCGAACATCGTTTTGCCCAAACAAAGGGACGCGCGGGTATCTTTGCCGGCTATCGCCTGCGGGTGGCCGAGGTGGCGCGCGATTACGGCATGGAGGACCGGGCCGAGGCGCCCGGTGACTCGCAAGCCACACATGGCTGACGCTCTGGTGGGCAGGTCTTGCCCACCACCCATCCGCCCCTTACACCAGATGCACCGTAACCCGGAGATTTTATGTCCCGTTGAGACATGGCAGCCTTTAACGTGATCCCTTGATGGACCACAGGTGCGATCCACCAGCTGCCCCCCACGTTTGACACCTAAGACCTGCCAATCCGGCAGGCGGTTGGCGCGTGGCTTCTCTCAACATCGCCTCAAGAGAGGCACCTGACATGAAAGCAAGATCACCAATGATCCGACCCTTTAATTCAGCCGACACTGACGCCGTCATGCAGGCCTGGCACAAGGCCAGCGCCTTGGCCCATCCGTTTCTCAGCGATGAGTTAATCGCCAAGGCGGACGCCCTGATCCGTAACACCTTCCTGCCAATGGCAAATACCTCCGTCATCGAACAGGAGGGGCAAGTGGTGGGCTTCATCGCGCTGCTCGGCCATCAGGTGGGCGGGCTGTTTCTGGATCCGGCCTATCACGGCCACGGACTGGGCAAAGCGCTGATGGACCACGCCGCCCAGAGCCATCCGGTTCTGGAATTGGAAGTGTTCCGTGACAACACAATCGGCCGAGGCTTCTATGCCGCTTACGGTTTTGAAGAACTGGAGGAGAAGACCGACGACTTCTCAGGCCTGCCCGTTCTGCGCCTGCGCTACAGCACCACATAAACAAATAGGAAGGGGCCCACCCGGCCCCCTCCTTTCCCCTAGGCCTAGGCCCAGGGGGTGTCTCCCTCACTGACCACTTGCCCAAACCGGTTTTCCCGATGCCAGCGCAGGTTCTCAGGATGCGGGGCACAGCGTGGATCTGCAGGTGGCAACAGCTTCCCGGACGGGCTGATCAAGCGGTTCACAACATCCTCCGACACCTTGTTGTGCGAAATCAAAATCGTTTCCAGATCCTCAGCTACTGAGATCAACCCGCGATCAAACATCCAATGCAAGGTGCCTGAAAGGGCCAGACCGTTGCGGACCGAGTCGGTGCCGCTTTCTTCAACGGGGCGAATATGTGCCGCCTGCACTTCGGGACGTCCCCCTCCGTTTCGCAGGTTCAGACCCGACATGGCACACCGGTGGTCATAGGCCTGTCGCACTTTTCGCCGGAACACCACATCTCGATAGGGTCGTCGTACCAACCGCTCTATGACGGGCCGCTCAAAAACCAGCGGTTCCTCCGCCAAACCAGAGATATGGCCAGATGTGTGAGGATCGTAACGACGCGCCTCCTGCGCCTCCAGATCATCGGGCAGACCCAGACGGATAATCTGCGCGAAATCCGCATCTGGCAGGCGTCTCACCGCGGATTGGACCACCCCACCGCGGCGCAATGC
This sequence comes from Thalassovita autumnalis, assembly GCF_001458255.1. Taxonomy (GTDB): domain Bacteria; phylum Pseudomonadota; class Alphaproteobacteria; order Rhodobacterales; family Rhodobacteraceae; genus Thalassobius; species Thalassobius autumnalis. The sequence goes on from NZ_CYSB01000028.1 coordinate 9,442, forward strand.
GCCATCTTCTGCCATAAGCGCCTGTTCCATGGTCCGCCCCTCAATCTGGCGCGGCACCTCTTGGTCGAAATCCAGATAGCTCCCCGGCGCAATAAGGCCAAGATAACGCCCAGGCGATCCCGGCTTTTCGATCACCTGCTGCAACCGCGCCACCGCGAAATAGCCCCGTGGCCCTGCTTTGACAGGCTCATAGTAGACCACCCAATCGCCCACCGCCTCCTGCATGGCGCGGAGATAGGCCTTGGGAAAGTCATAAACCTTGTCGGGTTCGTCCTCGTAGATCGAACCCGGCTTGTGCATCAAAACCAGTTTCACCATTTGACCAGGAAACAAAAACCTCCTGAAATTGCAAGCGGCATGCACCCAACACGCAAAAAGGGGGGCGCCTCCGCCCCCGCTTTCATCGTTCCATAAATACTCTGGGGGAATTGGCCGTCAGGCCAAGGGGGCAACGCCCCCACCCCTGTTCAGCATTACAGGGACGCCGCCAATCGGGTCCCCTGATTGATTGCCCGTTTCGCGTCCAGTTCCGCGGCCACATCTGCACCGCCAATCACGTGGCAGGTTACACCTTCGTCTTCCAGCGCATCAGCCAACGAACGGTCGCTGATCTGACCTGCACAAAGCACAACGGTGTCGCAGTCAATCACCCGCGGGTTTTCGCGTGCTTCGCCAAAGCTGATGTGCAGCCCCGCGTCGTCGATACGCTCGTAGTTCACGCCGCCGATCATCTCGACCTGTTTCATTTTCAGCGCCGCGCGGTGGATCCAGCCGGTGGTTTTGCCCAGCCCTTTGCCCAGCGCCTTGGCTTTGCGCTGCATCAGGGTGACCTGACGGGTGGGGGCCTCGGGCTGCGGGCCGGTTTCGGCCAGACCGCCCCGGGTCTGTTCGGGATCACCAACACCCCATTCCTTCATCCATTCCGGCAGATCCAGCGTCGGGCTGTCGCCGGTCACCAGATACTCAGACACATCAAAACCAATGCCGCCGGCGCCGATCACAGCCACCTTTTGACCCACGTCTGCCTTGTCGCGCAGCACGTCGATATAGCTCAGCACATTGGCGCGGTCCTGACCGGGAATGCCGGGATCGCGCGGCACCACACCGGTGGCGATGATCACCTCGTCAAAGCCTTTCAGGTCATCAACTCCGGCCTCCACGCCCAGTTTGACCGTCACGCCGCTGTCCGCGACCCGCGCCTCAAACCAGTCGACCAACCCGTGGAACTCTTCTTTGCCCGGCACCTGCCGCGCCATGTTCAGCTGCCCACCAACGCGATCCGCGCGATCAAACACCGTGACATCATGCCCCCGCTCAGCCGCCGTCAGGGCCGCCGACAGTCCTGCGGGCCCGGCGCCAACCACGGCGATGGATTTCACCGCCTCGGTAGGGGTGATCGCCAGTTCAGTTTCATGGCAGGCACGCGGATTGACCAGGCAGGAGGTCAGCTTGCCACTGAATGTGTGGTCCAGACAGGCCTGGTTACAGCCAATACAAGGGGCGATCAGCGCGGCTTTGCCCGCCTCGGCCTTCACCACAAAATCGGCATCCGCCAGCAATGGCCGCGCCATGGAGACCATATCGGCGCAGCCCTCGGCCAGCACATCTTCGGCCACATCAGGCATGTTGATCCGGTTCGAGGTGATGACCGGAATGCCCACCTTGCCCATCAGTTTCTTGGTCACCCAGGAAAACGCCCGGCGCGGCACCGAGGTGGCGATGGTCGGCACCCGCGCCTCATGCCATCCAATGCCGGTGTTGATGATGGTGGCGCCCGCTTGTTCCACCGCCTGCGCCAGCTGCACCACCTCGTCATGGGTGGAGCCATTGGGCACCAGATCGATCATCGACAGGCGGTAGATGATGATAAACTTCTCGCCCACAGCTTCCCGCGTGCGGCGCACCACCTCAACCGGCAGGCGCATCCGGTTTTCATAAGATCCGCCCCAGCGGTCCTCGCGTTTGTTGGTGTGGGTGACAAGGAACTGGTTCAGAAAGTAGCCTTCCGACCCCATGATCTCGACACCATCATAGCCCGCCTTCTGGGCCAGCACCGCGGCGTTGACGATGTCGGCGATCTGTTTCTCGATACCTTCTTCATCCAGCTCCTGTGGCGGGAAGGGGGAGATCGGCGATTTCACCGGGCTGGGGGCGACACATTTCGGCGAATAGGCATAGCGGCCCGCGTGCAGGATCTGCATTGCGATCTTGCCGCCTGCATCATGCACCGCCTTGGTGATGACCGAATGGTTTTCGACATCTTCGTCCTTGGTCATCATCGCCGCGCCAGGCAGCACCGATCCTTCAAGGTTCGGGCCAATGCCCCCTGTCACCATCAGCGCAACACCGCCACGAGCGCGCGCGGCATAGAACTCGGCCACACGCGGCCAGTCCTTGGTTTCCTCCAGCCCGGTGTGCATCGAGCCCATGAGGACGCGGTTTTTCAATGTGGTAAAGCCCAGATCCAACGGGGCAAGTAGGTGCGGATAATCTGACATTGCGTGCCTCCCTGCGGTTAATGGCCAGTTGGCCATGACACAGGGGCAATGTCACGCTCGACGCCGCGTAAAATTGACGTAAGGGGCCGTTACGTCACTGCGTGTCACGTCAGGTTTTGCGCCCCTTGTTGGGCTTTGGATCCAGATCCGGCAGACGGTTGCGGATCAGGGAAGATTTCACAATCGAGGTATGCGTTTCGGCCCGTTCGTGCAGGGGCAGCAGGATCTCATCCAGTTCAGAAACTTTCACCAGCATCAGCCGAGCCACGAAACAATCCTCCCCCGTCACCCGATCACAGGCGGTGAGGCGCGGTTCCAGCCGGATCATCTCTTCCACGGCGTGCATCTGTTTCGACCGTGGCTTGATGCGAACGATGGCCTCCATGGTATAGCCCAGCGCCTCGGGGTCGATGCGGGCGGTAAAGCCTTCGATCACCCCCGCCTCCTGCAGACGGCGCAGGCGCTCACCCACCGCCGGTCCAGACAGGCCAACAGTTTTGCCAATCTCCGCCAGAGGTGCACGCGCATCTGCGGCAAGGACATTGATGATATCGCGGTCAGTTTGATCAAGGACTTTCATGGTGAAAGCCTTATCACAACGACACCCGTCATACCGAAAGAATTTTCCGCATTCTCCTTTCGCACCAGCGGGGACAGCACGGTTTTCGAAACCTATCCTGCAGGTAGTCAGGAAAGGATATTCACAATGGACATCAAACATATTGCCGCTTTCAGCACCGGTGACCAAGGTGGCAACCCTGCCGGTGTGGTTTTGGGGGACAGCCACCCTAGCGAGACAGAGATGCGCCGGATCGCGGCCGAATTGAACTACTCCGAAACAGTCTTTGCCATGCCGGTAGACGGTGCGCAGGATCATTGGCGGGCGCGCTATTTCTCACCCGAATCCGAGGTGCCGTTCTGTGGTCATGCCACCATTGCCCTTGGTGCAGTTCTTGGCCAACACGCAGGCGCAGGCCGCTATCAGCTGCGCCTGAATGAGGCGGACATCAGCGTGGAGGCCACCCCTAGCGACGTCGGCATGACCGCGACGCTGGCGTCGCCCCCGACCCGCAGCCGTGAGCTGAACGATGAGGAACTCAGCGACACGCTCACCCTCTTTGGCTTGACCGAGGGAGATCTGGACAGCCGTCTGAAACCGGCCTTCATCCACGGTGGGGCGGATCACATCCTGCTGCCGCTGCGCGATCGCACCACGCTGGCGGCCATGTCCTATGATCTGGATGCGGGTCGTGAGATGATGAACCACCATGGCCTTGTCACCGTGATGCTGGTGAATATCCGCGGCGATCGTGAATTTGATGTGCGCAACGCCTTTGCCTCAGGTGGTGTTCTGGAAGACCCTGCAACCGGTGCTGCTGCGGCGGCGTTTGCCGGACGTCTACGCGATGTGGGCTGGCCCCACGCGGGCAGCTTCACCCTGCATCAGGGCGAAGACATGGGCGCGCCATCGCAGATCCATGTCAGTTTGAGTGACGTGCCCGGATCCTCAGTTCAGGTCACCGGCACAGCGCGCGATATGCGCGGCTAATCCCCAAAGCCCTCCGAAACGCAAAACGGGCGGCCCAACCGGACCGCCCTTTCACCATAACATTGCCAGATGAAGTCACCAGCGGCGCCTATTCCGCGACCGCCTTGGGCATATTCACCCGCTCTGACAGTTTTTCCAGGCTTTCCACCCGTTCCGAATAACGATCCACCAGATAGGCCGATTGGCTGCGGGTCAGCAGGGTGAACTTGGTCAGCTCTTCCATCACATCGACCACACGATTGTAGAACGGCCCCGGTTTCATCCGATCATCTGCATCAAACTCATCCCAGGCCTTGGCGACCGAGGATTGGTTTGGAATTGTGATCAGACGCATCCAGCGGCCCAGAATGCGCAGCTGGTTCACCGTGTTGAAACTTTGCGAGCCGCCTTCGACCTGCATGATCGCCAGGGTCTTACCCTGCGTTGGGCGAATGCCGCCAATTGGGGCCAGCGGGATCCAGTCAATCTGGGTCTTCATGATGCCGGTCATGGCGCCGTGGCGTTCCGGCGAACACCAGACCATGCCTTCGGACCACATCACCAGATCACGCAGCTCCTGCACCTTGGGGTGATCGGCCTCAGCATCATCCGGCAGTGGCAGGCCCGACGGGTTGAACACCCGGGTTTCACAGCCCAGCCGTTCCAGAATGCGCGCGGCCTCTTCCACCATCAGGCGGGAAAAGCTGCGCTGACGCAGCGAACCATAGAGCAGCAGGATACGCGGTTTGTGGCTGGCGCGTTCAGTGGGAAACAGTTTGCTTTCATCAATGGTGTGAAAGCTTTCGTCTTGGATATTTGGGGTGGCGTCAGACAACGCAGTCTCCTTGTTCGTTCAGGATCATTTCGCCGTCCTCTTTATAAAGAGGCCCCTTGGGCCGCGTTTCGAGGAGGTCCAAAACCGCCTCAGACGGGCGGCACAGTCTGACGCCTTTGGGCGTGCAGACGATGGGCCGGTTCACCAAAACAGGGTGTTCCAGCATATGATCCAGCAGCACCTCCTCCGATACCTCTGGATCCAAAAGCCCCAGCTCCTTCGCCGGGGATTTCGTCGTACGCAGGGCGCTGCGCGGCGTCAGACCAGCCGCGGCGAACAACGCCTGCAGCTGTGGCCGGGTCCAACCGGTTTGTAGATAGTCGATGACCACCGGCTCCACCCCGCTGGCGCGGATGATCGCCAGCACATTGCGGGAGGTGCCGCAGGCGGGATTGTGATGGATGACAATGCTCATGCCTGCTCCCCTGCGGTCAGCTCTGCCTCATCCTGAGGCACTGCAAACAGAACGCCTGCCAGAACCATCGCCACCAGCGCGCCAGCGATCTGCGCAATGATAAAGCTGGAAACATCACCGGGATTGATGCCCGCAAAGGTATCCGTGAAAGCCCGCCCAATGGTCACCGCCGGATTGGCGAAGGAGGTTGAGGCGGTAAACCAATAGGCCGCAGTGATATAAAGCCCCACCATCACGGCCACGCTTTCGCTGCGGAAGCGGACCGCACCCAGAATGGTCAGCAGCAGCCCAAAGGTCGCCACACCTTCGGCAAACCACTGCGCACCGCCGGTGCGTGAGGTGGTGGAATATTGCAGGATCTCAAGGTCAAACATGCCGTGCGCGACAAGGCTGCCAAGGATAGCGCCAAGGCTTTGTACAGCCACATAGGGCGCCAGTTCAGCCCAGCGCAGATCGCCACGAATGGCCATCACCAATGACACTGCGGGGTTGAAATGCGCGCCGGAAATTGGGCCGAAGATGGTGATCAGAACCACCAGAATGGCGCCGGTCGGGATCGTATTGCCCAAAAGCGCCAGCGCCACATCCTCGGTCAGCTTATCCGCCATGATGCCGGACCCCACCACGGTGCAGACCAGCAGGGCGGTGCCCAGACCTTCGGCGGTCAGGCGGTGAAACACATCTTGCCTCATGCCGCGCCCTCCAGCTCAGTCCCGATCAGGTTCAGCGCGTTTTTCTGTGCGGCTGCATCCATCTCACCCAAGGGCAGCGCCAGGAACGCTTTCACCCGCGCCTCCATTCGCTGATGCGCCTGACGGAAGGCCGCGCGGTTTTCTTCATCGGTTTCGCCAGCGCCAGCCGGATCGGGGATACCCCAATGCGCCGACACCGGCGCACCGGCCCAATAGGGGCAGGTTTCACCAGCGGCCGAGCTGCAGACCGTGATGACATAATCCATCTGCACCGCACCCTCGCCCGAAAACTCATCCCAGCTTTTGGAGCGAACATAGGAAGTGTCATAGCCAAGCCCATCCAGCAGCTCGACCGCAAAAGGGTTCGGCTTTCCCGTGGGCTGTGAGCCAGCAGAATAGGCGCGGAACCGGCCCTTGCCCAATTCATTGATCAGCACCTCCCCCAAGACCGAGCGGGCGGAGTTGCCGGTGCACAGCACCAAAACGTTTTTGATGTCTCCCATCACAGGGATCCTTCCGTAGTCTGACCCGCTTAGCAGCAGGCAATGTCATCCAGTATCGGGCGGCACAGATCTGGATTGCCGCCACAACAATCCTCCATCAGGAAGCCAAGCAATCCGCGCAGCCCCTGCATATCCACGAAATACCGGATAGAACGCCCCTCCCGGGTGTTACGCACAAGACCCGCCTGATGCAGCACCGAGAGGCTGGCCGACATGGTGTTCTGTTTCACACCCAATGCGTCTGAGATTTCACCTGCCGCCATACCATCACTGCCCGCTTTGATCAGCAGGCGGAAGGCATCCAGACGGTTGGCTTGTGACAGGGCCGCAAAGGCAGAAAGGGCGATCATCTTATCCATACTTCATGAATTATGGATATATTTAGATTCGGCAAGTAAAAACTGTATGACACAGCCTAAGCACCGCGCTATTTCGCGGCCGGCTCTGGGTAGCGGTCGGCTGGGCCAGAATGTCAGCTGCAGCCAAGCCAAGAAACCGCCGCCCAAGACCGCGGTTTTCAAACTGGCGTTGTTCACTTGGAAGGGCGAACGTCCTTAACCGTTACAGCGTTTCCAGACAATGGCGACGGAAAGCCCGTTTCAGCATATCCAGCTCCTCCCGCAGGAGCTGGACCTCCGCCCGGATGTCATCGGCCAGCGCATCACCGGCCAGAATGGCAAAACTGCTGAGCGTTTCGCCGCTTTCCGCATCCAAAATGACAAAGGTCTGCACCCCGTCGGACAGCAATTGTGACGGGATCGGCACCCGCACCAGCCATTCCCCTTCGGTGCTACCTTCCTGCATCGAGTGACCCAAAACCGGTTTATCCAGATGGGTGACCGAGATTTTGGGCTGATAGCGCGCGCCGCGATGGGTTTGCAGCACACCCTCCCAGACCCCTTCCAGAAGCCGGGTTTTGGTCAGTTGCATTTCGCTCATGCTGCAGGCTCCTTACAGTTCGGCGCGGGGCCGGCGCGAGAAGGTCAGGTCGCGCAACACCACCTGGTTCATCTCAGGGCCCTCAAAAATCAGGTCCAGCCAGGCCTTTTCGACCCGCTTTTCGTTCAGCTTTGTATAAGCGAGATCAAATTCCACCATGATCTCTTCTTCGTGCAGCGGCAGTTCGCGCACGATCTGTTCGGTGTTGGGGCCGTGCTTGATGTTGAGCCGGGCAAAAATCTCCAGCGGCTTTTCCATCTCCACAATCGTGTCCATCCGCAGCAGGTGACGGCGTTTCAGCCCCTGAACCGCTTCGGGTGGCAGATCAATCACCAGCGACAGGAAGGATCCGTCAAACTTGAACACGTCCATACGCAGCCCGTAAGGTGCCAGATCCGCTTCGCGGGTGTTGCGCAGCTGGCGCAGGGTCAGCTCGGAAAAGGCGCAGTCGTGAAACAGCGTGACCTCTTCGCCCAGCTGGCTTTTGTTCTGCGCGCTCGACAGGCCGGGCACCGGCAAGGGTCCGCGCCACAGCGCCGGGCGCCAGCCCCAGTCAGACCCTTGCGGGCGGCGAAACTGCGTTGATCCGATGGCGGGCAGGGCCAGACGTTCATCGGCGACGTGAATCAGCTCATTCAAATGGGTGCGCAGCTCGCGCGCCTGACTGCGCTGACGGCGCAGGGCGGCCAGATCTTGGCCCGCCGCAGCGCGCGCGGCTTTGGCCCAGCGTTTCTGCACCCGTTCCGACACAAATGTCTTGATCAGATCGCTTCCCGGCATGCCTGCCATGTGGCGCGTCCCCTCTGCCCGTTTATTGCCTCATCTGCGCGGTCCTTGCCCAATCAGGGCAGCCGCGACTTAGCTGAATATACGACCAAAAATATTACGGAGTATAGGCTTAGCTTTGCCGTCTTCGGCGTCTTTCGCCGCTGGGGCCTCCGTAGTTACCTCAACCGGCAGTTCTTGCAACGCCCCCGGCGTGCCCGGGCGGGCGACCGGCCGGATGGCGCCAAGACCAGTGCGCTGCACCCGTTGCCGGGCCGGCTCCGCCCCTTGCCTTCCGGTATCCGCGGGCGCATCTGCCACCTCAAACGCCGTGGCAGGGCGCGGCCGCTGCGGGCTTTCCTCGCGGATTTGTTCGGCCAGCCACATCAGCTGCGTCAGGCCACGTTCGCCGGTTTCGGCGCTGCCTTTGGCCCCGTAAAGCGCAAGACCAACCATGTGACCATTGATCACCATCATGCCGCGCCAGTGCTTGGGATCGCTTTCCACCGACAAGGGCGCCGGATCCATCACCTGAACCACCGTCAGCCCATCGCCATGCAACCGACGCAGCACTTGCCGATCCCCCAAACCGGCGGAAACCTCTGCCGCGCTGGGTTCAGGGGCCGTGCTGTCCCGTTCAACAGCTGAAATGGTCATGACAACCGGCGGCACCTGATAGCCACTGACAAAACCCGTCAGCCGCTCGCAGGACGCCACAAGCGCGAATCCACCATCCCGGCGGCTTTTCAGACTGTCTTTCTGGATGCAGTAGCCCTGCGGCGGCACGACGATCACCTCGCCCCCGGCCAGGGCCGCGCGGGTCATCACATTGTCTTGCCGGGTGACCGCGCCATCCCCCAGGGACAGACAGCCCGACAATACTGTGGAGAAGGCGAAAAACACCGCCAAACGCAGCCCGTTGCGTGACCTCATTTTGCCTGTGCCACCATGTCGTTAACCCCCTTGCAGCGCGGTAAACCCGCACCTTTTGCGCCCTCACAAACAGCAGCTCCGTGACAACGCGGTTAAGCGTTAGCCGATGCCTGCCCGCGACCTCAAGCCGCTTTTCCATGCTCTGCCCTGTTGTCCCGGACACTGTGGCGTTAGGGTCATCTTAAGGAGATTTTGCGCAGATGAACCGCCCCGGCAGATCGCCCATCCGGGCCTATAGGGCCCATGCCAAATTTATCGCCCCCGCAGGTGATAGCGCAGCAGCATGGCGGCTGATCCCCGGGCTGGTCATGGCGGCGGCGCTGTATTTGCTGATGCTCTGGGCAATGCAAAACCTGCTGCAGATCCTACTCACCCCTGACCAATTCAACGCCTTCACCCTTTCGGTGCAAAACGGCTCCACCGCGATGGGGGTGCTTTACCTGCTATTCAGCTTTGGGTTTCTGGGTCTCGCCATCGCCATTGTCACGGCACAGATGCATCAACGCGCGCCTTTGACCCTGATCGGGCCGCCAAAGGCAGCACTGCGGCAGGGGATTGCCGTCCTAATCGGATTGATTCTGTTAAGCCTTGTGATCTGGATCCTGCCCCCCAGTGAGGTTTTGGCCCCAATCACAGACAGCAAGCCCATTGGTCGCTGGCTCATGCTGCTGCCGGTCGCATTACTGGGGATCTTGATCCAAACCAGCACGGAGGAGCTGATTTTCCGCGGCTATCTGCAACAACAGCTTGCCGTCCGGTTTGACACTCCGCTGATCTGGATGGGCCTGCCTGCCCTGCTGTTTGGCCTGCTACATTACCGCCCCGAAGCCGGTGACAGCGCCTGGCTGCTGATCCTCTGGGCAGCGCTGTTTTCGCTGATCGCGGCTGATCTCACCGCGCGGGCCGGCACCCTAGGCCCGGCAATTGCGCTGCATTTTCTGTCAAATGCCATCGCGATCCTGTTTGTCGCGCAGGATCCGGCGCTTTCGGGGCTGGCGCTTTACAGCGCGCCGATGGATCTGGCGGATCCAGTTGCGCTGCGGCAGGCGCTGACGCTGGATATCGCGCTTTTGGGACTTGGTTGGTTGACGGCGCGGCTGGTTCTGCGACGGTGAACCCATGACAGCCTATCACCCTCACCACGGCTACAGCGCAGCCGCGCGCCTGACCCCTGACCTGCCCCGGCTGGCCCTTGGCTTCGTCCTGATTGAGGTGGGCTATAAACTGGGCCTGAACCTGCTGGATGCTGTGCTGGTCAGTGCCCCGGACAGTTTTGTGGACAGCTACTATAGCGGCACCACACGCAGTGGGTTGCTGCTGCAGCTGTTTGCCTTTTCGCTGCTGATCCTCTCGGTCATCACCGTGACCCGCAAACTGCATTTTCGCAGCGCCGTCAGCCTGATCGGCCCGCCAAATCAAGCCTGGAAGGACCTGCGACAGGTGACATTGGCCTGCCTCGGGGGTTTTCTGCTGATCGAGCTGTTGCCGCCCTACTATTCCTACGCGGGCGGCGTGTGGAACATGCCGTTGGCCTGGCTGACAACTTTGCCGCTGGCCATGATCGCCCTGCTGATTCAAACCGGCGCTGAGGAGCTGCTATATCGTGGCTACCTGCAGCAGCAACTGGCGGCCCGGTTCCGCGCCGCATGGGTCTGGATGCTTGTCCCCAACCTGTTGTTCGCCGCCGCCCATTGGCAGCCCCATGCGGCCAGCAATGAGGCATGGGAATATGTGGCCTGGGCCTTTTTCTTTGGCCTCGCGGCCTCGGATCTAACCGCGCGCAGCGGCACGCTTGGGGCGGCTGTTGGCTTTCATCTGGCCAACAACGCCTTTGCCTTCCTGTTCTTTGGCGAAATGGGCAGCGCGGATTCAGGCCTTGCCCTGATGCTGTTCCCCGCGCCCGAAGCAACGGGCGACTCACTGCTGCCGCCATCCGCCCAAGAGGCCGTTTTCCCCTCTGCCCAACTGATCACTGAACTGCTGGCGATGCTGATAATCTGGCTTTCCGCCCGAATTGCCATCAGGCGCTGATTGCATTTCCGTTACGTCGGGCTTATTTGACTAGCTCACGAACGCAGCAAGCAGGGCAATCGCTCATGAACTGGATCACCAATTATGTCCGTCCGCGGATCAACTCGATCTTCTCGCGCCGTGAGGTGCCTGAAAATCTGTGGACGAAATGTGGCGAATGCGGAACCATGCTGTTCCATCGTGAACTGGCCGACAATCTAAATGTCTGCACCAACTGTGATCACCACATGGCGATCACCCCCCGCGCCCGGTTTGAGAACCTGTTTGATGGCGGCATCTTCACCGAAGTTGAGGTGCCAACGCCGATCACCGATCCGCTACAATTCCGCGATCAGAAAAAATACCCTGAGCGGATGAAAGCCGCGCAGAAGAAAACCGGTGAGAAAGAGGCCATGCTGGTCGCCACCGGCGAAATGGGCCGCACCCCGATTGTGGCCGCCTGTCAGGACTTCTCGTTCATGGGTGGCTCCATGGGCATGTATGTTGGCAACGCCATCATCGCCGCCGCTGAAAAAGCGGTTGAGCTGAAGCGCCCGCTGATCCTGTTCTCGGCCGCTGGCGGCGCCCGCATGCAAGAAGGCATCCTGTCGCTGATGCAGATGCCACGCACCACCGTGGCCGTGCAGATGCTGAAAGAGGCAAACCTGCCCTACATCGTTGTGCTGACCCACCCCACCACCGGTGGCGTGACCGCGTCTTACGCCATGCTGGGTGATGTGCAGATTTCTGAGCCCAATGCGCTGATCTGCTTTGCCGGCCCGCGTGTGATCGAACAGACCATCCGCGAAAAACTGCCCGAAGGCTTCCAGCGCGCCGAATACCTGCTGGACCACGGCATGCTGGACCGCGTGACCAAACGCACCGAAATGCGCGATGAGCTGATCACCATCACCCGCATGCTGCTGGGCCTGTCGCCTGCGATCAAAGGCGACCTGCCGGCCCCGGCACCTGCCGCCGCCAGCGAAGACAAACCCGAAGAGAGCCTGTCAGAGGCCCTCGGCGGCGCTGAGACTAACGCAAAATGAAGCAGGGTTCCGACGCCGTGCTTGCACGGATGATGGCGCTGCATCCCAAAATCATCGATCTGACGCTGGACCGGGTCTGGCGTCTGCTCGACGCTTTGGACAATCCCCAAAACGCCCTGCCGCCTGTGATCCATATCGCGGGCACCAATGGTAAGGGCTCGACCCAGGCGATGATCCGCGCCGGGTTTGAGGCGGCGGGCAACGCGGTCCATGCCTATACCTCGCCCCATCTGGCCCGGTTCCATGAGCGGATCCGTCTGGCCGGGGATCTGATCTCTGAGGCGCATCTGACCGAGATTCTGGATGAGTGCTACGCCAAGAACGATGGCGGCAACATCACCTATTTCGAAATCACCACCTGCGCCGGCCTTCTGGCCTTTGCCCGTACGCCCGCAGATTACACCCTGCTGGAGGTGGGCCTGGGCGGGCGGCTGGACGCGACCAATGTGATCGACCAGCCCGAACTGACCATCATCACCCCGATCTCCATCGATCATGAACAGTTCCTTGGCAACACGCTGACCAAGATCGCTGGTGAAAAGGCTGGCATCATCAAACGCGGCGTTCCTTGTGTTGTTGGTCCGCAGCCGGATGAGGCCATGGATGTGATCGAAGCCACTGCCGCCCGTCTGGGCGCGCCGCTGATCGCCTATGGCCAGCATTGGCACGTCTGGGAAGAGCGTGGCCGCCTGATCTATCAGGATGAACGTGGCCTGCAGGACCTGCCGCTGCCAAACCTGCCGGGCGCCCATCAGATCCAGAACGCCGGTGCCGCCATCGCCTCCCTGCGCCATCTGGGCAAGGATGACAGTGCCGCCGAGGCCGCCGTGACGCAGGCCTTCTGGCCCGCCCGCATGCAACGCCTTGCCGAGGGGCCGCTGGTAGAAGCCGCCCCTGAGGCCGAGCTTTGGCTTGATGGTGGCCACAACCCCGCTGCCGGTCAGGCCATTGGCACCCATCTGGCCAGCCTGCCGAAACGTCCAACCCACCTGATCTGCGGCATGCTCAACACCAAAGATATCTCGGGCTATCTGACCCCGATGATGCCCCATGTTGCCAGCCTGACCGCCGTGTCGATCCCGGATGAGCAAAACACCCTGCCCGCAGACGAGACCGCGCGTATGGCGCGCGAGGTCGGTATGCAGGCCTCAGAGGCCGACGATGTGCAAAGCGCACTGGCGGCGATTGTGGCGGAGGAGCCCAACGCACGGGTGCTGATCTGCGGTTCGCTTTACCTGGCAGGCGCGATTTTACGTGAAAACGGCTAACGAATCGCTCTGTTGACTGATTCGCACCGATTCGCTTAAGGTCGAATCACCGAATTCGAGGGCGGTGATCCACCGCGTGATCCCGGGGGGGACACGTTCGACGGGTTGCACAGGCAAGATGCGCTGGCACCGAAGGCCAGACCGAAGACGTCAGGCAGGGCAAGAAAGAGGGGTCGGGGCAACGGCCCCCTTTTTTGTTTCCGCCCCGCCTGTTACCGCTGTTCCCATGATCGATGTTTTACTTCAGACCCTGCCCTTCTTCCTGCTGATTGCCGTGGGCTACGGCGCGGGCCGCACAGGATTTTTCCCGGAAGAGGCCACCGCCTGGCTCACCCGTTTTGTGTTTTACTTCGCCCTGTCGGCGATGCTGTTCCGCTTTTCCGCCAACCTGACCCTGGCTGAGGTTTTCGATCTGCCCTTTGTCTGGGCCTATCTCACGGGCACGATGGCGGTCTATCTGCTAGCCACTGGCGTCGCATTGTTGCGCGGGCGCGGCGTCGAAGAGGCCGCGGTTGAAGCCCAATGCGGCGTTGTCGGCAACGTGGGTTTCCTGGGCGTGCCAATGCTGGTCATGCTTTTGGGTGAGGCCGCGATTGGCCCGGTGATGCTGGTTCTGGCCTGCGACCTGATCGTCTTTGGCAGCCTGATCGTCATCGTCATCACCGCCCGCCGCGATGGCCGCCTGTCCCCTGGCGTCTTGCTTAGCGTCGGCATGGGATTGCTGAAAAACCCGATGATTGTCTCCATCAGCTTGGGGCTTTTGTGGTCCGCCTCCACCTGGCAATTGCCCGGGCCGATCAATGATTTCCTGGCAATTTTGGGCGCCGCCGCCACCCCCGGCGCGCTCTTTGCGATCGGCGCCTCACTGGCCAGCAAATCCGCCGAGCGTCTGGCCGTGGCGGCATGGCTCAGCTTTGCCAAACTGGTACTGCACCCCGCCGCCGTTGCCGCGACGGCCTATTTTGTCTTCTCGGTGGAGGCCTACTCAGCCGGCGTTATGATCGCCGCCGCTGCCCTGCCGGTGGCAGGCAATGTGTTTATCCTGGCGCAGCATTATGGCGTGGCACCGCAACGGGTTTCGGCCACGATCCTGATCTCAACCGCGCTCAGCATCCTCACGGTTTCGGCGATCATCGCTGGGCTTTGACAGGGGCACCCCTGTCAGAAGATCCTGCAGCGGTGTGAATGTGACAGAAAGGATCCGGGCCTGCGCCCGCGTCCCTTCTGCCGTGCGCCCCGCCCAGCCCTGCAATCGCTGATCCGCGGCCCAAAGGTTAAAAAACAGATAGCTCGGCACCGCGGGTATCGCTGAGGTTTCCGCCCGAACCTCATGCACCAGCCGCCCCTCAACAAACCAGCGCAGCCTGTCGGGATGCCATTCAAAAGCATAAAGCCTCGGACCATCTGCGGCATCGAACCCCAGCGGCACCACATGGCTGTTCAGCACACCATCCACCCACCACGAGAGGTGTAGCTTGCGGGTGTCGCGACCAAGAAATTCGATGTCAATTTCATCATGACGGGTGCCATAATAGGGACCTGTGTAAGTGAAAAACCCGGTCACCACCCCAGCGCCGCGCGCCGGCTGCATTAAGGCCTCATAGCGACCAAAGTGAGTTGTAACCGTTCGCCTGAGCGATCCGCCCGTGAACCCGTTGTCTTGGTATTTTTGCGGTCTAAGCGAGAGCGTTGCACCCGCTGAAATCCGGACGTTCCTGCGTTTCCAATCGGTGTCAAAGTCCGGATGCGAAAACTGATAATCGGCGACATGCCAATCGCGCCTGTTGGGTGGGTCAAAGCGCTCGGTAAAGCCTTCGCCCCTCAAACCACCGCCTCCTTGCACGTGCAACTCTGGTGTGGCCAGCGAGCTTGATCCCGACGCCTCCTGCTCTCGGCCCGGATCAAAAGGCAAGCGCGCCCCGAGACAAGCGTCACACAGGTATGGCTGTTGTAGCCCATCAGCGTTTGCCACCGCTTCATCCGTCTGCACTGCACGCATATCCAGCGCAGGCGTCGGATTGGCAAGGGACACACCCAAAGCCAACGCCAGAAGCCAGAACCTTGGCCATTTGATCGACCCCATGTCTCTGCCCCGTCAAGGTTAACATTTGTTAACACTAACGGTGTGACGAGACAGTTTTCGGCAAATTTTCTGAAGTTATGGTTAATGGCTTGGCCTCGCGCCACCGGGCCCTTTACCAACGCAGGCACCCCAAGTTTTAGATAAGGAGCTTAGCGCACACAGGTCTTTGCCCAGATCTCAACCCGGCGATTTTCCACCGCGGTTGTTGCAAATCCGGCGAGCGGTTGCGCCTCCCCGACACCCAGCACCTCCTGCACCCGTGTGGGATCGTCCAACCGTGCCTTCAACACCTCAGCCACTTGCGTGGCACGTTGCAAAGACAGGGCCTCATTCACCGAAGCACCACCGACGCTATCAGAATGTCCGATCAACCTGAGGCAGGTCTGGCGCATGAATGAAATGTTCAGAACCTCAGACAGTTGCACGATCTGAGCCTGCGCCGCCGCATCCAGACGGCTTCCGCCCGCAGGGAAGAACACATGCGATTCCCGCATGCGCGCCTCAACACCGGCGCTAGCGCCAGCGCCGACTGTTTCACGCGCCGGGCAACCTTCGGCAATCAACTGATATTGTTCAAATATCTGCTCACACACCGCTTGCGCCGGCTGCGACGATACCGGATTTCCCCAAAACAACAACAACGACATGGGCCATACGACCCACCAAAATCTTCGATCTAATGCAAAACGGTTCATAGCGACCTCCAGCGCCAAAGCTAACAGGGCGATGCTAATAAAAGGTGAATAGATCGTAGAGATTGCGTCGCCGGGCGCGCTGCCAAACACCATCCGAATCAAACGAAAAAATCGCGCGTCCATTAACTGATTGTTGTGATTCTTCACGCAACGGTGGTGCCATCGTCGGCTCTGCGGGGCCTGCAGGAGGCTTCGGACATGCAGGACATCAAAACATCACGTCACACCTGGATCGACGGGCTACGCCTGTGCGCCGGTGTGTCGATGGTGGGTCTGCATGCCACGTCAAATTCTGCCGGGCTCCCCTTCCCGGAGGCCGCAGCGGCGGAGCGGATTGCCCCAATGCTGCTGCGCGCCGTTCTATATACCGCCCGGACAGAGCTGTTTTTGCTGATCTCGGTGTTCCTCTTACTGCTATCGCTGGATCGGCGACCGCGCGGTTATCGGGCCACAATCGCGCAACAAGCCCGCCGGCTGCTGCCCCCGTTTGTCTTTTGGACACTGTTCTACGCCCTTTATAACCTATTGAAAGCTGGCGCTTTTAATTACCATCCGCAGGCACTGGACCAGCTGACAGATCCCGTGGCATGGGCAGGTTTCCTGCTCTTGGGAGATGTGAAATATCACATGCATTTCATCCCTACGCTGATTGGTCTCCTGCTTCTCTATCCGCTGTTTTTGGCCGCCGTAACCCGCCCTTGGATGGGAATTCTGGTCATCTTGGGACTGCTTGCGAAATGGCATTTGGACGCTTGGGCCTACAGAACGCTTTGGGACAGTCCCAGCCTGCCCTATGTGCTGCGAGTGATTAAGATACTGAGCTACAGCGGCTATGGGTTTGCGGCTGCCGCCCTCGCTGGCCTTTGGCTGCGACACGGGTCAAAGCTGGCCATGCGTACCCTATGGCCACTTCTCGCGATCTGCGCCGTTTTCGCGCTGGTCCTGATGTGGCTGAAGCTGCAAACAATGGCGATCGTCATTCAGACCGGTGCCTGGGCCTACGGAAATGAACCGGGCTATTGGGCGGACTTTCTGATGCCATTGGTCTTGATGAGCCTCGCCATGCTTCTGTGTGGTCTCAATTGGCCTGAGAAGCTCGCGGTCTGGGCGCCCTATTCATTTGGCATTTACCTGTGCCACCCCATTTTTCTCGATCTCGCCGAAATCTTCATTCCAGCGGGTTGGTCGCCAAATCTGAACATTGCAACGAAGATTGCCTTTGCCCTGCCAATGACCATTTGCCTGATCCGCACAATAGCCTGTAGCCAACATCTCGGCTGGACCATTGGGCTGGGTCAATTGCCCCAAGTCACATTGCCAAAGCGGCGGTCGCTGCGCCCCTGAAAGGAGAACTCCATGCTCATCAACACCGAAACTACGGTCGCATCTCGATCCTGCGTGCCAGTTCTTATCGGCTGACGTCATCGGATCTTGGGCCGCTGCTTATGGCTCGGGAACAAATGATGAACGATGGCAGTGCGGCCACGATTGTTGACCTCGCCAAAGTTCGGCGGGTCACCTATGCCGGTTTAGGGGCACTGGTTGAATTTACTGCGCAGTTCAAGCTTGGCCAGCCACTGGCCTTCTGCAATGCCACTCCTGCGGTGGACCGGTTCATTCGCCAAAGCCCCGCCGAGCAGCTGTTGCCCTACTATGAAACCATTGAAGACGCATTGGATACCGTCGATTTCCGCCGCTGCCAGCTGGCCGGCACTAAGGCGCTGTTGCTTTGCGCCGGCAAAGGCACCCGCATGGCCCCGCTCAGCGACGACACGCCTAAACCGATGCTAGAATTGTTCGGCAAGCCGATCCTGTCGCATCTGCTGCAGCATTTGGCCCGCTTCGGCATTCAGGACGTGATGCTAAACCCCGGTCATCTTGGCGATCAAATCCTGCAGAACTTACCGCGATCCACATCACACAGATTGCAGTTTTATAACGAAGGGCAGCAGACGCCACAGGGCTGGCAGGCCAATGCCATCGGATCCGCCAGCACACTTGCCCGTTTGCAGCACCGCCACAATGCCATCGAAGACGATGTGTTTGTGCTCTGTGGCGATGCGCTGACCGATATCGATCTGGCAGACATGATGCGGCAACACAAATCCAGCGGCGCAGAGGTCACGATCGCCGCGCGCCAGGTGCCACATGCGGAATGTTCAAAATACGGGATCCTGCAGATCGATCGCAGCGGGCGCATCCGCGCATTTCAGGAAAAACCACGCCCGCAAGAGGCAAAATCGACCCTTGCCAGCACCGGTATCTACATCATTAACCCGCGCGCCCTGGTCGGCCAGGGAAATGCAGAGGGTCTTGATATTGCAGCAGACCTCCTTCCCGCGATTATGAAACGTGGCGGCCATCTGCACAGCTATGTTGCAGATTTCGAATGGGTCGACATGGGCAACCCGAAGGACTACGCGCAAGCCCATTTTATGGCGCTCCGTGGCGAGGTGAAAACGCTGTCGCCCTCGGGAGAACAGAAACGCCCCGGAATTTGGATCGCGCCGGGGGCCCGCGTGTCACGCCGCGCCAAACTTACACCGCCCTGTTATGTCGGCCCCGGGGCAACCTTGGCCGCTGGGGTCGAACTGCAAGGCCCCTGCGTCATCGGTGCCGGCAGCCGGCTAAGCGGGCCGTGCCTGATTTCAAACAGCATTATCCAACCCCGCACCTGGGTCAAACCCAGCGCCTGGGTTACGGGGCAAATCACTTCAGCCCATTGGTCGGTAGACCACCAACACGCGACGGGACAAAAACCGCGACCCTCTTTCGCGCGCTTGGATCAAGTCTGTGCCGTCGATCACAACATCCCCGCGCTACAGCAGCCAAATATGTCAGAGGTTTCGGCATGAAATACCTGAGTCTGCTGTTACTTCTAATGCTACCCAGCCCAACCTGGGCTGAAGATCGCTTTTGGATCTTATGGGAACGCTATCGCCATGTCGGCCGGGACTGCCCGAACGGGGCCGGCTGCATCGTCAAACGCGAGTTTGCCAGCCGCCCGCTAACGCCGGAATACCCCGCCAATATCTACCGCATGTTCGGCGTCATGGATCCCCGGAGCAGTGCACTGCCGGTCGAGGCCGATCACCCCGATGCCCCTGCGGTCTGCACCCCACAACAGACACAACTGGCCGTTGGTTTTGACCCTCTGGAGCTGCCAAGGTCGCTAAAGATTGAGGCTCTGCGCGGGATTAAGGCGATCCATGTCGATCTGAACAACCTGAAATCCCCACCAGGATTTTCCAACAATTTTGGTTCAGAATTACACCTCGATTTCGTTGCAATGCTGACAGAGGCCGGAATCCAAGTCGTTGACAAGGACACGATCGCCACAGTCCCGGGCCAACCAACGATGAGCCTGTTTTTCTCAATGCGCGATCCGGAAGGCCACTGCCTGTATGAATATTCAGTCTTCGCCAGCCTCAGCCAAGAGGTGATGCTGGCGCGCGATATCCGTATCAAAATCTCCGCAGGTGTGTGGTCTTTTTCGACCGGCTCCACGGCCAAGGACCACCGCGGCGACGAACGCAGCGCAATCCTGCGTGTGGCCGAAGCCTTCATTCGCGATCACAGGCAGGTAAACCCCCGTTAAACCGTCCATTTTCCGGCTTTGAGGCATAACATGCGCAGCGCCTATTTTTCAAAATTTGAGTATCGAAAGCCGCCGCGTTTTCCGCCCCTATCACCGTTGCGTCAGGCCGCCTGGCACTTCTGCGCCGGACTTACCATCGGTTTCCTGGCACTGTATCTGCATTGGCGTTGGACAGCGTCACTCAATCCTGAGGCGATGACCTTCTCAGTCGCAGTCGCCACGGCCGAAACACTGTTTGCGCTCGGCACCCTATTGTTTTTCTACGATATTTGGCAGGAGGGCGATACGCCAGAAGCGCCAGCCAGTCCCGACATCAGCGAAAATACGAATGTGCAACCGAGGCCAATCACCCGGATCGATATTTTCATCACAACCTTTGACGAAGGCTGCGAGGTGGTCGCGCCAACTCTGGCCGCCGCTCAGGCTGTGTGCTGCCCAACTGATTGCGATTTACAGATCTACCTGCTGGATGACGGGGCCAGACCCTCAATGGCCAATCTGGCAGAGCGCTACGGCGCCCGCTACCTCTCTCGCACCAGCAATATCGGCTTCAAAGCGGGCAACCTGCGCAATGGGCTGTTTCATAGCAGCGGTGATTTCGTCGTAATATGTGATGCCGACACGCGGCTCTTCCCAAGATTTTTGGACAATACACTTGGCTACTTTCGCGATGCTTCGGTCGCCTGGGTACAGACGCCGCATTGGTTCTATGACCTCCCCCGCGGCCAGACAGCCATCGCAATTCTGTCGCGGTTTGCCCCGCATTGTCCTCGATGGCTGCGCAAATCGGTCTACCGCTTAACCGCCAAACATCGCTTTGCAGCCGACCCTTTTCTCAGCGATCCCACCGTATTTTTTGATGTGATCCAACGGCGCCGCAATCGCAACTACGCATCCTTTTGCTGTGGCGCCGCATCCATCCACCGCAGGGAAGCGATTTTTGAAACCGCGCTCTTGTGTCAAAGTCGCACGAACAGACAGCAGGCGCAAAATCTAAACATAAACCCGACGCAGCTACGGCATAGGTCGGGTTTGGAACCCTATCGATTTCACGTCTCAGAGGATCTCTATACGTCAATTGAACTGCATAGTGTGCAGGGTCATCCCTGGCGCTCCGTCTACCATCCGCAGCCAGAGGCAAAAATGCTCTCCCCGCAAAGTGCCAAGGCCTTTTGCACCCAGCGTCTAAAATACGCCGGCGGCAGCATCGATCTGATCCTGCGCCGCAATCCGATTTTCCGCCGCGGTATGCATTGGCGACATCGACTGCATTACGCGGCCACATTCTATGCCCACCTGTCCGTGTTTTGGACGCCACTGCTCCTCATGGCCCCTGCCTTTTCTCTGATGACGGGCCAAGCGCCGGTCCAAGCCTATTCCGCCAGCTTTTTTCTGCATTTTTTGCCAATGGTTTTTGCCAATGAACTGGCCATGATCCTCTCTAGTAAGGGCCATAGCCTCACCAAGGGCCGCTGTTTGTCCGTCGCAACCTTGCCATTGCAGCTTAAGGCATTCTGGCAGGTGGCCAGGGGACATCGGCCTCAGTTTCCACCAACCCCCAAGACCCTATCCAGGGCCGAAGACATGCGTTTTCTTCGACCAAACCTGATGCTTGCCCTAGCCTTATTTCTGATCGCCCTCATTGGCATTTGGCAATTTCTGATGGGGCGTCCGAACTTTAGCCTGTCACTTCTGGTGGTGAACTTGTTTTGGCTCACCTGGAATTGCACCCTTCTACTCCAGCTCCCATTTGCCACTTGGCTGCATGCAATAGGCAAGTCACCTACTGCTCACCACGCTCACTTGTCCCCACAAATGAAGGAAGCAAATCCATGAGCCGCGCCACAAAAAACCTTTCCAGTCTTATCTTTTGCGCAGGTCTGGCCGCAACTGCGGGATTTGCTGTTTTGTCCGACGAAGGGTTCAACTCCACGACGCACTACACAGCCTTTCCTACTGACAGCGCTCTACTAACTCTCAAACCCAGGCGCGGACTGACAGCCAAGGACCACCAGGCCGCCAGAAATGCTTGGCAGTATTTTGAACAAAACTATCGCCCGGAAACAGGGTTGGTGGATGCGGTGGCGGGCTTTCCCTCAGGAACACTTTGGGATCAGGGGTCTTACTTGCTGGCCCTCGTGGCCGCTCACAGGCTGAACCTGATCACCGAAGAGAGCTTTGGGACAAGGGCACAATCTCTTTTGAAGAGTATTAAATCAATCGAGCTCTTTGAGGAGAAGCTACCGAATAAAGTCTATAACACCCAAACGCTTGCGATGGTTGACTACCAAAACCAGCCCGTTCCTAGTGGGATTGGCTGGTCCGCACTTGATGTAGCGCGGCTGCTCTCTGCTTTCCGTATGTTGGAAGTTCACCATCCCGAATATGGTGCAGACCTGCGGGCAATATTGGCCCGATGGGATCTGACCGCCATGGCGCGCGAAGGTAGGCTTTATGGTGCTCATGTGACTGAAGCCGGAACGGAATTCTTGCAGGAAGGACGCATTGGATATGAGCAATATGGCGCTCGGGCCGCCGCGCTTTGGGGCTTGGATGTCTTAGATGCGGTGAGTGCCAAGCCGATTGTGCAATGGCGCCAAGTCGCAGGTGTTTTACTGCCCACAGATCGCCGCAGTCCTGAACAGTTCACCGCAATCACCCCAACGCTCAGCGAACCGTTTTTCTTGCAGGCGCTCGAACTCGGTCTTTCATCTGAGGGGCATCTTATGGCCAGTAAAGTCTATCTGGCGCAGGAAAACCGATTTCGTGATGACGGCATTCCAACAATGGTGTCAGAATCCCATATCGATCAACCGCCTCATTTTCTCTACATGTCGATCTTCAGCAATGGGGAAGACTGGGCCGTGGTGGACGAGCACGGCGGAATGCACCCGGATCTGCGTAGCATAAGCTTGAAAGCCACGTTCGCCTGGGACGCGATTTTTGAAACTGAATACACACAAATGATTCGACAGCAATTGGCCGACCTTGCCCATCCCGCGGGTTGGGCCTCGGGCAAATACGAAATAGATCTGCGCCCTAATGAAATCTATACTGCCAATACAAACGCCGTGGTTTTGCAAGCGCTTTACTACAAGCAGTTTGGGCCAATGCTGACATCTATCACGCGCTAACAGGTGTGCTGGAATACACGCTTTGTCGCATCCTAGGGTCGACGCAAATCTCTTTTCCAAAAGAGAATAGCGAACACTTGGTGGTCAATCTGATGACTAATGAGTGTCCCCAGACACTTCGGGGGCCAAAATCGGCAACGCGGCAGAGGCGAAGTAGTCAGACAATAGACGGTATTCGCGCACTGTTACTGGCATCGACGGCTTAACTTCTACCTCAATCTCGGGAGTTGCAGCCTCGATTTCCATGATCTGGGGCTGGTTAATTTCCCCCCATAGGGATTCGAGCAAATCCGACTGGATCGGCGGAGAGGCAACAGTGGTCACACTCGGGGTGTAAAGGTCTTCCGGCGTGGCCAGTGCACCGTCATCTTGCAATTCCTGCTCCGCCAGCTCCAACACAGCCACTGCTGTGCGCAGGTCAAGACCCAATTGCTCCACCAGATAGGTCAGTTTTTCTGTGGTGCGGTGTTCAGTTGTCTGACCGTTTTTTACCTCAGCCATTGATTGAGAGGGAAGGGAAACAATCTCTTCTACAACAGGCTGAGTGATCTGCGGTGAGACGGGATCACGCAAAAGCTGCACCTCGTCTGTCAAGTCAAGCAACAGCTGCTCCAACCTGGCCACCTCATCGGAGGTGGAGGCGATTTCCTCCCCCCCTGCCACCTCCGGTGGGCGACGCAATGCAGTCACCATGTCCCGCAATTCCTGCAGTTGGGCATCGATGCGATCGGGTGACAACCCAGCGGGCCCAGGCGCAGCTGGTTGCGTAATGGCAATGACTTGTGGCTGCGGCGTCGGCGATTGCCAGTTTGTCGTCTGCACCCGTCCCTGGCTGGGAGTATTGGTCCGAGAATTCGGTACCGGCCAACCACGCGGCAAAACCGCATAATCCTGACGGGCAGCAACCCAGCGCAGGTAAGCAGTCGTGGCAACAAAACCCCGTAGCGAATGACGACTAACCTCTTCACCGCCCCGACGGACGATCAACTCCACCGATGAGGCCAGCAAGTTTTCCATTTGAAGGTCAAGAGGTTGTAGCACCCGTTCGGGGATCTGGATCTCACTCACGCCTTCTGACAGATAGAAACCGTCGCCGGCGATCACCCCTTCAAGCGTCAGCTGCAACTGGCCCTGTGGCGTAAGAAAGACGGTCAGGCCTGCCTTACGACCATGGCATTCCTGAGTGCGCGATTTACACAGCACCTCGAACACATCGACATCCAACCTTGGATTAGGGGAAAACCGCGCATAACCATCTGGATCAAAACGGAAATACACACCTTCGACCAGACCTTCCTGAAAGGTTGGCCAGCCAAAGGCACCACGCAGCGATTGCCGCGCCTCACTGGCGCCAATTGCAAAGGGGATGGAGGTGTCCACGATAGCGTTTTCCGCGGTGAACTCCTCCACCCGAGCGGTTGCGGTTTGCGCCAAGCTGTGACCACCCGCGACAACATGTGAGAGCGCAACAAGCGCGAAGAGGCTTAACTGTTTCATCAAAAATCCGCCTTTTCCTGGATAGAGTGACGCAATGCCGGCAGCCAATCCCGCTTTTGCGGCGGGTCGGGGTAATTTCGCCGCAACCGAATGTCCTGATCCCGGTATGCGGTGTACCAAACCTCAGTCTCACCGCGATACGGGGTCAGAATTGTGCCCTGAACCTTATGCAGCAGCGCTGTCAGAATGATCCCGTTGTTGTTGGCGGTGAAGATCGCAACGCGGCCCTGGCCCCGTTCATATAGCCCTTCGTACATGCCGTTTTCAGGATCATAGAGTTCGATCATCGCCTCAAAGAGGACATCGGTGTAATCACTGTCCCAAAGCGCCCAGAGGCCCAGTGCCGCTTTGGCTGAAACGGCCGCATGATCGGGCACATAATCCCCCCGTGGCGTGACCGTATTCCAGGGATAGCCGTCGGAGAAAATCGTATCGTAGGTGAAATAGGGGGGGCCTTTGACGTTATGTTCTGACCGCGCGGTCATAAAGCCGGTGCGCCGCCAGCGGTTTTCCTGCACCTGATATATCCGATCCGCGAATTCCGCTCGCCAACCATCGCTGTGTAGCCAATCCGGCGTGACATCATCATGGGGCAGATCAAATCCCAGCTCCATCCCGTCCTGCAGGTAAGACTCGGTCACTACATAGTTTTGGGAATGAAACACCCGAGGGTCGCGGCCATCATAGGGCACCTGAACGCCGAAAATGGAGGCGGTCAGGAACGGTTCCGCCCGGTGGGCCAGCAGCGGGCGAAATCCCCAGAGGGCAAAACCTTTGGCTGCATATTCCTCATAGCCCAGCCGGCCCTCTTGCGCGTACACCGTCTCCCCGGTTTCTTTGTCGACATAGGTGCCGAACATCAGCCCCTCATCGTCGATGACATTGCTGAAGTCCCATTTCAGCAGCACGGAATCGATGGTGTTTGCCAAATAGGGGTAGCGGTTCTTGCAGATCCGCATCCAGACCAGGAAGCGACCGATATCAAGGGCGGAATATCCGATTTCGCCGGGCTTATTAGTATAGTCCACCTTGGCGCCGGTTTTGGTGTGATACACCTTGTTAGGTAGCTCTTTCCGGAACAACTCCAGTGACTTTATCGTGGTCAATAGTAGCGTAATCCGCTGATCAAATTCGGTTTTTTCGATGATGCACAGCTCATAGGCCGCGACCATCCCCGCGATATAGGATGCTGTGTCCCACAATGTGGTGGAGGGGTAGTTGCCAACCGAATTGGCCAGCCCGGTGTTTTCCTGCGTGAACTTTTCAAAATAGTGCCAGGCCACCTTTGCGGCACGTTTTTCCCGTTCGCTCAGGAAGCCGCGCCGGGCGCGATATTTTCGCACATAGGCGTTATGCGGCGTGTAGCCCGAAACGCGATCCAAGCCACGATCCAGCTTGTCAAAATAGTCATCCGGCATGTCACACATGCGGGGCGGCGTTTCGCGCAATGCCTCGCCTTCAACCAGGCTGAGAGTTGCACTGGGCAGGTTGCCACGCATCAGGGCAGGAATGTCATCCAGCGCACCACCGGCAATGATCGGAATAACCTCTTCTTCCTGTTGCAGGAAAATCTGCCGTGCCGTGACACCCACTGAATAGCTCGTACCGCTAAGCACCAAAATCGCAGCGCATAACACTACCCCTCCCCAGAAAGGGGATCGTCGTTTGGGGGTGTTTGGGGTGCGTGGCATCACGGCCTCCGTTGCGATTCCCTCCTATGGAACACCAAAGCCCTTAACAAATAGCGACCAAACCGCCTGTTCCTGCAGCGGCACGCATCCGGCGCCCCAACCGGCGCAAGTTTCTGCGTTGGTACAACCCAATCTTAAGAAGTGCCGGTTACACAGGGCTGAGATGGCAAGGAAACCGATCATGTCACAGACCCAAACGCCCCTAGAGCATACCGCAGAAGCCGTTGAAAAAATGGATGAAAAGGAAAGGTCCGCGCTGGTTATGCAGGATCGCAGCCTGCCGCTCTGGGCGTCGGTGCTGTCGGCCGGGTTTACCTTTGGCAGCGCGCTCTGTGTGCTTTCCCTCACCGTCTTTGCGGTGTTTTTGCATAAACTTGTCGCTATTGAAGGCATTGAAAGCCTTGCGCTGCTGTTAGGGGCCACAGCGCTGGTGCCGATCCTTGGCATGGTGTTGTTTGAAACCGGTCACGCGCGTGCCCTCGCCGGGCTGCGCCCGTTGCGCAAACGCAGCGGTGCCATGGGCCCGGCCCTGCTGGCCGTTCTAGCACTGGGTGGGCTAGCGACCCTGCATCCCCTGCTGGCACTGCCTGCGCTTGCGGGATGCATATTGGGGTGGCTTATCAGTATTCCACTGTCGCGCTGGCTGCCGCGCGATCCGGGCTGGGATATCCTGCCGGCGGAGGCGACGTCACTGCTGATAGGTCGCGACCAGCACGGTATTGACCTACTGAACGCGCCCGCCAAACCACATGCCTTTATAATGGCATTGCTGAAATCCATGCGTCTGGCGACTTTCATCAGCAGCTTTGCCCTTGCCTGTTGGCTGACCCTGCATGAGGTGCTGAGCGCCGCCGCAATCGCACCCACCGCCTTGATCAGCTACGGTATTGTTCTGGCGATCACTGACGTCTTTCTGCTGCGGTCTGAGATCGCGCCAGAGGTTGCGAAACAGGCCAGCAGCGTCACAGCCATCGCCGCGGTCGAGGGTGACACTGGGTTAGACGGCGGGTTGAAGGTTGAACATCTGAGCGTCAGCGATCGCGACGGTCATAAACTGCTGCAGGATCTGTCATTTCAACTGACAGCTGGCAGTGTTACGGGCATCACCGGCGACAGTTTCGCCGGGAAATCTTTGCTGCTAAAGGCCCTGACCGCCCCGCATGATCTGACTAATCTGGCGGTATCCGGACACGTATCGATCCACGGGCAATCGCCCTGGCATCGCAGCGGCCGGGAACGGGATGTGGATTTGATCTATCTCGGGGCACAGCCCCGGGTACTGCCGGGCAGCGGTGGCGATAACCTCTATTGTTTTAGATCTCCGGACAGCCCGAGGGGGGAGCATTTGCTAAAATCCCTCGTCCACAACAGCGATGTGGCTCAACATATTATCGCCAGCCCAGATGCAACAACTCTGTCAAACGTCGAACAGAAAGCGCTGGCCTTCGCGCGCGCCTTTTATCTGCGCCCCGCTGCCTATCTGGTTGATCGTCCCGAAGACGGATCCAGCGAATTACTGCGCGGCACCTTTTTGACCCGCCTGCGCGAGGAGCGCCGGCGTGGGGCAATTATCCTGCTGGTCACCGAAGATCGGGTACTGCTGGAAGAATGTGATCAACTGATCGTGCTGCAAAATGGACGATTGGTCGAAATGGCCTCAGCCACAGAGATACGCGATCGAGAATCCTCAGGCTGGCAACGGTTTGTGGGAAAACGCGATCTCGACAGCGAGGAGGCGCTGGACAGTTGGATCTGTGCCCAGTTCCGCCGTGATGGCGATGATGCCAACAGGCGGGCGGTCTGTATGGTCGCCAATGAAATGCTGGCGCTGGCCTGCTACGCCACAGAACCGGGTATGGGACCCGGCGCCGTGACGGGCACCTCGCCACCTGGGGACACGGTGTGTTTTGAGATTAAGCTTTTTGCCGGCCATTGCATCCTGCGGCTGCAACAGGCGCAGCCACTCTCCAGCGGCGCATTGGCGAAAGCCCAAAGCGATGCGGACAGCGATCGCGCGCTGACGCAGGCCCCGCTGGCGCGTATCCTGCGCGATAGTATGAGCGTCGAAAACACCGTCCACAATGGATCAAACTGGCTGCAGGTTGCCATTTCCATCTACGATCCACGCAAATCCAGCCCGCAAAGCACCCCCACGTCGGAGACGACAGCAGATGCCCTCAACCGCTCATAAATCTGTCACGCCGCGGCGGTTTCGGCTTGCTCCGGTGATCTGGCTGATCACCTGTTGGGCGCTCCTGACGGTTGGGGCTGTGGGCGCGTTTTTTCTATCGCAAACCCATCAGTTGAACGCCCCCATCGTGTTAAAAGGCGCACTACAGGCCGCGGAAACACCACAGGATTTGCTGCTACCGGCGCATATTCCGATGGGGGAGTTTCTGGTGCAGCAAGGCACCGAATTGACCGAGGGGACCGCGATCTTATCCTTCGATGTCAAAGCGCTGGAAGATCGCCAGAAATATCTACAAAGCGCGATCATGATCAGTTCCAGCGCGCAGGACTGTCTGCTCAACCAGGCCCGCCTGGAGGAATATGAAAATGCGGCGCGTGACCTTGAGGGCACCGTGCGGCTGGATATGCAAACCGCGCTCAGCGCCTGCCGGTTGCAGCATCAAACCATTGCGCTGGACCGGCTGGAACTGCAGCAACAGCTGCAGCAGCTGCGCCATCGGGGTCAATTGGTGCAACAGAACCTCACACACGCCCTTGCGGATGTCTCAGGCGTTGAGCGCGAATCCCTGCGCCTGCGAATGGCGCTGGTTGCGCTGCGGTTTTCGGCCGAAGAACAGGTGCTGGAACTGCAGATCGCGCGCCAGATCACCGCGCAGGACAGCGCGCTGGTTGATCAGGCCAAGGCGGTCGCGCAGGACCGCGTGACTCTGGAACAGCAACTTGCCCGGGTTGAGGCCTATCTGGCAGATCCGCATCTGCGCAGCCCCGCACCCGGACAACTGCAACGGATACGACCATTGCCACCGTCCAGCCGCTATGATGACGACATCGTCATTGCCCAATTGAGGATCATACAGGATGCCTATCACGCCCAGGCGATGATCCCTGCCGCGCGGGGCAGTGCCCTTAAGGTGGGCGACAGCGCTTTACTGCGGCTGGCGGGCCTGCCGCTGACCGCGCCCAAAGTGCCCGCCCGCCTGACGGCCATCGACACCGTGCCGGGGCAAATGTCTGAACAGGGGCAGAGCCAACTGACCCTGACCCTGCACCCTGATCAGATAGACGCGCCGCTCTGGCGTGATCAGGTGATCCGCAAGCTGGAATTGATGAACGGCCGGTCACAGGTTGAGGTGATCCTGCCGCGCACCACATTGGCCGAGGTAATCAGCCGTCAGCTGCCACCGGGTCTGGCGGATCTGTCTTGGCCAACTACCCTCGCAGCGGCCTTTGCAAAGCAAACTCCTCTCTTGCCCCTTGGGGATGTGGCGCGGTAGCCATAGGCAACCCAAATCACCGGCGTTCCCCGGGCCGGGCGCGCCCCTGGGAGAGAGAGGATAAGACATGGACGTGATTTCCGAAAACCGCTGCTTCGGCGGCACCCAAGGGGTATACAGCCACCGGTCTGAGGCCACCGATTGCGATATGACCTTTGGCCTGTTCCTGCCGGAGGAGGCTGAGGACGGCCCGGTGCCGGTGCTTTGGTACCTCTCCGGCCTGACCTGCACCCATGAAAACGCCATGGTCAAAGCCGGGGCGCAGGCCTGGGCGTCGGAGCAGGGCCTGGCGCTGGTCTTCCCCGACACCTCACCACGTGGTGACACGGTGGCCGATGATGAGGCCTATGATCTGGGCAAAGGCGCCGGCTTCTACGTCAACGCGACCGAGACCCCCTGGGCGCCGCATTACAACATGTGGGACTACGTGACCGAGGAACTGCCGCGGCTGATCACCGGCAATTTTGCAATTGACGAAGAACGTCAGTCGATCACCGGTCATTCGATGGGCGGGCATGGCGCGCTGACCATGGCGATGCGCCTGCCGGGCCGGTTCCGCTCGGTCTCGGCCTTTGCACCGATCTGCCACCCCACCGCCGGGGATTGGGGACGCAAGCAGTTGCAGGCCTATCTGGGCGACGCACCAGACGCCTGGGCCGCCCATGACGCGACCCTGCTGATGCGCGGCGAAGGGCTGGACATTCCGCTGCTGGTCGACACCGGCAGCAATGATCAGTTCATCGACCTGCTGATGCCCGAAGCCTTTGCCGAAGCCGTGAACGCCCGCCGCGTGCCGGCCCAGCTGCGGCTGCAGAAAGGCTATGATCACAGCTATTTCTTCGTCTCGACCTTCATGGAAGATCACATCGCCTTCCACGCTGAGGCGCTTTATTCATGACGATCCTCTACGTCGATGCGGATGCCTGCCCGGTCAAGGCCGAGGCCGAGCGGGTTGCCACCCGCCACCGCATTGCAATGAAACTGGTCAGCAACGGCGGCCTGCGCCCGTCACAGAACCCGCTGGTTGAGAGCGTGATCGTGCCCGAGGGACCGGATGTCGCCGATATGTGGATCGCCGAACGCGCCACAACGGGTGACGTGGTGATCACCAATGACATCCCGCTGGCGGCCAAATGCGTTGCCGCGGGGGCGCTGGTTCTGAAACCCAATGGCGAAGCCCTGACCAAGGCGAACGTGGGCAACGCCCTGGCCACCCGCGATCTGATGACCGACCTGCGGGCCGCGGATCCCTTCCGTCAGGGCGGCGGACGGCCGTTTTCCAAGGCCGACCGGTCCCGTTTTCTGGACGCATTAGAACGGCAAATCCGCGCCGCGATGAAAGGGTAAGGCAGTGTCACATATCCCCAAAACGGTGGTTTTCGATCTGGGCCGCGTGCTGGTTCATTGGGAGCCGGAGGCGTTTTATGACGCCGAGATTGGCCCTGAGAGGCGCAAGGCGCTGTTCGCGGCGGTGGACCTTTATGGGTACAATCTGCGGATTGATCTGGGTGAAGCACCAGAGCCCGTGATGCGCGAAGCCGCGGCGGCGCACCCGGATTACGCCGATGAAATCATGATGTGGGCGGAGCGCTGGATCGAGCTGTTGCCCGGGGCCATCGACCATTCGGTGCGCCTGCTGAAAGCGTTGAAGGCAAAGGGCCACCACGTGGTCGCGTTAACCAACTTTGGCCGCGAAACCCTGGCCATCGCTGGGGCGCATCATCCGTTTCTGACCCTGTTTGACCAACGGTTTGTCTCGGCTGAGCTGGGGCTGGCGAAGCCGGATCCTGCGATCTATCAGGCGGTTGAAGAGGCGACAGGACGCGCGCCGCGGGACCTGCTGTTCACCGATGACACAGCCGCCAATATCGACGCCGCCGCCGCGCGGGGCTGGCACACCCATCTCTTTACCACCCCGCAGGGCTGGGCCGACTGTCTGGTCACCCATGGCGTCCTGACGGCGCAGGAGGCTTCATGAGCATCACCATCATCCCCTTTGACGAGGGCGAGTCGCATCTGAACTGGCTGGATTTCACCGCCGCTTTGGCCAAGGGTCACCAGCTGCCGAAGGCCGAAATCGCTGATACTTTCCTCTACCGCGGCAAGGACACGCTGCTGAACCGCGCCGCCTGGATTGACGGGCTGGGGCTGGCGGTCAAATCCGCCACCATCTTCCCCGGCAACCCCGACAAGGGCACGCCGATGGTCAATGGCGGCGTCTCGCTCTATGGCGATCAGGACGGCTTGCTGGAGGCGCTGGTGGATTTCCATCTGGTGACCAAATGGAAAACGGCCGGTGACAGCCTCTTGGCCGCCACCCGTCTGGCGCGCCCTGACAGCCGCAACATCCTGATCGTGGGCGCTGGCACTGTGGGCCGGTCATTGCGGCAGGCCTATGGCGCAGCCTTCCCCGAGGCGACGTTCACCATCTGGAACCGCACCACCGCCAAGGCCGAAGCCTTCGCCGCCGAGTTTCCCGGCATGCAGGTGGCGGAAGATTTGGAAACCGCAGTGAAGGCCGCCGATATCGTCACCAGCGCCACGATGGTCACCGAACCGATCCTGAAAGGTGAGTGGCTGCAACCCGGCCAGCACATCGATCTGATCGGCGCCTACCGCCCCGATATGCGCGAAACAGACGATACCGCGCTGCAACGTGCCAGCGTCTATGTCGACAGTTTTGACACCACCATCGGCCATATCGGTGAGATTGAGATCCCGCTGCAATCAGGCGCCCTGAAACGCGATGAGATGATTGCAGATTACTATGACCTGGGCGCGTTCCAGCGCCGCTCTGACGATGAGATCACGCTGTTCAAAAATGGTGGCGGTGCCCATCTGGATCTGATGACCAGCCGCTACATTTTGGACGCTTGGAACGCAGCGGACTAAGCCCTGCTAACGCTTTAAAGCCAAAAACGCCGCCCTAACTGGGCGGCGTTTTTTTGGTCGGATCAGGCCATCGCCTCAATCCGTTTTTCCCGCACCGGCAGGTGGATCAGCGCTGAGAAGGCGCCAACCCCTACGCCGACCCACCAGACAGCCTCATACGAGCCATAGGTGTCATACATCCGGCCACCCAGCCAAACGCCCAGAAAGCTGCCCAGCTGGTGGCTGAAAAACACGATGCCATAAAGCGTACCCATGTAGCGCAGCCCGTAAAGATGCGCGATCAACCCCGAGGTCAGCGGCACCGTGGCCAGCCAGAGCGACCCCATGGAGATCGAGAAGATCAGCACCGTGGTCGGTGTCATCGGGGTCAGGATAAAGGCCGCTGCGATCACCGTGCGCAGGGCGTAAATCGTTGCCAGCAGGTATTTTTTGGAGAAGCGATTGCCCAGCCAGCCCGCGAAAATCGTGCCGGCGATATTGGCCAGACCAATCAGCGAAATCGCCACAGCGCCAAGGGCTGAGGTGGTGGTGATCCCCATCGAATGCAGCACGCCACCGGGCATGATCGGGCCACACATTTCGGTCACGAAGGCCGGGAAATGCGCTGTGACAAAGGCCAGCTGATAGCCGCAGCTGAAAAAACCAAGAAAGATCATCGTGTAGCTGGGATCCTTCAGCGCCTTTTTCAGGATCTCGCCCATGCTTTCCTGCAGTTCCGCCTTGGTTGCCGCCTCGGGCGCGCGCATCATCGGCAACAGCAGCAGAACCGCAAGGATCGCCGCCGCGAAACACAGGAACACCGACTGCCAGGTCATGAAACCCAGCATCCATTCCGCCATCGGCGCACCGATCACCTGCCCGCCAGACCCGGCTGCTGTGGCAATCGCCATCGCCATCGACCGGTTCTTGTCAGAGGCCGCGCGTCCAACCACGGCGAGGATCACACCAAAGCCGGTGCCGGCGACGCCGAAGCCCACAAAAATCTCATAAAACTGATGCGCTCCGGGCGTGGTCGCAAAGGCCGAGGCCACAAGGCCAATCGCATAGAGCACCGCGCCCATCACAATCGCTTTGCGGTCGCCCATTTTTTCGGCGATGGCGCCGAAAATCGGCTGACCGATCCCCCAGGCCAGGTTCTGAATGGCGATGGCCAGACTGAATTCGGCCCGGAGCCAGCCGAACTCCTCAGCGATTGGGATCTGGAACACCCCGAAAGAGGCGCGGATCGCAAAGCCTGTCAGGATGATGATGCAGCCAACGATCAGAACAGGCGTGAACAAAGGGGCAGATTTCTGCATGGCGGCCTCTTGAATTTGGTCAGGGTTTATTCCCTATGCGTGGAAAATTAGCCTGTTAACAATTGAGCACAAGGTCAATTCAACATTTGTGAAACCCCAGGCCACAACTGGTGATGACCCGCGCCCCCTTCCCCCATCGGGCGCGATTGGCTATCAGCAGGGCATGAGCAGTCTAATCGATCTTTACGCCCAGCGTGTTGCCTCCGGTGAGATCACGGTTGATCCCGCACAAGAGGCCGTCCTGCCCGAGTTTGAGCGCATCCGCGCCGAACTGGCCAAACCCGTGAAGAAAGGGTTCTTCCGCAAGGCCCCGCCGCCGCCCAAGGGGCTGTACCTTTGGGGAGGTGTGGGACGTGGCAAGTCGATGTTGATGGATCTGTTTGTGGACCAGCTGGATGTGCCTGCCCGGCGGGTGCATTTCCACGCCTTCATGCAGGAAATCCACACCGCGATGCATCAGGCCCGTCAGGACGGTATCGAAGACAGCCTGGCCCCGGTGGCCGAGAAGGTGGCCAAAGAGGTCAAGGTACTGGCCTTTGATGAAATGCAGATCACCGACATCACCGATGCGATGATCGTGGGGCGCCTGTTTCAGATCCTGTTTGATGCCGGGGTTGTGGTGGTCACCACCTCAAACCGGGTGCCCGATGACCTCTATAAAAACGGGCTGAACCGCCAGCTGTTCCTGCCTTTCATCGATATCCTGAAGGACAAGATGTGCGTCTGGGAACTGGTCAGCCCCAATGACTACCGCCAGAACCGCCTGCAGGGCGAAGAGGTCTATTTCACCCCCATTGATGAGGCCAGTCGGCAGAAAATCCGTGAGGTCTGGGAACACCTCAGCGGCGGGCCGGCGCAACCGCTGATCCTCAAGGTCAAAGGCCGTGAGGTGGAAATCCCGCAGTTCCGCAACGGCGTCGCCCGGGCCACTTTCTATGATCTTTGTGGCAAGATGCTGGGCGCTGGCGACTATCTGGCGCTGGCGGAAACCGTGAAGGTTCTGATCCTCGAAGACATTCCACGTCTGGGGCGTTCAAACTTTAACGAAGCGAAACGTTTCGTAACGCTGATCGACGCGCTTTATGAGGCCGGCACCCGTTTGGTCTGCTCCGCCGCGGACCAGCCCGAAAGCCTCTATATCGAAGGCGAAGGCGTGTTTGAATTTGAACGCACCGCCAGCCGGTTGCGGGAAATGCAATCGGCCAGCTGGGGCAAGGACGGCTGAAACAGCCCCCGCCCCTTTCAATGATCCGAAAAATACTCTGGGGGTGAATGGCACCAAACGGGTGCCAGAGGGGGCAAAGCCCCCCACCCTGCCGCTTGAGGTTCGCTACCCCGATCCGATCAGCACACCCGCAGCAAAGACCAATGCGCCGCCCAGCACCACCTGCAGTGCGGCCCGCAGGAATGGGGTTTCCATGTATTTCTTCTGGATCCAGGCAATGGCCCAAAGTTCCAGAAACACCACCGCAAAGGCGATCAATGTGGCGGTCCAGAAATCCGGGATCAGATAGGGCAGCGCATGGCCCAGCCCGCCCACCGTTGTCATCACCCCTGAGGCGACACCGCGCTTGAACGGGGAGCCGCGACCGGACAGCTCGCCATCATCTGACGCCGCTTCGGTGAAACCCATGGAGATCCCCGCCCCGACCGAGGCCGCAAGACCAACCAAAAAGGTGGTCCAGGTGTCCTGCGTGGCAAAGGCGGTGGCAAAGATCGGCGCCAGGGTTGAAACCGAGCCGTCCATCAAACCGGCCAGACCGGGCTGCACCCAGGTCAGAACAAACTGGCGCCGCGCTGTGCGCTCTTCGTCGCTGCGCTGATCTGGGCCTAACAGGCGATTCTCCAGCGTCTCCGCGTGATCGGCATGGCCTGCCTCTGCCGCAGCCAGATCCCCAAGCAACTGACGGGTGTCAGCATCTTTTGTCTGGCTGGCGGCTTTCAGATAGAACGCCTCCGCCGCGCGTTCCATCGCGGCGGCCTCGGTCCGGATCCGCTCTACCCCGAGGTTTTCCAACAACCAGACGGGCCTGCGCGCGTGAAAGCCCGCAACATGTTCGCGGCGGATCAGCGGCACATGATCGCCAAACCGCTGTTTGTGCAGGGCCAGCAGCTGACGACGATGATCATCCTCTTCCGCCGCCATACCGTCGAAAATCGCCGCGCTGTCGGGGTAGTCTTGGCGCAGCTGCTGCGCATAGCCCCGGTAAATGCGTGCATCATCTTCTTCGGATGAAATGGCCAGCGCCAAAATCTCTTGTTCCGAGAGATCGCGGAATTTCCGCCGGTGTATTGAAAATCGCATGGGAACCCCCAACTTAGAATAGTTCTAAGTTATGATCTAACCCACCGCAGTGCAACCCATCGCTTGTTTAAACTGAACTGCTCAGTTTATAGTGACAGCCTGCTGACACACGCCCGCAACCGATTCCCGCCCGCCAGAAAGACGACGCATCCTGGTCCGTCTCGGGCCCCGCCAAAAGGACCCACATGTCGCAAGCTGTCAAAGAAGTCATTCGCACCGGACGTAAGTTTGATCAGGTCCTGCAGGGTGCACGTGAAGTGTTTATGGCAGATGGGTTTTCCGGCGCCTCAGTGGATGACATTGCCAAGGCGGCAGGTGTTTCCA
The DNA here is from genome assembly GCF_001458255.1 of Thalassovita autumnalis. GTDB lineage: Bacteria > Pseudomonadota > Alphaproteobacteria > Rhodobacterales > Rhodobacteraceae > Thalassobius > Thalassobius autumnalis. The sequence goes on from NZ_CYSB01000028.1 coordinate 45,855, forward strand.
AGGCGACGCTCTACAGCTATTTCCCCGACAAGCGGCTGCTGTTCACCGAGGTAGCGCGCAATGAATGCCAGCGTCAGGCGGATGAGGCGCTGGAGCTGACCGATCTGGAAGCCACCCCACGTGAGGCGCTGATGCAGGCGGCGGTACAGATCACCACGATCATCACCTCTGAATTCTCTCAACGGGTGTTTCGGATCTGTGTTGCTGAGGCCGATCGTTTCCCCGAACTGGGGCAGGAATTCTACGAAAGTGGCCCAATGCTGGGCCGGGCACGGATCACCGAGTATCTGAACTGTGCAATTGAGCGCGGCGAATTTGAAATCGAAGACATGGAACTTGCCGCAGATCAGTTTTCTGAACTTTGTAAAACCGATCTGTTTGCCAAGATGGTTTTCGGCATCCAGACCAAATTCTCGGAAGCTGAAATTGAACGTATCGCAGCGGGCGCGGTTGACATGTTCCTGGCCCGCTACGGTACTGAAAAATCGCGCTGATCAGCCCAGCTGATCCGCCCGTTCGATCACCTTATCCAGCAACCCGTAGGCCACCGCCTCATCCGTGGTCAGCCAGAAATCCCGCTGGGTGTCTGCACTGATCTTTTCAGGGGTCTGGCCTGTGGCTGCGGCAAACAGGTTGTCAAACCGTTCCCGCATGATCCGGATCTGTTCAGCCTGGATCTGCATATCGGTCACCTGACCGCCGATCCCGCCTGAGGGCTGGTGCAGCAGGAAACGGGTGTTGGGCAGGCAATAGCGGTCTTCCTTCTCTGCCCCGATGAAGATCAGCGCGCCTGCACTGGCTACCCAACCGGATCCGATGGTGCGGACCTTGGGGGTGATGAACTTGATCATGTCATGCACCATGTCACCACTTTCGACGTGACCGCCGGGGGATGAGATGAACATGTTGATCGGATCGTCGCTTTCTTCGGCCAGCGCCAAAAGCTGTGTGACCACTTTGTTTGCCAGCTTGTCGTTGATCTCCCCCGTGACCAGTACGCTGCGGCTTTTGAGAAACAGCGAAGCAAAGGCGCCCCCGCCCTCCTCGCTCTTGTCGGTGTCTTTACTCATGTGAATGCTCCCTAAACACAAATGCGCCGCCCGAGGGGCGACGCATTTCGACGTAGGGCAGTTTTCCGGTTGGGAAAGATCAGTACACAACCACCGAGCGGATAGATTCGCCAGCGTGCATCAGATCGAAGCCTTTGTTGATGTCCTCCAGCCCCATGGTGTGGGTGATCATCGGATCGATCTCAATCTTGCCGTCCATGTACCAATCAACGATTTTCGGCACATCGGTCCGGCCACGTGCGCCGCCAAAGGCAGTGCCGCGCCAGCTGCGGCCCGTGACCAGCTGGAACGGACGGGTGGAAATCTCGGCGCCCGCCGGGGCCACACCAATGATGATCGATTCACCCCAGCCTTTGTGTGCCGATTCCAGCGCGGTGCGCATCACCTGCACGTTGCCGGTGGCGTCAAAGGTGTAATCCGCACCGCCGCCGGTCAGTTCCACCAGATGTCCGACCAGATCACCTTCGACCTCGGTCGGGTTCACGAAATCGGTCATGCCGAATTTCTTGGCCATTTCCACCTTGGCGGGGTTCAGGTCCACGCCCACAATCTGATCCGCACCGGCCATGCGCAGCCCCTGGATCACGTTCAGACCAATGCCGCCCAGACCAAAGACGATGGAGCGGTTGCCGATCTCAGCCTTGGCGGTGTTGATCACCGCACCGATGCCGGTGGTGACGCCGCAGCCAATGTAGCAGATCTTATCAAACGGTGCGTCAGGGCGCACTTTGGCCAGCGCAATCTCGGGCAGAACCGTGTGGTTTGAGAAGGTCGAGCAGCCCATGTAATGCAGGATCGGCGTGCCATCCAACATCGAGAAGCGGCTGGTCCCGTCAGGCATCACACCCGCACCCTGGGTCGAACGGATCGACTGGCAGAGGTTGGTTTTCGGGTTCAGACAGTATTCACACTCACGACATTCCGGGGTGTAGAGCGGGATCACATGGTCGCCCGGCTTCAGGCTGGTGACACCGGGGCCCACCTCCAGCACCACACCGGCGCCTTCATGGCCCAGAATGGCGGGGAACATGCCCTCAGGATCGGCGCCCGACAGGGTGAATTCATCCGTATGGCAAATGCCGGTGGCCTTGATTTCCACCAGAACCTCACCGGCTTTCGGGCCTTCAAGGTTCACTTCCATAATTTCCAGCGGTTTGCCTGCTTCTACGGCAACAGCGGCTCTTGTGCGCATTTTATCCCTCCCGCGACAATATCGGGCAGCGGTTGAGCGGCCCGTTCAGGTGCCCGTTTACAGGGTCACTTCTTGATACGGTAGACTTTATGACATCCACCGCAACTTTGGCCAATGGCGCCAAGGCCGGCCTTCAATGTCTCCAATGATGAGGTATCCAGCGCCTCCAGGGCTACGTCCATAGCGACCGCTTTGGCGGAAAAACCGTCCCAGTCACTCCAGATCGCGGGGGCGGCTTCGCTGGCCGGGTCCTGCGCGGCCGGTTTGAACGCGGGCTGCACCTTGGCCGAAGCTTTCAGCAGCTTGGTCTTTGCCGTTTCGGCCTTTTTGGCATCAAAAGGCAGCTTGCCTTTGGCCATGCCACCGATCGCGCCCATGTTGATGCGGATCTCTTCCATGACCATCATGCGGGATTTGACCTGCGGGTCACTGACCCCTTCATGTGCCAAAGCGGCAGTGGCCAATCCCAGTGTCAGAACGAGGGGTAGGGCTGTGATCTTCATGGCGAACCTCTGTATCGTTTTGACCAGACTATGAGATTTCGCCGCAAAATGAAGATATTAAAAAGGGACACACGAAGTTGTGCATCCCTTAGTGTTCGAATTCAACCAGGTTGCCCCGGGTCAGAGTGCCCGCAGGCCGCCCACAACAAAATCGGTCGCCAGTTCCGCATAGGCTTCGCGGCTCAACCCTTTGCCCGGGCGATGCCACATGTAAAACCAGTTCAGCACCGCAAAAACGCTCATCACAGCGGCGCGCAGACGGTCCGGGTGGTTCTGCAGATCCGGGGCCACAGAAATCACTGTGTCAGACATGATATCCACCAGCCGCAGCTGCAGACCAATCAGCGGTTTTTGTTTGTCTTCCGGCAGAACACCCAGCGCGTCCAGCTGCAGTTTATGTTCCGCATCGGCGCCGGCGTATTCCTCAAGGATGGCGGCAATCAGCCCGCCCATCCCGGCACCGCGCTGACCTTCGACAACCTCAACAAGGTCGCTCAGATGTTCATCAAGGATGTCAAACAGCAGATCCTCTTTCGAGGCCCAGTAGTGATAGATCAGCGCCTTTGACACCCCACAGGATTTGGCCGCGCCGGTCATTGAGGCACGGTCAAACCCATGGGTCGCAAAGTAAGCTGCAGCACCCTTACGGAGCGCTGCGCGTTTTTCATCGTGATCGCGTGCCAGTCCGCGCGCCATTCAACTCTCCTTGGGGCGGTTGTCGACGATGCGCACGGCCTTGCCTTCGCTGCGCGCCACCTGCCCCGGTTCTGTTACATTCACCTTGACCGAGATGCCGACATTGGACTTCACCTTGCCGCTCAGGGATTTGGCCGCGGCGTCGCGCGCATCGGCGCTCAGCCCTTCGGCCAATTCCACATGCACCGTCATCAGGTCCATACGGTCCGGTCGGCTCAGTTCGATCTGGAAATGCGGCGCAAGGGCGGGCACATCCATCAGCTGCTCTTCGATCTGGGTCGGGAAGACGTTTACACCGCGCAGGATGATCATGTCATCACTGCGGCCGGTAACTTTCTCCATCCGGCGCATCGAACGCGCTGTGCCGGGCAGCAGACGGGTCAGATCCCGGGTGCGATAACGAATGATCGGGAAGGCCTCTTTGGTCAGGGAGGTAAAGACCAACTCACCCAGTTCCCCATCAGGCAAGACCTCTCCGGTCTCAGGGTCGATGATCTCGGGGTAGAAGTGATCTTCCCAGATGTGCAGCCCGTCTTTGGTTTCCACACATTCGTTGGCCACGCCGGGGCCGATTACCTCGGACAGGCCGTAGATGTCCACCGCGTGCATATCAAAGGCGTCTTCGATTTCCTTGCGCATGGCATTGGTCCAGGGCTCCGCGCCAAAGATCCCCACCTTCAAAGGGCTTTCGCGCGGGTCACGACCCTGTTTGGCATATTCGTCAAGGATCGACAGCGCGTAAGACGGCGTGACGGTCATGCCATCGGCCTGAAAATCCTCAATCAAACGCACCTGGCGCTGGGTCATCCCGCCTGAGACCGGTACAACGGTCAGCCCCAGCTTCTCGGCGCCGCCGTGAATGCCCAGACCGCCGGTGAACAATCCGTAGCCGTAGGCGTTGTGCAACACATCACCCGACCTCAGGCCGGAGGCGCGCAGCGATCGCGCCACAACATCGTTCCACATCTCCAGATCGTTTTTGGTATAACCCACCACCGTCGGCTGCCCCGTCGTGCCTGAGGAAGCATGGATCCGTGCGATCTGTTCGCGCGGCACGGCAAACAGACCAAAGGGATAATGATCGCGCAGATCTTGTTTCACGGTGAAGGGAAACTTGGCCAGATCCGCCAGGGAGGTCAGATCGTCGGGGTGCACGCCAGCCTCATCAAAGGCCCTTTTGTAAAAAGGCACGTTGTCATAGGCGTGGCGCAGCGACCATTTCATCCGCTGCAATTGCACCGAGGCAATTTCATCACGCGATGCGGTTTCGATATGTTCCAGATCACCCTGCTTGGGGGAGAGATCTTTCATGGGTAGTCCTCCAAATATCCCACACCGCCTCCACGCAGCGCAGGGTCATTCTCATTCCTCGAAATGCTGGCCTTTGATCTGCCGCGACAACCCGCGAAACAGCGCCACCTTACGGCCGTCTTCACCGGTCACGGTCACATCGTATACGCCCGAACGTCCGGTTTTGGACTGTTCCACCGCCGTTGCGGTCAGCAGTTCACCCGGCTGACCGGGGGCCAGATAGGTGATGGTGTTTTCCTGTGCCACAACCAGTTGGTTGTAGCTGTTGCAGGCAAAGGCAAAGGCGCTGTCAGCCAGCGTGAAGATATAGCCGCCATGACAGATGCCGTGGCCGTTCAGCATCTCATCCCGCACCCGCATGGTCAGAACGGCGCCGCCCGGGCTGACCGCGGTGATCTCCATCCCCAAGTCCTGACTGGCCTGATCGGTGGACCACATGGCCTGCGCCGAACGCGTTGCCCGGTCCTCGGCGGTGATCTCACGGTCAGTGATCGGATCTGTCATCTAAGGCTCCTCTTCCTTGGCTCTACCCTGCACAAAACCGACCGATCGGTCAATAGTGTTGAAATCTGAATTTATCTGGCGCATGCTAGGGCAAATGCCCGATGCGGGTTTCGAAAGGATTGCGAGATGCTGACACCTGAAAGCTATGCCTGCGGCCAATGGGTCGCCCCCGGCGAAAACGCCACCGAGATCACCGGCCCTGTCACCGGTGAGCCTATTGCCCGCGCGGGCGGTTCTGCGTTGGACATGCAGGCAATGCTGGACTTCGCCCGCACAAAAGGCGGCCCTGCCCTGCGCGCCATGACCTTCCACCAGCGCGCCAAGATGCTGAAGGCACTGGCGACCTATCTGGATGGCCGCAAAGACGAACTTTATGCGCTGAACCCGATGACAGGGGCGACCAAACGGGACGGTTGGGTCGACATCGACGGTGGCATCGGCACAACCTTTGTCATCGCTTCCAAGGGCCGCCGTGAAATGCCGGACGGCCATGTCTATCTGGACGGCGATGTGGAGCAACTGTCACGCAACGGCACCCTGCTGGGGCAGCATATTGCTGTGCCGCTGCAAGGGGTTGCGGTGCATATCAACGCCTTCAACTTCCCCGTCTGGGGCATGATGGAAAAGCTGGCCCCCACCCTGCTGGCCGGTGTGCCCGCGATTGTGAAACCGGCCACCCAGACCTGTTACCTGACCGAAGCCTGTTTCCGCATGATCATCGATTCGGGCCTCCTGCCCGAAGGGGCCGTGCAGCTGATCGTCGGCCGCACCGGTGATCTGCTGGACCGATTGACCGCGCAGGATGTAGTCAGCTTCACCGGGTCCGCCGACACCGCCGCCATGCTGCGCGCCAACCCCAACCTGGTGGAAAACTCCACCCGGTTTGTCGCCGAACAGGACAGCCTGAACGCCGCGATCCTTGGCGCTGATGCCACCCCGGACAGCCCTGAATTTGCGCTGTTTGTGAAGGAAGCCGTGACCGAAATGACCACCAAAGCGGGCCAAAAATGTACCGCCATGCGCCGGCTGATCGTGCCCGCGACCCAGTTGGAGGCCGTGATTGAAGCCATGAGCGCCAAGCTGGCCGCACTGACCATTGGCGATCCGTCGGACAAGGCAAACCGCATGGGCGCGCTGGCCTCGATGGGGCAGAAAGCCGACGTGCTGGAAAAGCTGGCCATCCTGAAGAAAGAGGCCCGCGTGGTGCATGGCGATCCCGACAGCCTGCCGGCGGATCTGGCCTCCTGCGCGTTCCTGCCGCCGATCCTGCTGGCCTGCGATGATCCAGACAACGCCGTATCGGTGCATTCGGTGGAGGCCTTTGGCCCCGTTTCCACCCTGCTGCCCTACCGCGACACCGCCCATGCCGCAGAGATTGCCAACCGTGGCGGCGGCTCGCTGGTTGCCTCGCTCTTCACCAATGACCCCGCCATCGCGCGTGAGGTCACGCTGGCTTCTGCCGCCTGGCATGGCCGCCTCTATGTGATGGGCCGCGCCTCCGCTGATGAGGCCACCGGCCATGGCTCCCCCCTGCCGCATATGATCCACGGCGGCCCCGGCCGCGCCGGTGGTGGTGAGGAATTGGGCGGCGTGCGCGGCGTTTTGCACTACATGCAGCGCACCGCCATTCAGGGCAGCCCGGACGTGCTGACCGCGATCACCGGCACCTGGATCAAAGGCGCAGCGGAACTGACCGGCCCCAGCCACCCGTTCCAGCGCACCTTCCGCGAAATCCAGATTGGCGAGACGATCCACACCGATCCACGCATCATCTCGCTGGAGGATATTGAACATTTCGCCCATTTCACCGGCGATACCTTCTACGCGCATATGGATGAGGAGGCCGCAGCGGCGAACCCCTTCTTCCCCGGCCGTGTGGCGCATGGCTACCTGCTGTTGTCCTTCGCGGCGGGCCTGTTTGTGCAGCCCGATCCCGGACCGGTTCTGGCCAACACCGGCCTTAACAGCCTGAGCTTCCAGAAACCGGTCAGCCCTGGTGACAGCGTGAAAGTGCGCCTGACAGCCAAGCGCAAGACCCAACGTACGGATGAGTATGGTGAAGTTGCCTGGAACGCGACACTGACCAATCAGGACGGCGATCAGGTGGCGGAATATGAGCTACTGACCATGGTGGCCTACGAACGCTAAACGACCAACAATGCAGCTGGGGCGGCGGGGAAACCTGCCGCCCATTGCTCTCTGGAACGGTATGGGGCCTCGTGGGGCTTGATTTCGTCGCCAATCAGCGCGACTCTGGCTTTATGAATATCGAGCAGCCGACACCCTTTCCCCGCCCACCTGTGCCGGAGCAGGTGTCCTTTCATCGCACCGAACTGGCCGTGATCCTGTCGCTTTACGGGCGGATGGTGGCCGCTGGCGAATGGCGTGACTATGGCATTTCGGCCCTGCGCGACCGGGCGGTTTTTTCGATCTTTCGCCGCACCGCTGAAAACCCGCTCTACCGGATTGAAAAACACCCGAAACTGCGCCTGAAGCAGGGCCAATATTGCGTAATTTCGATGGACGGGCAGGTGCTGAAGCGCGGCAATGATCTGAAGACCGTGCTGCGCGGGCTGGAACGCAAGCTGATCCGCGCAATCGACTGACGGGGAAATTTTCATGCAAATTCAGAACGTTGCCATTCTTGGCGGCGGCCTTATTGGGGCCAGCTGGGCCGCCCTGTTCCTATCGCGCGGGCTGAGCGTGGCCATTGCAGACCCACGGGCTGAGGCCGAAGGCTTTTGCCGCCAGTTGATCGCAGAGGCCTGGCCGCATCTGGCGGCGCTGGCCACGATTCCTGAGACCCCGAATTGGGACGCGTTGCAGTTCAGCCAATCCATCGCTGAGGCCTGTCAGGGCGCTGAACTGGTGCAGGACTGCGGCCCCGACCGGATTGAGGTCAAACGCACCATGCTGGCCGAGGCTGAAACCACATTGCAACCGGAGGCGATTTTTGCCTCCTCCACCTCCTCGCTGATGGCCAGCGATATTCAGGCAGGGGCGCGCCATCCCGAACGGGTGCTGGTCGCCCATCCGATGAACCCACCGCATTTGGTGCCATTGGTTGAACTGGTCGCGGGCGACCATACGGATCCGAATGTGATCGCCGCCGCGCGGCAGTTTTATGACGCGATGAACCGGGTCACCGTCATTGCGCAGAAAGAGCGGCCCGGTCATATCGCCAATCGCCTGACCTCAGCGCTCTATCGCGAGGCGGTGAACATCGTCGCGGAAGGCATCGCCACGGTGCAGGATGTGGACAAGGCGATTGCCTATGGGCCCGGTATGCGGTGGGCCCTGATGGGACCGCATCTGATCTATCATCTGGGTGGTGGGCCCGGTGGTTACCGCCACTATCTGGATCACCTCGGCCCGACGCAGGCCGAACGCTGGAAAGATCTGGGCACACCCGCACTGACACCCGAGTTGATTGAGACGATGGTCAGCCAGCTGGATGCATCGCTGGCTGAGGTCGATGATGCGGCGTTGAAATCCAGCCGTGACGCCGCCCTGGTCGCCCTTGCCAAGCTGAAGCAGGACTTGCCGGTCTAGGCCGGTCTAGCAAGGCCCGACAGGATCAGACAGCCGGTTTCTTGAGCCTTGGCAGCCGCTTATGCGACGTCACGGGGCCATCCCCAGCGGCGATGATCCGGGCAATGGCGACATCCATATTTTCGTAGGTGGTGGTCATGCTGCCCGCATTGGCGTGCAAGATCCGGTTTTTGCCTGCCACCAGCGCCACATGTCCTTTCCAGAACAGCAGATCGCCTTTGCGCGGCTGAGTGCCCTCTGGCAGGGCGCGGCCCAGCTCGGCCTCTTGTTGATCGCTGTCACCGGGGCAATCAATTCCGCAGGACAGGCAGGCCGCCTGCACCAGACCGGAACAATCGATCCCCCAAATCGAATTGCCCCCCCAAAGGTAGGGCGTGCCAAGATAGCGTTCCGCGACCATCAGCAGATCATGGTCCCGCGCGCCCGCGTCGCGCAAATGAATCAGCGGCACGAAGCCATCCGCCACCACGAGGAAGCCGTTTTCCTGCCCCCGCGCTGACAGGCCCGAGCCGAGGCTCAGCGCCATGCGTTCGCGCGATTTGAAGTTCGGTTCCGAATAGATGTGGGTTGATTTGGCAATAACCCGGTGGGTGGGGGCGCGGCGATCTTCCAGATCCTGCGCCTGAACATAACCCACGTAACCGTCGCGCAGGGATTGCACGAAACACCAGCCATCGCGCGTTTCATAGCGCATCACCGGTTCACCCAGCACCAGCTGACGTTCCCGCCGTCCCAGCGGCGCATTCAACAGGTCCACCACAGGCCGTGCGACAATCCGGGTATCCCCCTCAACAAATCGCGGCGCGTCAATCAGGCCTTTCAGCTTGCTGGCTGCGACACGGGCGTTGGCGGGCAGTTGGCGGCGGTCCTTGGTCAGCGCGGTCATCGATCAAAGCCCCAGCAGATCTGGCAGGGCCTCCAACAGGGCGCGCGCGCCCATGCCGACGCCCCCCTTGGGACGGGCCGGCGCGGCGCTTGGCTGCCAGCCGTAAACGTCAAAGTGGCTGTAATTCACATCCTCCCCAGCGAAACGACGCAGGAACAGGGCGGCGGTTATCGCCCCGCCAAAGCCGCCCTTGGGCGCATTGTCCAGATCGGCGATGCCCGGTTCAATCTGCGCCTCATAGGGATCCCAGAACGGCATACGCCAGAGCGGATCCGCCACGGTGGCTGCGGCCTGCATCAAGCGGTTGGCGGTTGCATCATCATCGCAGAAAAACGGTGCCAGATCGGCCCCAACCGCCACCCGCGCCGCGCCGGTCAGCGTCGCCATCGACAGCATCATGTCGGGGTTTTCTTCGGCGCCATAGGCTAGCGCATCGGCCAGCACCAGGCGCCCCTCGGCATCGGTGTTGTTGATCTCAACGCTGAGGCCCTTGCGCGATGGCAGGATATCGCCGGGGCGGAAGGCATTGCCAGAGACGGCATTTTCCACCGCAGGCACCAGCACCCGCAGTTGCAGCGGCAGGCCCAGCGCCATGATCATATGGGCCAGACCCAGAACCGTGGCCGCGCCGCCCATATCCTTTTTCATCAGCCCCATACTGGCGCCGGGCTTGAGGTTCAGACCACCCGTGTCAAAGCACACGCCTTTGCCTACGAGGGTCAGCTTGGGGCCACTTTCGCCCCACCGCATATCGATCAGGCGCGGGGCGCGATCACTGGCGCGCCCAACGGTGTGGATCATTGGGAAGTTCTGGGTCAGCAGATCCTCCCCACGGGTGACTTCAATCGTCGCGCCATGTTGCGTGGCCAAGGCGGATGCGGCTGCTTCCAACTCCTCCGGACCCATGTCATTGGCCGGGGTGTTGATCAGATCGCGGGTCAGGAATTCCCCTGCTGCAATGGCCTCAACCTTGGCGGCGTCCACCCCGTCTGGCGCGACCAGCGTCACAGGTTTTGGCTTGCTGCCGGCGTAGCGATCAAAGCCATAAGAGGCCAAGAGCCAGCCCAGCGCCTCTTGCTCGGCCAGGTCAGAGGGCAGGCCCGAGGCGACCTGATACGCCCCTTCAGGCAACGCAGGCACCGCAGCGGCCAGATGGAACCGGCTGCGTTTGCGTGTAGCGGCGGTGCCATAGCCCACCAGAACCTCTTCCACTGCGCCACTGGCCCCGGGGATCAGCAGTACCTTGCCCAGAGCAGGTTTGAACCCGCTGCCACGCACCCAAGTCTGCAGCCGTGCCGGTTGCTGATCGATCCAGGATTGCAGCCCTTCGGCATCAACCAGATGCACAGCGATGGGCGCATCGGCTTGGGTGGCGAAACGAGGGGACATGGCGCGGTCCTTTCACGGCAGGGCAAAAATAATTTGCGCCAGCCTAGCCCTTCCACCGGGACCTGCAAGCCCCCCTGCCCCTGCAAGACGGTGCCTTAGACCGAAAGATCCTGCAAATCCCAAATCTCACGCAGCGATTGCGCCCCGAGGCGTAGTAACCGCGCCAAGGTGGCCGCCTGCGCAACCGGATCACCGCGATCCAGCGCCTCCATCAGGTGGCCTGCCACCGCAGCCAAGGAAGCCATGCCAATTTGGCGCGCTACGGCGGCAAGGCCACGCGCCTGTTTGCGCAACTGCTGCGTCTCACCTTTGCGAAACAGGGCCTCACATCGCTGCAGCCGCTGCGCCAGATCCGCCATGGCCCGGCATAGCACGTCCTGCGCACCATGTTGCCCCAGATCGGTATAAAGCTGCATCACCTCATGCGCATTCAGCTTTACCCGCTCCTGCGGGATTAATCTGATAATCTCATCCACTGTCTTCCCCTTCAGTCGCACCCGGCCGGTCTGCCCCCACGGCGGTGCCAGTGTGACCGCGCAGGGTTCCCAAAAGGTTTATGGGGCATCAGGGAGTGTTTCGAATTCGGTTCAAAGGCGCGTCAGATACCGCGAAACTTCTTGGCAAAATCGCAAGACCCTGAAGGGGTTGGATAACCCCCGGCTCAACCACACAGGTCAATGCATAGATTAGACGCCTGCCTAAACGCCTGTCTAAACACCGGTGCGGGCAATCTTGGCCTGCATCTCCACCAGACGTGGGCCAAACTCCTCCAACAGGCGTTCACCAGGCAGCATGTAGGACGGCCCGCCAAGGTTAAAGGCCAGCATTGGCGTATCGCCATGCGGGGACCGATAGGGCACGGCGATGGCGTTCACATCATACTGCCATTCGCCGAGGTTGGCATAAAATCCACGGGTCGCGACCTGCTCCACCGCTTCATCAATACCATCACGCAATTGCGGCCAATTGGCCGGGTCGGTGCGATCTTCGATCATCGCCATGATCCGGGTCCGCTCTTCGGCGGAACAGCCCGCGATATAGGCCCGGCCCATCGCAGACCGCGCCAGCGAGATGCGCGAGCCAACGTTCAGCTGCAGCGAAATCATCGCCCGGGACGAACGTGCCACAGCCAGATAGGTCATCGCATGTTCATCACGACCGCCCATCGCCACCAGCACCCCATCGCCGCAGGTGTCTGCCAGTTCCTGCATATGCGGCAGCGCGGCCTCACGGATTTTCATACCGCCAAGACAGGCATAGCCGAGGCTCAGCGCCGGCAGCCCCACCTTGTAGCGGCCGGTGCCGTCGGCGTAGGTGAGATAGCCCAGTTTCAACAGCGTATAGGTCAACCGCGAGATGGTGGAATTTGGCAGACCGGTCCGTTCAGCAATTTCGCGATTGGACAGACCGTCCAGATCGGCAGGACGAAAGGCGCGCAGGATATCCAGCCCGCGCTGCAGCGCGGTGACGAACTGGCGATCATTGCTGAGGTCTTCGCCCTCGGCTGTTGCCGTGTCAGCCATTCGTTTGCGCATTTGCTGTCCTGTTTACCGTCTGGTGTTTCCCGCAACATAGGGTGGCATAGGGGCATAAGGCGCGCAAGGCGCTGCTGGATCTGAGATTCCGGTCAAAAATGCCGCGAATTCGGTGTGAAATCTGGACGCAGGCGCAAATCTCTGAGATAGCAGCCTCATCTAATCCTTCAGCAATGGGACCCGATCATGACCCGCCAGGCCAACGTCATTTCGCCCGACCTTATTCCAGCCGCGCTTTACCCCACGATCAACGCGCTCTGCGCCACCTCGATTGAGGTTGCTGCCATCATTGCCCGCGCTGGTCTGGGCCAGTCGCTGGCGGCACAGGTTGGCGAAAACAGTGACGGCGACGGCCAGAAAGCGCTGGATGTGTTGGCCGACGACATGTTTGAGGCCGCGCTGCGCGGTGGTGACGTGCGCTGGTATGCCTCCGAAGAACAGGAAGATGCGCTGCTGACCTCGGAAAGCGGCAAATACGCGCTGGCCATTGATCCGCTGGATGGCTCTTCCAACATCGACGTGAATGTGTCGATCGGCACCATCTTTTCGATTTTTGAAGCCAAGGAGGGCGCCGAGGAAAGCTTCCTGCGCAAAGCCTCGGAACAGATCTGCGGCGGCTATATCCTTTATGGTCCGGCGACCTGTCTGGTGGTGACCTTTGGCGACGGAACCCAGCAATATGTGCTGGACCCGACCAAGGGTGAGTTTGTGCTGGTCGAAAAAGCGATGAGCGTGCCGGAGACCTCGAAAGAGTTTGCCATCAACGCCTCCAACTACCGCCACTGGACCACCCCGGTGCGCACCTACATCGACAATTGTCTGGCAGGCAAAGACGGCCCGCGCGGCATGGATTTCAACATGCGTTGGGTCGGCTCACTGGTGGCGGAAACCCACCGGATCCTGACCCGTGGTGGTATCTTCCTCTACCCCGGTGATGCCCGGCCCGGTTATGAAAACGGTCGTCTGCGCATGGTCTACGAATGTGCGCCCATTGCCTTCATCATCGAACAGGCCAAAGGCCATGCCACCGATGGTGAGACCCCGATCCTGGACCGTCAGGCCGAAACCCTACACGGCCGTATCCCGCTGGTCTTTGGCTCGGCCCATAAGGTACAGCGCGTGGCCGATCACCACGATCTCAGCGAATAACCCCTCTTTCCCGGAGAAACCCCATGAGTTTTGACCGTTCCCTGAAAATCGCCCCGTCGATCCTGTCGGCCGATTTCGCCAACTTTGGTCAGGAAATCGAAGCCGTCGAGGCGCAGGGCGCCGACTGGATCCACGTGGATGTGATGGACGGGCATTTTGTGCCCAACCTGACCTTCGGCCCGCCGCTGTGCAAAGCGATCCGCAAGCACATCAACACCGTGATGGACGTGCATCTGATGATCGCGCCGGTGGATCCCTATATCGACGCCTTTGCCGATGCAGGCGCCGATATCCTGACCGCTCATCTGGAAAGCGGCCCCCATATCCACCGCACCCTGCAAGCGATCCGCGGCGCGGGCTGCAAGGCCGGTCTGGCGCTGAACCCGGCCACCGGTCTGGACGATGTGGAATACCTGCTGGATATGGTTGATCTGGTCTGCATCATGACCGTGAACCCCGGCTTTGGCGGCCAGAAGTTCATTCACAGCCAGGTTGAGAAGGTGCGCAAGCTGCGCGCGATGATTGGCGACCGCCCGATCCATATTGAGATCGACGGCGGCGTGACCCCGGAAACCGCCCCGTTGGTGGCCGAAGCCGGTGCTGATGTGCTGGTGGCAGGTTCCGCCGTGTTCAAAGGAGGATCGGTCTCAAACCCTGCACCTTACGGCGACAACATCCGCGCCATCAAAGCCGCAGTTCAGGGCTGATCTGGACAAGATACTCTGGTGGCCCCACCGCAGGGGCCACCGATTTGGCTACTAGGGCGGACTATCACCCGGGATGGCCATCATACTGTTTGGCCGCATCCCCGATGATCAGCCAAGACGGTTTTTCCGTGACAAATTCGTGGAACTGATTGCTAAGTGGCAGATCGGTATCCAGCGCGTTTGCAGCGATGGGGAAGCTCTCCTCTTCCGACAGGATCTCGCCCAGCGAACTGCCGCATGTCTTGCAGAAACAGCGGGGGTATTTGTAAGGCGCTTCGGGTTGGTAGAGGCCGACGTTTTCCTTGCCCTGCACCCAGCTCAAATGCTCTTTTTGCACAAACACGATGGCGCTGGCACCCAGCTTGCGGCAGCGTGTGCAATGGCATGTGCCCATCATCTTCGGCGCTTCGCTCAATTCAAATTTAACCGCGCCACAACAACAACTTCCGGCAATCATTGCCCTCTCCTCTCACTTGAAATAGAAAAGAACAATATGTGAACATTTAACCTTTCTCAAGACAGTGTTTCGACCTGCCCGCTTGCAGAGGCGGAGCGTTTGCGGCACGGATTGCATGCATAAGATAACCACCGGAGGCGACAATGCTGTCAGGCGTATGTATCGGAACCAATGATCTGGAGGCCGCAGGTCAGTTTTATGATGCGCTGCTGGCCACGATCGGCATGTCACGCGCCCTGACCGTCCCGCGTGAATTGGGCTACGCCGGTGCGGATGGCAAAATCACACTGTTTGTGCTGCTGCCCTATGACCGCAATCCCGCAACACATGGCAACGGCACGCAGGTGATGTTCTACGCCGCCGACAAGGCCGAGGTAGATGCCTTTCACGCCAAGGCGCTGGCGCTTGGGGGCAGTGACGAAGGTGCACCGGGACCGCGCGAGTATCATCCTGAATATTACGGTGCCTATGTGCGCGATCTGGACGGCAACAAGCTGAACATCTCCGTCGATCCTAGCACCCGGAAAAATCCCTGAGCTTTGCTGCTTCGGGGCAAATGTCCGCGGCGCGCAAGGGCCACGGACATATTAAAATCTTAGGTGTTTGGCTCCACCGGGTCCCGTTCGCCGTTGAACCCCGACAGGCGGGCCAGCAGCACGGCAACGTTTTTGACCTCAAACTTCTTAAGCAAGCGGGCGCGGACGTCTTCGATGGTGCGCGGCGATAGTTCCAGCACCTGCGCGATTTCCTTGCTGGTACGGCCACGGCTGAGCCACATCAGCACCTCACGTTCGCGGGGGGTCAGGCTGGGGCCGGTGGGCTTCTGATCAATCGGTGCGAAGCTGAGCACAATCTGCGCCAGCGGATCCTCAGGGGTCAGCGTGCGGGCGCGGAAGCGCACCCAAATCCGGCTGCCATCGGCACAGCGCATGATCCGTTCATCGGTGTAAGGGTGCGACTGGCGCAGTGGCGCCAGACCGATGTCACGCACCTGATGGAACTCCTGGTCGGTTCCGTAAAGCAAACGGAAGCTCTGGCCGATCAGCTGCTCTTTTTCATAGCCAAACATTTCAGCAAAGCTTTGGTTGCAGCTGCGGATCACGCGGTTTTCGGTCAGCGCCAGCCCCATCGGCGCTTGGTCAAAGGCAAGTTGTTCTAGGTCTTTCATAGGTCACCAGTGTGATACGGTGCGAACACCGTTATGGTACGGTATTGGCACCGTAAGTTCGCGTAAAGCATAGTTTCCATACCAAGTTCAAGAGACGAGACCCCTAAATGTCATCGAGTGACCGTACGTCTATTTCCCCTCTCTCTGCCTCGGCAGACGCCGCCCCCAACGCGGCCTCAAACCCTATGGCTGAGCATCTGGCGCAGCGTCTTTATGCAGAACTGGAAGACCGGCGCGACGATTTGATCGCACTGACCCAAGACCTGATCCGCATTCCAACCTTGAACCCTCCCGGTGAGTTTTATCGAGACATATGCGAATATTTGTCAAAAAGACTGGCCGCAAAAGGTTTCGAAATTGAATTGGTGCGCGCTCATGGCGCCCCCGGTGACAGCGAGAAATATCCGCGTTGGAATGTCGTTGCCCGCCGCGACGGGAAATTTCCGGGCGAATGTGTACATTTCAACAGCCATATCGATGTGGTCGATGTCGGGCTGGGCTGGACGACGGACCCTTTTGGCGGTGAGCTGAAGGATGGCAAGATCTACGGCCGGGGCGCCTGTGACATGAAGGGGGGGCTGGCGGCCTCTATCGTAGCGGCCGAGGCATTTCTGGCGATCTGCCCCGACTTTCATGGCGCGATTGAGATCAGCGGCACCGCGGATGAGGAATCCGGCGGCTTTGGCGGCGTGGCCTATCTGGCCGAAAAGGGGTTCTTTGCGCCGGAACGGGTGCAGCATGTGATCATCCCCGAACCGCTGAACAAAGACCGGATCTGCCTCGGCCATCGCGGCGTCTGGTGGGCCGAGATTGAGACCTTTGGCGAAATCGCCCATGGCTCCATGCCGTTCCTTGGCGATTGCGCAGTGCGCCATATGGGCGCAGTGGTCAATGAAATGGAGGAAAGCCTGTTCCCCGCATTGGCGCAAAAACGCACTGATATGCCGGTGGTGCCGGAAGGCGCCAAACAGTCCACGCTCAACATCAATTCGATGCACGGCGGTCAGGCGGAGCAGGATCCGGATTTCACCGGCCTGCCAAGCCCTTGCGTGCCGGACAGCTGCCGCATGATCATCGATCGCCGCTTCCTCATCGAAGAGGATATCAACGAGGTCCAAGAGGAAGTTATGCAGGTTCTGCGCACCGTCGAAGAGAGCCGCGACAACTTCCGCTACGATGTCAAAGAACTGCACCGGGTCCTGCCCACCATGACCGAGAAAAGCGCACCGGTTGTGCAAACCGTGGCAAAAGCAATTGCAGAGACCATGGGAAAAGAGGCAGAATATGTCGTGTCGCCGGGCACTTACGATCAAAAGCACATTGATCGCATCGGAAAACTGCACAATTGCATCGCCTATGGGCCAGGCATTTTGGATCTGGCGCATAAGCCGGACGAATACGTCGGAGTCGAAGATATGATCGACTCTGCCAAGGTAATGGGCCGTTCATTGATTGACCTGCTGGCAAAACCAGAGGCGGCGGCCTGAGATAAGGGAGAATACGAAATGACGACCAAGACTTTCAAACTTGGCCTCCTCAGCGCAGCGGCGCTGGCGGCCAGCGCCGGGCTGGCCATGGCCAAGTCCGACATCGTTGTGGCCATGCAGCTAGAGCCGCCACATCTGGACCCGACATCGGCCGCCGCAGGCGCCATCGACTCGGTGCTTTATTCCAACGTGTTTGAAGGTCTTACCCGTTTCGGTTCGGACGGTTCCGTAAACCCCGGTCTGGCCAAAAGCTGGGAGATCTCGGAAGACGGCAAAACCTACACCTTCATGCTGCACGAAGGCGTGACCTTCCATGACGGTTCGGCGATGGACGCCGAAGACGTGAAATTCTCACTGGATCGCGCCCGCGCCGAAGACAGCGCCAACGCGCAGAAGGCCCTGTTTGAAGGCATCGAAAACGTCGAGGTGGTTGATCCGCTGACTGTCAAGGTCACGCTGGCCGCACCCAACGGCAGCTTCCTGTTCAACATGGCCTGGGGCGATGCGGTGATCGTGGCGCCAGAAAGCATTGAGAACATCAAGACCAACCCTGTCGGCACCGGCGCCTTCAAGTTCACCAACTGGGTGCAGGGCGACAAGATCGATCTGGAAAAAAACGGCGCCTATTGGGGCACACCAGCGAAACTGGACAAGGTGAGCTTCAAGTTCATCTCGGACCCGACCGCCGCCTTTGCCGCCGTGATGGCTGAGGATGTGAACGCCTTTGTCGGCTTCCCCGCGCCGGAAAACCTGCCGCAGTTCGAAGCCGATCCACGTTTCCAGGTGCTGGTGGGTTCGACCGAGGGTGAAACCATCCTGTCGACCAACAACAAGATGCCGCCTTTTGACAATGTGAAGGTCCGCAAGGCGCTGGCCCATGCGATTGACCGTCAGGCCATCATTGATGGCGCGATGTTCGGCTATGGCACCCCCATCGGCACCCACTTTGCGCCGCACAACCCCGATTACGTCGATCTGACCGGCAACAGCGCCTATGATCCAGCGATGGCCAAGGAACTGCTGGCCGAGGCGGGCTATGCCGACGGTTTCAAAACAACGCTGAAACTGCCGCCGCCCTCCTACGCCCGTCGCGGTGGTGAGATCATTGCTGCCCAGCTGCGCGCCGTAGGGATTGAGGCTGAAATCAGCAACCTGGAATGGGCGCAGTGGCTGGAACAGGTGTTCCGCGGCAAGGATTACGGCTTGACCATCGTCAGCCACACCGAGCCCTTCGACATCGGCATCTATGCCCGTCCGGACTATTACTTCCAGTATGACAATCCCAGCTTCCAGCAGCTGATCGCTGATCTGGGTGTGGAGGCCGATCCGGCCAAACGTTCGGCACTGCTGGCGACCGCACAGGAGACGATTTCGGGCGACTATGTGAACGGCTACCTGTTCCAGCTGGCCTACCCCACCGTGGCCAATGCCAAGGTGAAGGGCCTTTGGAAAGACGCGCCCACCCAGGCGACCGATCTGACCGGCGTTTACTGGGAGTAAGTTGACCCCACCCCGGCGGCTGTGTGTGTGGCCGCCGGGGATGTGAGTATTTTTGGAACATTGAAAGACAGGGGCCCACGTCCCTTGGAGGGAAGCGGCGCCGATGCTGCATTATCTGTTGAAACGGTTGCTGTCGCTGGCGGTCAGCCTCGTGGTGGCCTCGCTGGTGATCTTTCTGGCGCTTGAGGTCGTGCCGGGGGATCCGGCGGCCTATATGCTGGGCATCAACGCACAGGAAGACACGCTGGCCGCCCTGCGCGAAGAACTGGGGCTGAACGGCAGCGTGGTAGAACGCTATCTCAGCTGGGCCGGTGGCCTACTGCAGGGCGATTTCGGCACCTCCTATACCTATCGCACCCCGGTGGCCGAGATGATCGGCGAGCGGCTGTGGATTTCCCTGCCGCTGGCGCTTTATGCGCTGACGCTTTCGACCTTGATTGCCTTCCCGGCTGGGATCTGGGCCGCGTCCAAACGCGGCTCACCAGTGGATGTGACCGTGATGGGGGTGACGCAACTGGGCGTGGCGATCCCGAACTTCTGGTTTGCCATGCTGATGGTGCTGGTCTTTGCCATCAACCTGCGTTGGTTCTCCGCCGGTGGATTTGTCGGCTGGGACGCCGGTTTCCTGCTGGCGATGAAATCACTGACGCTTCCAGCCATTGCGCTGGCGCTGCCGCAGGCCAGCATTCTGGCGCGGGTGATGCGGTCATCGCTGCTCGACACCCTATCCGAAGATTTCATCCGCACCGCCCGTGCCAAAGGCCTAAGCAAACGTCAGGCGCTGTGGCGGCATGCGCTGCGCAATGCGCTGATCCCGGTGCTGACCATCATCGGGCTGCAGTTTTCCTTCCTGCTGGCGGGGGCGATCATCATTGAAAACGTTTTCTTCCTGCCCGGTCTTGGGCGACTGGTGTTCCAGTCCATTTCGGCCCGCGATCTGATCGTGGTGGAAAGCGTTGTGATGCTCTTGGTCTTTGCGGTGATTGTGGTGAATTTTCTGGTGGATCTGGCCTATGCCATCGTAGATCCCCGGTTGCGGGGACGGCGCTGATGCGGAACCTTTGGCTGGGCGGTGTGCTGACCGCGATCTTTGCTGGCATGGCGGTGCTGAGCTTCCTCTGGACGCCCTATGATCCGACCGTTCTGGATATTGCCAACAAGATCAAAACGCCCTCAACGGCGCACCCTCTGGGCACGGACCACTTTGGCCGCGATATCCTGAGCATGATCATGGTGGGCGCGCGCACCTCCATCGCGGTGGCGCTGGTGGCCGTGGGCATCGGCATGGGGCTGGGGGTGCCACTGGGCCTGACGGCGGCGGCGCGCAAAGGCGGGCTGCTGGACGAGCTGATTATGCGTGGCAACGATCTGGTCTTTGCCTTCCCCTCGCTGCTGATTGCTATCATGATTACGGCCGTTTTTGGTGCCTCCGCGGTCAACGCGATCATCGCCATTGGTATTTTCAACATCCCTGTCTTTGCCCGCCTAACCCGCTCCGGCGCGCTGAGCCTTTGGACCCGTGATTATGTCATGGCCGCCCGTGTGGCCGGCAAAGGCGCGACGCGGATTTCCGTTGAACATATCCTGCCCAATGTCACCAACCTGTTGATCGTGCAGGGCACCATCCAGTTTTCGCTAGGGATCCTGGCTGAGGCGGGCCTGAGTTATGTTGGCCTTGGCGCGCAGCCGCCGACCGCCAGCTGGGGGCGGATGCTGGCGGACAGCCAGACGATGATTTCCTTTGCCCCGCATATGGCGCTGTTCCCCGGTCTGGCGATCTTGCTGACAGTGCTGGGGTTGAACCTGATGGGCGACGGGCTGCGCGATATGTTTGACCCCAAACTGCGGAGGGCGCGGTCATGAGCCTTCTGAAGATCGAGAAGCTGAACCTGAGTATCCACGGCAGTCAGATCCTGCACGATGTGTCGATGCAGGTCGCACCAGGGCAGATCCTGGGGGTGATTGGCGAAAGCGGGTCTGGAAAATCCATGTCCGCCTTTGCCGCCATGCAGTTGTTGCCCAATGGGGCGACCTGTGAGGGGCAGGTCACTGTGGCGGGACAGGACGTTCTGGCGCTTTCTGAGACGCAGCTGTGCCAGATGCGCGGGCGCGACGTGGGCATGGTGTTTCAGGAACCGATGACGGCGCTGAACCCGATCCGCACCATTGGCGATCAGGTGGCCGAAACCATCCTGATCCATGAAAACGTCAGCAAGGCTGAGGCGCTGGAACGCGCCGCCGAGGCGTTGGCCCGGGCAGAACTGCCGCAGGATCGTTTCCCGCTCAGCCGCTATCCGTTTGAACTGTCCGGGGGGCAGCGCCAGCGGGTGGTGATCGCCATGGCCATCGCGCTGCGCCCCAAACTGCTGATCGCGGATGAACCGACCACCGCGCTGGATGTGACCACGCAGGCACAGATCCTTGAGCTGCTGAAACGGCTGGTGGCCGAGGATCAGATGGGCCTGATGCTGATCAGCCATGATCTGGCGGTGGTTGCGGATCTGGCGGATGAGATTGTCATCATGCAAAAAGGCCGCGTGGTCGAAAGTGGCCCGGCCGCAACCCTGTTCCGCGACATGCAGCACCCCTATTCCAAGGCGCTGCTGGCAGCCTCCACCCATGTGCCGGACCGTGAGGGTGCCGCGCAGGACCAGCCGCTGCTCAGCGTGCGGGATGTGGTGCGGGAATACACGCTCCATGCCAACGGCTGGCTGGGCAAAACCAGCAAATTGAAGGCGGTGAAGGGCGTGAGCTTCGACATCCGCAAGGGCGAAAGTCTGGGCCTTGTGGGCGAGTCGGGTTGTGGCAAATCCACCCTGACCCGCGCCATTCTGGGGCTGGAGGAGGTGCAGGGTGGGGAGATCCTGCTGGACGGCCAGCCGGTCTTCAGCGGTAAGAAACCCAACCGCGCCGTACGCCGCCGTATGCAGGTGGTGTTTCAGGATCCCTACGGCAGTTTCAATCCCCGCTGGAAGGTCAGCCGGTTGATCTGTGAACCGATGCATCTGCTGGACCAGCCGCCGAAAGCGCAGGCATTGCAGGATGCGATGGTTGAGGCGATGGAAAGCGTCGGCCTCACCGCTGACGACCTTGATAAATACATCCACGAGTTTTCCGGCGGCCAGCGTCAGCGGATCGCTATTGCCCGCGCGCTGATCATCAAACCCGATCTGATCATTCTGGATGAGGCGGTTTCAGCCCTCGATGTCTCAGTCCGCGCGCAGGTTTTGGACCTGCTGGCTGACCTCTCAGACCGCTTTGGGCTCACCTACCTGTTCATCAGCCACGATCTGTCAGTGGTGCGCTCCATCACCGATCGGGTGCTGGTGATGAAATCCGGTGAGATTGTGGAACAGGGTGAGACGCAGGCGGTCTTTGACGCGCCGCAGCATGACTACACCAAAGAATTGATCGCCGCCGCGCCGGTATTGCCGGCCGATGTGGCGTGAGACGACAAGACGAAGGACAAGACGATGAGTGATGCGCTGAACCTGTGGTTTGACCCTGAAAAATGCCTGATCGATGGGGCGTGGGTGGCCCCTGCCTCCGGCCAGACGCTGCCACTCTCGAACCCCTCCACCGGGGCAGAGATTGGCGCGATTGCCCGCGGTGGTGCGGCGGATATTAACGCCGCCGTGGACGCGGCGCACCGGGCCTGGCAGGGCGCTTGGGGCAAGGTCACTGCGGTTGAACGGGGGCGCATCCTGTACCGTCTGGGCCAGCTGGTGCTGGACCGGGTTGAGGATCTGGCCCGGATCGAAGCCTTAGACGTGGGCAAGCCACTGAAACAGGCCCGCGCGGACGCCATCGCATTGGCCCGTTATCTGGAATTCTATGCCGGTGCCGCCGACAAGTTGCACGGCGAAACCATCCCCTATCTGGACGGCTACACCGTCTACACCATGCGCGAAGCCCACGGGGTGACCGCCCATATCGTGCCTTGGAATTACCCGATGCAAATCATTGGCCGTTCAGTCGGGGCGGCACTAGCCACCGGCAACGCCTGTGTGCTGAAACCGGCCGAGGATGCCTGCCTGACCGCATTGGCCTTCGCCGATCTCGCCAAGGAGGCCGGTCTGCCCGATGGTGCACTGAACGTGGTGCCGGGGCTGGGGTCTGAGGCTGGCGCGGCGCTGAGCGCCCACACCGGCGTGCATCACGTCAGCTTCACCGGCTCAGTTGGTACCGGGGTTCAGGTACAGATGGCGGCGGCACAGAACGTCATTCCGGTGACGCTGGAACTGGGTGGGAAATCCCCACAACTGGTGTTTGAAGATGCCGATCTGGATGCGGCGCTGCCCTTCCTTGTGAACGCTGGTATCCAGAACGCGGGCCAGACCTGCTCGGCCTCGTCGCGTATTCTGGCGCATCGCTCGGTATACGATCAGGTGGTTGAGCGGATGGCGGCCCGCTATGGCGAGTTGCGGGTTGGTCAAGCGATGTCTGATCTGGATGTGGGACCGCTGATCTCAGCCAAGCAAAAGGGGCTGGTTTCAGGCTTCCTCGATCAGGGCAAGGATCTGGAAACCGCCGCGCAGGGCGTGCTGCAGGACGCACCGGATGGCGGCAACTACGTGCAGCCCACCCTCTTTGCCGGGGTCACGCCTGATCACTGTTTGGCGCAGGACGAAGTCTTTGGCCCGGTGCAGGTCGTCATTCCCTTTGACAGCGAAGAGGAAGCCGTGGCCATCGCAAATGGCACTGATTACGGGTTGGTCGCCTCGGTCTGGTCGCAGAACGGGGCCCGCCAGATGCGTCTGGCCAAGGCGATACGCACCGGTCAGGTCTTCCTCAACAACTATGGTGCCGGGGGCGGGGTGGAACTGCCCTTTGGCGGCATCGGCAAATCAGGGCATGGCCGCGAAAAAGGGTTTGAGGCGCTTTATGGCTTCACCACCCTGAAAACCGTCGCCGCCTTTCACGGGTAACACAGATGGCTGAGATCGAAACAGGCCGCCGCGTGGTTGCGGCCAGCGAATGTGATACATTAGGCCATGCCAATATCGCCAGCTACATCGCCTATGTCTCAGACTCGGGCTTTGCCATGATGAACCATGTCGGGCTGGGCCGAGACAATATACTGGGTGGCCGACGCTTGGGCATCGCCGTGGTGGATATGCAGGCGCAGTATAAGGCCGAGCTGCTGCCCGGTGATTGCATCCATCTGCGCACCGGGCTGCTGTCTATCGGCACCAAGTCGATGGTGTTTCGCCACCGGATCTACCGCAGCCGGTCTGACGGATCAGAACAGCTGGTGTTTGAAGGCCGATTTACCAAAGTGCTGATGGATCTGGAGGCGCGCCGCGCCATCGCCATCCCCGAGGATATCAAAGACAAGTTGGAGACGCTGCGCCTTGCGCCAGCGGAGGAAGGAGAAACAACATGAGACTGGCAGGCAAAACCGCCATCGTAACGGGTGGCGCATCCGGCTTTGGCGCCGGGATTGTACGCAAGTTTGCTGAGGAAGGCGCCAATGTGATGGTCGCTGACCTGAACATGGATCTGGCCCGCGACGTGGCCGCCGAGGTGGGCGGCATCGCCCAACAGGTGGATGTGTCCAAAGACGCCGATGTGGCCGCCATGGTCGCCGCTGCACGTGCGCAGATGGGCGACATCGATATTCTGGTCAACAACGCAGGGATCACCCATCTGCCCAAACCGATGGAAGAGGTGACCGAGGATGAATTTGACCGGGTCTGGGCGGTAAACTGCAAGTCAGTCTACCTGACCGCCAAACACGCCGTGCCGCTGATGAAGGCGGCGGGCAAAGGCGCCGTTTTGAACGTGGCCTCCACCGCTGGCCTCAGCCCGCGGCCGAACCTCAACTGGTACAACAGCTCCAAAGGGTGGATGATCACCGCGACCAAAACCATGGCCGTTGAACTGGCCCCGGCAGGCATCCGCGTCAACGCCATCTGCCCGGTGGCCGGTGAAACCCCGCTGCTGACCAGCTTCATGGGCGAAGACACGCCTGAGATTCGCGCCAAGTTCTTGTCGACCATCCCGATCGGTCGCTTCTCCACCCCCGAGGATATGGGCAATGCCGCCTGTTTCCTCTGCTCGGATGAGGCTGGCATGGTCACTGGCGTCGCCATGGAAGTGGACGGCGGCCGCTGTATCTAAAACCAACGAAGTTGCGCCCTTTCCCAGTGTGAAACGGGCGCAACCCTATCCCGCTGTTGCAGAATTCGTCGCCAGTCCGGCAGGCAAATCCCCCCGCCCCACCGCAAAAGGGGCGATGTTTCGATACAATATAGTTCATCACATCCGCGCGAATCCCCTTTTTTCCTTTGGTTTGCTGCGCTAAGAGCGCCCTGTCCAAACCTTAAGGAGTGAGCCAAATGGGCTACAAAATCGCCGTCGTTGGCGCCACGGGCAACGTGGGCCGCGAAATGCTGAACATCCTGGCCGAGCGCCAGTTCCCTGTTGACGAGATCGTTGCGCTGGCAAGCCGCAAATCTCAAGGCACCGAAGTAAGCTTCGGCGATACCACCCTGAAGACCAAAGACCTGGACACCTTTGACTTCACTGGCTGGGATATCGCGTTGTTTGCTGTCGGCTCGACCGCAACCAAGCAATACGCGCCGAAAGCGGCAGCCGCTGGTTGTGTGGTGATCGATAACTCATCGCTCTACCGCTATGATCCTGAGATCCCGCTGATCGTGCCTGAGGTGAACCCCCAGGACGTGCACCAGTACAAAAACAAAAACATCATCGCCAACCCCAACTGCTCAACCGCGCAGATGGTTGTGGCGCTGAAACCGCTGCATGATCGCGCCAAGATCAAGCGCGTCGTTGTATCGACCTACCAGTCGGTCTCCGGCTCGGGCAAAGATGCGATTGATGAGCTGTGGAACCAGACCAAGGGCATGTATGTCCCCGGCCAGGAAGTGGAACCGAAGGTCTACACCAAACAGATCGCCTTCAACGTGATTCCGCATATCGATGTCTTCATGGACAGCGGCGACACCAAGGAAGAGTGGAAAATGATCGCTGAGACGAAGAAAATCGTCGACCCCGCGATCAAAGTGACCGCCACCTGTGTGCGTGTTCCGGTCTTCGTCGGCCATTCGGAATCGATCAACATCGAATTCGAAGAGTTCCTGGACGAAGATGAAGCCCGCGACATCCTGCGCGAAAGCCCCGGCCTGATGGTCATCGACAAGCGCGAAGACGGTGGCTACGTGACCCCGATCGAATGTGTCGGCGACTTCGCCACCTTCATCAGCCGCATCCGTCAGGACGTCACCGTTGAAAACGGCCTGAACCTGTGGTGCGTCAGCGACAACCTGCGCAAGGGCGCCGCCCTGAACGCGGTACAAATCGCTGAGCTGCTGGGCCGTGAGGTTCTGAAAAAAGGCTGATCCATCGGCTGATTATCACCACTTGAGGGCGTCCTGATGGGCGCCCTCTTGCGTTTAGGGGGTGCAGGGTTTCACCATGGTCGCACTTGATCAGGAGAGATTTCATGCGCGCCCTTCCCTTTTTGCTGAGCACCGCCCTGGCTTCGCTGCCCGCTAATTTGCTGCCCAGCGTGTCCCTGGCTGAGACCTTTCAGCTGACCAGCCAGATTTCCAATGTGATTGTCTATCCCAACGGCGCCAAGGTGACCCGCACCGCCCAGTTTGATCTGCCCGCAGGCAGTCACCAGCTGCAGGTCCTGGATCTGCCGCAAAGCGTGGCGCTTGACGGGATCCGGGCAAAGCTGACCGGTGCGCAGCTGGGGGCCGTCACCCTGCGCGATGACTTTGTGCCCCCCCGCGCCGAGGTCGAAGATGCCGCCCGCGCCGCTGCCGAACGCCGCCTTGAGGCCGCGCGTGAGGAGTTGCAGGCCCATCAGGATGACATCCGCAGCCTGCAGCTCAGCAAAGAAGCGGCGGACACCGCCATCGGATTCCTGCGTGGTCTGACCAAAAGCGATGCCCTCTCAGGCCTAAGCGCCGAAGACCTGCGCGATATCGCCCGGATGATGGGCGAAGAAACCTTCGCCGCGCGTCAGGCCGTACTCGAAGCTGATGCCGAAGCCCGCCAGCTGTCGCGTGATCTGCCAGAGCTGCAACAGGCGGTCGATAAGGCGCAGCAAGCGCTGGATGCGCTGGTGCGCGGTCAGGATGAGGTGCTGCTGGTTGAGGTCGCCGCCAGTGCATCCGCCGCCAGTGAAGCCACGCTGGAAATCAGCTATTTCATCGATGCCGCTGGCTGGCGCCCGGTCAACGATGCTTCCCTCACGCTTGACAGCGGTTTGCTGCAGCTCGATCGCGGCGCGCTGGTCGAACAGAATTCCGGTGAAAACTGGCAGGATGTCTCGCTGACCCTCTCCACCAGCCAACCCAGTGGTAAGGTCGCCGCCAGTCAGGTCTACAGCGACTTCCGCCAACTGGTGGAGCCGCATCGCGCTCTGGCCAAGGTGCGATCTGAGTCCGCAGCCCCCGCCTTTGCAGATATGGCCGCCCCAATGCTGGAGGTGGCCGAAGCTGAACCCGTGGTCATGGCGCCGCCAGTGGCACTGGCCGGGGGGCTGATCCTCACCTACCCCTACCCACAGCCGGTCAGCATTGCCACGGGGGCGGATGCCGCGAAACTGTCGCTGGGCACGTTGAGCTTTGAGGCCACGATTGAAGCAACGGCGGTGCCGCTTTACGATCAAACTGCGTTTCTCACCGCCAAGATCCTGAACGACAGCGGCGAAGAAATCCTGCCTTCACCTGAAACCCTGCTCTACCTGGATGGCGAACTGGTGGGCCGTTTTGATCAGCCGATGCTGGCCGCCGGTGATGATCTGCGCCTACCCTTCGGCCCCATCGAAGGCCTGCAGCTGCGCCGTGAGGTCACGCGAAATCAGGGCGATCGTGGCATCTTGTCAAAATCCAATGACCGTACCGAAGCAATCCGGATCACCGTGGATAACCTGACCAACCGCGCCTGGGATATGCGCCTGATTGACCGGGTGCCTTACGGCGAACAGGACGATCTGCAAATCACCTGGAGCACCCTGCCCGAGCCCAGCGAAACTGACCTCGACGGGCGGCGCGGCGTCCTCGCCTGGACCTTTCCGCTGGCAGCGGGGGCGGAAAAGATCATCAAACTCAACCAACGCATCAGCTGGCCGGGTGAGATGGAGCTGATCCCACGGTAAACCCCCAGTGAAACTGGCACACAAGCCAAACGGACCACGAGGTTTTCACACCATGGAAAGGTTTTGTTAACCAGAATCAGATGAAGCTTCGTTTGCGGTTCGGGGTACACACACCATCCGCAAACGGAGAGGCCCCCTGCTTGGCCCCACTTTGCAGGGGGCATCTTTTTGCCCGCACCTTCCCCGCGCACGACACCCCACCCGAGGACGCCGCCGCAGGCGAAGGACGAGGTATCGAGCGCGCGCCGCATGGCGCGCCCAATTTGGTTGAGGCTTGATTACACTATGGTTAGGGCGCCAACACCAGTTTGCCCACCGCGCCCCGATTGAGGATCCGCTCCAGCACCTGCGCAGCCTCGGCCAGCGGGTAGCGGCCTTCGATCAGCGGTTTGATCTGCCCGCTGCGATACCACCCCATCAACTCCTGCATATTGTCAGCGTAGACGGCTGGTTCCGCCCGAGTGAAATTGCCCCAGAACACCCCGACCAGAGCAAATTCTTTGACCAGCGCCAGGTTGACCGGGAATTTCGGGATCTCACCGCTGGCAAAGCCGATGATCAGCAACCGGCCATTGCGCGCCATTGCCCGGCAACAGGCGTCAAATGCAGCGCCCCCCACCACATCGAAAACCACATCTGCACCTTTGCCATCGGTCAGGCGTTTGATGTCTTCTTTGAGGGCGTCATAGCCAATCACATGATCTGCACCCGCGTCCCGGGCAATCTGCTGCTTCTCGGCCGAGGAACAGACCGCGATCACCGTTGCCCCCATGATCTTGCCGATCTGAATGGCCGCCAGACCTGTTGCCCCGGCCCCGCCCAGCACCACCAGCGTCTCACCCGCTTGCAGGGCTGCGCGTTGTTTCAGCGCGTGATGCGAGGTGCCATAGGCGACCAGCAGCGCACAAGTCTCCGCCGCATCCGCATCGCCAATGGGGAAAGTGGCGCGTTCATCCACCACGGCCTGTTCGGCATATCCGCCCAGCTGCAGCACCGCACCGACCCTATCGCCGACCTTCACATTGCTCACGTCCGGCCCCAGCGCGACCACCTCGCCAGCGGCTTCCATCCCCGGGGTAAAGGGCAGTTCGGGCCGCATCTGATAAAGACCCTGCACCAGCAGGCCGTCAGGGTAGTTCACCCCTGCCGCCTCCACCTTGATGACCACCTGCCGCCCTGTGGGCACTGGTTCGGCCACCTCTGCCACAACAAGATCCGCCAGCGGTCCAAAGGCGTTGCACTGCACCGATTTCATCAACTCTCTCCCTCTCTTCACCGCGTCAGGCTGCCGTTCAGGCCACCTCCGATCAAGCGTTTTACACGCCCACACAGCCAAACCCTTGTTATTGTGGAAACTTACGCTCCGTCCTTTGACAAATTGAATTTTGCAATGATCCCACCGCGCGCTAGGCTCCTCCTCAGGGAGAATATGGGAGGTACGCATGCTGGGCATGATGATGCATCGTCCGCTGCTGATCAGCGACATTTTGAAATACGCCGCCGAGGCCTATCCGCAGGCTGGCATCATTTCGGTCCGCACCGAGGGCGATGTTCATCGCCAGACCTATGCTGAAACGCTGGGCCGGGTGCAGCAACTGGCCAACGCGCTGCAGGCCCGGGGCGTGCAGATGGGGGATCGCGTTGCGACGCTGGCCTGGAACGGCTACCGCCATTTTGAACTCTACTATGCGGTGTCGGGGATGGGGGCGGTCTGTCACACGATCAACCCGCGCCTGTCAGCTGAACAGCTGATCTACATCGTCACCCATGCCGAGGATCGCCTGATCTTTGTCGACACAACCTTTGTGCCGATCCTTGAGGCGGTGCAGGACCAGCTGCCGGGTGACATCACCTATGTGGTGATGACCGACCGGGCGCATATGCCGGAAAACAGCCTTAACGCGCTGTGCTATGAGGATCTGTTGGCCGAACAGCCCGCTGATTTCGACTTCCCCGAGTTTGACGAAAACACCGCCTCAGGCCTGTGCTACACCTCCGGCACCACCGGCAATCCCAAGGGCGCGCTGTATTCGCACCGCTCCTCAGTGCTGCATGCGATGATGATCTGCACCTGCCTCGGCTCCACTATGCCCGAGGGATCGGCGGTGATGCCGGTTGTGCCACTGTTCCACGTCAACGCCTGGGGGCTGCCCTATACCGCGCCCTTGCTGGGTCTGAACATGGTGATGCCGGGCGCGGCGCTGGATGGGCCCAGCCTGTTCAAACTGATGGATGCGGAGAAAGTGCATTCGGCCTGGGGCGTGCCCACCGTCTGGATGGGGCTGCTGGCCGAGATTGAGGCACAGGGTCGCAAACCCGAAGGCTTCGGCGATCTGGTGGTGGGCGGGTCAGCCGCCCCGCGGGTGATGATCGAAACACTGGAAAAGCTGGGTGTTGCCGTGGGCCACGCCTGGGGCATGACCGAGATGAGCCCGATCGGCACCCATGGCCATATGCCCGGCTGGGTGCGGGATCTGCCGTTTGATCAGATGATCGACAAGAAAAGCCTGCAGGGCCGTCGCGCCTTTGGCGTACAGATGAAGATCGTGGATGAGGATGGCAAAGCCCAACCACATGACGGCGTGGCGGCTGGTGAATTGTTTGTGCGCGGCAATACCGTGGTCGCGGGGTATTTCAAAAACGATGAGGCAACCCAAGCCACCATGGATCAGGATGGCTGGTTTGGCACCGGTGACATCGCCACACTAGACCCGAACGGATTTCTGTCTATTCAGGACCGCTCCAAAGACCTGATCAAGTCGGGTGGGGAGTGGATTTCATCGATCGATCTGGAAAACGCCGCCATGTCGCATCCCGATATCGCCAACTGTGCCGCGATTGCGATTGCCCATCCCAAATGGGATGAACGGCCTGTTCTGGTCGCCGTCCCCGCGGGGGAGGCCCGCCCTGCACTGGAAGACATGCACGCCCATATGGCCGAGCATTTTGCCAAATGGCAGCTGCCCGATGATCTGATCTGGGTTGAGGATCTGCCACTGACCGCGACCGGCAAGATTTCCAAGCTGACACTGCGCAAACGGATGGCGGATTATGTGCTGCCGGATCTGCGCTAGAGGCTGTTTGTCAAAATCAACGGCCTGCCGGGGATCTCGTCAGGCTGATCTGCCCCGGCGCAAATACGCCCCTAAAACTTGCTGACAGTTCAAAATAAATGCACCCGGTCGACCGCCGTCAACCGGGTGCCACCCCTCCTGAGTACAGGAGTTGGCGAAACAGGGCTCCTCCCTTCCCCGTTCCGCAGGAAACTGATTCGCAAGAAACTATAGGGCCAAGTCCCTTTGATCGCCTAGGATTTTTCTTTGACAGGGCAAAACGAAGTGAAAATCGCAGGTTGCTCTTTGGCCGAAAACACCACTTTGCGACGTTACGTCTTGTTGGTTTGCGCTGCTTGTTCCGCCCTCGTGCAGCGCCTAACCTGCTGTTCGGCGCAGACACTTGGGAGGGGTGGATGCCGCCCTGCGCACTGCGCTGCTTCGCACCGATTTTGCGCCTAGACTGGCCCCTGAGCCGTCACAGCGGACCAATTGCGTGCTTGTTTCCCCCGCCAGATGACCGCTGCCGTCAAACTCTTGACCAAGGCGCAGACCGACGACCGCTCAGAGGGAGCTATGGATGACAACACTAACCAAAGCCGCGCTGTTGGCCAGCAAAGGCCAGGACATGGGCACCTCAGACTGGTTTGAGATCGACCAGAGCCGCATTGATACCTTTGCTGGGGTCACCGAGGATCGCCAATTCATCCATGTGGATCCGGCCCGCGCCGCCGAGACACCGTTTGGGGGCACGATTGCCCATGGTTTTCTGTCGCTGTCGCTGCTCTCGGCCATGATGCTGCAGGGCTACCCCAAAATGAGCGGCCTGCAGATGGGGGTGAACTATGGCTTTGACCGGGTGCGTTTCACCGCGCCGGTGCCCGTCGGCGCACGTGTGCGGGGCCATTTCAAACTGGCCGATGTGGCCGAGATGCGCCCGGGTGAGGTGCAAACCACCAGCGAAGTGACGGTTGAGATTGAAGGCCAGGATCGCCCGGCCCTCGTCGCGCTTTGGCTGGGACGGTTCTATTTCGGAGAAGACGAATGACTGACGTGAGATTTGACGGCCAGGTGGCCATTGTAACCGGTGCAGGTGTCGGACTGGGCCGCAGCCATGCGCTGGGGCTGGCCGCGCGTGGCGCCAAGGTTGTGGTCAACGATCTGGGCGGCGCGGTGGATGGCACCGGATCTGGATCTGACGCCGCCAAGGCTGTGGTGGCCGAAATCCAGGCGATGGGAGGGCAGGCAATGGCAAACGGCGCCGATGTCTCAAACGCCGAACAGGTCAGCGCCATGGTGGCCGATGTGATCGCCCAATGGGGCCGGATCGACATCTTGGTGAACAACGCCGGCATTCTGCGCGACAAGACCTTTGCCAAGATGGAGATGGACGATTTTCAGGCGGTGATGGATGTGCACCTCTTAGGCTCTGCCAACTGTGCCCATGCGGTCTGGCCCCATATGGTGGCGCAGAGCTATGGGCGGATCGTCTTCACCACCTCAGCCTCGGGCATGTATGGCAACTTTGGCCAGTCCAACTACGGCGCGGCCAAATCCGGCATGCTGGGGCTGATGAACGTGCTGGCCATTGAAGGCGCCAAGTTCGACATCCGCGCCAATATGCTGGCCCCGTCGGCAGCAACCCGGATGACCGAAAGCCTGCTGTCCGAGGATGTTCTGGCCCTGCTGCAGCCGGAAACCATCACCCCGGGCGTGCTGGCGCTGGTCAGTGGTGACGCCCCGACCAAGATGATCCTAGGCGCTGGCGCCGGCTGCTTTGCCGAGATTCAGATCCGCGAAAGCGCCGGTGTGGCCTTGACCGATGAGGCGCTGACGCCTGAGGCTGTGCTGGGGGCGATGGATCAGATCCGGGATCCTGCCGGGGCCGAGGTGATGGATCACGCCTTTGCCCAGACCCGCAAATATGCCCGTATGGCTGCGGCGGCCCGTGGCCTGCCCCTGCCCTGGAACGACTAACCTGGAATGACAAAAGCGCCGGGAGGCCCAAGATGAGCACCACTGCGGATTTGGATTTAGCAGCCGTCGCGGCCTATCTCAGCCAGCATATCGATGGCTTCCAAGGCCCATTGCAGGCCGAAAAGTTTGCTGTGGGCCAATCCAACCCCACTTTTCGCCTCAGTGGGCCGGATCGCTCTTGGGTGCTGCGTCGCAAACCACCCGGCGTGCTGCTGAAATCCGCCCATGCGGTGGAACGGGAGTATCGGGTGCAAAAGGCCCTGGCCGGCAGCGATGTGCCGGTGCCGGCGATGCATCACCTGTGTGAAGATGACAGCGTGATCGGGTCAGCCTTCTACGTGATGGAAGAAATCAAGGGCCGCCATTTCAACGATCCGCGGCTACCCGATGTAGCTGTGCCTGATCGTCTGGCGATTTTCGAAGAAATGAACCGGGTGTTGGCGGCGATACACTCCGTTGACCTAAGTGCGGTGGGCCTGTCGGACTACGGGCCGGATGGCAATTACTACCGACGTCAGATCGACCGCTGGACCAAACAATACCGCGCCTCGGAAACCGATCAGATTGCCCCGATGGAAGAGCTGATCAGCTGGCTCGACAGCAATATCCCGGCAGAGGACGGGCAGCGCACGTTGGTGCATGGCGATTACCGGATCGACAATATGCTGTTCGCCGCAGACGGGCCGCAGTGTCTGGCCGTTCTGGACTGGGAACTCAGCACAACCGGCCACCCCTATGCCGATCTGGCCGCGGTCATCATGCAGTGGCAGATGCCCCCCGGCGGTGAAGGTCGCGGGCTGGCGGGTGTTGATCGTAGCACCGAGGGGCTGATCAGCGATCAGGGGTTCATTGACCTTTATTGTCAGCGTCGTGGCCTGCCGGGCATCGACAGGTTTGGCTTCTATCTGGCCTTTGCCTTCTTCCGCATGGCGGCGATCCTGCAGGGCGTTTACAAACGAGCGCTTGATGGCAATGCCTCAGACCCCGGCCGCGCCAAGGCCTTTGGCGCCTATGTGCCGCTGTTTGCCCAGCACGGGCTGGATGCGGCGAAGTGAAGGACCAGACATGATTGACCCCGCCCTGCGCGAAGACGCTTACGCGCTGCAAAAACACCTTGGATTTGAGATCACCGATTGGCAGCAGGGCTATGCCCGTGTGGAAATGCCCATCCGTGAGGTACATGGCAACCGCTACGGCATTCCCCATGGCGGCGTGCATGCAACGCTGATCGACACGGCCATGGGGTTTTCGGGCTGCTACACTGGTGACCCGGACAATCCGCAGATGGCCATGACCCTATCGCTGACGGTGAACTACTTGGGTCAAGTCAAGGGGCAGCGGCTGATCGTCGAAGCCCACAAAACCGGTGGTGGGCGCAAGGTTTTTTTTACCGAAGCGCTGCTATCTGATGAACATGGCAACCCGGTTGCCAGCGGCGTCGGCACCTTCCGTTACCGCACAGGCACCAAAGCCCCAGAGGAGAGCCCCAAATGACCGAGATGCAGCATATCGTTTTGGCCCGCCGCCCCGAAGGCGCGCCAGTGGCCGAAGACTTCCGTTTGGAAACCGCGCCGCTGCCGGTGCCGGGTGATGGCGAGGTGCTGGTCAAACTCAGCCACTTCTCCCTCGACCCTTATATGCGGGGGCGTATGGATGACGCAAAATCCTACGCAGCACCGGTGCCGCTGAACGGCACGATGGAGGCCGGCGGCGTGGGTGAGGTCATCGCCTCAAACCACCCCGGCTTTGCGCCGGGCGACATCGCCTTTGGCATGTTTGGCTGGGCCAGCCACGGCTGCCTGCCGGGCAAGGAGCTGCGCAAGCTGGATCCTGCACATGGCCCCGTAACCGCTGCGCTGGGGGTTTTGGGGATGCCCGGGTTCACCGGCTGGGCTGGCCTGATGGAATATGGCCGCCCGAAAGCCGGCGAAACGCTGGTGGTTGCTGCCGCAACCGGTCCGGTTGGATCGATGGTCGGGCAATTGGCCAAGTCGCTGGGCCTGCGGGTGATCGGCATCGCCGGTGGCGCCGAGAAATGCCAGATGGCGGTTGAAACCTTCGGCTTTGACGCCTGTCTGGATCACCGCGCCTATGATGACGCGAAAGCCCTGCGCGCCGCGCTTGCGGACGCATGCCCGGATGGCATCGACATCTATTTTGAAAACGTCGCAGGCAAGGTGCTGGAGGCGGTGCTGCCCTTGATGAACGTCGGCGGGCGCATCCCGCTGTGCGGCATGATCGCCTGGTATAACGCCGGGGCGCTGGGGGCCAATCAGGGCGGTGAGGTGGATCAGCTGCCCAAACTGTGGCGGACCATTTTGGTGAAACGTCTGCATGTGCACGGCTTTATCATCACCGATCACTTCCACCGCTTTGGGGACTTCCTGAAACAGGTCGGGCCCAAAGTGGCCGGTGGCGACATCCGTTTTGTTGAAGATGTGGCCGTGGGGCTGGAAAACGCGCCGGCTGCCTTTATGGCGATGCTGGGCGGGGGCAACACCGGCAAACAGATCGTCGCGCTCTAACCTGAGCGCAAGACATGAAAAAGGGGCCTCAGCGCCCCCTTTTTCCATCCAGCAGTATCGCCAGATTATTTCATCAACAGAACCGGCACCTTACAGGTGCGGATCATCGCCGTGGTCGTGGATCCGATGATCATCGCACGGATCCGCGAATGGCCATAGGCCCCCATCACCAGCAGGTCATGACCCTCGGCCTCAATCAGATCTGCCAGTGCGGTTTCGGGCTGGCCCTCAACCACTTTGATCTCAGCCTCATGACCACCGGCGGCCAGCGTCGCCTGCGCGTCTTCCAGACCTTTTGACACTGCATCGGACGGGGTGCCAACGGTCACGACCGTGCAGGCCAGACCGGCAAACAGCGGATGACGGGCCACATAGTCAACAGCCTTCATCGCGCTGACACCGCCGTCAAAGGCGATTAACACTTTCTCAATCGGTTTGAATTCGCGGTTGGCCACAAACACAGGCTTGCTGGTGGCACGCGCCACACGTTCCAGGTTTGATCCCAGATGCAGCTTGGCAAAGTCAGCCTTCTCACCGCGTTTGCCGATCACGATCAGATCGGCGTCACCTTCCAGCTCTTCCACCGACTCGACAATGTCACCAATCCGCAAATGCGGCCGCACCTCAGCCACGCCATCGGTTTCGATGATCGCCTGCGCATCCTCAAGGATCGCACGCCCCTGCGCCTGGGCCAGCTTGGCGCGCTGCGCGTCCAGCTCGGCCAGTTCGCCCATGATCTTGGTGCGGGCGCCAAGGCGCAGGTTGCCACTCAGATCATCCGAACCCGCATCGCGGCGACCCAGAACGTGGAACAGATCGACCGAGGCGCCAATGCGGCCAGCAATCCAGGCGATGTGGTGGCAGACCGACTCGGAATAGGCGGAGCCATCCACCAATGCGAAGATTTTCTTGCTCATGTCAGCCCCCTCAATGCGCCAAGAGCTTGTCCATCGCGCCGGGTTTGTCATGTTCCCCCAGACGATCAACAATGGTTTTCGATGCTTCGTTCATGCCGATGATTTCCACCTCGGCGCCGTCCCGGCGGAACTTGAGCACAGCCATGTCCAAGGCCGCAACAGACGAAATGTCCCAGATGTGGGCACGGCTGACGTCAATCACCACTTTTTCCAGCGCTTCTTTGAAGTCAAACGCCTTCATGAAGTCCTCGGACGAGGCAAAGAACAACTGGCCGTGGATGGTGTAGGTGCGGGTGCGCCCATCTGCCGACAGGTCACTGGTGACCGCAAACAGCTGCGCAATTTTCCAGGCAAAGAAGATGCCCGACAGCAGCACACCAACCAGAACACCGATAGCCAGGTTGTGGGTGAAGACCACAAAAACCACCGTCGCCACCATCACAATGGACGAAGACGCCGGGTGTTCCCGCAGGTTCGCGATGGAGGACCAGCTGAAGGTGCCGACCGAGACCATGATCATGATCGCCACCAATGCGGCCATCGGGATCAGCCCCACGATGTCATCCAGGAACACAACAAGGATCAGCAGAACCACACCCGCGATGAAGCAGGACAGGCGGCCGCGACCACCGGATTTCACGTTGATCATCGACTGACCGATCATCGCGCACCCCGCCATACCACCGATGAAGCCGGTGGCCATGTTGGCAACACCCTGGCCGATGCATTCCTGGTTCTTGTCCGAGGTTGTATCGGTCAGATCATCCACCAAGTTCTGGGTCATCAGGCTTTCCAGCAGACCCACCGCCGCCACAGCGGCCGAGTAGGGCAGAATGATCATCAGGGTTTCCATGTTCAACGGAATGTCCGGGATGAGGAACATCGGCAGGGTATCGGGCAGTTCCCCCATGTCGCTGACCGTGCGCAGATCCAGCCCCAGTGCCAACGAGATGCCGGTCAGCACAACGATGCAGACCAGCGGCGAAGGGATCGATTTGGTCAGCAGCGGGAAGGTGTAGATGATGCCCAGACCGGCCGCGACCATCACATAGGTCAGCGGCGGCACATCAATCAGCTCAGGCAGCTGCGCCATGAAAATCAGGATCGCCAGCGCGTTCACAAAGCCGGTCATCACCGACCGGCTGACAAAGCGCATCACATAGCCCAGCTTCAGCAACCCGGCCCCGACCTGCAGGATGCCGGCCAGCACGGTTGCCGCCAGCAGGTACTGCAGCCCGTGGTCCTTCACCAGCGTCACCATCAACACGGCCGTGGCCGCCGTCGCGGCTGAGATCATGCCGGGGCGACCGCCGACAATGGCGGTGATCACCGCGATCGAGAAAGACGCATAAAGCCCCACCTTCGGGTCCACACCTGCGATGATCGAGAAGGCGATCGCCTCGGGGATCAGGGCCAGTGCGACCACCAGGCCGGACAAGAGGTCGGCGCGGATGTTCCCGAACCATTCGTGTTTGTAGTTGGATAGCAGCATCATCGGCCCTCCGTTCCGGACCGCGCCAGGGGCGACCGGGGTGCAAAGTTTTGTCCTGTTCAGCAAGTTTCGGGCCGGTTTCGGCCGCAAGACCACGTTTCGAGCCGCTTATATAAAGGGGTTTGAGGATCGCAAGCCCTAAGCCCGTTATCATTTCCGCCTTGCCGGAACTGTCACAGCGCAATCACATTGCCGACAGGCACCACCCGCCGCAGTCAGCGATCCGGGCACGATAGCCCGGCTTGATCGTCGTGATGCCACTGCTGGGCCACGCCAGTTGGCACCTCTACTGCAAGGCGGTGCATTTCCCCGAGACCAAGTAGCCCCGGAGACATAAACCCTGCGGATAGGGCGAAGAAAGCGGGGGCACACACCCGCCCTTGTCGGCGATTGGTGCCGCGTCAGATGGACCACTCTGTAAGCGCTTTGCAGCGCGAAGTTCGGAGCTCTAAGATGTCTGCTGTGTCCACTTCGGGGCCTTAGCTGCGCATGCGCGACGGTCTGCTTTTCTATCAAATTGGAAGAGCACGTCCCGTTTAGTCATTGTCGTTTTCAGCACGCCTTTCAGCCTTCAAAGCGCGGCTGGGTGGGCACACCTCTTGCATGAACTTCGCGAGTGTTCCTCCCAGGTTGTCAGCTTTCATTCCGTAGTTCACAAACTGACCGTCCCTCTTTTTCCAGATCAAATCTGCCGCCTCCAAGACTGACAAATGCTTGGAAATGGCTGGCTGAGACACATCAAACCGCTCGGCAACAGCGCCTGCGGTCAACGGACCTTCGGACAAGTAAGCCAATATTTTTCTGCGCGTTGTCGACGCCAAAGCTTCGAAAACCTTGTCTGGGCTTGACATTAATTCACCTTTTAACTTATTTGTTATATATTTAATATTTTAAAAACTTTGGCTGGAGCATTCAAGATGCGCCTGTATTCAACTGAACGCGTACGTCCCAATCGCAATGCCAACGCGATCAAAGGTAACATTCGCTGGGACGCGGGGAAGTCGATTTGGTTCTTTGCCATGCTCACCGGGGGTGTCCTTGCGATTGTCTGGTCGCCAAGTTGGAGCGGGTTTCTTGTATTCCTGGCAACCACTGCGATCACTGTCTGTACAGGGCATTCCGTTGGCATGCACAGGCTGCTCATTCACAAGGCTTTCGAGACACCTAAGTGGCTGGAATACACACTCGTCTGGCTTGGAACGCTGGTTGGGATGGCAGGACCGTTCGGCATGATCCGGGCACATGACATGCGGGACTGGCATCAACGCCAACGCGTCTGCCCTCCGCATCCTAGCCATGGCGCCGGTTTCTGGCAGGACGCATGGTGGCAGATGCATTGCCGGTTCGACCTTGACCACCCGCCCCATTTCGAAATTGAATCCGAGATCGCAAATGACCGTGTCTACCAGTGGATTGAACGGCATTGGATGGCCCA
This sequence comes from Thalassovita autumnalis, assembly GCF_001458255.1. Taxonomy (GTDB): domain Bacteria; phylum Pseudomonadota; class Alphaproteobacteria; order Rhodobacterales; family Rhodobacteraceae; genus Thalassobius; species Thalassobius autumnalis. Next base: position 85,496 of record NZ_CYSB01000028.1, read on the forward strand.
ACAACTTGCCGTGGCCGTTCCGCTTTTCCTGATCGGCGGCATTGGTTTTGTCCTTTGGGGAGTTTGCTTGCGCATCGCAGTCTCCTTGAGTGGACACTGGATGGTTGGGCATTTTGCCCATCGAGGCGGACATCAAGGATGGACCGTCGAAGGCCTGCCTGTTCAGGGCTACAACCTACCCGGCCTCGGACTACTCACCTTCGGCGAAAACTGGCACTCCAATCACCACGCATTCCCGCACTCAGCCAAACTTGGCATCGATAAAGGCCAACTGGACCCTGGCTATTGGTTCATCAGGTCACTTGCGGCCATTGGTTTGGCGCACCGTATCCTTGGCCCGTCAGACTTGCCCGATCGCGAAGGCCTCAAAAGATTAGCACCCGATGAATTAGGCGTACCTCAGACGTCATAAGTCCGAAAGCGCGCTTGGTTTGAGATTTCCAGAAGCAAAGCAGATGCAACTGGCAGTATCTAAAATTAAAGGCCCAAAAGCGGACTTTGCCCTTTGAGCCTTCAAGAATCCCATACCTATCACCAACCCCGATGCCAGAGGCTGGGCGCCACCCTTTGTGACGCCCTAGACCCGGGATCCTCAGCCGTAGGTGGGGTGGAAGCGGCCGGTGGGGGAGAGGGTGAAGATCTCAAACCCGTCTGCCGTCACGCCTATGGAATGTTCAAACTGCGCTGACAGCGATTTATCGCGGGTCACGGCGGTCCAGTCATCTGCCAGCACTTTGGTTTCGGGACGGCCCAAGTTGATCATCGGCTCAATGGTGAAGAACATGCCTTCTTCCAGCACCGCTTCGGTGCCGGGGCGGCCGTAGTGCAGCACGTTAGGCGGCGCGTGGAACACCCGGCCCAGACCGTGACCACAGAAGTCACGCACAACGCTCATGCGGTGGCTTTCGGCGTAGCTTTGGATGGCGTGGCCGATGTCGCCAAAGGTGTTGCCGGGTTTAACCGCTTCGATGCCTTTGAACAGCGCATCATGGGTTACCTGGATCAGACGCTCGGCCTTGCGGCTGAGCTTTCCCGCGACATACATCCGGCTTGAATCGCCAAACCAGCCATCCACGATCACCGTGACGTCGATGTTCAGGATGTCGCCATCTTTCAGCTTCTTGTCACCGGGAATGCCGTGGCAGACCACGTGGTTGATCGAGATGCAGCTGGCGTGCTGATAGCCTTTGTAGCCGATGGTCGCCGAGGTGGCGCCGGCCTCTTTCACCTTTTCTTCGATGATCCGGTCAATCTCACCGGTGGTTTGGCCGGGGAAGACATGTTCGGCAATCTCATCAAGGATCTTGGCCGTCAGCGCGCCAGCTTTGTGCATGCCAGCAAAATCCGCAGCCTGATGGATGCGGATACCGTCGCGTGTAATGCGGCCCTGATGCGTCTCGTTCACGGGATCACCCTTTTCACAAAAACCATTTCACCCGTATTTAGGGTGTTTATCCCCTGAGGACCAGAGGCAGCGGCAGATGGGGGCTAGGCGTGAACAAATGGCAACGCTTTGCCGACCTCAACCGCCTCAGGCGTGATCGTGCAGTCAAAGCACAAGATCTCAACCCCGGCGGCCACCGCCTGTGTCAGCCCCGCCGCATAGGCCGGATCAATGTCAGCTGCGATGCTCACCCGGTCACAATCGGTGCGCTGCACCAGATAAAGCATCACGGCCCGTTGGCCGCCTTCGACGATTTTGGTCAGCTCGCCCAAGTGTTTCAGCCCGCGAGCGGTCACGCTGTCGGGAAATTCCGCCAGCCCCGGCTGACGGCAGAGTGTCACGGATTTCACTTCGACATAACAGTCCAGCCCGGCCCCTGAGAGCAGGAAATCGATCCGGCTCTTTTCGCCATATTTCACCTCTGGCCGCACCTCGGGTGCCTCAAGGCCCGGCACCTCGCCCGCCATCAACGCCGCCTTCAGGGCGCGATTGGGCACTGAGGTATCGACCCCAGTGAAATGGCCGTTTTCATGATCCACAAGACGCCAGCCGAACTTGAGCTTTTTCTTCGGATCGTCATTTGGCTCCAGCCAGATTTTCATGCCTTCCTCGGCCAGCCCCATCATCGATCCGGGGTTGGCGCAATGGGCTGTCACCTCACGGCCATCGTCTAAAATCACATCGGCCAGAAAGCGTTTGTAGCGACGGATCAGCCGGGCGGGGACAAGAGGGGTAGGAAAGCGCATATCTCGCGCCTATACCGGGGGAAAAGATTTCGCAAGGAAGGAGAGGCATGATGCAAAATCCAACAGCCGCCATGTTGGTGATCGGGGATGAAATCCTGTCGGGGCGCACCCGTGACAGCAACATGCACCACCTTGCCAATGAGCTGACCAAATACGGCATCGACCTGAAAGAAGCGCGCATGGTCTCGGACGAGGCTGAGGCGATCACCAGCGCGGTCAAAGCGCTGGCTGCCACCTATGACCATGTCTTTACCTCGGGCGGGATCGGCCCCACCCATGATGACATAACCGCAGACTGCATTGCCGCGGCCTTTGACACCCCCATTGCGGTGCGTGACGATGCCCGCGCCATTCTGCAGGCACATTATGACCGGTCAGGTCAGGAGCTGAATGAGGCCCGCCTGCGCATGGCGCGTATCCCGGATGGCGCGGCTTTGATTGACAACCCGATCTCGGCCGCCCCCGGTTTCACGTTGGAAAATGTGCATGTCATGGCCGGGGTTCCGACGATTTTCCAGACGATGGTGGCCTCAATCCTGCCCACGCTCACCGGCGGTGCACCACTCCTGAGCCAGAGCCTGCGGGTGGAACGCGGCGAAGGCGACATTGCCGCGCCGCTGACCGCGCTGGCTGAGGCCTATCCTGACTTGTCCTTCGGGTCCTACCCGTTCAGCCAAAACGGCATCTATGGCACCAACATCGTGATCCGTGGCCAGGATGGCGTGCAGTTGGATCAGGCGATGACCGCGCTGAGTGAGGCGATGAACACATGATGCCCGATGCAAATGCGCTTTATGATGTGATTGATGGCACCTGGCCGGCCGCCACCGAACGGCGTGAGGGGCCCTGGCTGATCCGTGATGGTCAGGGCGGCGGGCAGCGGGTTTCGGCCACCGTGGCCAAGGCCCCTTTCACCGGCGCCGACCTGCCTGCGGCAGAGGCCGCGATGCAGGCCTTGAACCAGCCCCGCCTGTTCCAGATCCGGCAGGGCGATGAGACATTGGATCAGCTTCTGGCTGAAAACGGCTATCAGGTTGTTGATCCGGTAAACCTTTGGGTGGCAACCGTGGATGACATCGCCACCGAATTCCCGCCCCCCGTCACCGCCTTTCAGGTTTGGGAACCGCTGGCGATCCAGCTGGACGTCTGGGCCAAAGGCGGCATCGGTCCGGACCGCATCAAAGTGATGCACCGCGCCAAAGGGGCCAGAACCGCGCTGCTGGGCCGGTTGAACGATTCCCCAGCGGGTGCCGGGTTTGTCGCAATCCACAACGGCATTGCCATGGTGCATGCGCTTGAGGTGCTGGAACATCAGCGCAAACAGGGCATGGGGCGGTATTTCATGCGGCTCGCCGCCTTCTGGGCGCGCGACAATGGGGCGTCACATCTGTCTGTGGTCTGCACCCAGGCTAACAAAGGCGCCAATGCGCTTTATTCGAGTTTAGGAATGTCTCTTGCAGGACAGTACCATTACCGCAAACATGGTGATGACCTGTAACCGAACACGAAAGACCAACATGAGCCGCCAAGACGACATGCCCACCGCCCTTGATCTGCCAATGGTGGATCCGCTGCCAGAGCAAACACAGAAGTACTTCGACATTTGTCAGGACAAACTGGGGTTGGTGCCCAACGTGCTGAAGGCACATGCCTTTGACATTGAAAAGCTCAACGCTTTCACTGCGCTTTACAACAACATCATGCTGGCTGAGAGCGGCCTCAGCAAGCTTGAGCGGGAAATGATCGCGGTTGTCGTCTCCTCTGAAAACAAGTGTTTTTACTGCCTGACCGCCCATGGCGCGGCGGTGCGTGAACTGTCTGGCGATCCCGCTCTGGGGGAGATGCTGGTGATGAACTACCGCGTTGCCAACCTGCCCGCACGTGAACGCGCGATGCTGGATTTCTCGGTCCAGCTGACCAAGGCCAGCGCCACCATTGAAGAAAGCGACCGTCAGGCGCTGCGCGATGTTGGCTTTAGCGAACGCGATATCTGGGACATCGCCAACACGGCGGCGTTTTACAACATGACCAACCGGGTGGCTTCGTCCTTGGACATGCGCCCGAACCCGGAATACCACGCCCAAAACCGCGGCTAAGACACAATGCGCACCCTTGCCTTCCTCACTTGTCTGGCGCTGCCAGTCCCCGCGATGGCCACCAGCCTGACGCTGGAACTGCCCGCCGGCAGTGAGGTTCTGCGCGATCAGATCAGCCGGCTGGACAGCTACGCCCTGCCCGTCGGTGCCTTTGCCGATGGTCAACTACCGGTGCTGGATCTACAGGGGCTGGTGCACCGCGGCAGCTGGTCGGTGGCGTCGCAGGGGCTGACCTCACTGCAGCTGCTGGATCCCTTGCAGACCCAGCTGGAGGCGTTGGGCTACACCATTCTGTATTCCTGTGACACGCAGGCCTGCGGTGGTTTTGACTTCCGGTTTGAGACCGAGGTGCTGCCCGCCCCTGACATGCATGTGGACCTGAGCGATTTCCGCTTTCTGGCAGCGCAGAACGGCGACAAGGATCATCTGGGCCTGCTGGTGTCACGATCTGCCAACACCGGGTTCATCCAGATGATCCGGGTGACGGATGCGGCAGACACCGACGGCGTGATTGCCGCAAACACACCTGATGGTCCTGCCGAGGTGCCGGATGTCGCCCGTCTGACCAACAGTGACATTGCCAGCGATACCGTTCAGCACCTGCAGGCGCAGGGGCATGTGGTGCTGGGGGATCTGTCCTTTGCCACCGGATCGGCCGATCTGGGGGCTGGGCCCTTCGCCTCACTCAACAGTTTGGCGGCGTACCTCAAGGCCGATCCCTCGCGCCGGGTGGCACTGGTGGGTCACACCGATGCCGTCGGCACGCTGGAGCGCAATATTAACCTGTCCAAACGCCGGGCCGCCTCGGTCCGGGACCGGTTGATTGCCGTCCATGGTGTGTCGTCCGCGCAGTTGGACGCTGAAGGTATGGGATACCTGGCGCCGCGTGGGCCAAACCTGACCGAGGAGGGGCGCGAAGCGAACCGCCGGGTTGAGGCGGTTCTTCTGAACACCGAATAGGGCAGCGCCCGACGTCAAAACGCTATCGCGTCAGCCTTCGATCAGAATGGCCCTGAAATCATTCACATTGGTGCCGGTTGGACCGGGGGCAAAGATCTCCCCCACGGCGTCAAAGGCCGTGTAGGCATTATTGCCAGCCAGCGCTTGCGCGGGATCGACCCCGGCCTCACGCATCGCAACCGCTGTGGTGCCATCGGCAAAGGCACCGGCGTTATCCTCGGACCCATCGATGCCATCGGTGTCTGCCGCCAGCGCTGTGACGCCAGCCACGCCATCCAACTCCATCGCCAGCGACAATAGAAATTCACTGTTTCGCCCCCCCCGGCCCCCTTTGCCGCGCAGCGTCACGGTGGTTTCCCCCCCCGACAGCATGACCAAAGGTGCCTTAAACGGGCGGTTGCGGCGCACCACTTCGCGGGTCATGGCGCCATGCATCTTGGCGACCTCTCGCGCTTCGCCCTCAATGGCGTCTGACAGAATGACAGCTGGCCAACCTGCGGCCTCCGCTTTCGCGGCAGCCGCTTCAAGGGAAATCGCGGCGGAGGCGACAACATGCACCTCATTGCGGGCAAATCGCGGATCGTCTGGCTGCGGGGCATCTTCCAGCGCTTTGGCCAAATGGGCTGCAATTGCGTCGGGCAGGACAATGCCATAATCGGCCACCGCTTTCAGCGCCTCGGCCCGGCCCACCGGATCCGGCACCGTCGGGCCCGAAGCCACCTGCGCCGGGTCATCGCCCGGCACGTCGGACACCACCAACGACACCACCCGCGCCGGCGCGCAGGCCGCAGCCAGCCGGCCACCTTTGATCCCGCTCACCTGTTTGCGCACCGCGTTCATCGCCCCGATGGGCGCACCTGAGGCCAACAGCGCCTCATTCAGCGCCACCTCATCGGCAAAGCTCAGCCCCTCAGCCGGGGCCGCCAGCAGGGCGGAGCCGCCGCCGCAGACCAGCGCCACCACCAGATCATCGGCGCTCAGACCCTGAACCTGCTGAAACAGCGCCTCAGACGCGGCCAGACCAGCCGCATCCGGCACCGGATGCGCAGCCTCCAACACGGTCACATTCTGGGTCTCACAGGCGTAGCCATAGCGGGTGACCACCGTGCCCTCGACCGCGTCCCCCCAAAGCTCCTCAAAGGCTGCGGCCAATTGCGCCGCGCCTTTGCCCGCACCGATCACAATCGTGCGGCCTATGGGTTTTTCCGGCAAATGCGCCGCCAATGCCAGCTTCGGATCTGCGGCAGCGATGGCTGCATCAAACAGTTCGGTCAAAAATGCGCGGTGTTCCAAGGGCCCCTCCTGTTTGCGCGAACATTAGAAACGACGCCGGGTAAAGAAAAGCGCAAAGCGCCCGCGTGCTGCGCAATCTCCTGCAAAACAGGCTCATCTTGGGCACTGCACCCCACAACTCAAATTTGGCCCTAATCGCATTCCCAATCTGGACCTACGCAAGCGCATGATTTCCCCGTTCAATGATGCCAACGCCCAAGGTCAGCGAAACGCCTGCCCAACGGCCCTCCCCTAAGAAGAAAGGACAGTCCCATGGACGGCACCCGTGACAACGATATTCAGGCAGTGGTTGACGCAGACCGCGCCCACGTCTGGCATCACCTGACCCAGCATAAACCCTTTGAAGAGGCCGAGCCGCGCATCATCATCGAAGGCAAAGGCATGCGTGTCTGGGACCAGAACGGCAAAGAATACATCGATGCCGTTTCCGGTGCGGTCTGGACCGTCAACGTTGGCTATGGCCGTGAAAGCATTGCCAATGCGGTGCAGGAACAGCTGATGAAGATGTGCTACTTCGCGCAGGCAGCGGGTTCGATCCCCGGGTCCAAGTTTGCCGAGAAGCTGATCTCGAAGATGCCGGGCATGAGCCGCGTTTACTACTGCAACGCAGGATCTGAGGCCAATGAGAAGGTCTTCAAGATGGTGCGCCAGATTTCGCACAAGAAATACGGCGGCAAGAAAAACAAGATCCTTTACCGGGATCGTGACTACCACGGCAGTTCGCTGGCGACGATGTCGGCGGGTGGTCAGGATGAGCGGAACCTGCAGTATGGTCCCTTCGCGCCGGGCTTCGTACGCGTGCCGCATTGCATGGAATACCGCAAGGATGAGCTGGGGCTTGGCCATCTGGAAGGTGAGGCCTTCGGCATCGCGGCGGCCAACCTGATTGAGGATGTGATCCTGCGCGAAGGCCCGGATACCATCGGCCTGCTGTGCCTGGAACCGGTGACCGCCGGTGGTGGCGTCATCACCCCGCCCGAAGGCTACTGGCCGCGTGTGCAGGAGATCTGCAAGAAGTACGACATCCTGCTGCACATCGACGAAGTGGTCTGCGGCATTGGCCGCACCGGCACCTGGTTTGGCTACCAGCAATACGGCATCCAGCCGGACTTTGTGACCATGGCCAAAGGCGTGGCCTCGGGCTACGCGGCGATCGCCTGTATGGTCGCGACCGAGGAAGTCTTTGACTGCTTCAAATCCGACCCGTCGGACAAACTGGATCACTTCCGCGACATCTCAACCTTCGGCGGCTGCGCCGGGGGCCCGGCGGCGGCACTGGAAAACATGCGCATCATCGAAGATGAAGGCCTGCTGGAAAACTGCGAAAAGATGGGTGAGCGTTTCTTTGCAAACCTTGAAGCGCTGAAAGAAAAGCACGCCGTGATCGGTGACGTCCGTGGCAAGGGTCTGTTCCTGGGCGCCGAACTGGTCAAAGACCGCGACAGCAAAGAGCCGGTGGATGAGGCGCAGGTTGGTGCCGTTGTGGCCGCCTGTGGCGCCATGGGCGTGATCATCGGCGCCTCGAACCGCTCGGTTCCTGGGCGCAACAACGTACTGTGCTTCTCACCTTCGCTGATCGTCACCGCAGAAGATGTGGATAAGATCACCGACACGGTTGATCAGGCGCTGACGCAGGTGTTTGGCTGATGTGGCCGACACCGGTAACCTTGGAGGGCCAGCACGTTGTGCTGGCCCCTTTGTCATTGGACCACCACGACGCCCTACAGACGGCCAGCGCCAGCGGTCAGATGCACCGGTTGTGGTACACCTCGATCCCCTCTGCCGACGGGATGAAAGCGGAGATTGAGCGCCGCCTTTCCTTACAAGCCGCAGGCTCCATGCTGCCCTTCACCGTGCTGACCCCAGCGGGCAAGGCCGTGGGCATGACCACCTATATGAACATCGACGCGGCCACCAAACGGGTTGAGATCGGGTCCACCTGGTATGCGCCCGAGGTCCAGCGCGGCCCGCTGAACACCGAAGCAAAACGTCTGCTGCTGGCCCATGCCTTTGACGATCTGGACTGTGTCGCGGTGGAGTTTCGCACCCACTTCATCAACCACCAAAGCCGTCGTGCCATCGAACGGCTGGGGGCCAAGCTGGACGGGGTGTTGCGCAATCACATGCGGATGGCAGATGGCACCCTGCGGGACACCGCCGTTTATTCGATCCTGTCCAACGAATGGCCGATGGTGCGATCCCACCTGACCTGGCAGCTGGAAAAGCCGCGCGACTGACCGCTGCATCCAGAAAATGCCCACGCAGGGGCCGGGCAGCATTGCGCCCGGTCCCGTGCCGTGCTTTGGAGGATGTCTAAACAAGGGCATGACCCAACCCGGGATGCCCGGATGACCAAAGATAGGATCCGACATGAGATATCTCACCCGCCTCACCGGCCTGCCGATGGCTGGCGCAATCGCAACCTTTGCCTCTCCCGCGCTGGCCCATATGGACCCTGCCGAGCACGGGTCAATGCTGGCGGGCTTCAGCCACCCGCTGTTTGGGCTGGACCATATTCTGGCGATGATCGTTGTGGGCCTCTGGGCGGCGCAGATTGGCGGCCGGGCGATCTGGTCGGTGCCGCTGGGTTTTGTGGCCGCGATGCTGGTGGGGTTCCTGCTGTCGCTGGCGGGTGTTCCCCTGCCCGCGGTTGAGCCGATGATCCTTGCCTCCTCGGTAGTGCTGGGGCTGCTGGTCGCGCTGGCGCTGCGCCCTGCTGCGCATTGGGCGATCCTGACCGTTGCGGGCTTTGCCCTGTTCCACGGCCACGCCCATGGCACCGAACTGGGCGCGGCCGAGGCCCTGCCCTACGGCGCCGGGTTCCTTTTGGCGACAATCGTTCTGCATGGCTTCGGCACCCTGATCGGCGCTTTGCTGCAACGCCAGGACCTGCCCCTGCGTATCCTTGGCGGCGGCACGGCGATTGCCGGGTTGATCCTAGCGGTGGGCTGACGCCTTAGGCTCAGACCCCAAAGCAAAAGGGCCGCAACGCGCGGCCCTTTCTGGTTCACCAACTTTGCAGCGATTAGATCAGCTGAAACAGGATCCCCGACAGGATCGCCCCGCTGATCCCCAGCGCCAGATAGGTGGCGAAGACCTGCGGTTTGACCAGCGACCAGACCGCGGCCATCGCCGGGATGGAGCTGACAGATCCCGCGATCATGAAGGACATGGCGGCGCCTGCGCTCATCCCCTGTTCCATCAGACCAGCCAGCAGCGGCGGTGCAACATAGCTGTTGAGGTAGGCGGGCATGCCAACAAAGGCCGCGGTCACGATCGGCAGCACGCCGTCGCCGCCCACCACCGTGGCGATCACATCCGCCGGTACATAGGTCACCAAGAGCGCCTCCAGCACATAGGCCAGTGCCAGCCATTTCAGCAGGAACAGCGCGTTGGAACCGAACTCCTGGCGGAATTTCACCCGACGCTCTGCCTCTTTCCAGAAAGCCCAGACCGGCTTACCCTCCATCTTGGGGGCGGAACAGCAGCTGCCGCAGCCCTTTTTCTCTTCTTTCTTCAACGGGTTCTGAAACGCGCCACCAGACATCAACGCCCGCAACAGGAAACCACCAAAGAGGCCCAGACCGACGGCAAACGCCGCTTTACCAATTGCAAAAGGCCAGCCCAAAGCACCTGCGGTGATCAGCAGGGTCGGCGGATCGATCAGCGGTGAGGACAACCAGAAAGCCATAACCGCAGGCAAAGGCGCCCCAAGGGCCAGCAGACCAGCGATAAACGGAATCACCTCACAGGAACAAAACGGTGCCAGTCCGCCAAACAGCGCGGCAAACAGGATCATCCGGGTCTGGCGCCCCTCAAAAGCTTTGGCGACCAACACCTCAGCCCCGGTGGCTTTCAGGTAGGCCAGTAGGAAAACAGCAAAGAGGATATAGCGCCCGGTGCTCAACAGGGCCGCACCAGCAAAGGAGATTGTGCCCTGCAGGTTGGCCGGGTCCAGCATCGCCACCAGCGACAGGATCACCACAATTGCGGCCCAGGGCGTTTTCAAAGCAGAGAGCAGCGTGCCCCAGTTGCGGGATGGGTTTTGGGTCAAATCAGCCATCGTTTGCTGCCTTTCGTGGTGCGTCAGCGCAGCATTCACACAGGATGTAATCTGCCAGCAGACGCAGGTGGTCAAAATTTGCGTGGGTGATGGTGCTGCGGCCTTGCTTTTCCTGGGTCACAACATTGCCCGCCGCCAAGAACTTCAGGTGATGCGCAAGAGTTGAGGGGGCGATGCCGGACCGCTCCTGAATTTCGCTCACGGTCAGACCGGCCTCACCGGCGCGGATCAACAGGCGCAGCACTTCCAGCCGTGCCTCTGATCCCATGGCGGAAAACCCGCCTGCTGCCACTTCCAGATTCATGGCTCTCTCCAATACGATTCGATAAAACTAGTTTTATAGTTTTATTTTTTCTGAGGCAACCCCCTTGGTGCAGATGCCTTTCGTAGATCCAGATTGAACCCCGGATAAGGCCAATCTAGACTGCGGACATGGCCATCCCTGTCGAAACCTTCTTTCTGAAACCCGATGCACAAGGCACCCTGCAGGCGCAGATCCAGCAGATGATCGCCGAAGGCATCCTGTCAGGCCGTCTGCGCCGGGGTGAAAAATTGCCATCATCGCGCAAACTTGCGGCCCATCTGGGGGTGAGCCGGATCACAGTGACATTGGCCTATACCGAATTACAGGCCTCGGACTACCTCGCGGTGCGGGATCGGTCGGGCTATTTCGTTTCGGAAAATGCGCCAGAACCGCTGCCCGAACCGGAACTGCCCGCCGCCGCCGAAGCGGTGGATTGGGACATGGCGCTGAGCCGTCAGATCACCTCCTCTGTGGTGCCGGGGCGACCCTCGGACTGGGCGCGCTACCGCTACCCCTTTGTCTACGGTCAGGCAGACCCGGCGCTGTTTGACCACGCCCATTGGCGGCTTTGCGCGATTCAGGCGCTGGGGCAGAAGGATTTCACCGCGCTGACCACGGATTACTACGATCAGGATGACCCTGAACTGGTGGAGTTTATCCTGCGCCACAGCCTGCCCCGACGCGGCATCATGGCCCGCCCTGAGGAAGTGCTGGTCACCATGGGGGCACAGAACGCCCTGTGGTTGGCGGCGCAGGTGCTGTTGGGGCCGGGGCGTCGCGCGGTGATGGAAAACCCCAGTTATCCGCCGCTAAAGGACACGCTTGCCCAAATCGATTGTGACGTCACCGCGGTGGATGTGGACGCCGAAGGCCTGCCGCCGGCAGCGCTGCCAGAGGCCTGCAATGTGATCTTCACCACGCCATCGCATCAATGCCCGACCTCTGCCACCATGCCACGCCCCCGGCGCGAGGCCCTGCTGGCCGCCGCCCGCGCGCGCAACGCACTGGTGGTGGAGGATGACTACGAATTTGAAATGTCATTCCTGTCGCCACCCTCACCCGCGCTCAAAAGCCTCGATGGCGATGGTCGGGTGATCTATGTCGGCAGCTTTTCCAAGGTGCTGTTTCCGGGGCTGCGCCTTGGCTACCTCGTCGGGCCAGAGCCATTCATCCGGCAGGCGCGGGCCCTGCGCGCCAATGTGCTGCGCCATCCCCCCGGGCATATCCAGCGAACCGCCGCCTATTTCCTGCGCCTTGGCCACTATGACGCCCAGATCAAACGCATGTCGCGGCTGCTGGCGGAACGCCGCGCGGTGATGCAGGCCGCGCTTCTGGATCACGGGCTGACGATTGCGGGCAGCGGCACCTTTGGCGGCTCCAGCTTCTGGATGAAGGCCCCTGAGGGCGTGGATATGGAACAGGTCCGCCAGCATCTACAGGCCGACAGTGTTCTGATCGAAAGTGGCGACAGGTTCTTCACCGGTGCGCAGGCGCCGCGCAATCATTACCGGCTGGCCTATTCCTCCATCCCGTCGGACAGGATCGCTGAAGGTGTGGCGCGCATTGCGCAAGCAATTACTGACGCCAGCGCTTGATCGCACCCAACAGCAAAAAGGGGGCCGAAGCCCCCAAATTTATCTGCTCTTGGCCATCCGTTTTGGGCCATCACTTCTTGCTGCGCCAGCTGTCCAGCCAGCGGCCAACCCGCCCGCGCCGATCCGCCAGCGCGTCTGAGGCCGCATCATAACCTTCGCCGATATCCTCCAGCACCGGATCAATCCGCGCCTGACGGAACCGCCGCCAGCGCACGTAAATCGCCCAGAACACCGCCGCAAACAGCGTCAGGATCACGATGTTGAGCCAGGGGATGATCCGTTCATCCGGTCCTGTTGCGGCCCGCACGGACACCGCATTGGGGAAGATCGACAGGAACTCATTGCGCCAGCCGTAATGTTTGATCACCACCCACTGCGGTGCATCTGCGCTGGATTTCAGATCCGCAGCTTCGGCCTGCAGGTTCGAGGTGTCGAACTTGAAATAAGGCGGCCAGCCCCAACCAGTGTCTTCGTTGCGATAGACCATCACCCGATCATTTGGGTATTTGGCCTGAATGAAGAACACATCGCGGTTCACGGTGGTGGTCGCATTGCCGGAATCCGAGGCCGCCCAGAAGATCGAGTTTTCGCCAAAATCGATCCGCTTTTCATAGGTGTCGGTCACCCGGGCAATATCATGCTGCGGCAAGGTGTAGTGGAAGAACCCCACCACAAGGGTCAAGAGAACAACCCGAAACGCCCATTTCAAATAGACCATGTTGATGGTCCCCCTTAGTAGAAATTCACCAGATAGACGGTCACGGCGACCAGTACCACCGGTACGATGTAAATCAACAGGATCAACTTGCGACGGAAGCTGTCATCATAGTCTTCCAGCCCCTCGCGGATGAAGGCATCGCGGTCCCCGACGCCCCCCTCTTCCTGCCATTGCTTGGCCAGTTTGCTGCGGCGCACCAGCCGCGAATAGATCGAAACGCCGACATAGAGGATGGTCAAAACGATGAAGCCAAAAAACGCCAGTCGTGCCAGTGCAAACATGTCTCTCCTCCTCTTGCTTTAACCCCAGGGGCCACGCGGCTTTTCAGGGCGGCGCGGTGGTTCGGCCTGCCCGCGCCGCAGCGCAGACCACGGGCCAACGCGCTCAATCAGATCATCCTCGGGTGCGGCCTCAGCAACCTCCAGCGGTGCATCGTGGCCGAAAAGGGCCGCGCGGGTACCGGCCTTATCCACTTGGTACTCTCGGGTAAGGAAATCAACCACATAGCCCTTTTTCGTCTCACTCCAGCCCTGATATGCGCTGTAAAACGCCTCTTTGTGGCAGATGAACAACTGGCGCATGTCTTTGGGGCTCAGCTCGGCCAGCAGCATATTGACCAGATCCCGGTCGGGATGATTGGCCGCGCGAAGCGTGTAGAAATAGGCCGGATGGTCGGACGTGATTTTGGGCCAGCTGCCCTCGGCCTCCGCCCAGCGCAGCAGCGACTGCAACCCGTGGAATTCCTCAGGCAGATCGGCGGCATGATCGCGCGCCAGGGCACGGATGTCACGGCGAGTGGCCCCGGTCAGGTCAATGCCACGATCCTGCGCCACATCCACCACGATGAAATCCATCTTCTGCCGCAGGATGGCTGCCGCATCCACGCCCCGTGCCTTCACAATGGGTTCGACCAGATCATTATAATCAAGGAACTTCGCCACCTGATTGCGGTCATTGAAGTCAAAGACGTATTTGATCGGCAGCTTGCCCAGATCCTCTTTCTCCCCACGGGAAATCACCGCCGGATGGTCCATGCCGCGGAACACGTAAAGCCCGCCAAAATGCGCTGTCCAATAGTTTTCCGGGCTGAACTCCATCAGATCCAGCGTGACCGGGTTGCGCGTGACATCGCCGGTCTTTTTGGCCAGCGTGATCATCTCGGCAATCAGCACATCATCAAACCAGGCGTCCTCTTCCCCCATGAACCGGTCAATCTTGTCGCCCAGCGCCTGCGCCTGCCGCAGGGTGCCTGCGGTGGTGTCCGCCTCAATCCGGATCCGGCGAATGTCAAACAGCTGCTGGGGTGACTCCAGACTATAGACAGAGTTCAAAAGCTCCCCGGCGACCGCATCCCGCGTGGTCAGCGCAAACAACTGGTTTTCATTCTGCTCAATGAACTGACGCAGAACCGAGCGGTTCATCGAGAACTGCACATTCAGCAAAGGCGCGGTTTTCTGCTGGGTGGTCAGCAGGATGAACTGCCGGTTCACCCCATTCTGATTGAGGTACATGTGATCGCCCAGCTCATCGCCGATTTCAGGCGAGTACCCCGCGATGTCGATGTGAAAATCACTGAGGTCAGTGCGCTGGCCCGTCAGATGGGTGAGCGCGCGGTTATAGCGCTCAACCAAGGCGGGGCTGGAAATGTGAATGAGGTTGCCGAACATGAGGCCGGCTTCGATCAGGCGTTTCATGTTTGGGTGACTCCCTTCGAGGTTTCAGTGCACGTAGCGGGATCGCGGAGAAATGCCCCCGCCGAGGCAAATCCGACCGCATGAAAGGCAAGTCCAATTCCGATGAAACTTAGGCTCAGGACTCATAGCCAGTAAATAACGAGTGCGGCGAGAGCGATGGCTGAC